>NZ_BMYI01000001.1:354758-942096 GCF_014652195.1 Gemmobacter nanjingensis
CCGGACGCGCCCTATTGATCGGAAAACCCGATCACGGTGCCGCCATGCAGATCGACCTTCTGGACACGTTTCTCGACCTTTGTGAAACGCGCAGCTTCAACCGCACCGCCGAACGGCTGGACGTGACACAAAGCACCGTCTCGGCCCGGATCGCGGCGCTGGAAGCGGCGTTGGGCGCCCGGCTTTTTGCCCGGTCCCGCGCAGGCACCGATCTGACGATGGAAGGGCGGCGCTTCGAATCCCATGCCCGCAGCCTGCGCCATGAGTGGAACGAGGCGCGCCGCCGCATCCGCCTGCCCGACCGCGCGGCACAGCTGATCCGGCTGGGCATCCAGAATGACCTTGCCGCCCAGCATATCGGCGAATGGGTCGCCGATTTCCGCCGCGCCCTGCCGGAAACCGCCTTTTATATCGAGCCCGATTACTCCAATCAGATGTGCGCCGACCTGCTGACCGGGGTGCAGGATTTTGCGGTGATGTTCTCGCCCAAGCCCCACCCCGATCTGCATTTCGAAACCGTGGGCGAAGTGCCCTATGTCATGGTCTCGTCCGAGGCCGAGACGCTGGAACAGGTCAGCCCCGACAGTTTTGTCTTCGCGCATTTCTCGCCCGCATTCGAACGGATGCACCGCGAGGTGACGCCGCAACTCGCAGGCTCCGCCATTTCGGTTGGCCAAAGCGCCACCGTCGCCAGCCTGCTGAGCGCGATGGGCGGCGCGGGTTATGTGCTGGAGAAAACCGCGACCGGGCTTGTTGCCAGCGGCCATTTTCGCCGGGTGAGCGATGCGCCGGTGCTGCGCCAGCCGGTCTATGCCGCATTACACCTGCGGCACCGTATCTCGCCGCTGCACCGCCGCCTCACCCGCATCGTGCGCCGCCGCCTCGCCGCCGCAGGCCCCGAGCCACTGGACAGCCCGCCCCGCGCCGCCTAGCCTCGCCCTGCAACGCATGCAGGAGGCCCCGATGCCCGTCACCCTCGTTCAGGTCGATTTTCCCCATTCCGGCCCCTGGGGTGCCGAAATGGCCTCCGCTTTCGAAGGGCTGGCGCAATCCATCGCAGCCGAGCCGGGCTTCCTGTTCAAATACTGGACCGAAGATCAGGCGCAGGGCATCGCGGGCGGCATCTACGGCTTCGCCAGCCGGGCCGAGGCCGAAGCCTATCTGACCATGCATACCGCCCGGCTTCAGGGCTTCGGCATCACCGGCATCCGTGGCCTGATCCTTGATGTGAATGAACCGCTGTCCCGCATCGACAAGGCGCCGGTCCTCTGAGACGCGGCTCTTTCACTCTGACAAAATATCCCGGAGGGTGGCCGGAGACCGGGGGCAGCCGCCCTTGTACCGCTTCCCACCCGGAACCCAGACCTGGACCCAGTCGCCCGCGCGCGCCGGACCTTTGAGGCCCGAAGCCATTACATGACCCCCACCAGCCGCCGCATGACCGCGCGGTAGCGTGTCTCGATACTGTCGCGCGCCACATGGCGCCCGCCCCGCACCACATGACGCCCTGCGGACCACAGATCGGCCACGAGCCGATCATCGCCCGCGAAGATCCAGACATCGAGGATCGCATCCTCGCGCCGCCCCTCCAGCATCAGCGCGCCGGTGTCCAGCGCAAGAAGATCGGCCCACAGCCCCGGCCCAATCGCCCCGGCGGCCCGACCGCCCGCCTGCGCCCCACCCCGCGCCGCACTTTCCACCAGCACCCGCCCGTTCGAGGCATCGGCGGTCGCCAGCATCGCCCGGCCCCGATCACGCAGACGCTGCGAATATTCGTAGGACCGCAGTTCCTCGGCCTGCGAGATGCGGATATTGCTGTCCGAGCCCACGCCGAACACACCGCCCGCCGCCTGCCAGCGCATTCCGTCAAAGATGCCGTCGCCCAGATTGGCCTCGGTGATCGGGCACAGCCCCGCCACCGCGCCCGTGCGTGCCAGCGCCTCTGTCTCGGCGGGCAGCATCTGCGTCGCATGGATCAGGCACCAGCGCGTATCCACGGGCGCATGCGCCAGCAGCCATTCGGTCGGCCGTGCGCCGTAAGCTGCCTGCACTTCCTCCACCTCGGCCACCTGTTCGGCCAGATGCAGATGCACCGGCCCACCGAAGCCCGGCATCGCGGCCAGGGTTTCCGGGCGCACCGCGCGCAGCGAATGCGGCGCCACACCGATCACGCCGTCCGGCAGCGTCGCGACCGCCTTAGCGGCGGCCTCATGCAGCCGGGCGAAGCGATCAGGCGCATTGCCAAAACGCAACTGCCCCGTGGTCAGCGCCCGCCCGTCACAGCCGCCGCGTTCGTAAGCGACCGGCAAGAGCGTCAGCCCGATGCCGGTCTCTGCCGCCGCCGCGACGATACGCGCCGACATTTCGGCCAGATCGGCATAGGGGGCACCGCCCGGCTGATGATGCAGGTAATGAAACTCGCTGACCCCGGCAAAACCGGCCTCCAGCATCTCCACCTGCACCAGCGCGGCGATGGCCTGCACATCCTCGGGCGTCAGATGGTCGAGGAAGCGATACATCAGGGTCCGCCAGGTCCAGAACGAATCCTGCCCTGCGCCGCGCCGCTCTGTCATCCCCGCCATGGCGCGCTGGAATGCGTGCGAATGCAGGTTCTGCCCGGCGGGCAGCAGGCAGCCGACCCGCTGCCCTTCTGGCGCGGTGCCCGGCGTGACGGACGTAATGCGCCCCTCCGCCATCTCCACGCGTACCGCTTCGGCCCAGCCATTCGGCAGCAATGCCGTCTCCGCCCAGATCACCGTCATCGCATCCTCTTGACAGATGTTATTATGTGCAGAAATAATCACATCAAGCGCAGACAAAATCAAGCGGGGAGCGCGATGATTCTGACCAATGCCACAGTAGCGACGATGACGGGGGGCTATGGCCTGATTCCCGAGGCCGCCATTGTCCTTGAAGGCGATCGCATTGCCTGGGTCGGGCCGATGGGCGACCTGCCCGCCTCGGCCGCACCTGTCACCGATCTGGGCGGACGGCTGGTGACGCCGGGCCTGATCGACTGTCACACCCATCTGGTGTTTGGCGGCAATCGCGCACGGGAATTCGAGATGCGGCTGACCGGCGCCTCTTACGAAGAAATCGCCCGCGCCGGCGGTGGCATTGTCTCGACCGTAAGCGCAACCCGCGCGGCATCAGAGGACAGCCTGCTCGCGCAGGCTCTGCCCCGGCTGGACCAGATGCTGACCGAGGGCGTGACGCGGATCGAGGTCAAATCGGGCTATGGCCTGGACATCGAGACCGAGCTTCGGATGCTGCGCGTGGCGCGGCGGCTGGCCACCCTGCGCCCGGTGCGGATCAGCACCACCTTCCTTGGTGCCCATGCCATTCCGGCCGAATACAAAGGTCGCGCCGATGATTACATCACCGAACAGGTGATCCCCGCCCTGCACCGCGCCCATGCCGAAGGCTTGGTCGATGCGGTGGACGGTTTCTGCGAGGGTATCGCCTTTTCCCCCGACCAGATCACCCGCGTCTTTGCCGAGGCACGCGCATTGAACCTGCCCGTCAAGCTTCATGCCGAACAATTGTCGAACCTGCATGGCGCGGCGCTGGCGGCGCGGCACGGGGCGCTGAGTGCCGACCATCTGGAGTATCTGGATGCCGAAGGCGCGCAGGCCATGGCGGCGGCGGGTACGGTGGCGGTGATCCTGCCCGGCGCCTTCTACGCCCTGCGCGAAACGCAGCTTCCGCCCGTGGCGGCGCTGCGCGCGGCAGGGGTCGACATGGCGGTCGCGACAGATTGCAACCCCGGCACCGCGCCGATGACCTCGCTCTGCCTTGCCATGAACATGGCCTGCACCCTGTTCCGCCTGACACCGGAAGAGGCACTGTCCGGCGCCACCCACATCGCCGCCCGCGCACTGGGTCAGACCGAGGAAGGCCGGATCGCGCCCGGCTTCCGCGCCGATCTGGCGATCTGGCAGGCCCGGCACCCGGCAGAACTCGCCTATCGCATCGGGGCCACGCCCCTTCACGCCCGCATCTTCGGAGGCCAACTTGACGCCTGAAATCCTGATCCCCGGCCAGACCACGCTTGACCAGCTTGAACGGCTGTGGCGCACCGAAGCCCCGGCGCGTCTGGCACCCGAGGCCCGCGCAGGCGTCGAAGCCGCCGCAGCCAGAATCGCCGCCGCCGCCGCGGGCGACGTGCCGGTCTATGGGGTGAACACCGGCTTCGGCAAGCTGGCAAGCCTGAAGATTGCCGCACAAGATACTGCAAAGCTTCAGAAAAACCTGATCCTCAGCCATTGCTGCGGCGTGGGCGACCCGATGCCCCGCGCCACCGCGCGGCTGATGATGGCGCTGAAGCTGCTGTCGCTGGGCCGTGGTGCCTCGGGCGTGCGGTGGGAGGTCGTGGCGATGCTGGAGGCGATGCTCGACAAGGGCGTGACCCCGGTGATCCCGGCGCAGGGCTCGGTCGGCGCCTCGGGTGATCTGGCACCGCTGGCACATATGGCCGCCGCCATGCTGGGCGCGGGCGAGGCAGAGTTCGCAGGCCAGGTCAAACCCGCCGCCGAAGCCCTTGCCGATGCTGGCCTTTCGCCGATCACGCTTGGCCCGAAAGAAGGGCTGGCGCTGATCAACGGCACGCAGTTTTCCACCGCCTATGCGCTGGCCGGCCTGTTTGGCGCCTGGCGCGCGGCAACGACCGCGCTGACTGTCTCGGCCCTCTCCACCGACGCGATCATGGGATCGACCGCGCCCCTGCGGCCGGAAATCCATTCGCTGCGCGGTCACGTCGGACAGATCGAAGCCGCCGCCTTCATGCGCGCGCTGCTGGACGGGTCGGAGATCCGTGAAAGCCACCGCGAGGGCGACAGCCGGGTGCAGGACCCTTACTGCATCCGCTGCCAGCCGCAGGTGACCGGCGCCGCGATGGACATTCTGCGCCAGGCCGCCCGCACGCTGGAGATCGAGGCCAATGCCGCCACCGACAACCCGCTTGTGCTCAGCGACGGGGCCATTGTTTCGGGTGGCAACTTCCACGCAGAACCCGTTGGTTTTGCAGCAGATATGATCGCCCTTGCGCTCAGCGAGACCGGCGCCATCGCGCAGCGCCGCGTGGCGCTGATGGTAGACCCGACGCTCAGCTTCGACCTGCCGCCTTTCCTGACGCCGAACCCCGGCCTCAATTCGGGCCTGATGATCGCAGAGGTCACCACCGCGGCGCTGATGAGCGAGAACAAGCATCTGGCCCACCCTTGCGTCACCGACAGCACGCCGACCTCCGCCAATCAGGAGGATCACGTCTCCATGGCTGCGCATGGCGCGCGGCGGCTGGGGCGCATGGTCGAGAACCTGAACGTCATTCTGGGGGTCGAGGCGCTGTGTGCCGCGCAGGGCGTGGAATTCCGCGCACCGCTGGCGACCTCTGCACCACTGGCGGGGGTGGTGGCGCGGCTGCGGGCGGAGGTTCCGTCGCTGAAAGACGACCGCTACATGGCGCCCGATCTGGCTACCGCCGCGCGTCTGGCCGGCAGCGGCGCACTGGTGGAGGCGGCGGGCATTGCGCCCCCGGCGCTGGCATGAAGCCGCTGGACGGCCTGCGTGTGCTCGATCTGACCCGCGTTCTGGCGGGTCCGTTCTGCACCGCGCTGCTGGCCGATCTGGGCGCTGAAATCATCAAGCTGGAGCCGCCCTCAGGCGATGACTACCGCCATATCGGCCCCTTCGTGCAGGGTGAAAGCGCGCTGTTCACGCTGGTGAACCGGGGGAAGCAATCCATCGTTCTGGATCTGAAATCCCCGGCGGATCAGGCGCTTGCCCGCGACATTGCGCTGCAGTGCGATGTGGTGGTGGAAAACTTCCGCCCCGGCGTCGCGGCCCGTCTGGGGCTGGGCGCCGAGGATCTGCGCGCGGCGAAACCGGGGCTGATCTATGCCTCGATCTCCGGCTTCGGCCAGTCTGGCCCGGCAGCACACCTTCCGGCCTATGATCTTGTGGCGCAGGCCATGTCCGGCCTGATGGCCGCAACGGGCGAGGAAGGCGGCGCGGCCCTGAAGGTGGGCGAAAGCTACGGCGATCTGATGGCCGGTCTTTACGCAAGCTGGGCCATCCTCGCCGCGCTGCACCAGCGTGACCGCACTGGCGAAGGCGCCATGATCGACGTGGCAATGTTTGACGCGCTGTTCTCCCTGCTGCCCACCAGCCATGCACTGCATTTCTACGCCGGGAAGGCGCCCGCGCGCACCGGCAACCGTCACCCGTTGTCCACCCCCTTCGGATGCTTCACCTGCGCCGACGGGCAGGCGGTGATCGCGGTGCTGGGCGATGGTCAGTGGCAGCGGCTTTGCGCCCTGATCGGCGTGACGCCCGCACCGCATCTGGCAACAGATGAGGCCCGTACCGCGCATGAACCCGAGGTCCGCGCGATGATCGAAGCCTGGACCAGCCCGCGCCCGATGGCCGAAGTGGTCGCCGCCCTTGCTGGCGCGGGTATCCCCACAGCCGAGGTGCAAACGCTGGCGCAGGCGGCGGAAAGCCCCCATGCGCAGGCGCGCGGGCTGGTCAGCGACCTGCCGCATCCGGTGCTGGGCCATGCCAGGACCATCGGGCAACCCGTTCGCTTCAATGGCGAAAAGCCGATCTCCTCCATCTCCGCGCCGCAGCTTGGCGCCGACCGCGCCGCGATCCTGCACCGCCTTGGACTTGCCGACCATGACTGACCTTTTCCATATGCTCAGCGACGAGGAACGCGCCTTCCTCGACATGCTCGCCCGCTTCTGCGCGCAGGAACTGGCGCCGAAAGCCGCCGCGACAGATGAAAGCGGCGCCTTCGTCCATGACCAGCTCGCGGCGCTGGCCGCGACCGGCATGATGGGTGCCAACCTGCCAGAGCCCTGGGGCGCGGGGATCAGCGCGCAGGCGCTGCTCAGGGCGGTCGAACTTGTGGCGGGCGGCTGCGGGTCCACCGTCTCGGCGCTGACCGCGCATTACCTTGCTACCGATTCCATCCTGATCGGCGGCACCGGAGCTCAGCGCGATCACTGGCTGCCCATGGCCGCCGAAGGCACCACGCTGGGGGCCTTTGCGCTGACCGAACGCAACGCCGGGTCCGACCCCGCCGATATGCGCACCCGTGCCAGCCGCACCGCGACCGGCTGGCACCTCAAGGGCGCCAAATGCTTCATCTCCAACGGCGGCGTGGCCGATTTCGTCATCGTCTACGCCGTCACTGATCCGGCCAAAGCCCACAGGGGCATCAGCGCCTTCCTCGTGCCGAAAGGCACTCCCGGCCTGACGCCCGGCCGCGCCGAACGCACCATGGGTCTGCGCGGCGGCCATGTGTGGGAACTGGATCTGGATTGCCACCTGCCGCCAGAGGCGCTGCTGGGTGACGAAGGCACCGGCTTCCGCACCGCGATGAAGGTGCTGGAC
Source organism: Gemmobacter nanjingensis (assembly GCF_014652195.1). Taxonomy (NCBI): domain Bacteria; kingdom Pseudomonadati; phylum Pseudomonadota; class Alphaproteobacteria; order Rhodobacterales; family Paracoccaceae; genus Gemmobacter; species Gemmobacter nanjingensis. The sequence continues at coordinate 362,154 of NZ_BMYI01000001.1, forward strand.
AATGGCCGGGTCGAGGTCGCCGCCATGTGCATCGGCATCGCACAGGCAGCGCTGGACGCCGCCGTGGAGTGGAGCAAGACCCGCATCATCGGCGGCGAGCCGCTGGCCAATCGTCAGGGCATCCGCTGGCAACTGGCCGACATGGCACTGGACCTGCGCGCCGCCCGCCTTCTGGCGCTGGAGGCCGCGCGCCAACGCGCCCTCGGCCTGCGCTTCAGCGAGGCCGCCAGCATGGCCAAACTCGCTGCCTCCGAAATGGCCGGGCGCGTCACCGATGGCGCGCTGCAACTGCATGGCGGCTATGGCTACACCGCCGATTTCCCGCTTGAACGCCACGCCCGCGATGTCCGCATCATGCGGATCTACGAAGGCTCTTCCGAAATCCAGCGCGGCATCATCGCCGCCCATCTGCTCGCCTGAGGATCTCTTCCATGAACAGCCGTCACAACACCCGCGACATCTATCCGCCCACCGGCACCACGCTGAATGCAAAGAACTGGCAGGCCGAAGCGGCGCTGCGCATGCTGATGAACAACCTCCACCCCGATGTGGCGGAAAACCCGCATGAGCTGGTGGTCTATGGCGGCATCGGCCGCGCCGCCCGGACGTGGGAGGATTTCGACCGCATCTGCGCCGCGCTGAAGGATCTGGAGGCCGATGAAACCCTGCTGGTGCAATCGGGCAAACCCGTCGCCATCGTGCGCACCCATGCCGATGCCCCCCGCGTGCTGATCGCCAATTCGAACCTTGTGCCGCATTGGGCGACATGGGAACATTTCAACGAATTGGATCGCAAGGGCCTGATGATGTACGGCCAGATGACCGCCGGGTCGTGGATCTACATCGGCACCCAAGGCATTGTGCAGGGCACCTACGAGACCTTCGCCGAGGCCGGACGCCAGCATTACGCAGGCGATCTGACCGGCAAATGGGTGCTGACCGGCGGCCTGGGCGGCATGGGCGGCGCGCAGCCGCTGGCCGCCGTGATGGCCGGGGCCTGCTGCCTCGCGGTCGAGGTGGACGAGACCCGCATCGACTTCCGCCTGCGCACCCGCTACGTTGATGCCAAGGCGAAAACGCTGGATGAGGCGCTGGCGCTGATCGCCGGTTGGACGGCGAAGGGCGAAGCCAAATCGGTGGGCCTGCTGGGCAACGCCGCCGAGGTATTCCCCGAACTCCTGAAGCGCATGAAGGAGGGCGGCCCCCGTCCCGACATCGTGACCGACCAGACCTCCGCCCATGACCCGCTGCATGGTTACTGCCCGGCGGGGTGGAGCGTGGGCGACTGGCGTGCCAAACAGGAAGCCGCGCCTGTCGAAGTCGAACGCGCCGCCCGCGCTTCGATGAAACAGCATGTCGCCGCCATGGTCGGCTTCCATGAGGCCGGCGTGCCCACCCTCGATTACGGCAACAACATCCGTCAGGTGGCTAGGGACGAGGGGCTGGAAAACGCCTTCGCCTTCCCCGGCTTCGTCCCCGCCTATATCCGCCCGCTGTTCTGCAAGGGCATCGGCCCGTTCCGCTGGGCCGCGCTGTCCGGCGACCCCGAGGATATTGCGAAAACCGATGCCGCGATGAAGAAACTCTTCCCGGAAAACAAGCATCTGCACCGCTGGCTTGACATGGCGGGCGAGCGCATCGCCTTTCAGGGTCTGCCCGCGCGCATCTGCTGGATCGGCCTTGGCGACCGCCACCGCGCGGGGCTGATGTTCAACGAGATGGTTGCCAGCGGAGAACTCAAGGCCCCCGTGGTCATCGGCCGCGACCACCTCGATTCGGGCTCCGTCGCCTCGCCCAACCGCGAGACCGAAGCCATGCGTGACGGCTCGGATGCCGTGTCGGACTGGCCGCTCCTGAACGCGCTGACCAACACCGCCTCGGGCGCCACCTGGGTCAGCCTGCATCACGGCGGCGGCGTCGGCATGGGCTTCTCGCAGCATTCAGGTGTGGTGATCGTGGCCGACGGCACGCCCGAGGCCGCGAAACGCCTTGAACGCGTGCTGTGGAACGATCCGGCCTCCGGCGTCATGCGCCATGCCGATGCGGGCTATGACATCGCACTCGATTGCGCGCGCGATCACGGGCTGCGCCTGCCCGGCATCCTCGGCAATTGAGCTTCCTGCTTCTTGCCGAAATACTCCACGGGGGACCGGGGGTGTGAAACCCCCGGTCCGCACCGGAAAACCCGCGCCAACGGAAGGAACCTTACATGCATTACGCTCCGGGGTCCGAACCCTGCCCGCTGCCCTATTCCCCGTTCAAGGCCTGCACCGTGCCGCGTCCGATCGGCTGGCTGTCCACCATCTCGAAAGCCGGGGTCGCCAATCTCGCCCCCTACAGCCAGTGGCAGAACCTGACCTTCGATCCGCCGATGGTGATGTTCGCCGCCAACCAATATTCCGACGGCCGCCGCAAACATACCGTGATCAATGCCGAGGAAACCGGCTGGTTCGTCTGGAACATGTGCACCTATGACCTGCGCGAGGCAATGAACCAGAGCGCGGTGGAATGGCCCGAGGGTGACGATGAATTCCTGCGCGCGGGCGTCACCGCCGCGCCCTGCATCGACGCGCCGGGGCCGCGCGTGGCCGAAAGCCCGGCGCATTTCGAATGCCGTTACCTCTCCACCCACCGCCTGCGCGGCAATTCAGGGCACGGCTGGGTCGATGTGGTGTTCGGCGAGGTCGTGCGCATCCATGTCGCCGATCATGTGCTGACACCGGATGGCAAGCTGGACTACGCGAAAATCCGGCCGCTCGCCCGCGTCGGCTATCACGATTACACCAGCTTCGCGGAGACTTTCACCATGCCCATTCCCGGCGCGACCGGCGCCGCAGCGGCGGGGCTGGAAGGCAAAGCCTGATCAGCCCGTGACCGGCTTCATCCCGGCCCGGAACCGCGCCGCATTGGCGCGGTAGCCTTCCGCAGATTTCAAGAGCCGCGCCCGCGCTGCCTCGTCCAGTTGCCGCACCACCTTGCCCGGCGCGCCCATGACCAGACTGCCATCGGGGATTTCCTTCCCCTCGGTGATCAGCGCCCCGGCGCCGATCAGGCAGCCCTTGCCAATCTTCGCACCATTCAGCACGGTGGCCCCCATCCCGATCAGGCTGCCCTCGCCGATGATGCAGCCATGCAACATCGCCTTGTGCCCAATCGTGCAGTTGGCGCCAATGATCAGCGGATAGCCCATATCGGTATGCAGCACGCAGTTTTCCTGCACATTCGACCCTGCGCCGACGCGGATTTCCTCGTTGTCGCCGCGCATGGTCACGCCGAACCAGACCGAGGCGCGGGCTTCCAGAACCACCTTGCCGATCAGATTGGCATCCGGCGCCACCCAGGCATCCGGGGCGATCTGTGGTGCCACACCGTCAAGCTCATAGATCATCGCGCGTCAAACTCCCTGTTCAGGCCGCGCACAAACTCCGACAGGCCGGGCTGACGGTCGCGGCGCATGCGTTCGGCCCTGAGGATCGTCACCAGTTCCCCGAAGGCCGTGTCGATGTCATGGTTGACGATGACGTAATCATATTCCGCCCAATGGCTGATCTCGTCGCGGCTTTTCGCCATGCGGCCCGCGATCACCTCGTCGCTGTCCTGCGCGCGGCCGCGCAGGCGGCGGTCAAGTTCGGCAATCGAGGGCGGCAGCACGAAGATCGACACCACATCACGGCCAAGGCTGGAGTTGCGGATCTGCTGCCCGCCCTGCCAGTCGATGTCAAAGAGCGTATCGCGCCCCTCGGCCATCGCGGTTTCCACCGGCCCCTTGGGCGAACCGTAGAAATTGCCGAACACCTCGGCATGTTCCAGCATCTCGCCCGCCGCCGCCATCGCCTCGAATTCGGCGCGCGATTTGAAGTAATATTCGCGCCCGTCCACCTCGCCCGGACGCGGCGCGCGGGTGGTGGCGGAAACCGAAAACCGCAACGTTGGATCCCAGTCCATCAGCCGCCGCGCCAGCGTCGATTTGCCCGCCCCCGAGGGCGACGAGAGGATAAGCAGCAAACCCTTGCGCGTCATGGTCATTCCACGTTCTGAACCTGTTCCCGCATCTGGTCGATCACCGTCTTGAGGTCAAGCCCGATGCGGGTCAGCCCGATATCCTGCGCCTTGGAACACAGCGTATTGGCCTCGCGCATGAATTCCTGCATCAGGAAATCGAACTTGCGCCCGACGCTGCCGGGTTCCGCCAGCAGCTTGCGCGCGGCCTCCACATGGGCGGCAAGGCGGTCCAGTTCCTCGGTCACATCGGTTTTCACAACGATCAGCGCCAGTTCCTGCGCGAGTCGCGTCTCATCCGCCGCCTCGGCGGCCTCCAGCAGGCGCCCGACCTGCGCGCGCAGCGCCTCGGCCTGACGGGTGCCGCGCAGGCCCGCCTGGGCTGCGGCCTCGGCGCGCAATTCCGCGATGCGGTCGATCTGGCCCGCGATCACCGTATGCAGCGCAGCCCCTTCCGCCGCACGCGAAGCGGCGAAATCGGCAAGAAGCGGCGGCAGATCGGCCAGGATCGCGGCGCGCAGCGGTGCGGTATCTTCCTCTGCCCCGCCGCTTTCCACCACGCCGCGCCAGGTCAGCACATCGGCGGGTGACGGCTGCGTCAGCGTCACGCCGGTTTCCATCGCCGCTGCCTCCACCGTCGCCAGCGCGCCCAGAACCGCACGCAGCGTCGCCTGATTGAGCCTCAGCACCTCGGCCTCCGGCGCATCACGGGTGACGCGCAGGCTGAGGCTCACGTTGCCGCGCCCCAGTGCCCGGCCCAGTTCGGCGCGCAGCGCCTGTTCCAGGCCGTCGATCCAGTCCGGCACGCGCAGCCGCAGATCCAGCCCCTTCCCGTTGACCGAGCGCAGATCCCAGATCCAGCCCGCCCCCGCGCCCTGCCCTCTGCGGGTGGCAAAGCCCGTCATGGAATGCGTCATCATCTTTCTCCGATCGGCCCTTCGCGGGCGGTGCATTTAACCATTTGTATAGATTCCCGCTCCGAAGGCCACAAATCCCTGTATGTTAATTCCCGGGTAAGCAATTTGGCCCGCAACACGCACTGGCGGAGGAAAGGCGATGGCATTGCGGTTTTTCGGGAATGGTCCGGGCGGATCGGGCGAGGACAGCCAGCCCCCCGGCGCCGGTTGCGCCGCGATGATTGCCGAAGTCCGGGGCTACTGGCAGGCTTTGCGCCGCGACGGGGCGCTGCCGCTCCGCGCCGAGATCGACCCGCGCGGCATTGCCGGGGCGCTGAGCGGCGCCTTTCTGGTGGAACGCATCGCACCCGGCGTCGGGCGTCTGCGCATCGCGGGCAGCAGCTTCACCGAGCTTCTGGGCATGGATGCGCGTGGCATGCCGCTGTCGTCGGTGTTCGATCCGGCGGCCCGCAACCGGCTGGCGGTGGCGCTGGATCAGTGCTTCCTGCGCCCCGCTATCCTTGACGCGCCGCTGACCGCGGAAACCGGGCTGGGTCGCCCTGCCCTGACCGGAAGGATGATCCTGCTGCCGCTGGCCAGCGATGGCACCCGCGCCGAAACGGCGCTGGGATGCCTTGCGCTGTCGGGCACGGTGGGGCGGCAGCCGCGCCGCCTGATCCCCGGTGCCCTGTCCCCCGAGCCGCTGAACCCCGGCGCCCCCGACCTGCGCGCGCCCGCACTGCGGATGCTGGAGGCCGCCGGGCCGCAATTCGCGGTTAGGCCCACGCGCAGTGGCACCTCCTATCTGCAACTGGTCGATCTGGACGAGACCTCAGCGCCGCACCGGGTTTGACCAGGCCCGCCGCCCGGCCGCGTCAATCACCGTGACGCGCAGCCAGGGCGAGGCGCCCAGCCGCTCCAGCGGCACTTCGGCGCGGGTCATCGACTGGCCATGTACCGCCTTCGCCCCCGTTCCCGCGCCCTGCACGATGACCGAGACAACGGCAGAGCTTTCCACGATCACCCGGTTGCCTTCGACCACCACATCACGCAGTTCCGGGCCTTGTGAACTGTAGAACTGTCCCGACTTCAGCGCCGCCAGCAGCGCCTCGGGCGTGTTCTCGGTGGCCTTCACCATGACCCAGCCGCCAAAGTGATCGGGTTCGGAAAAATGCGCATCATCGGTTGCGATCAGGCTGAGGTCGCGTCCCTCGGTCAGCAACAGATCGGCGATGGAAAAGCCGTCCGGCCGGTCGCAGCCCATGGCGCAACCGTGGTTGTAGACCTCGACCGCATGGGCCGCCGTCAGGCTGCGCGCATCCGCCAGCGTCAGGCCCGACCATTGCGGATGAGCGATGGCGACGAAGGCCCCCGCCGCCACGGCGCGGGCGGCAATCTCCGGCCCCGTCTCCATCCCCGGCTGCACACGGAAGTCCGGCGCATTGCCCGGCGCGAAATCCGGCGGCAGGCCAACGGCGAGGATATGCCACAGCTCGCCGTTGGACATCGGGCCGGAATGCAGCTCCGCCCCGATCAGCGTGGTGAAGCCCTCGGCCCGGAACGGCACAGTGTCAGCAACGGGATAGCCGAAGCAGCCGACGAAGTGATCGGTCAACGCCATGAAATCATAGCCTTCCGCCCGATAGCGGCGGCAAACTTCCTCTGGTGGCAGAGCCCCGTCCGACAGGTTGGAATGGGTGTGCAGATTGCCGCGCCAGAAACGGCCGGGGGTGGAAAAGGCGGAAAGACGCATCGAAACCTCCATGTTGCCGCCGATCCTGCCACCGTTTCATGGCAGGCGCATGACCGGGGGCGACATCGGCTCAGGCCACACGCTGCCCCGCGACCCAGGTGCCGCGCAGCAACACCGTGGCGCCATGGCGGCGGAAGCGGACCAGATCGGCCCGCAACCCCGGCACCAGCCGCCCGCGATCCGTCAGGCCCACCGCCGCTGCCGGCGCCGCCGTCACCGTGGCAACCCCGCGTGGCAGATCAGACCACAGATCCCCCAGCCGCAGCGCCGCCAGCAGCAGGGCCGCAGGAACATAATCAGACGACAGAATGTCCAGACAGCCCGCAACCGCCAGCGTTTCGGCGGCCACATTGCCCGAATGCGACCCGCCCCGGATCAAGTTCGGCGCCCCCATCATCACCGCGATTCCCGCCGCCTGACAGGCCCGTGCGGCCTCTGGCGTGGTCGGAAATTCGGCAAAGCGCGCACCATGTGCGGCGGACTGCGCAACATCCGTGCCGGTGGTATCATCATGGCTCGCGAGATGCGCGCCCAGCCGCCGCGCCGCCGCAACCGCCGCAGCCTCATGCGCCGCGCCCACCTCGGCCGAAAGCGCCAGACGGTCGGCGACATGGGCGTCAAACTCGGCCTCGGTGAAGCCATGCTTGCCCATCAGGTAATGGCGCAGTTGAGTCAGGTCGCGGAACTGCCGCTGGCCCGGCGTGTGATCCATCAGGCTGACAATGCCCACACCATCGGCCGCGCCGAACTTGGCCAGTTCCTCCGGCAGGGTTTCCGAACAGATCTCGGCCCGCAGGTGCAGCAGGTGGTCGATCTTCAGCACGCCCGCCATGCGCAGGCCCAGAATGTCATCGGCCAGCGCGCGGGCATATTCGCCATACCTCCCCTTCTTGCGCGAGGGCAAAGACCCCACCCGCAAGGCATCGAAAACCGTGGTGATCCCGCAGCCCGCAAGCTCGGCATCATGGGCCAGAATCGCCGCCTCATGCGGCCACGGCACTTTGGGGCGCGGCTCGGTGTGGCGTTCCAGATTGTCGGTATGCAGTTCAATCAGACCCGGTGCCAGAAAATCGCCGCCGCAATCCAGCGCACCGGGCGGCAGATCGGCGCCTTCGCGGATTTCGGCGATGCGCCCTTCCGCAACCACCAGTGCGCCGCGCACCAGCCGGTCGGGCAGAACCAGAACCGCATTGCCCAGAATGAAATCACCCATTGTTGCCCTCGTCCGCCGCCTGTGCCCCTGCCTACCCTGCCGCGCCCGGCAGGAAAAGACCGCCGCCCGGCCTTGCTCTGCCCGCTGCAATGCCGCAAAACGGGACCATCATGTCCGAGGCAGGAAACCGCAGCATGACGGCAGAGCTTACCGACCCGGTGCTGGTTCCCGGCCCCGAAACCGCGCGCAGTTTCCGCGATGCGCTGGGACGCTTCGCCACCGGGGTGACACTCGTCACCACCGAAGGGCCGAACGGGCCGCTGGGCTTTACCGCCAACAGCTTTGCCTCAGTCTCGCTCGACCCGGCGCTGGTGCTGTGGTCGCCCGCCCGCAGCGCGAGCCGCTTTCCCGCTTTCGCCGCCGCCCGGCACTATGCCATCCATATCCTCGGGGTGGATCAGTTCGACCGGATCGCCGCGTTCGGGCGCGGTGGTCCCGGCTTCGCCGACACCCTGCCCGACCGCAATCCCGAGGGTGTGCCGCTGATCCCCGGCGCGCTGGCGCGGTTCGACTGTGAACAGCACGCTACCCATGACGGGGGGGATCACCTGATCATCGTCGGGCGCGTACTGCGCTTCAGCCTGCGCGACGGCGCGCCGCTGGTGTTCAGCCAGGGTGCCTGGGGCGGTTTCGCCCATGGTGGCTGAGTGCCGCATTTGCAAAATGGACCACATCTGCATATCTTGATGCGAGCGACTGGTCCGAGGTGAACATGAACGCATCCGCACTGACCCCTGTGGAACCCGAAGGCGGGATGGAGCCGCTTGAAGGCTGCGGCGGGCTTTCGGCCGAAGAGATGATGGTGCAGGCCACGGCAGCAGCCGGGTTCCTGAAGGCGCTGGCACATGAGGGCCGGCTGATGATCCTGTGCCACCTGCAAGCGGGCGAGAAATCGGTGACCGAGCTGGAGCACCTTCTGTCCTCGCGGCAGGCCGCCGTCAGCCAGCAGCTTGCCCGGTTGCGGCTGGAGGGGCTGGTCAGTTGCCGGCGCGAGGGGAAGGTCATGTACTACTCGATCCAGGACCCCAAGGTCGCCACTGCCATCGGCATGGTCTATGAGCTGTTCTGCCAGCCGCCGGTCGTCCCGGCAGGCTGATCCCCGCACAGACGGCGTTTGACTTTTCGCTGGCCGCACCTGACAAGGTGTTAGCGCCAACGGGGAGGGAAGCGCCATGTTCCAGCGATTTGTCGCCATGATGATGCTGTGTGCGGGGCTGCTGTTGCCCGCAACAGCCCGCGCCGAGCCGCCATCTGCCGCCGAGGTGATGACAGGCTGGTATCGTCTGGTTCTGGAGCTTGTCCGCCACACCCCGACCTATTCCCCCCCTGTCGCCGCCCGCGCCTTCGGGTATCTGGGTGTCACGACCTGGGAAGTCCAGGTCGCCACCGCTGACAGCGGAGCCAGTCTTGCGGGGCAGTTGAACGGGTTGTCGCCGCTGCCTGATCTGCCCGCCGGACTGGACCCGGCCATCACCATGCAGGGTGCTCTTGCCCGCGCCGTGCCCTATTTCTTTGGCAATACCGGCCCGACCGGGCAGCGCGCCATGGCAGCGATGGAAAAGCGGCTGACTGACCGGCTGAGCGCGGATCGCGATGCCGCGCTTGTGGCCGAAAGCCTGGCCGCCGGGCAGCGCATCGCCGATCACATCATCGCCTGGTCCGAAGGCGACGGCGGCGCCAGGGTCGAGAACATGGGGTTCCCAGAAACCTATACGCTGACCGCCGGTCCCGCGCATTGGGTGCCGACTTCGGCCATTGTGCAGCAACAGAAACCGCTGCTGCCCGACTGGGGCCGCAACCGGCCCTTTGCCATGCCGGAAGGCAATGCCTGCCCGCTGCCCGCGCCGCCCGCCTATAGCGAGGCGCCGGGATCTGCTTTCCACGCCGAGGCGAAGGAGGTCTATGACACCTCGCGCAGCCTGACGCCCGAACAGCTTGCCATCGCGCGCTTCTGGTCGGACGATCCGATGCTGTCGCCTACCCCGCCCGGCCACTGGCTGACCATCCTGCTGGATCAGGCGGAGGCTGCCAATCTGTCCGATGACCGGCTGGCTGAAGGCTTGGCACGGCTGGGCATCGGCATGGCCGATGCATTCATCGGCTGCTGGCACAGCAAGTTCGAATTCGATCTGGTGCGCCCCGTGACCTATATCCGCCGCGTGATCGACCCGGCATGGGAGCCGCAGCTGATCACCCCGCCTTTCCCCGAATACCCGTCAGGCCATAGCACCCTGTCCGGCGCGGCGGCGGAGGTGATGACGGCAATCTTCGGGGAGGACCACGCCTTCGACGATGGCACGCATGAGGATGATGGTCTGCCCGCCCGCCATTTCGCCGATTTCCGCGCGGCAGCGCAGGAGGCGGCGATCTCGCGCCTGTATGGCGGCATTCACTTCCGCGCTGCCATCGAACGCGGTCTGGCACAGGGCGCCTGCATCGCAACCCATGCCAACGCGCTGAGGATGCGGCAATGACCGCCCGCGCCCTGCTGGTGCTGGCTCTGGGTACCCTGCCCGCACAGGCCGAAACCCCGGCGGTGCCCCGGTTCGAAGCCTACACCGGCGGCCCGGAACACAGCTTCACCGGCGAATGGCAATATATGGTCGGCGGCGGCGTCGCGGCTTTTGACTGTTCAGGCGACGGGCGGCCCGAGTTGTTCATGGCAGGCGGCACCGCCCCCGCGAGCCTCTGGCGCAATGACAGCACGCCCGGCAAGCTGGCCTTCACCCCGCTCGATAGCCTCGAAACCGCGCTGGAAGGTGTGACAGGCGCATGGCCCGTCGACATCGACAGCGACGGCATCACCGACCTGGCCGTGCTGCGCGTTGGCGAAAATCGCCTGTTGCGAGGCTTGGGCGACTGTCGGTTTGAACCGGCCAACGCGCTCTGGGGCTTCGACGGGGGCGACGCCTGGTCCACCGCCTTCGCCGCCACATGGGAGACAGGCAGCGCCTTCCCCACGCTTGCCATCGGCAATTACATTGACCGTGCGGAAGAGGCTTTCCCCTGGGGAAGCTGCACCGACAACTGGCTGCACCGTGGCACCGCCACCGGCTTTGCCCCGCCGCTGGCGCTGACGCCATCCTATTGCAGCCTGTCCATGCTGTTCACCGACTGGAACCGCAGCAGACGACCCAGCCTGCGGGTGTCGAATGACCGTGAATATTACAAGGGCGGGCAGGAACAGCTCTGGCATCTCGACCCCGGCGCGGCGCCCCGGCTTTACACGCCGGACGAGGGCTGGCAGCGGCTGCGGATCTGGGGCATGGGCATCGCTGGCGCCGATCTGGATGGCGACGGCTATCCGGAGTTTTACCTCACCTCGATGGCTGACAACAAGTTGCAGGTGCTGGTGCAGCCCGGACCGGACGCCCCGCCGCGCTACCGTGACGATGCCTTCCCGCGCGGTGCCCATGCCCAGCGGCCCTATACGGGCGGGGATGTGCGGCCCTCGACAGCCTGGCACCCCGAGTTTGCCGATGTGAACAACGATGGCCTTGCCGATCTGTTCGTGGCCAAGGGCAATGTCTCGGCCATGCCGGATTTTGCGGCGGACGACCCGAACAACCTGCTGCTGCAACGCGCCGACGGCACGTTTTACGAGGCCGGGGCTGCGGCGGGTGTGGCGTCGATGAAGGTGGCGCGTGGCGGCGCCGTTACAGATCTGGATGGCGACGGCTGGCTGGATCTGGTGGTGGTAAACCGCAATGCCCCGGCAGAGATCTGGCGTAACACCGGCACCGGGGCGCCCGGCACCTGGATCGCGCTGCGCCCGGAACAGCCCGCACCGAACCGCGACGCCGTAAATGGCTGGGTGGAAGTGCGGAGCGGAGGCAAAACCCAAAGGCAGGAAATCACCGTGGGCGGCGGCCATGGCGGCGGGCAGCTTGGCCCGCGCCATTTCGGCCTTGGCACCGCGTCAGAGGCCGAAGTGCGGGTGATCTGGCCTGATGGCACGGCGGGCGACTGGACGACACTGGCCGCCGGTCAGGTCTGGCACCTGCCGCGCGGCGGCAGCCCCGCCCCGGCGCCGTAAGACTGCCCCGCCGGACAGGCGGGGCCGGTCATCACTGCATGCCCAGAGCCTGCTTGTAGATTTCCAGCACCGCTTCTTCCTCGGCCAGCTGGTCCTTGTCTTTCTTGCGCATGGAAATGATCGACCGCAGCGCCTTGGTGTCATAGCCCCGGCCCTTGGCCTCGGCATAGACTTCCTTGATCTGCTCGGCGATGTCCTTCTTTTCCTGCTCCAGATGCTCGATCCGTTCGACGAACTGGCGCAGTTCGTCGGCGGTCACCTCATACGAGTCTTGTTGGCTCATCTTGCTCTTCCTCTTGCGCGGGATCGCGACCCCGCCCTCCCTAGCGCCCGTGCGGGGGCGGATCAAGCGCAGCGTCAGACGATCTCGGCCATGCGGGCAAAAGGCAGCCGTGGCGCGCGCGGGTTCACCTTTTCCGGCAGGCCATAGCCAAGGTTCATCAGGAAATTCACCTCCCACGGCCGCCCTTGCAGGAAGGCATCGGCCACCTTCGCCTTATCGAAACCCGACATCGGCCCGCAATCCAGCCCCAAAGCCCGCGCCGCCATCAGGAAATAGCCCGCCTGCAATGTGCCGTTGCGCTGCGCACTTTCCCGCGCCGCATCAAGGGACTTGTTGTAATAGCCCTGCACATCGGCCTGCGGCCAAAGCTCGGGCAGATTGCGCCAGAACTCCAGATCGTAGCACAGGATCGCCGTCGCGGGCGCTGCCATGGTCTTGTCATGGTTGCCCCGGCTCATTGCCGGGGACAACCGGGCCTTGCCCTCGGCTGTAGTAACGAAGATCACCCGCAGCGGTTGCTGGTTGAAGGCGGTCGGCCCCATCTTCGCCAGATCAAGCACCTGTTCCAGCAACTGCGCCGGAACGAGGCGGTCCTGCCAGCCGTGATGGGTCTGCGCTGCGCGGAACAGCAGGTCCAGCCCCGCTTCCGGCAGGTCGGACATGGCCGCCCGCGCCGCCTCGATCCGCTTGACCGTCGACATTTCCGTCATTCCCGCATCTCCCTTAATGCCATTGCAGACTTGCCAGCGCCCTGCCGCTTCGGTTAGGCCGGAACTCGGCCTGCGGCCAGCCTGCACAGATTCCCGCCCCCGGCAAGGGAGCGCAAGGGAACAGCGGGCGCGACAGAGGAAGGGGACATCCACGATGCAACTGCTGATCCTGCTGGGAGCCGCCGTATCGCTTGCCGGAATCGGAGGGCTGATCTGGTGCATCCTGCTGGCCGTGAAGGCGCGCAGCACCTCTGCCAATGACGATGAACTGCGGGTCCGGCTTCAGCGCGTGGTTGTGCTGAACATGGGCGCGCTTGGTGTATCGGCCATCGGGCTGATGATGGTGGTCAGCGGTATCCTGCTGACCTGAACCTCAGCCGTTGCGGTCAGCGAAGTGACCGCCCCGCGCCCCCAGCTCCGCGATCAGCGGCGCGGGTGACCACAGGTCGGGCCGCTCCTCGGCCCAGCGTTCAAGGTCATGCCGCAGCAGAATCGGGCCGCGCCGGTCAGCCCAGAACATCGGCCCGCCCTGCCAGCGCGCAAATCCGCTGCCCGCCAGCAGAGCGAAATCCACATCAGACGGCCGCGCGACCAGCCCCCCGCCCAGAAGGCGGGCGCCCTCGTTCGCCATGGCGCCCAGCACGCGCCCGGCAAGGCGTGCGGCCGCCGGAGTCGGCGGGGCATTTTCCGGCGCCTCGGGCACAAGTGATTGCAGACCGTAATCGGCAAGGGCACCGGCCAGCGCCGCCGGTGTTTCGCCCTGCGCCAGCATATAGGCCACCGCCGCGCGCCCCCTGACCATGACGCGGGCACCAATCCCGCCCGGAGCGGCGCAGCGCAGCGCCTCCATCCCCAGCCCGCGCGCCAGCGCAATGGCCCGTGCCTGCGCCATGCCCGAGGTCTGCGGCCCGGCCACCACCTCGATCAGGCGCCGCCCCGCCGGGCGGAAACCCAGAACATCGGCCAGCCGCGCCCCGCTTTCCGCCACCTCGGCCCGGACGATCAGCGCAAGGGTCGTGCCGGCGGCGGTCGCCTCCATCGCCTCGGCCAGAAACCCCGCCTCGCCCAGCAAAACAAGCTCGCATTCCGCCAGTGCCGCCGCGCCCAGCGCCGGGCTCAGCCGCGCCCATTGCGCATCGCGCACCGCAGGCTGGATCTGCCCTTCCGTCACCTGCCGCTCCTGCGCCGTGGCGATCCGCTCCAGCGCCTCGACCAGAAGCGGGCGATTGGGGTCGACCAGCACGACATCCAGCCCCGCCATCAGGGCCGGCAATGCCAGATCCGCCGTCCGCGCACCGAAAATGCCGATGCGCTGCGGCATCCGGGCCAGTGGTGTGCCCGGCGGCGGCCGTTGCGCCCCACGTTCAGCAAAGAAGGCATGGCGCAGCGCGGCGGATTCGGGGGTCGAGACCAGATCGTCAAAGGCGGCACGTTCGAATGCCTGCCCCATGTCAAAGGGCAAAAGCTGCGCCGCTTCAACACAATCCACGATCCGGGCCGGGGCGGGCAGGCGCCCCCCCTCGACCTGCGCGCGTGCCTGCGCGACCGCCCGGTGATAGGCGATGCCGTCCCGGACGCCCTCGGTCCGGTCCTGGCTGCGCAGCGGCGGCTGCCCGGCCAGCGCCTGCGCCCGCCGCAGGGCCGCAGCTTCCAGACCGTCTTCCACCACCTCGTCCAGAATGCCGAGGGCCAGCGCCTCTGCCGCAGAAACCGGTTTGCCGTCGAGCATCATCCGCAGCGCGTGTTCCGCGCCGATCAGACGTGGCAGCCGTTGCGTGCCACCCGCCCCCGGCAGAATGCCCAGCGTCACCTCGGGGAAGCCGACCCGCGCCGAGGCCAGCGCCACCCGTGAATGCGCGGCCAGCGCGAGTTCCAGCCCCCCCCCGAGCGCCGTGCCATGGATGGCGGCAATCACCGGCTTGGGACAGGCTTCGATCCGGTCACAAAGGTCCGGCAAGGCAGGCTCTGCCGGTGGCAGGCCAAATTCCGTGATATCGGCCCCGACCGGAAAACTGCGCCCCTCGGCCCGCAGGACCAGGGCACTGACATCGGGATTGGCCTCTGCATCATGCAGCGCCGCAAGGATCGCGCGGCGCAGGCCTGCACCCAGCGCATTGACCGGGGCAGCATCCAGCACCAGAACCGCAACCGAACCCTCAAGCTCCAGCCGCACCGGATGTCCGCTGTCCGTCATACCTGCCCCCTTGCGATTAGGGGCAGTAAGCCCCCAAACGGGGCGTTTGACAATCCCGCCAGCCGCGTTTTGCTGTCAAACCAAGCTGTTGGCCCTGCTTTCGGCATCAGACCGCCCGCGCGGCGGCGGCGCGGCGCGTCAAACCGGCATATTGTCGAAACCGGCCTCTATCTCTTCCTGCTCGGCCGCGCGCTCGGCTGCGGTTTTCGGTGTGATCGGCGCCAGCGGCATCATAGCCGTGGGCAAGACCCCGATCAGCGCCTGCATTTCGGCGAAAAGCCCCATCAGCCCCTGTTCACGGGCGGCCTGTTGCTGCTTGTCAGTCATTGCTTCCTCCCTCGGGTCACACCGCGCAAGCGCGGCAGAAAGGCGTGAAGGGCACCACATCCAGCCGCTCCTGCCCGATCTCGGCGCCGCATTTCACGCAATATCCATATTCACCGGCCTCAATGCGGTGCAGCGCGGCCTCGATCATCCGCATTTCCTGCTGACCGGACAGACCGATGCCCTCCAGCACCTCATCCCCTTCCCGCTCGGTCGCCATTTCCTCCCAGTCGCGGGCATCATGGCTGTCGAGTTCAGTTTCGATGGCGGCAAGACGCGCCTGCAATTGTGCCAGCCGACGTTCAAGCTGGGTCTTCCGGGTGGTGACAGGGATCATGGCAAGGCCTCCTCTTCGCGTAAGGATAGTTTACGCTGCCAGCGCCCGCGCACCTTGATGCAAGTCAACAGAAATCACATTCAAATCTTGCAATGTATCAGTGCTGCATTATATCCTCCGTACAGACGCAGGAGACAGGCCGATGACCACACCGATGCAGCCGAAGGTGCATGCCTTCTTCGATGAGGCAACCAATACGATCACCTATGTCGTGCAGGAACCCGAGGGGCGGGCCTGTGCCGTGATCGACAGCGTTCTGGACTTCGACTATCCCTCCGGCCGGACCGATACCCGATCGGCGGATGCGGTGATCGCCTTCATCCGGGAACAAGACCTTGATCTGAAGTGGGTTCTGGAAACCCATGTCCATGCCGATCACCTGTCGGCCGCGCCCTATATCCAGGAAGCTCTGGGCGGCCAGATCGGTATTGGCGACCGTATCACCGTGGTACAGGAGACCTTTGGCAAGATCTTCAACGAAGGCACGCGCTTCCAGCGTGACGGGTCGCAGTTCGACCGGCTGTTCGTCGAGGGCGATACCTTCATGATCGGCCAGCTGCGCGGCGAAGTGCTGCATACCCCTGGCCATACGCCTGCCTGTCTGACCTATGTGATCGGCGACACGGCCTTCGTCGGCGACACGCTGTTCATGCCCGATTTCGGTACGGCGCGCTGCGATTTTCCCGGCGGATCGGCCGAAACGATGTACGATTCGGTGCAGAAGATTCTGAGCCTGCCGGATGCGACCCGCATCTTCGTCGGGCATGATTACAAGGCCCCCGGACGTGACGTCTATGCCTGGGAAAGCACGGTCGGTGCGCAGAAGGCCCTGAACATCCATGTCGGCGCCGGGAAAAGCCGCGAAGATTTCGTGCGAATGCGCACGACGCGCGATGCGACGCTGGCGATGCCGCGGCTGATCATCCCCTCGCTTCAGGTCAATATGCGGGCGGGCCAGATGCCGGAACCGGAAGACAACGGCGTCAGCTATCTGAAAGTGCCGGTCAACGGGCTGTAACCGGCCAGACCGCCAACTGATCGTTGCATGCAGGGAGTTTCGATGATTCCGACGGATTGGATATGGGGCCTGGTCGGCGGCCTTCTGATCGGCGGCGCGGCCGGACTGTATCTGCTGGTGAACGGGCGCATCATGGGGGCGTCGGGCATTCTGGGTGGGCTGGTGGACGGCACCGGCCGCGACAGTATGGTCGAACGGCTGGCCTTCCTGTTCGGCGTGCTGGCCGTGCCGCCGCTGCTGGTGCCACTGTATCGGAGTGTGGACACCCATATTACCAGCAATCCGCTGGTCATCGTTGCGGCGGGCCTTCTGGTCGGCATCGGTACCCGGCTGGCGAATGGCTGCACCTCCGGGCACGGGGTCTGCGGCATCTCGCGTCTGGCGCCGCGCGGGCTGGCAGCGACAGCTTTCTACCTGCTGGGCGGGGCTGTCACCGTCTATCTTTTCCGGCATATTCTGGGGGTGATCTGAATGGCGCGCATTCCCGCGATGCCCGAACCGCGCGAGGTGGTGGCCTTTCTGGCGGGCGGGTTGTTCGGCTCGGGCCTGCTGGTTTCGGGCATGATCGACACGACCAAGGTGCAGGGCTGGCTGGATTTCTTCGGGGACTGGGATCCGACGCTGGCCTTCGTCCTGGGCGGGGCGGTGCTGCCGATGTTCTTCGTCTGGCGCATCGCAGAACGACGGGGCGTCTCGGTCTTCGGCGATCTGATTCCGGCACGCACACCGCCCCGGCTGGACGGGCCACTGATCTGGGGCTCGCTGCTGTTCGGGGCGGGCTGGGGTCTGGCAGGCCTTTGCCCCGGCCCGGCACTGGCCTCTTTTGCCCTCGGCGGCTGGGGCGGAGCACTCTTCTTTCTGGCGATGGTCTCGGGTATGGTCGTCACGCCTGCCATTCGCGCGTGGCTGTTTCGCCCCGCCGTCACCGACTGAGGACCGACCATGGATATCCGTGCCCTGACCCCGACCTATGCCGTCTCGCCGCAGATCAGCCCCGACGACCTGCCTGCGATCAAGGCGGCGGGCTATGTGACCGTGGTCGACAACCGCCCCGATGCCGAGATCCCTTCGGACCTGCATACTGATAACATGCGCGCGGCAGCCGAGGCGCTGGGGCTGGAGTTCATCGCAAATCCGGTGATCGGCGGCGCGATCACCGAAGAGAACATCTCGGCCCAGCGTGACGCCATCGATGCGGCCAGGGGCCCGGTCTTTGCCTATTGCGCTTCGGGCAACCGTTCGTCGGTGGTCTGGGCGCTGGCTCATGCCGGGCGTCTGCCCGCAGATGAGCTGATCGGGATTCCCGCGCGCTTCGGCTATACGCTGGAATGGCTGCGCCCGACGCTGGAAAACGCCTGAGCCTGCTTTGCCTGGACCGGCGTAAAGACGGTGCAGGTATCGCAGAATCGCAAGAACCCCGATCAGCATGGCTAGCCTGTCCCGGTCAGGGGCAGGACGGATGCTGCGGATTCCTGAGGGAGTGAGGCGGCAAGCGGTGCGGCTCCGCCTTCGCTGAGCGCGGTCAGGCGCACGGCCCGCATACCCCGGTTCTGCCCCAGACGGCCCTGCCCGGCCACCTGGCCATTACCACCCTCCAGACGAATCTGGTCGATCTGTGCGCCGGGCAGAGGCAAAACCCCGCCGGGCGCAAGGCGCAGCACCTCGTTCAGGGGAAGGGTCACCCGGCAAAGGACAGCCTCAACCACCGCTTCGGCTTCGGCCAGACGGTCCGCCAGCGCCGCGGTGAAACCCGGCCCCTCCATCGGGTCGGGCGCGGGCAGCGGCGTCTTGCGCTGCGGGCGACGGCCATGCCCTTCGGCCGGAAGGGCAAGGATCACCCGCCCCTCGCGCCCGGCGGCAAAACGCAGATCACAGGTCAGCACCTTGAACGGCGCATCCTCCAGCATCAGGGCCAGAGGCCGCGGCTCATCCAGATAGGAGGCGTAGCGAAACCCGTCCGTCCAGACCAGATCCTCTTCCGTCAGCAGCGCCTCTTCCAGCGCGGCCAGCGCGGCATCGACCCAGTCCGCCACCATGGCGGCATCGGTCCGTGTCGGGCGGCGCGGCGCAGCCGACTGGGGCGCGACATGCCCCAGCGTCTGCACCTCGATCAGCGCGGCCAGCAGGCCGGAATCCAGCACCATCACCCCTGTGGCCTCGCGCGGGCCTTCCAGAATCGCGATCAGGGCCAGATCAGGCGGCTGCTCCAGCAGTTCCGCCAGAGAGAACCGATGCGCGGCCAGACCCGACACGGTCAGGTCGCTGCCCAGCCTTTCGCGCGCGGCCCGCGCCAGCGCCAGCGGCAGCGCACGTTCCACACCGCCATCGGGCAGCCGCGCCGCCTGCGCCCCTGCCAGTTTGCGCCTGATGACCCCCTGATCCACGGTTGTTCCCCTTGTCTTCCGCCTCTACCCTCGCAGCAGAGGCTTACCAAAGGATTACGCCGCCTCGGCCAGTGGCGGTTTTTCCAGGCGCAGCGGCATGGAGACACGGAAGGCCGCCCCGCCCTGCCCCGGCAGATAGGTAATGGTGCCGCCCAGATTGGCCATAACCTCGCGGCAGATCGCAAGGCCAAGCCCAGCGCCGCCGGCGCGGGTCTGATCGGTCAGGCGGGCGAATTTCTCGAAGATCAGCGCCTGCTTGTCTTTCGGGATGCCCGAGCCGTTGTCGATGAAATCCACCAGCACCCGCCCGCCGCGCTGGCGCACCACGATCCGCAGTTCAGGGCGCGTGGCGTCACAGTATTTGCGGCTGTTGGAGATCAGGTTGATGAACACCTGCGCCAGCCGGTCAGGATCCGTGCGCAGGAATATCGCCTCGGCGGGCAGGTCGCGGTGAATGAGAAAGTCACGCTCGGGCCGGGTCTGGGCGGCGGCGCGCAGCGAACGGTCCAGCAGTTCCGACAGGTTGGCCAGCTTCAGGTCAAGCTGCACGGTGCCGTTTTCCAGCACACTCAGATCCAGCAGGTCATCCAGCAACCGGGTCAGGCGGATCGCCTCTTCATGGATGATGCCCGCGTATTTCTCGGGCATGCCCTCGGGCATGCCGCCTTCCATCATGATTTCGGAAAATGCCCGGATCGAGGTCATCGGCGTGCGGAGTTCATGGCTGATCTGACTGAGGAAAGCATCTTTCTGCACGGAAAGCTGGGTCAGCTTCTCGTTCGCCTCGCGCAATTGCCGGGCAGTGCGTTCCAGTTCGGCGCGCTGCGATTCCAGCTGACTGGAATATTCCATGATCTGCGCGGTTTCATCGGCCACCCGCATCAGATCATCCACTGTCACCCGCGCCCGCCCCGCGAGTTCGGAAATCATCGCATGGGCTGCCGCCGCACCGACGGACCCCGCCAGTTGCCGCTCCAGCGCGGCCAGAAAGGCGGGCGAAGGGTCGGGCAGATAACCGGCCTTGCCCTGCGCGCGGGCCTGTTCCTCGAAGAAAGTCAGTGCGGGTTCGTCGCCCAGAATGCGCTGCGCCATGATCAGCAGCGATTCCGGCTCGGCCAGACCATCGCCCCATCCGCGCAGTTCCGCCCGTTCGGTGTCAAAGACATAGACGAAGGCCAGACCCTGCGCCCGCTCGATGGGGGTCGGGAAGCTGAGCAGTGAGCCGATGGTGAAGGCGGCAGTGTTAAAGGACAGGCTCCAGAACAGGGCATGGATCAGTGGGTCCATGCCCTCCACCCCGAACAGCGCGCGGGGGCGCAGCCAGCCGATACCGAACGGACCATTGAGAAACACATCCAGCGGCAGGATGGCGCCGGGGCCGAAGCTGGGCAGGAACAGCGTGTAGGCCCAGACCACGAAGCCGATCAGCAGCCCCGCCGCCGCCCCGATCCGCGTGGCGCCCCGCCAGAAGATGCCGCCCAGCATGGCAGGCAGCATCTGCGCCACGCCAACGAAGGAGATCAGCCCGATGGCGGCCAGGGCAGCAGACCCGCCGGACAGCGCGAAATACAGATAGCCCAGCCCCAGCACAGCCGCGATGGACAGCCGCCGCGACATCAGCACCAGCCGCCGCACATCGCCGGAGACGGATTTCGCAGGCCGCAGCCGCAGCCAGAGCGGCATGACGATATGGTTCGACACCATGGTCGCCAGCGCGATGGAAGCGACGATCACCATGGAGGTGGCCGAGGAAAATCCGCCAAGGAAGGCCAGCATGGCAAGCCCGCCCTGTCCCTGGCTCAGCGGCACGGTCAGCACGAAAAGATCGGGATTCGCCCCCACCGGCAGCAGACCGAGGCCCACCACCGCGATCGGCACGACAAACAGGCTCATCGCCAGCAGATACAGCGGGAAGGCCCAGCTTGCGGTGCCAAGGAACCGCTCGTCACTGTTTTCGACCACCAGCACCTGAAACATGCGCGGCAGGGTAATGACGGCGGCGGCCGACAGGAAGGTCAGCCCTGCCCAGCGCGAGGGCACCAGATCCCAGTCGGCAATGGCCGACGCATTGATGCGGGCGGCGATATCCACCGGCCCGTCCGCCACGACCCAGACGACGAAAATGCCCACCGTCACCAGCGCCACCAGCTTCACCACCGCCTCGACCGCGATGGCGGCCACGACGCCGGTATGCTGTTCATTGGCATCAAGGTTACGGGTGCCGAACAGGATGGTGAACAGCGCAAGCCCCCCCGCGACCCACAGCGCTGTGGAATTGGTGTCGGGGATCATCCAGGCATAGGTGCCGGGCTGCGCGAAGACACCGAAGCTGAGCGTCACCGATTGCAGTTGCAGTGCGATATAGGGCGTGGCCGCGACCACGCAGATCATGGTGACGATCACCCCGAGCGCGTTCGACTTGCCATAACGGCTGGAAATCATGTCGGCGATGGAGGTCACGCGCTCGGTCCGGCCGATGCGCACCAGCTTGCGCAGCACCCACCACCAGCCGACGAAGACCAGCGTCGGGCCAAGGTAGATCGTCAGATACTCCAGCCCCGACCGCGCCGCATAGCCGACGGCGCCATAAAAGGTCCAGGCCGTACAGTAGATGCTGAGCGACAGCGTGTAGACCAGCGGAGACCGCAGCCAGCGGGCGCGGCCCCGCTCGGCCCGCCGTTCGGCCAGAAAAGCCACAAGAAACAGGAAGATCACATAGGTGAGGCAGGCCAGGACCAGCAGGTTGAAGGGCATCAGCCGCGCCCCTCGCCGCCTTCGGTGCCCGGCTCTTCCTCCTGCGCGCCAAGGCCGCGCGCCATCAGCGCCGCCACCACGATCAGCCCGAACCAGACGACAAACAGATAGGCGCCGTCCACCGCCGTATCCCGCGCCTCGGTCTCTGCCGGAGCCCAGAGGATCGGCAGCAGGAACAGGAAGGCCCCGGCCACCGGCAGCAGCCGGGCCGCATCGCGCATCCGCCGCAGGCGATAGCTGCGCCGCGCCAGAAAGACCGGGCCGCGCGGTCTCATGCCACGCCCAGCAGGGACCGGGCCGCCGCCACGAATTCGGTATTGGAGAAGGGTTTCGCCATGAACAGGCTGGCCCCCGCGCGCTCGGCCGCCTCGCGGTCGCGGCCCTGCCCCTTGGCGGTCAGCATCATCACCGGCAGTTCCGCCGTTGCCGGATCGGCGCGCAGGGACTGAAGGATTTCCAGCCCTGACCGGCCCGGCAGCATGAGATCGAGGATCACCAGATCCGGTCTGCGGGCGCGCACCTCAGCCTCGGCCACGCCACCGTCTCCCAGGGTCGTTACCTGCCAGCCCTCGCGGTTCAGCAGGAAGCGGATCGCCTCGGCGATATTCGGCTCGTCCTCGATCAGCATAGCGTGATGAGTCACGGCACCTCCCCCGGTCGCGCTGGCGCCTCCCCGCGCCTGCCCCGACTATCGGCGGAAATCCCCGCCGTGTCAAAAGCCGCGACGGGGAAGCGGCTATGACTTTGGCATCGGTCAGCCGCGCAGGCCGGTCACTTCGCTGACGATGGGCGCCTCGCGCCGGGCAGGGCAGCCGGGCTCGGGGCAGATGCGGCAGGTGGCCCCCACCCGGCGCACGGACCCGCCCGCATCGGGCACCGGGCTGAGCAGCATCGCCGCCTGCCGCACCTCGACCCCGCCAAAGCCCTCGGGCCAGCTTGCCTCGCCCCAGGCGCGGGCGGCAAAGCGGGCGCGCCGCCGCCCTGCCATCTCGATCTCGGCCAGCACGGGCATCATGGGGCGGGCCAGCGCCTCGAACAGCGGCCAGAGCGCACAGGCCGCACCAAACCGCGGCGGCACGAATCCCGGTACGGGTTTGCGGAACACCAGCGCCCCCGCCGCATCCGCGATCACCAGCCCGAGGTCCGAACCGGGCCGCAGCGCCAGCCGCCGCATCGCGACCAGAACCCCTGCCCCGGTCCGTGTGCCGATCAGAACCGGGTCCGGCCCCCATTCGGTCAGCGCGGCCTCCAGCCGCGGCAGCGGCAGCGCCGCCATATCGGCCCGCATCCGTGCGACCCAGACCGTTGCCAGATCCCGCGCCGCCACAGAGGCCAGCGCCGACAGATCGACCTCGCCGCCCGGCGCCTCCAGTTCCGGCAGATACCAGCCGCGCGCGGCGAGCCAGTCGTCCAGCTCCTCCTGCGGCGACACCGCGCCCGGCATCTCGGTCCGGTCCGATCCGTCGAGATAGGCCACCAGCGCCTCCGCCCCGGTGGCCAGCCGCTCGCTGTCATGGTGCAGGTTGGCATGGAACCGCGCGCGCCATTCCGGCTCGATATCCTCGGTTTCGGCAAGGATGGCCGCCGTGGAGCGCACGGAACTGACTGCCGACAGCACCTCGTGCAGCGACAGGCTCAGGTGCGGGTCATGGGCAATCCGGTCGTTCAGCGCCGCCACGGCCTGTTCCAGCTGACCGATACGCCGCTGCAGGCCCCCGGACAGGCGCGCCCAGCCCGGATAGCGCCCGATGAATTCCTCGATCCGCTCCAGCTCGGCGGCAGCCTCCGGCTCGGCGGCGGCGGCGGTGCGCAGTACCTCGGCCAGCGCGCCCTCACTGCCCTGCTCCAGTTCTGCCGACTCGATGCCCAGCACCGTGGCCAGACGCACCAGAACATCACCCGTCACCCGGCGGCGGCCATGTTCGATCAGGTTCAGATAGGCGGCAGAAATCCCGGCGGCCCGCGCCACATCGGCCTGACGCAACCCCAGCGCCAGACGGCGCTCGCGCACACGGCTTCCGGTCAGGGCGCTCAGCGGCATGGGTCACCTCCGCCGACAATTTACACAAATCTGTAAACTTTACAAATACACAGAAATGAAAAAGGCGGAGCCGGTTCGCACCAGCCCCGCCCCTGTCGCAATGTCGCGTGCCGATCAGGCCAGCGCGATATTGGTCGCCGATTCGCGGCCGTCACGGCCTTTTTCGATGTCGAAGGTCACAGCCTGACCGTCATTCAGTTGACGGATGCCTGCGCGCTCCAGCGCCGAGATGTGCACGAACACGTCGCGCGAACCACCCTCGGGGGCGATGAAACCGAAACCTTTGGTGGCGTTGAACCATTTCACGGTGCCGTTGGCCATCGTGATATCTCCTTTTGTTTGCCGCCCGCGGAGTGCGGCGGCCCGGCTCAGTGTCGTCGTCGGATCCACTGAAGCCATAAGGAAACAGAAGGTCGAGAGAAGAAGCTTAGCCGCTTTTGAATACCACTTCGTCGGCTTCCGCACAAGCACCGGCAGCGGTCTCAAAAAAAGCGCGCGGAGATCCGCCCCCGCGCGCCTTCAGATTTATTGCAGGGCCTTGTCGGTGATCTGATGCGTCCAGGCGCCTTCGGGGGCCTTGGTGATCACCGGGTCCGAACCGCCCGACATCAGCGCCTCGACCGTGCGGGTATAATCCGCCTCGTCCAGCGCACCGTTCGAACCGGCGGTGAGCTTTGCCACCTCGCCCATCATGCGTTTCTGGTGGCTTTCGGTCTGGGCGCCGGTTTCGTCATTTTCCAGCACGATCATCGCGGCTTCGTCCGGGTTCGCCTCGGCGTATTTCCAGCCCTTCATCGAGGCGCGGACGAATTTCACCATCTTTTCGTCGAAGGCCGCGTCCTTGAGGTTATCCTCCAGCACATAAAGCCCGTCCTCCAGCGTGGCGACGCCCTCGTCCTCGTATTTGAAGGTCACCAGATCCTCGGGCTTCACGCCCGCGTCGATCACCTGCCAATATTCGTTATAGGTCATGGTCGAGATGCAGGCCGCCTGTTTCTGCAACAGCGGATCGACGTTGAAACCCTGTTTCAGCACGGTGACATCGGTGCCGTCGGTCTTCAGCCCCAGCTTGTTCATCCAGTTGAGGAACGGATATTCGTTGCCCCCGAACCAGACGCCCAGCGTCTTGCCCTTGAAATCGGCCGGGGTCGCCACGCCCGATTCCTTCAGGCAGGTCAGCATCATCCCCGAGGATTTGAACGGCTGCGCGATATTGACCAGCGGCAGCCCCTTCTCCCGCGCGGCCAGGGCTGAAGGCATCCAGTCCACCACCACATCGGCGCCGCCACCCGCGATGACCTGCGTCGGCGCCACATCCGGGCCGCCGGGCAGAATGGTGACGTTCAGCCCTTCCTCGTCGTAGAACCCCTTGTCCTTGGCAACGTAATAGCCCGCGAACTGCGCCTGGGTGACCCATTTCAGTTGCAGCGTCACATCCTCGGCCTGAACCGCGCCCGCCATGAAGGCCAGCGCCGCCGCACTCGTCATCAGATATTTCATAGTCAAACCTCCATGTTGCCGGTTTTCCCGGTTTTTCACTGTCGTCTCTGCGACGGATGCCAGAAGGTCATCCGTTTCTCGATCAGCGCGACCAAGCCGTAGAAGGCCGATCCCGCCAAAGCCGCCACCGCAATCTCGGCCCAGATCATCGGCAGGCCAAGCCGCCCGATCTCTGCCGTGATGCGGAACCCCATGCCGACGATAGGGCTGCCGAAAAATTCGGCAACGATGGCCCCGATCAGCGCGAGTGTGGTGGCAATCTTCAACCCGTTGAACAGGAAGGGCAAGGCGGCAGGCAGGCGCAGCTTCATCAGCGTCTGCCAGTAGCTTGCGCTGTAGGTTGCCATCAGGTCGCGCTGCATCGGCTCGGTCGCCTTAAGCCCTGCCACCATGTTCACCAGCACGGGAAAGAACACCATGACCACCACGACCGCCGCCTTGGAATGCCAGTCAAAGCCGAACCACATGACCATGATCGGCGCGATGCCGACAATGGGAAGGGCGGCCACGAAATTCCCCACCGGCAGCAACCCGCGTTGCAGGAAGGGCGAGCGGTCAATCAGGATCGCCGTACCGATGGCAGCACCACAGCCCAGCACATAGCCGGTCAGCGCACCCTTCACGAAGGTCTGCACGAAATCGGCCCAGAGCGTCGGGAGACTGCTGATCAGCTGCGCCCAGATCGCCGAGGGCGCAGGCAGGATCACAGGGTTCACCCCGAACAGATCCACCGTCATTTCCCACAGCACCAGCAGTGTGATGCCAAAGATCAGCGGAACGACCCGCCGCACCCAGGAGCCGCGCCCCTCGGCCAGGCCGGCGTTCAGCGTCCAGGCGCCGAACCAGACCGCCAGCACCAGCCCAAGCCGCCAGTCGGCCACAAACCCCGCCGCCGCGATGGCGGCCATCATTGCCAGCCCCATCATCGCACCAGCCCCATCCGTTGCAGCACGATCCGCTCCGCCAGCCCGATGATCGCCACCAGCGAAGCCGCCAGCAGCGCCGCCGCGAACAGCGCCGCCCAGATCTGCACCGTCTGTCCGTAGTAGGACCCGCTCAGGAGCCGCGAGCCCAGCCCCGCCACCGCCCCGGTCGGCAGTTCGCCAACAATCGTGCCCACCAGCGAGGCCGCCACCCCCACCTTCAGCGAGGCGAACAGATACGGCATCGACGATGGCAGCCGCAGCTTGGCAAAGGTCTGCGCCCCGCTGGCATTATAGGTGCGCAACAGGTCCAGTTGCATCCCGTCGGGGGCGCGCAGCCCCTTCACCATGCCCACCACCACCGGGAAGAACGAAAGATAGGCCGAGATGATGGCCTTCGGCACAATCCCCTGCACCCCCATGCTGTTCAGAACGACAATGATCATGGGCGCAATGGCAAGGATCGGGATGGTCTGGCTGGCAATAGCCCATGGCATGACACTCATGTCCATCGCCCGGTTATAGACGATGCCGACCGCCAGCAGGATGCCCAGACCGGACCCCATCACAAAGCCCAGAAGCGTCGCCGACAGCGTGACCCAGCCGTGATAGACCAGACTGCGTTTCGACGTCACCTTCTGGCCGAAGAACCCGTCATACAGCCCCTTCGCCACCTGATGCGGTGCGGGCAGCACCGGCCGCTCCTGATGCAGCGTCTCGGTCACCAGATCGACCAGCATGACCTCACGCCCCTCGCGCGCCGCCTGATCGTAAACCCAGGTCGCATTCATCCAGATCGCCGCCAGATACCACAAGCCGACAATCGCCAGAACAACGGTCAGAACCGGGACGAGATTACGCAACATGCCCGCCCCGCTCATTTTCTGTCGAAAAATATCCTCGGGGGGTGAATTGCGCCGCAGGCGCAAGAGGGGGGCAGACAGCCCCTCTGCCTTTCGCGCCCTCACATCTCATCGCCATGCCCCGCCCTGAGGCCCTCGCGCACACGATGGGCGATCTCGATGAACGCGCGGCTGTCGCGGATGTCCAGCGGTCGCTCCCTCGGCAAGGGGCTTTCGATCACATCGGTAATCCGCCCCGGACGCGGACTCATCACCACGATCTTCGTGGAAAGATAAACCGCCTCGGGGATGGAATGGGTGACGAAACCGATGGTCTTGCCAGTTCGTGCCCAGAGCTTCAGCAATTCCTCGTTCAGCCGGTCGCGGACGATCTCGTCCAGCGCGCCGAAGGGTTCGTCCATCAGCAGGATGTCAGCATCGAAAGCCAGCGCGCGCGCAATGCTCGCGCGCTGCTGCATGCCGCCAGAAAGCTGCCAGGGAAACTTGCCACCAAACCCTTCCAGGTCAACCAGTTGCAGCACGTCCTTCACGCGCCGGTTCTGTTCATCCCGCGCAAATCCCATGATCTCCAGCGGCAGGCGGATATTGCCTGCGATGGTGCGCCAGGGGTAAAGCCCCGCTGCCTGAAACACATAGCCATAGGCGCGTTTGCGCCGCGCCTCGTCCGGCGTCATGCCGTTCACCGTCAGGCTGCCGCCGGTGGGATGCTCCAACGCCGCGATGCAGCGCAGGAAGGTGGTCTTGCCGCAGCCCGAAGGGCCGATGAAGCTGACGAAATCGCCCTTGTCGATGGTCAGGTTGACATCCTTCAAGGCCTGCACCGGCCCGTCGGCGGTCTGGAACACCAGATCCAGCCCCCGCGCCTCGATCACCGGCCCTGCCTTCTCTGCGCTGTCCTTCATCCATCCCCGCATCCGGCCACTCCGTGCCGGTTCATATTCCGTTTACCGATTCCCCGCATGCTCGGACATTCAGGGAGGATACCATGATCACAACGCTCGCCTTCGCACCGACGGAGGAGGATCTGGAGGAGTATTTCTTCGCCCCTCCGGTCCTGACCTTCGCCCCGCCGCCACCGCCGGACCCGATACCGCCTCAGACCCCCGTCGCAGGCACGCCTGAACGCTGAACCGGCCGCGGCGCGGTCAGCTCTTTCCAGGCGCTCAGCGCCCGGTTCACCGCCGGGCGCGGCGCGCGACCGACAAACTGGCCATGGCCTTCCTCGGTCCGCATCTCGCCGTCATGCACCACGACCTTGCCGCGCGACAGGGTGAACCGCGGCAGGCCTTTCACTGCCTGCCCCTCGAACACGTTGTAATCAATGCTCGACTGCTGGCTGCCCGCCGAGATCACCTTTTCCTTCGCCGGGTCCCAGACCACCAGATCGGCATCGGCACCAACCAGAACCGCCCCCTTCTTCGGGTAAAGGTTCAGGATCTTGGCGATATTGGTCGAGGTCACCGCGACAAACTCGTTCGGCGTCAGCCGCCCCGTGTTCACCCCATGGGTCCAGAGCATCGGCAGCCGGTCCTCCAGCCCGCCGGTGCCATTGGGGATCTTCGAGAAATCGCCCACCCCGAACCGTTTCTGCTCGGTCGTGAAAGCACAGTGATCCGTCGCCACGCAGGACAGGCTGCCCGCCTGCAACCCGGCCCAGAGGCTCGCCTGATGCGCCTTGTTGCGGAAGGGCGGCGACATGACGCGCCGCGCGGCATGATCCCAGTCAGGGTTGAAATATTCGCTCTCATCCAGCGTCAGATGCTGGATCAGCGGCTCGCCCCAGACCCGCTTGCCGGCCTGCCGCGCCCGGCGGATCGCCTCATGCGCCTCTTCACAGGAGGTATGGACCACATAAAGCGGCACCCCCGCCATATCGGCGATCATGATGGCGCGGTTCGTGGCCTCACCCTCCACCTGCGGCGGGCGGGAATAGGCATGCGCCTCGGGGCCGGAATTACCCTCGGCCAGCAGCTTCGCCGTCAGTTCCGCCACCACATCGCCGTTTTCGGCATGAACCATGGCAAGCCCGCCCAGATCGCCCACCCGGCGGAATGACGCGAACAACTCGTCATCATTCACCATCAGCGCGCCCTTGTAGGCCATGAAATGCTTGAAGGAGGTGATGCCCGCCTTCACGCTGTCCTCCATCCCCTCCCAGACCTTCTCACCCCACCAGGTGATCGCCATGTGATAGGAGTAATCGCAATTCGCCCGGCCCGACTTGTTGTGCCACATCTGTGCGGCATCCATCAGCCCCTGCCCCTGCCCCGGCAGCACGAAATCCACCACCATCGTGGTGCCGCCCGCCAGCGCCGCCCGCGTGCCGCTTTCGAAATCATCGGCGGAATAGGTGCCCATGAAGGGCATTTCCAGATGGGTATGCGGGTCGATCCCGCCCGGCATGATGTAGCAGCCTGCGGCATCCAGCACCGTGTCGCCCTTAAGCCCGGTACCGATTTCGGTGATCACCCCACCCTCGATGCGGACATCCGCCTCATAGGACAGATCCGCCGTGACAACCGTCCCGCCCTTGATCACCGTCGATGCCATGCCGCTCTCTCCCGATCCGCTTTTGCTTCTTGTCCAAATACTCCGGGGGTCCGGGGGCAGCGCCCCCGGCCTTCCCGTCATTCGACGACTTCGGCCACCTGCAACACCGCATGCAGCAGCACATCGGTGCCCGCCGCCGCCCATTCGGGGCTGATTTCCTCGGCCTCGTTATGGCTCAACCCATCCACACAGGGGCACATGACCATGGTGGTCGGCGCCACGCGGTTGATCCAGCAGGCATCATGTCCGGCGCCGGAAACGATATCCATGTGGCTGTAGCCCAGCTTTTCCGCACTCTCCCGCACGATGCCCACCAGTTCGGGGTCAAAGGTCACCGGGTCGAAATGGCCGACCGGCTCGATGCTGCATCCAAGGCCCAGTTCGGCCGCAACCGCATGGGCCGCGCGCTCCACCTCGGCGCGCATGGCGTCGAGCTTGGCCTGTTCCGGGCTGCGGATGTCCACGGTGAACACTACCTTGCCGGGGATCACGTTGCGCGAATTCGGATGCACGAAAACCTGCCCGACCGCGCCCACGGCATTGGGCTGGTGGCTCATGGCGATCTGATGCACGCGCTCGGTAATCCGCGCCATGCCGAGGCCGGCATTCACCCGCATCGCCATGGGGGTCGAGCCGGTATGCGCATCCTTGCCCGTCAGGGTGATTTCAAGCCACCACAGGCCTTGCCCATGGGTGACGACGCCGATGCTTTTTCCTTCCGCCTCAAGGATCGGCCCCTGTTCGATATGCAGTTCGAACATCGCCTTCATCTTGCGGGCGCCGACAACCTCGTCCCCGACCCAGCCGATGCGGGCGAGTTCCTCGCCAAAGCGTTTGCCCTCGGGGTCGGTGCGATTATAGGCGTAATCCTGCGTATGGATGCCAGCGAACACGCCAGAGGCCAGCATGGCCGGTGCGAACCGCGCGCCCTCCTCGTTCGTCCAGTTGGTCACAACGATCGGGTGCTTCGTCTTCAGCCCCATGTCATTGATCGTGCGCACCACCTCCAGCGCGCCCAGAACGCCCAGCACACCATCATATCGGCCGCCCGTCGGCTGGGTATCGAGATGGCTGCCCATATAGACCGGCAGCGCATCGGGGTCGGTGCCAGGCCGCGTCGCGAACATGTTGCCCATGGTATCGACACCCATGGTCATGCCCGCCGCCTCGCACCAGCGTTTGAACAGGTGGCGGCCCTCGCCATCGGCATCGGTCAGTGTCTGCCGGTTGCAGCCGCCCGCCACGCCGGGGCCGATCAGGGCCATCTCGTTCAGGCTGTCCCACAGCCGCGCCGAATTGATGCGAAGGTTCTCTCCGGGTGCTGGCATCAGCTTGCTCTCCCTGTCTGCCGCCCGTCTGCTGCGGGCTTGCGGCGAATCTCTTCCTGACCGTATGGTCAGATTGCAGGCTATAGAAGCTGACTATCCGGTCAACGAAAATCTCCGTTCCCCGCAAGCCCCCTGCGATCCGAGGCCCGATGAACGAAACGCCCCGCCCGATGCGCCGCAACGAGATCCGCGCGATGAATGAAACGCTCATTCTTCAGGCAGCGGAAAAAGTCTTTGCCGAGGCGGGGTTTGGTGGTGCGACCATGCAGCTGATCGCCGATCTGGCGGGGCTGCCGAAAGCCAATCTGCACTATTATTTCGCAACGAAGGAAGAGCTGTACCGCCGCGTGGTGCAGAATATCTTTGAAATCTGGCTGCATGCCGCCGACAGCATGGATGGCGCCGAAACCCCGGCGGAAGGCATCGGCGCCTATATCGACGCCAAGATGGATATTTCCCGCCGCCACCCGGAAGGCTCGAAAGTCTGGGCATCAGAGGTGATGCATGGCGCGCCGGTGATCCAGGATTATCTGGAAACCACGTTGCGCGACTGGACGGCGGGGCGGGCCGCGCTGATCCAGCGTTGGATCGACGAGGGCAGGATGGCCCCCGTCGATCCGCAGCACCTGCTTTACATGCTCTGGGCCACGACCCAGCACTATGCCGATTTCAGCCACCAGATCGAAACGCTGAACGGCGGCAAACCACTGTCCGAAACTCAGTGGAATGCCGCCAAGACCAATGTGAAACAGATCATCCTGCGCGGGATCGGGGTGCTGTGAGGCGTCAGATCACCTCGAAATCGGCGGCCCCCAGCGTCTGAACCGAGATCAGCCGCGCAAAGACCACCGCTTCGCCCTCACCGCTGCCGTCCGCATCGTAAAGCAGCCGCCCCGTCGTGGTGTCGAACAGGATACGATCATCGGCATCCCGCGCCACGCCCCCGGCATTCGCGGCGAAAGCCGTGACCGGCAGCGCCCCGTCTGCCGTGGCGACGAGGCCGCCGAAAGCCGATGCCGAAAGCTGGATGCGGTCCTTGCCCCGGCTGAAATCGACAATCAGGTCGGTGCCGCCCAGTTCCGGTGCCAGGTCGAAGACGAAACGATCCTGCCCCGCCCCGCCGCTGAGCGTATCGTTCCCCGCGCCGCCCGCCAGCGTATCCGCGCCGCGCCGGCCTTCCAGCAGGTTGTGGCCCTCGTTCCCGAGCAGGCTGTTGGCAAAACGGTTGCCGATCCCGACCACATCGGCGCTGCCTGTCAGTTCCAGGCGCTCCACCCCGCCCCTGGCCTGCGGGCCGGAGAGGCGGAAATCCAGATGCGTCCGCACCGTATCGACCCCGCCGGACAGGCCACCCGCGAATACCCGGTCCCCGGCATCATCGACGACAAAGATGTCATCCCCAGCCCCGCCGAACATCCGGTCCGCCCCGGCGCCACCGTCGATCACATCATCGCCCGTGCCGCCGCGCAGCAGATCGTCGCCCAGACCACCGGAAAGCGTATCGGCCTCGCCAGATCCGATCAGCAGGTCAATGCCCTCCCCCCCGGTCAGACTGCCCGAGGTGGCAAGCCAGCCTGCGGAAAATGCGAAGCGCCAGCCAGAGGCATCAATATTGTCCAGCCCGAACAGCACCGAGAAGCCGGCGATTTCCCCGGCGGCAACCTGAAGCGGCGCCGTGACGAAAATCCACCCGTCATCATCGCCGCCCGCCGAATCGTAAAATTCCAGCCCGCCGATTTCCAGCACCAGAAAACCGCCGTCATACTGGTAGTAGCCGGTTTCCTCGATCAGCCAGCCATCGGTCTGGTAGGTGGCGGAAATCGTGAACACATCGCCTTCAAATGTCGCCGAAACCAGGGGCGACACGTCCCGAATCTCTTGCAGGATACGCATGTCAGAGTCCGATTTTGCACAATGATGAAGCAGAAAGCCCAATCACTGTGCGCCCGGCCCGACAACCTGTCAATCAGCGTGTACGGGTGGCTTGCGGCACAACCTCAGCCTGCCAGAGCGTCCGCCACCAGCCCTTGCAGCAGATCATTCACAGGGGCCATCGTCGGCTCGTCCCGGTGCATGAAGCCGACTGTCACCGCCTCGCCCGGCCGCTGGTAGACGGTGATGGCGTAGGGGCAATACCGGATGTTGGTCGGGTCCGCCTCCATCACCTTGCGCGACACCTCGGCCGAGCAGAACAGGAAGATCTCGGCCCCGTCGAACAGCACCACATCCGAGCCGACATCGGCGCGCGTGCGTTCCAGCATGTCGCCGGTATGGGTGTGGCTGTCGATCACCAGCCCGCGCCCGACAATGGCGCTTTCGACCGCGAAGGTCACATCCTCGAATGCCTCCTCGCTGGTCGCCGTGACAAATTCATCGGCAACCGCAGGGGTCGTGGCGCAGATCAGCGCGGCAACGCTCAGAACGCGGGTCATCAGGGTCATGCGGGGCTCCGTCTGGACAGGGCCAGTCTGCGGCAGACAGCGCCAGGGCGCAAGTCAGGCGTCTTTCAGCTCCACCTCGACGAAGCTCATCGGCGCAGGACCGCCATTGATGACATTGTGTTCGGTTCCCTTCGGACGGGAATAGGCGCTGCCCGAGGGAATGAAGCTTTCGCGCCGCTCGCCATCCGGCAGTTCCAGCACCAGCGCGCAATCGGTCAGCGTGGTGATGACATATTCATGGCCGTGAACATGCCAGCCGGTTTCGGCACCCGGTTCGAAATCATATCGCCAGACCCGAACGCGGTCGTTTTCCATCAGCAGCGTGGCCATGGCCTGAAGCCGCATCGCACCTTCCGTCATCCCGCTTCCCCCAAAAGCAGGGACGCGGGGCCCCCCCCCCGCGTCCGGGCCGCCTTACGGCAGCGTTTTCAGCACTTCGGCCAGCTTGCCGATCAGTTCGTCGATTTCCGCCTTCGAGATGATCAGCGGCGGCGACATGGCAATGATGTCGCCGGTGGTGCGGATCAGGATGCCCTTTTCATAAGCATTCAGGAAGGCCGTGAAGGCGCGTTTGGTGGGTTCACCCGCCATCGGCTCCAGCTCCACCGCGCCAATCAGGCCCATGTTGCGGATGTCGATGACATGCGGCAGGCCCTTGAGGCTGTGGAGCGCATCCTCCCAGTAGGGAGCAAGGTCGTTCGCGCGTTCGAACAGCCCCTCCTCCTTGTAGGTGTCCAGCGTGGCGATGCCGGCGGCGCTGGCGATCGGGTTGCCGGAATAGGTGTAGCCATGGAACAGTTCGATCATATGTTCCGGGCCCTGCATGAAGGCATCATGCACCTCGGCCGTGGTCAGCACCGCGCCCATCGGGATCACGCCGTTGGTCAGGCCCTTGGCAGTGGTCATCATGTCGGGCAGCACGTCGAAATGCTGCGCCGCGAAGGCCGATCCAAGCCGCCCGAAGCCGGTGATCACCTCGTCGAAGATCAGCAGGATGCCGTATTTCTTCGTGATCGCCCGCAGCTTTTCCAGATAGCCCTTCGGCGGCATCAGAACGCCGGTCGAACCCGCCATCGGCTCCACGATCACCGCCGCGATGGTTTCGGCGCCATGCAGCGCAACAATACGTTCCAGATCATCGGCGAGGTTGGCGCCATGCTCCGGCTGGCCACGGGTAAAGGCGTTCTGACCCGGCAGATGGGTATGCGGCAGGTGATCAACACCGCCCAGCAGCGTGCCGAACATCTTGCGGTTGTTGACGATACCGCCGACCGAGATGCCGCCGAAGTTCACGCCATGATAGCCACGCTCACGCCCGATCAGACGGGTGCGCGCGCCCTCGCCCCGTGCCCGGTGATAGGCAATGGCGATCTTCAGCGCGGTTTCCACCGACTCGGATCCCGAGTTGGTATAGAACACATGCTCGATCCCCTTGGGGGCGATATCGACCAAACGGTTGGCCAGTTCAAAGGCCACCGGATGTCCCATCTGGAAGGCAGGCGCGTAATCCAGCTCGGCCGCCTGCTTCTGGATCGCCTCGGTGATTTTCGGGCGGCAGTGACCGGCGTTGCAGCACCACAGGCCTGCGGTGCCATCCAGCACCTGCCGACCGTCCGAGGTGGTGTAATGCATGTCCTTCGACGCCACGAACATGCGCGGCGTCTTCTTGAACTGCCGGTTCGCCGTGAAGGGCATCCAGAAGGCATTCAGGTCGTTCGGCGTCGGCTTACGGTCAAGCGCCATGATCATCTCCGCATTTATCCGTCACGAGACTTCGCGCGACGGCTTGAGTTTCCTTGACCCCGAGGTCAAAATTCAACGCGACAGCACCCGGAAGACCGGGCGCGGCTGTCGGCATATTGACGGGTTTGCCACCGCCGCTCAATCGGGTTTGGCCGTTCCCGCGGCACATTTCCGACACTTTGATCAAATGTTTCACCCGGGAGGTCCGATGACCCGTGCCAAGCCGAAGACCCGCATCCAGCAAAAGAACTCCGAGGCCATCCTGGAGGCCGCGCTGGAGGTGTTTTCGCAGGCCGGGTTTCGTGGCGCGACGCTGGACCAGATCGCGGATCGCGCCGGGCTTTCGAAGCCCAACCTGCTGTATTATTTCCCCTCGAAAGAGGCGATTCATGCCGAGCTGATCGCCGGGCTTCTGAAGGTCTGGCTCGATCCGTTGCGGGCGCTGGACGCGGGCGGCGATCCGGTGGCCGAGATTCTGGGCTATGTCCGCCGCAAGCTGGAACTGAGCCGCGATTTCCCCCGCGAAAGCCGGCTGTTCGCCAATGAGGTGCTGCAAGGCGCGCCGCGTATCGACGCGGCGCTTCAGGGCGAGCTGAAACCTCTGGTCGATGACAAGGCGGCGGTAATCGCAGCCTGGGTGGCCGAGGGGCGCCTGGCGCCGGTGGACCCTTACCATCTGATCTTCTCGATCTGGGCCACAACCCAGCATTACGCCGATTTCGACGTGCAGGTCCGCGCCGTGCTGGGCCCCGGCCATGATCCTTTTACCGAGGCCGGGGCGTTTCTGGAGACGCTCTACCGGCGGATGCTGGCGGTCTGACGGATCGTTCAAATGCCACGCATTCGCCCTGCCCCGACGCGGCGGCTGCGTGGTACGATACGACGGGGGCGTTCTGACCGAAAGGGAAGAGACGATGACATTCGTGTCCACCATTGGCGCGCAGCTTGCGCGCGCCCTGCCCCAACCTGACCCCGGCATAACCTCTGCACGCGGCAGCCAGCCCTCCGAGCCGCCCGCCAGCCTGCGGGTCGCCCCCACGGAACTGGCCGCCGCGGTGCAACCCGCCGCCGCCAGCGTGACCGTGGTGCTGCAATGCGCGGGCAGGCCCGATCCTGACACGTTCGACAACGTGCCGCAGCCCGGAGACGAAAGCATTCTGGTCGATGACTGGGAAAGGCCGGGCCCGCCGCAGGATACGGCTGACCCCGAGGCGGGGCCAACCCCGGCTGCCCCGATGCCGTCGGAAGATGCGCAGCCTGCCATGATCGCATGGCAACACAGTCTGCGCATCCTGCGCGGCGGCTGAGCCGCGATCATTCTGCCGCGCGCACCGAAGGGTTGTTGGGGTGTTGCGTCCAGTTGGCGTAATCCCCCACTGTCGCCCCGGTGCGCGGGTCCACCTGACCTTTCGGCAGTTGCACCATGGTGATGCAATTCTCCACCGGGCAGACATTGACACACAGGTTGCAGGCCACGCATTCCTCGTCCTTCACCGTGAAGGTGCGGTCCGCGCCCATTTCGATGGCCTGATGGCTGGTATCCTCGCAGGCGATATAGCAGCGGCCGCATTTGATGCAGTCGTCCTGGCTGATATGCGCCTTGGTGACATAGTTCAGGTTCAGGAACTGCCAGTCGGTGACATTCGGCACCGCGCGGCCCACCAGCTCCGTCGTATCGGTGAACCCCTTGCGGTCCATGTAATCCGACAGGCCCGAGATCATCTCCTGCACCACCTTGAAGCCATAGGTCATGGCGGCGGTGCAGACTTGCACATTGCCCGCGCCCAGAGCCATGAACTCTGCCGCATCGCGCCAGGTCGTGACGCCACCGATGCCGCTGATGGGGATACCGGCGGTTTCGCGCGAGCGCGCGATTTCCGCCACCATGTTCAGCGCGATGGGCTTCACCG
This sequence comes from Gemmobacter nanjingensis, assembly GCF_014652195.1. Lineage (NCBI taxonomy): Bacteria > Pseudomonadati > Pseudomonadota > Alphaproteobacteria > Rhodobacterales > Paracoccaceae > Gemmobacter > Gemmobacter nanjingensis. The sequence goes on from NZ_BMYI01000001.1 coordinate 399,354, forward strand.
CCGGGCCGCAATAGCCGCCATGGGTGCCCTTGCCGTCAATTGTCGGCTCCGGTGCGAAATCGTCGAGGTCGACCGATGTGATCGAGTTGATGGTGTTGATCAGGCTCACCGCATCCGCCCCGCCGCGCTTCGCCGCCTCGGCCGGTTTGCGGATGTCGGTGATGTTGGGGGTCAGCTTCACGATGCAGGGCATGCGGGAATATTGCTTCACCCAGCGCGTGACCATCTCGATATATTCCGGCACCTGCCCCACGGCGCTGCCCATCCCACGTTCAGCCATGCCATGCGGGCAGCCGAAATTCAGCTCTACCCCGTCGGCCTCGGTATCCTCGATCCGGGCGAGGATATCCTTCCAGGATTCCTCGTCACAGGGCACCATCAGGCTGATGATCAGGGCGCGGTCGCGCCACTTGCGCTTGACCTCCTTGATCTCTTGCAGATTCACCTCCAGCGGGCGGTCGGTGATCAGCTCGATATTGTTCAGCCCCAGCAGGCGGCGGTCGGCGCCCCAGATCGCGCCATAGCGCGGGCCGTTGACATTGACGACCGGCGGCCCTTCGGAGCCCAGCGTCTTCCAGACCACACCGCCCCAGCCCGCCTCATAGGCGCGTTCGACGTTGACCTTCTTGTCGGTGGGCGGCGCGGAGGCCAGCCAGAACGGGTTCGGGGATTTGATGCCGATGAAATTCGATGCGAGATTGGCCATATGCTTGTCTCCTGATGCGGGCGCTCAGCCCGCCGCCCCCGTCAGTGCGGCATGGATCTCCTCGGCGGCGTCGCGGCCCTCGGCCACGGCGGTGACCGTCAGATCCTCGCCCCCCAGCGCACAGTCGCCTCCACACCAGAGCTTGTCACCGGCGCGTTTCGGCAGCTTGCCCGCCGCCACGGTGAGGCCCTCCGGCACACCCGCAAGGGTCTGGCCGATGGCCTTGAACACCTGATCGGCCTTGAGCGTGAAGCCCTCCCCCAGCAGTTTCAGCCCCTCGGGGCTGTCCTGGGTATAGGCAAACTCCACCGCCTCGGCCCGCGCGCCGCCCGTCACCTTCACCGGCGCGGCACCGTAGATGATGCGGACGCCGGTCTGCGTGGCATGTTCCTGCTCGTAACCCGAAGCGCTCATCTTCTCCTTGCCGCGGCGATAGACGATGGTCACATTCTCGGCGCCCAGCAGCTTCGATTGCACGGCGGCATCCACAGCCGTCATGCCACCGCCGATCACCACCACGTCGCGCCCGACAGCGACGCCGGAACGGTCCGCCGCCTGCCGCAGCCCGGCGATGAAATCGACCGCATTCTCCACCCCCGGCAGATCCTCGCCCGCCGCGCGCAGGGCATTCACCCCCGCAAGCCCGATCCCCAGAAATACCGCGTCATAATCGGCCAGCAGATCGGCCAGCGCGATATCTTTGCCCAGCGTCACCCCGGTTTTCAGGGTGATACCACCGATCTTCAGCAGCCAGTCCACCTCGCGCGCCGCGAAATCATGGGTCGATTTGTAGGTGGCGATGCCATATTCGTTGAGGCCCCCGGCCTTGGGACGGCGTTCAAGCACCGTCACCTCATGGCCCTTCATCGCCAGACGATGCGCGCAGGCCAGACCCGCAGGCCCGGCGCCCACCACGGCCACACGCTTGCCAGTCGCCGCTGCGCGGGTGAAGGGATGCACGCCCCTCGCCATCAGCGTATCGGTCGCAAAGCGCTGCAACCGGCCGATCTCCACCGGCTTGCCCTCGGCCACCTCGCGCACGCAGACCTCTTCGCAGAGCGTCTCGGTCGGACAGACGCGGGCGCACATGCCCCCCATGATGTTCTGACTGAGGATCGTCTTCGCCGCCGCATCCGGCGTGCCGGTGGCGATCTGGCGGATGAACAGCGGAATGTCGATCGAGGTCGGGCACGCCGTCATGCAGGGCGCGTCATGGCAGAAATAGCAGCGGTCGGCGGCCACCTGCGCCTCATGCCGGTCAAGCGGCGGCGTATGGTCGGCGAAATTCGCCTCATAGCTGGCGGCGGGCAGACGCGCGGGCACGATGCCGGGCGTAAGCTGGCTGTTGGACAAGGCGCAAACCTCCCGTTGTTTTATTGATTGACCTCACTCTGCCACAGGCAAAAATTTTATCAATCGGTAAATTTTAGCGCGGCGTCGATTTTTCCCGGCTGCCCGCAAGGCAGGCGCGATCCGGGGGGACTGCGGGGAAAATGGGCGCCAGCTTCCCCTTGCCCCCGCCCGAAGCGACGCCCCCGCCGCCCATGGCGCCTGCCCAGGTTACGCGAAGGCTTTTCACCCCTGCCCGCCTCGCGTATAACCGCGTCAGCCACGGCAGGGCTGCTTGCGCTATCACGCGCCGCTCATCGCCCGCCGACAGAACAAACGAGGATGGCATGAGCAAACATTCCCCCGACGCCGACGTTGCCTTCATCCAGGCCCTGGCAGAGCTTCTGAACAAGAACGAACTGACCGAGCTTTCGGTGAAACGCGAATATGGCGAGGATGACAGCCTTGACGTGCGCGTGGTGAAACAGGCGAATATCGTGACCACCACGGTCGCCGCCGCGCCGATGGCCATGCCCGCCCCGGCAGCCGCACCCGCTGCTGCCGCAGCCCCGGCCGCCGCGCCGGAAGATCCGGCCCAGCATCCGGGTGCCGTGACCTCGCCCATGGTCGGCACCGCCTATCTGGCCGCCGAGCCGGGCGCCGCGCCCTTCGTGACAGTGGGCGCCACCGTCACCGAAGGCCAGACCGTGCTCATCATCGAGGCGATGAAAACCATGAACCACATCCCCGCGCCGAAAGCCGGCACGGTGAAGCGCATTCTGGTCGCCGATGGCACTCCCGTCGAATTCGGCGCGCCGCTGATGATCGTCGAGTGAGGTCCGCCCGGTGACCCAGATGTTCGAGAAAATCCTGATCGCCAACCGGGGCGAGATCGCGTTGCGCGTCATCCGCGCCTGCCGCGAAATGGGCATCAAATCGGTCGCGGTGCATTCCACCGCCGATTCCGATGCGATGCACGTCCGCATGGCCGATGAGAGCGTCTGCATCGGCCCGGCGCCCTCGGGGCAGAGCTACCTGAACAAGGCGGCCATCATCTCGGCCTGCGAGATCACCGGCGCGCAGGCGGTGCATCCGGGCTATGGCTTCCTGTCGGAAAACGCGGGTTTCGCGCAGGCGCTGGAAGATCACGGGCTCACCTTCATCGGGCCGACGGCGGATCATATCCGCATCATGGGTGACAAGATCACCGCGAAAGAGACCGCGAAGGCGCTGGGGATTCCGGTGGTTCCGGGCTCTGACGGCGGCGTGCCCGATCTGGAAACCGCGCTGAAAGTGGCCGAAGAGATCGTCTATCCGGTCATCATCAAGGCCACCGCAGGTGGCGGCGGGCGTGGCATGAAGGTCGCCCGCAGCGCCGAGGAGCTGGAGATCGCCTTCCGCACCGCCCGCAGCGAGGCGAAGGCCGCTTTCGGCAATGACGAGGTCTATATCGAGAAATACCTCCAGAAGCCGCGGCATATCGAAATCCAGGTCTTCGGCGACGGCAAGGGCAATGCCGTGCATCTGGGCGAACGCGACTGTTCCTTGCAGCGCCGCCACCAGAAGGTGTTCGAGGAGGCCCCCGGCCCCTGCATCACCCCCAAACTGCGCGCGGAAATCGGCGAGGTTTGCGCTGCCGCCATGCGCAAGCTGAAATACATCGGCGCGGGCACGATCGAATTCCTTTATGAGGACGGCGAGTTCTATTTCATCGAAATGAACACCCGGCTTCAGGTCGAACATCCGGTGACCGAAGGCATCTTCGGCGTTGACCTCGTGCGCGAACAGATCCGCGTCGCGGCGGGCCTGCCGATGTCCTTCACGCAAAGCGATCTGGAGATCAACGGCCACTGCATCGAGGTGCGGATCAACGCCGAACGCCTGCCGAATTTCGCGCCCTGCCCTGGCAAGGTGAAGGTGTTCCACGCACCGGGCGGTCTGGGTGTGCGGATGGATTCGGCGCTGTATGGCGGCTATTCCATTCCGCCCTACTACGACAGCCTGATCGGCAAGCTGATCGTTCACGGCCGCGACCGGCCCGAAGCGCTGGCCCGGCTGAAACGCGCGCTGAGCGAGTTGATCATCGACGGGGTGGAAACCTCGGTCCCGCTGTTCCACATGCTGCTGGCCGAGCCTGACATCCAGAACGGCGAATACAACATTCACTGGCTGGAAAAATGGCTGGCGGAGCAATTCGCCTGAGGCACTGTCGCGGCCTTTTGTTGACGGGGTATCCGGGGGTTTCTCACTCCCGGACCCCTTTGCGATGTTTCTGCCAGGATACAAGCCAGACGCCGGGAGCGGGATCATACGCATGATTACGCCCGAGCTTTTGTTGCGTGCCTATGCGGCCGGGGTGTTTCCGATGGCCGAAAGCGCGGAAAGCGATGCGATCCACTGGGTCGATCCGCGCAGGCGGGGCATCCTGCCGCTGGACGGGTTTCACGTCTCGCGCAGTCTGGCAAAGGACATCCGGCGCGGCGGGTTCGAGATCTGCGCCGACCGCGATTTCGCGGGCGTCGTGGCGGGCTGCGCCGACCGGGAAACCACCTGGATCAACGCCGACATCTTCGCGCTGTATCTTGATCTGCACCGCATGGGCCATGCCCACAGCCTTGAGATGTGGGAGAATGGCGCGCTGGTCGGCGGCACCTATGGCGTGGTGCTGGGGGCCGCCTTTTTTGCCGAAAGCATGTTCTCGCGCCGCCGCTCTGCCTCGAAGATCGTGCTGGCGCATCTGGTGGCGCGGCTGCGGGACGGCGGCTTCACGTTATGCGACACCCAGTTCCTGACACCGCATCTGGCAAGCCTTGGCGGCATCGAGATCAGCCGCGCGGAATATCACGCGCGGCTGGCCGAAGCGCTGGAGCGCGAGGGCCGGTTCTAGCCCTCTTGCGGTGCCTCTTGCAACTCGTCGTCGGGCTGATCGTCCGGCGTCGGCTCCGGCCCGAGGTCCAGCGGCTGCTGGCCCGGGATGACGCAGCGCAGCACCCAGACATCATAGCGCGGATGTTCCAGCGCCGACAGCGCCGGGCTGGAGGCCAGCATCCAGCCGGAAAACACAGGCGTCTCGCGCCCCTTTTCCATGATGGTCAGATGGGCATAGGCGTCGGAGGCGGGGTTCGCCGAAGGATAGCGGCATTCATCAAGCTGGATGGTCAGCCGCCCGGAAACCGCGGCCTGCCCCCGGCTGAGTTCAATATCCGCCGTTTCGCCGGTCATCTTGTCGAGCCAGCGCAGAATGCCGCCGGGCGCCGAAGTCACCTCTTCCGCCGCGACGGGCGTCGCCGCCAGTGCGAGGGCAAGAAGCCACTTCATTCGGTCGCCCCGGCATCACCCGACATGGCGTCACTGGCGCTTTTTCCGACGAACTTCATCAGCAGGCCGACGAGACTGACCGAGCCTTGCGTATCCTCGATCTCATCTCCCGCCGCCAGATTGTCGGGCAGGCCACCGGGGCGCAGTTCGATGAAATTGCCGCCCAGCAGCCCTTCGGAGGACACCAGCGCGGCGGAATCCGTCGGCAGGTCAACCCCGTTGCGGATGCTGAACACCGCATCGGCATAGAAAGTCTGCGGATTCAGGTCGAGCTTCGAGACAGTGCCAACCTTCACGCCCGCCAGCCGCACATCGGTGCCGACAGAGATGCCTTCGGCCGACTGGAACGAGGCGCGCAGGTCATAGCTGCCGCCGGTGCGGGCAAAGCCCGTGCCCTGCGCGGCATAGATCAGGAACCCGAGAGCGACGGCCAGAACGGCGCCGCCCGCGATGACTTCGGTGGTGCTTTCGGCCATGATATCGCGCCCCTTATTCGGGTTGCCACGCCTCGTAATCGCGCCGTTCGACCGGCGCGGCGCGGCGGATGGAACCTGCGGGCGCATAGGCGGCCAGCGTGCCGGTCAGGTTTTCCTGATGCGGCTTTTCCCAGGTCTTGTGGGCCAGCGGCGCCCTGGTCGGCGGCTGATCCCAGGTGAAATGCAGCCAGCCATGCCAGTCGGGCGACACGCGGCTGGCCTCGGCCTCACCGTTGAAGATCACCCAGCGGCGCTTGCCGTCACGGGTTTCGTAATAGATGTTGCCCTGATCGTCCTCGCCCACCTTCACGCCCTTGCGCGCGGTGAAAATCTGGGTGCCGAGCGTCTGGCTGTTCCACCAGGTGACGAGACGCTTGAGGAATTCCATGGGCCGATCTCCGAAGGTGTTTGCCTTCATATGGACCAAGGGCCTTCCGGCGTCCAGTGCCAAGTTCCGCAAAAGAAAAAGGCGGGCGAATGCCCGCCTTTCACAGCCGTTTGCGGGGCGGTCAACCCGCCGCCGCCGGCTCTTTCTTCTTGGCGTCGGTATGGACCAGCAGGGGTTTCGCCCCGGCGTTCACCGCCTCGTCCTTCACCACTACCTCGGAGACATCGCCCATGCCCGGCAGTTCGAACATCGTGTCCAGCAGGATGTCTTCCATGATGGAGCGCAGGCCGCGCGCGCCGGTCTTGCGCTTGATCGCGCGTTTGGCGATGGCGGTCAGCGCCTCATCGGTAAAGGTCAGCTTCACGCCCTCGATGTCAAACAGCCGCTGGTACTGCTTGACCAGCGCGTTCTTCGGCTCGGTCAGGATGGTGACCAGCGCAGGCTCGTCCAGATCGGTCAGCGTGGCAATGACCGGCAGACGGCCGACAAACTCGGGGATCAGGCCGAATTTCAGCAGATCCTCGGGTTCCAGTTCCTTGAACAGCTCGCCCACGCTGCGTTCGTCCGGCCCCTGCACCGCAGCGCCAAAGCCCATGGCCGTGCCCTTGTTGCGCTGCGCGATGATGCGCTCCAGCCCCGCAAAAGCGCCGCCACAGATGAACAGGATGTTCGTCGTATCCACTTGCAGGAATTCCTGCTGCGGATGCTTGCGCCCGCCCTGCGGCGGCACCGAGGCAACCGTGCCCTCCATGATCTTCAGAAGCGCCTGCTGCACGCCCTCGCCCGATACGTCGCGGGTGATCGAGGGGTTGTCGGACTTGCGGGTGATCTTGTCGACCTCGTCGATATAGACGATGCCGCGCTGCGCCCGTTCGACGTTGTATTCCGAAGCCTGAAGCAGCTTGAGGATGATATTCTCCACATCCTCGCCGACATAGCCCGCCTCGGTCAGCGTGGTCGCATCAGCCATCGTGAAGGGCACATCCAGAATCCGCGCCAGCGTCTGCGCCAGCAGCGTCTTGCCGCAGCCGGTGGGGCCGATCAGCAGGATGTTCGACTTCGCAAGTTCAATATCCTGCTTCGAGGAATGGTTGAGCCGCTTGTAATGGTTGTGCACTGCGACCGAAAGCACGCGCTTGGCATGCTCCTGGCCGATGACATAATCGTCCAGCACCTTGCAGATCTCGCGCGGGGTGGGAACACCGTCGGAGCTTTTCAACCCCGAGGATTTGGTTTCCTCGCGGATGATATCCATGCACAGCTCGACGCATTCGTCGCAGATGAACACGGTCGGGCCCGCAATCAGCTTGCGCACCTCGTGCTGGCTCTTGCCGCAGAACGAGCAGTAGAGGGTGTTCTTGCTGTCGCTGCCGGAATTCGTCGCCATTGTCGTCCTCTGCCGTGCGCGCCTTGCGGCGCAATCTGGAAAGCTTAGGCCAAGCCTTTCGCCTTCACAATCCGAAAACGCCCCCGACGGTCGAGCCGCCGGGGGCCGCAGATCACTTGTCTTCCGGTTCGGCCTTGCCGCGATTTTCCAGAATCGCGTCGATCAGGCCCCACGCCTTCGCATCCTCGGCGGACATGAAATTGTCGCGCTCCAGCGCGGCTTCGACGGTTTCGTAATCGTTGCCGGTGTGACGGACGTAGATTTCGTTCAGCCGGCGTTTCAGCTTCTCGGTCTCGCGGGCGTGAATCATGATGTCCGTCGCCTGCCCCTGATAGCCGCCCGAGGGCTGGTGCACCATCACGCGGCTGTTGGGCAGCGAGAAACGCATCCCCGGATGACCGGCGGTCAGCAGGAGCGAACCCATCGAGGCCGCCTGGCCGACCACGAGGGTCGAGACTTTGGGCTTGATGTATTGCATGGTGTCGTAGATCGACAGGCCCGAGGTCACGACGCCACCGGGGCTGTTGATATACATGCTGATTTCCTTCGACGGGTTTTCCGCCTCAAGGAACAGCAGCTGGGCGCAGATCAGGCTCGACATGCCGTCATGCACCGGGCCGGACAGGAAAATGATGCGCTCTTTCAGCAGGCGCGAATAGATGTCGTAGGCGCGTTCGCCCCGGCTGGTCTGTTCGACGACCATGGGGACAAGGGTATTCATGTAGGTGTCGATCGGGTCTCTCATCTTCGCCTGCCTGTTGTCTATGTTCCGAGCAATATCGTCGTCCAGTTACCCGAGTCTTAGTGTCGCGCGCCGGGGGCTGCAAGGGCGCAAGGGTAAACAGGATGTGGTGCGCGGATGGATGGACCGCGCCTTCCCGGCAGGCTAACCAAGGCAGCGAATGCGTTGACGGAGCCGATATGACACAGACCCCTCTCCGCCCCGCCCTGGCCGTGCTGGCCGCTGCCCTGCTCGCGGGCTGCGTGGTGATTCCGGTCCCCGCCTCCCGCGGGAAGACAACTGTCGTGGCAGGCCCTGCCCCGGCCAGCGCCAGTTGTCCCCGACCACAGGGCGCCACTGCCGACGAGGCGCGGATTCTGGCGCAGGTCAATGCCCTGCGCGCGGCGCGTGGTCTGGGCCGTCTGACGCCCTCCTCCCGGCTGCGGCAGGTCGCGCAGGCCCATGCCTGTGACAATGCCGCGCGTGGAAGCTATTCGCATACCGGATCGGATGGCGCGACGCTTCAGACCCGGCTGCACCGCTATGGCTATGCACCGCGGCGCGCATCGGAAAATACCGGCTACGGCTTTGATGACGCGCCCGACCGGCTGGTGGCCTTCTGGATGAACTCACCCGGCCATCGCGCCAATCTGCTGGACCCGCGCGTGACCGAGGCCGCTTTGGGGCTGGCGCAGGGCACACGTTCGGCCTGGGTGCTGGAGCTTGCCCTGCCCCGCTGAGCCTCAGCGCGCCAGCGCGAGTTCGGCCTTCAGCCCGCCCAGATCCTCGCTTTCTCCCAGACGCAGCGCGCCGCCATGGCTGCGCGCGACATCGGCGGCAATCGACAGGCCAAGACCCACGCCGCCGCCGCGATTGGGGTCGCGCGCGCCGTCCAGCCGGGCGAAGGGCTGCACCGCCTCGTCACGCCGCTCCATCGGAATGCCCGGCCCGTCATCCTCGACCACGATGCGCGCGCTGCGCTCGCCAACAAGCAGGCTCAGCCGCGCACGGGTGCCAAAGCGGGCGGCATTGCTCAACAGGTTCTCGATAGCCCGCGTCACCGCCTGCGGCCGCAGCCGAAGCGTCAGCGAGCCGTCGCATCCCCGCAGTTCCACCCGCTGCCCGCCGCGTTCAGCATTGTCGGCCACACGCCGCAGCAGGGCCGGCAGGTCAACCGCCTCGGTCTCTTCGGTGGCATCGCCCCGCGCGAAGGCCAGAAACTCATCCACCAGCCGCTGCATCTCGGCCACATCGCCCAGCAGCGCATCGGTCTCGTCATCTTCGGGCAGCATCGACAGGCCCAGCTTCAGCCGCGTAAGCGGCGTGCGCAGGTCGTGGCTGACCCCCGACAGCATCCGCGTCCGGCTTTCGATCGAGCGTTCGATCCGCGCCCGCATATCCAGAAACGCCGCCCCCGCCGCCCGCACCTCGGTCGCCCCGCGCGGACGATAGGGGATGTGCTGGCCCTTGCCGAACGCCTCAGCCGCCTGCGCCAGCCGCTTGATCGGTGCGATCTGGTTGCGCAGGAACAGATAGGAAATCAGTGTCATCACAGCCGAGGTGACGATCATCAGCACCAGAAGCTGATGCGGATTGGTGGCCGAGGTGCGGCGCCGGTCGATCACCACTCGCACCGGCCCGTCAGGCGTGGCGAAATCTGCGATCACGCGGCCGCTTTCGCGCGTCAGATCGGCGCCCAGAAACCCCGGCACCTCATCACGCAGGGTTTCGGCCACCACGCGCCCGGAAAGATCCAGCGCATCGTAGCGCAGCCCCTCCAGCGGCGGTGCCGCCGGACCCAGACCAAACCCCAGTTCCGACGCCACCATTTCGGCCCCGACCCGGTCACCTGCGGCCATCCGGTCCAGCACCAGACGCAGCTCCACGGCGATCCCGCCGGTCATCTGCAAAGTCACCCGTTCGAAATGCCGCTGGATGAAGGCTATGGACACGACAAGCTGGATCGTGACGATGGGCACGATCAGGATCAGCAGCGTGCGGCCGTAAAGGCCACGGGGCAGGATGGATTTCAGGCGAAAGCTCATGCCGCCCAGCCTAGCCGCAGCCCGCGCCCCGCGAAAGAGGAGAGCGACAATGCAGCCATGGACACCCGGCGAGGTAATCCGCCCCGAGGCCGGGGTCAGGATGGTGCTGGCCCCCAACCCCTCGCCCATGACGCATTGGGGAACCAATACCTACATTATCGGTGAGGGCGCGGTGGCGGTGATCGACCCCGGCCCCGCCCTGCCCGAACATCTGACGGCGATTCTGGCCGCCCTCGCCCCCGGCGAGCGGGTCAGCCATATCCTCGTGACCCATCCGCACCTTGACCATTCGCCGCTGGCGCGGCCGCTGGCCGAGGCGACAGGCGCCCCGGTGCTGGGATTCGGCCCGGCTGGCACCGGCCTGTCGCCCCGCATGGCGGGAATCACCGGATTGGGCGGCGGCGAGGGCATCGACACCGGCTTTACCCCCGACGTGCAACTGGCGGATGGTGACTTCATCCCGGGTGGAGACTGGCAGCTGGAGGTTCTGCATACGCCGGGCCATATGGCGGGCCATCTGGCCTTCGCGCTGGACGGGCTTCTGTTCACGGGCGATCACGTCATGGGCTGGGCGCCCTCACTGGTCTCGCCCCCCGAAGGCGATATGACCGATTACATGGCCTCGCTCGACCGTCTGGCCGCGCGGCCCTGGCGGCGGTTTCTGTCGGCGCATGGCCTGCCCGTCGAGACCCCCGCCGCGCGCCTTTCCGAACTGACCACCCATCGCCGCGCCCGCGAAACCGCCATTCTGGAGGCCCTGACCCAGGGTCCCGCGGGTCTCGATGCGCTGACGGCACGGGTCTACAGCGACGTATCCCCCGCCCTCCAGCCCGCAGCCCGCCGCAACCTTCTGGCCCATCTCATTGATCTGTCTCACAGAAAGCAGATCACAGCCGACCGGCCCACGCTGCATTCCGCGACCTTCACCCGCTCCTGACCAGCGCCTGACCCATCCGAGAACGCCACACATCGGCCCTGGAAAACTTTCTGCTCCAACCCCGTCATTTTTCTGCAATACCCCTCTTGCGACCCCCGAAACCCGAAGCTATACACCGCCTCGTGTTCCGGCGTAGCTCAGCGGTAGAGCAGTTGACTGTTAATCAATTGGTCGTAGGTTCGATCCCTACCGCCGGAGCCAAAAATCCCTAGGATTTCAGCTACATACAAAGCCCCCGCAAGGAGGCTTTTGTGGTTCTGAAGGCTGCGGAAGTTAGGCTTAAGGGCCTGCGGTGCCAGGCCAGCAGGATTGGTGCCGTCGGGCGCGATCACATCATCTGCGCCGTCCGATGCGGCTGTACGCGCCTCCAGCCTCCGGCCCCTCGCGCAAGATGCCCCGGAGGACTCCCTGCGCCCATCGGCCCACGGGGTTGCCGGGGCAGTCCGGCGAGCTGTGCGTCAGAACAGGCTGCCCTGATCCGGCCCCTCCTCGCGGGGACGGGGCTTGCGGGGGGTGCGCAGGGGGCCTTCGGCGGATGGCGCCACGGAGGTGCCGGGGCCGGTCGTGACGCGGCCGTCGCGGAACTCGATCTCCAGCGCGGCGGCCTCGCGGGCAAGTTCGGCACTGGTGATGACGGCGCCTCCGGCCCGTACGACGGCATAGCCCCGCGCCAGTGTCGCCTGATAGCCCAGCGTCTTCCGCATCCGCTCCAGCCCGTCCAGCCGTTCTGTGGCGCGGGCCAACCGTTGTGCAGGTGCGGTTTCCAGTCGGCTTGCCAGAACGCCCAGACGATCCCGGTCGCGGGCAATCTGGGTTTTGGCTCCGGACAGCAGACGCGCCAGCGCGGGCGCGAGCCGTGAGGCCCATTTATCGAGGCCCGCATGGCTGCGCTCCTGCCGCCGCTCCATTCCCGTATCCGCGCGGGCGGTCAGCACCTGCAGCCGCTCGGCCCGGCCCGCGATCAGGGCGCGCAGCGCCTCGGGACGCAGGCGCCCGGCACGCGCCTCGTAGGCGCCACGCTTGCGGGTGACCATCAGCCCCAACGCGCCGCCCAGCCGTTGCACCGCCGCGTCGAATCGCTGGCCCGGCCCGCCCAGCAGCATGTCGAGCCGGGGCAGCGCCCGGCCCAGATCGGACAACCGCACCCGCCGCCGCTCGGCCCCCTGCGCCATCGCCCGGCTGAGACGCGCCCCGAAGCCATCGACCGCGGCGAGCAGGTCCAGCCGCACCGGCACCGCCATCTCGGCGGCGGCGGTCGGCGTTGGCGCCCGGCGGTCAGCCGCGAAGTCGATCAGCGTGGTGTCGGTTTCGTGCCCCACGGCGGAAATCAGCGGAATGCGGCTGGCCGCCGCCGCCCGCACCACGATTTCCTCGTTGAATCCCCACAGATCCTCCAGAGAGCCACCGCCCCGCGCCACGATCAGCAGATCGGGCCGCGGCACTGGGCCGCCGGGTTCGATCGCGTTGAAGCCAAGAATGGCCGCCGCCACCTCGGCTGCGCATTTCTCCCCCTGGACCGCCACCGGCCAGATCAGGACATGGCGGGGAAAGCGGTCGCGCAGCCGGTGCAGGATGTCGCGGATCACCGCACCCGAGGGCGATGTGACCACCCCGATCACGCCGGGCAGATAAGGGACAGGCTTTTTGCGCGCGGGGTCAAACAGCCCCTCGGCCTGCAAGGCGGCGCGGCGCTTTTCCAGCATGGCCATCAGGGCACCGGCCCCTGCGGGGGCCACATCCTCGACAATCAGCTGGTATTTCGACTGGCCCGGAAAGGTGGTCATCCGGCCGGTGGCCACGACCTCCATCCCCTCTTCAGGGCGCACCTGCATCCGTGCCACCTGCCCCTTCCAGGAGACGGCGGCAATGACCGAACGGTCATCCTTCAGGTCGAAATACATATGCCCCGAGGACGGGCGCGAGACTCGCCCGATCTCGCCCCGCACGCGGACAAGGCCGAATTCGCCTTCAATCATGCGTTTCACTGCGCCGGAAAGCTCCGACACGGTATATTCGGGCTGGTTGCCCTGCTGGGGCTGGGGGTCTTCGAACAGGTCCATGACACCGTTTTGCCCCAAGCCCGCGCGGCCCGCAACCGCCCCGGCCCCGCCCGCCCGTCGCAAAGCGCACCAGACCGTCGCAAAGCCCGCTTGACGCAAGCGCCCTTTCGCCACAGAACGAGGCGGCAAGGTGTCCATCAGGTGCCAAGCACCGGACTCAATCGGGAACGGGGAAGGGCGAACCCAGTCAGGCGCCCGAAGCCCCGGCCGCCCCCGCGACTGTGAGCGGAGAGCGCCCCCATCCGCCACTGGTGCCCCAAAGGCACCGGGAAGGCCGGGACGCGCCACGACCCGCAAGCCAGGAGACCGGCCTTGCATGAACCGAAACCACGGCCGTCGGGTGTGACGGCCAGAGGAGACAGATCATGCATATCGAACCGGGCCTCGTTTCCGGGGCCAAGCTGATGCTTGGTGCCGCCACCGCCGCCACCGCCGGGCTTTACACGCTGAAAACCGCCTTTGCCGCGATCCGCGAACAGGGCGCCGTGTCACTGCTGGCGCGCAGCGTGCTGGCCACCGCCGCCACCTTCACCTTCTTCGAGGTGCTTCCCCATGTGCCCGTCGGCGTATCCGAGGTGCATCTCATCCTTGGCTCGACCCTGTTCCTGCTGTTCGGCGCCGCTCCGGCGGCCATCGGGCTGGCGCTTGGCCTGCTGATCCAGGGGATGTTCTTCGCCCCCTTCGACCTGCCGCAATACGGGATGAACGTCACCACCCTGCTGGTGCCACTGTTCGGCCTTCAGGCACTGGCGCGGCGCGTCATCGCCCCCGGCACCGCCTATGTCGATCTGCGCTACGGGCAGGCGCTGGCGCTGTCGACCGCCTATCAGGCGGGCATCGTCGCCTGGGTCGCCTTCTGGGCTTTCTACGGCATGGGCTTCAGCGCCGAGGCCATGGCGCAGGTCTCGACCTTCGGGGCCGCCTACATGCTGGTCGTCGCGGTGGAACCGCTGGTGGATCTGGCTGTTCTGGCAGCCGCCAAGGCCATCAAGGGCCTTGCGGGTTCCGGCCTTGTGACCCAACGCCTGCACGCCGCCGCCTGATCTTTCTGCCGCCGCCCAAAGCCGGGCGGCGGCCTCTTTGACCGAGCGACCATGACCCTTCACCTCAGCCTCGTCGGAATTGGCAGCGGCAATCCCGACCACCTGACGCGCCAAGCCATCCGCGCGCTGAACCGTGCTGATCTGATCCTCTTGCCGCGCAAGGGCAGCGCGAAGGCCGATCTGGCCGACCTCCGGCGCGAGATCCTCGCCGAGGTGCTGGAAAACCCCGCGACCCGCATTGCCGAATTCGACTATCCGACGCGAGACGCCGCAACTGCCGATTACCGCCAAAGGGTCGAAGACTGGCATGATGCCATCGCCGCCCGCTGGGTGGAGAGTATCGCGGCCCACCCCGGCGCGACGCGCGTCGCGCTGCTGGTCTGGGGTGACCCCTCGCTTTACGACAGCACCCTGCGCATCGCCACCCGGCTGAACCCGCGCCCGGACATCGAGGTCATCCCCGGCATTACCTCAATCCAGGCGCTGACTGCCGCCCATGCCATCCCGCTGAACGAGATCGACGGCCCCGTCACCATCACCACCGGGCGCCAATTGCGCGAAACCGGCTTTCCGGCTGGCGTCGATACCTGTGTGGTGATGCTGGACGGCGAATGTTCATTCCAGAGCCTGCCACCGGAAGGCATACAGATCTGGTGGGCGGGTTATGCCGGCATGCGCCTTCAGATTACCGACCATGGCCCGCTGATTGACGCTGGCCCACGCATCATTGCCGCCCGCGCCGAGGCCCGCGCCGCACATGGCTGGATCATGGATATTTACCTGCTGCGCCGCCGGGGCCAGGCGCAAATTTCTTCCTGAAGAAATTTGCAAATCTTTTCCTCAAAAGATTTGCGCGCGGCCCCCGGAGGGGCCGCGAAGCCGTTCAGAACACCGAATGCGCGGCGGTGTCCAGCGCGTGCCACAGGGCGGCGGCCGAAGAGCGCGCCCCGATCACGCTGACCTGCGCGGCGCCCCGCTTCACCACATAGACGCCCATATGCTCCAGAATGGTGCGGGTCGCGGCACCTTCCTGCGCGGTGGCCAGATCGACGTTGCACAGCCGCTCGAACAGCGCGGGCAGCCCTTCGCCGGTGACGTCGATCCGCACCCAGGCGTCGGTCTGTTCGGTTATCGAGGCCGCATCACCGAACACCGGCAGCAGCGCCGCGCGGCTGTCTTCATGCGTGGCAAAGGGTGCCTCGACCATCCAGCTGTCGGGCGACAGCCAGAAAGCCGCGAAAGGCGCGCGGGCCTCGAACCGGCCCGGACCGGGCAGCGGGATGCCGGCCGCAGCAGCAGACGCCGCCACTTCCGCCGTGCGCCCCAGGCGGGCCGAGACGGAGGCCAGCGCCACATCAACAACCTCGGTCAGCGTGACCGGGCCGATGCTGGCCCGCGCCGGGCTGGTGCCCCCCAGCGGGCAGAGGGGTTTCAGACGATGCTCAGCCACGGAGACGCTCTCCTTCCGGGTCAAAGAAATGCGGGCTCACGATTTCGACCTCGACCTCGGCCCCCGCCAGCAGGTTGGCCGAGCGCAGGCGCTGGCCGCGCCGCTCGTCACCCTTCTTCAGGTAGCCAAGCGCGATGGAACAGCCCAGATGCGGTGAATAGACCACCGAGGTGAGCCAGCCCAGATCATTGGCAATCACCGGCGCCGCGCCTTTCTCAAGGAAATGGCTGCCAGCGGTCAGCTTCTGTGCCGGATCGACGGGTTTCACACCAACCAGACGATAGCCGTTCGGGTCATTCATGCCCTCGCGCTGGCTCAGCACCATGCCGATGCTGTCTTTCTTCTTCGACACCATCTTGCCCAGACCCATGTTCAGCGCGGTGGACTGGCCGTTCAGCTCGTTCCCTGCGACGTGGCCCTTTTCGACCCGCATGACACCGAGCGCCTCGGTGCCATAGACAACGGCGTCGAATTCGCGGCCCTGTTCCACCAGCTCACGGATCAGCGCATCGCCATAACGGGTCGGCACCGCGATTTCATAGGCCAGTTCCCCGGAGAAGCTGATGCGGAAGATCCGCGCCCGCAGCCCGCCGCAAACCGTGATCTCGCGGCACCCCATATAGGGCAGTTCCGCATCCGAGATGTCCTGATCCACCAGCTTTTGCAGCAGCTTGCGCGCATTCGGCCCGGCGACCGAGAACTGCGCCCAGGCCTCGGTGGTGGAAATCAGCTGCACATCCATGTCGGGATAGAGGCACTGCCGGGCATATTCGAGATTGCGGAACACTAGAACCGCATTGGCGGTGGTGGTGGTCATCACATATTCATTCTGCCCCAGCCGCGCCGTGGTGCCGTCGTCATAGACGATGCCATCCTCGCGCAGCATCAGCCCATAGCGACATTTGCCGACGGCCAGCGTGCTGAAGGTATTGGCATAGACCTTGTCAAGGAAGGCCCCGGCATCGGTGCCCTGAATGTCGATCTTGCCGAGCGTGGTCACGTCGCAGATGCCAACCGATTTGCGCGTCGCCAGAACCTCGCGGTCCACGCTTTCGCGCCATTGGGTTTCGCCTGCACGCGGCAGCCATTGCGCGCGCAGCCATTGGCCGACCTCGACAAAGACCGCGCCCTGTTCGCTGGCCCATTTGTGGCTGGGGGTCAGACGCTTGGGCTTGAACTCCTGCCCGCGAGAGCGGCCCGCCAGCGTGCCCATGGCAACCGGCGTATAGGGTGGGCGATAGACCGTGGTCCCGGTCTGCGGGATCGACTTGCCGGTGAGGCTCGCCATCACCGCAAGGCCCAGCACATTGCCGGTCTTGCCCTGATCGGTAGCCATGCCCAGCGTGGTATAGCGCTTCAGATGCTCGACCGAGGTGTAGTTTTCCTGATGCGCGAGCTTCACATCTTTCAGCGTCACATCGTTCTGCTGGTCGATCCATGCCCGGCCCTTGCCACCGCCGACATACCATTTCGGCGTGATGGCATAGGGGCCGTCCTCGGCCGTCGGCAAATCACGGGCGGGGGCGCTGCGGCCCAGATCGGCCAGCGCGCCTTCGGCCGCCGCTGCGCCGGTTTCCAGCGCCGCGCGGGTCGAGAAGCGGCCTGCGGCGGCGCCTGCCGCCTCCAGCCCCGGAATATCGCCCTGCCCCGGCACGAAGGCCGCGATGGTGTCATTCCAGACCGGGCGACCGCGATGGTGCGAAGCGATGTTGACGTTGGGGTTCCAGCCCCCCGAAACCGCCAGCGCCTCGCAGGCGAAGGTTTCGGTCCGCCCGCCGCTGTGGATAGTGACCGAGGAAAGCCCCAGACGACCGGCGGTATCGACCACCTCTTCGCCCTTGCGGGCGTCGATCACGCGGACCTCCATCCCCTTGGCCTTGAGGTCAGAGGCCGTGCGCAGCCCGTCATCATTGTTGGTGAAGACAGCGACCCGGCGCCCGACCGCGACACCCCAGCGGTTCGCATAAGCGCGCAGCGATCCGGCCAGCAGGATGCCGGGGCGGTCGTTGTTCTCAAACGCGATGGGGCGTTCGGTGGCACCGCCCGCAAGGATGGCACGACGCGAATAGATCCGCCACAGGATCTGGCGCGGCTTGCCCGGCAGCGGCACGGGCAGGTGATCCGACACGCGTTCCACCGCCGCATAGATACCGTGGTCCATGGCGCCGATGATCGTGGTGCGCGGCATCATGCGCACATTCGCCATGCTGCGCAGTTCCGCCACCGCCTGCGCGGCCCAGTCGGCACCCGCGAGTCCGCCAACCTCATGCGTTTCGGCATTCAGGCGGCCGCCCATGCGGAAATCCTCATCCGCAAGGATAACCCGCGCGCCTGCGCGACCGGCGGTCAGCGCGGCCATCAGACCGGCAGGCCCGGCACCGATGATCAGCAGATCGCAATGCAGGAAGCCCTTGTCATATTGATCAGGGTCTTCCTCACGCGACAGACTGCCCAGACCGGCGGCACGGCGGATGATCGGCTCGTAAAGCTTTTCCCAGAACACCTTGGGCCACATGAAGGTCTTGTAATAGAACCCGGCGGTGAAGAAATTCGACAGCCGGTCATTCACCGCCATGGCGTCGAATTTCAGGCTGGGCCAGCGGTTCTGGCTCTCGGCACTCAAGCCGTCGAACAGTTCCACCACCGTGGCACGGGTGTTCGGCTCGCGACGGGCACCGCCGCGCAGTTCCACCAGCGCATTGGGTTCTTCGGAACCGGCCGAGATGGGACCGCGCGGACGGTGATATTTGAAGCTGCGCCCCATCAGGCGCTGGCCATTGGCCAGCAGCGCCGAGGCCAGCGTATCGCCGGGGTGGCCTTGGTAGGTCACGCCGTCGAAGGTGAAGCTCAGGCTGCGCGAACGGTCGATCTGACCGCCGGGAATGCGGTTCGATTGGGTCATTTGCTGCGCCCCCGCGCGCGGGCCACATCGCGGGCCAGTTCCACTTGCGTGATCTCATGCGTCAGCGTGTTGCGCGTGACCACAAGCCACGAACGGTCGCCCTGTTCGTGATACCAGAGCTCACGATGCAGCCCTGCCGGGTTGTCGCGCAGGTAAAGATAGTCGTGGAAGGTATCCAGCGCGCCTTCGGCCAGCCCATCAGGCCGGTCGATCAGCGCCGCATCCCCCAGATAAACAAATTCCTGCGAGTCGCGTGGCCCGAGGATCGGATGGTTGATGATCATGGATCGGTCCTCAGTGCAGGTTCGGCTGGGCGCCCTGGCCCTTTTCGTCGATCATCAGCCCCTTGCGGAAGCGATCAAACCGATAGGCCGTGGCAGTTTCATGCGGGCGGTCGGTTGCCAGCAGATGCGCGAAGCACCAGCCCGAGGCCGGGGTGGCCTTGAAGCCGCCGTAGCACCAGCCACCGTTGAAATAGAGCCCCTCGATGTCGGTCTTGTCGATGATGGGCGAGCCGTCCATCGACATGTCCATGATGCCACCCCAGGTGCGCAGCAGCCGCGCCCGGCCGATCATCGGGATCAGGCTCATGCCGCCTTCGGCCACATCCTCCACCACGGGCATGTTGCCGCGCTGCGCATAGGTGTTGTAGCCGTCGATGTCGCCGCCGAAAACAAGACCACCCTTGTCGGACTGGCTGACATAGAAATGCCCAGCGCCATAGGTCATCACCCCGTCGATGAGCGGCTTCAGCCCCTCTGACACGAAGGCTTGCAGCACATGGCTTTCCATCGGCAGCCGCATCCCCACATGCGCCATCACGCGCGAGGAATTGCCGGCAACCGCCACACCCACCTTTTTCGCGCCAATGAAGCCGCGGGTGGTGTCGACGCCGGTGACGCGGCCATGTTCGGTGCGGATGCCGGTGACCTCGCAGTTCTGGATGAGGTCGACGCCGCGTGAATCCGCCCCGCGGGCATAGCCCCAGGCGACCGCGTCATGGCGCACCGTGCCGCCCCGGCGCTGCATCAGCGCACCCTTGATGGGGAAGCGGGCATTGTTGAAATTCAGGAACGGATACATGGCGCGGACCTGTTCGCGGTCCAGCAGCTCCGCATCGGCGCCGTTCAGGATCATCGCATTGCCGCGCCGGGTGAAGGCATCGCGCTGCGCATCGGTGTGGATCAGGTTGATGATCCCGCGCTGGCTGACCATGGCGTTGAAGTTGAAGTCCTGCTCCAGCCCCTCCCACAGTTTCAGGCTGAACTCGTAGAAGGGTTCGTTGCCGTCCAGCAGATAATTCGACCGGATGATCGTGGTGTTCCGCCCGACGTTGCCGCCGCCCAGATAGCCCTTTTCCAGCACGGCAATGCGCGCCTGCCGGAACTCCTTGGCCAGATAATAGGCTGTGGCAAGGCCATGCCCACCGCCGCCGATGATGATGTAGTCATATGCGGCCTGCGGTTCCGGGTCGCGCCATGCCGGCCCCCAACCCTTGTGACCCGTCAAGGCTTCTTTCACCACGCGCCAGCCCGAATAGCGCCCTGTTCCGAACATTGGGATCTCCTTGGTGCCTGCCGCAACTATCGCGCCGCACGCGCCGAATACCTCATCCGTTTCCGACATCGGCCCTTTCAGAATAGACAGGCGATCACCCAGCCCCCAAAAGGGCTATTCCGACGAAGACCACCGCCACCCCCGCGCCCTGCACCGGGCCAAGCCTTTCCCCGAGGAAGCGCCAGGCCAGCAGGATGGTGACCACCCCGAACAGCGACGAGGACACCGCCGCATATTCAGGATGCGTCAGACCGCCCGACGCCAGCACCAGCCCCAGCGCCGCCACATCCAGCGCGCCCATCAGGGCCAGGACAGGCCATTTCGGCAAGGCGGGCGCGAGGCTCTGGCGTTGTACGACCAGCGCCGCCGACACCAGCGCCAGCGCCACGATACGCGCGATCAGCGTCGCACTCAGTTCCCCCATCACGCGCGCGGCGGTCTGGCCAAGATGAAAGGTCAGCGCGAATCCGGCCGCCCCCATCAGCGCCCAGAGAATCGCCTGCCTCCGCCCGCCTGCCGCAGCCGCGCCATGGCTGCCGCCCTGCCCTGCCACAAGTGCGATTCCCGCCACCACCAGCAGCACCGCCAGCCATTCCGACCCCGAAACCGTGCGCCCCCCGGCCATGGCCAGCGCCAGACTGCCCAAAGGATAGGCACCACAGATCGGCGCCACGAGCCCGACCGGCCCGATGGCAAAGGCACGATACAGCCCCAGCGAGGCCATGACGAAAGCTGCCCCCGACCCGATGGCAAAGCCCATTCCGCGCATCGCCCCCGCCGGATGCGACTCGATCATGGCGAAAGGCGCCAGAAACAGCGTGCCAAACAGCAGAACCAGCACCAGAAGCGTGGTCGCCGGGGCGGTCTGGCTGACCTTGCGGACCAGAAAATCATGCAGGCCCCAGCACAGGGCCGCGACCAGACCGAACAGAAGTGACGCCATCCCCGCCTCCGGCTATGGTGGAAAAAGCTGCGAACCGGCAGATTGCAGGCTTGCGAAAAGATTTCCTCAGGATAAACTTATTTTCCAGAACGGCAATCGCCCCCGCGAGACAGGAGGCTCTCATGCTCGACACCTATCCGCAAGTCCGCCCCGGCCCGCCGCGCCCCTCGCGCATCCTGACGCCCCTGAACGTGCGGGCTCAAAGTGGCGAGGAACGGCACGAAATTCCGGGCATGGGTGCCTGGCTCATCCCCGTCGCCACCGGCGACAGGATCACGGTTCAGAACCCCGAGGGCGGTCAGGTGGCCGAACTGGTGGCCGCTGACAGCCGGGGCCGCATAGACGCCGGCCTGATTGGCGCGACCGCCAATTCTGATGCACGCGGGCTGAAGGCGCTGCTGACAGGCAGCGGCTCTGGTATGGGCGGGTTGCGTCTGGGGATCGAACGCCGTGGCATCGACCTGACGAAAGCCGGTGCCGTGCAACTTTTCGGCACCGACACCCCGGCAGGAACCGAGGAAACCTTTACGGCACAGGCCGACGGTGTGCTGATCGTCGCAGCCCCCGGCACCGCGATGGTTCCGGGCGAGCAGGATACCGCGACGCCCATTGTCGTCACCCTGCGCCGCAGCAGCCTGAAGCGTGCACCGGGATTTGACCTCCCCGATCCGCTGGCCGATCCGGTGCTGGACCTTCGGGTGAAATCCGCCACCGCGCAGGCCTATTTCGTCAAGGCAGGCGACTATATCCAGATCCTTGATGTCGATGGCCGCCAATGCACGGATTTCCAGTGCTTTTCGGCCCGCAAGCTCGACAAGGGGCTGGAACATGCGCTGGACGTGACCACCTCGCGCACGCTGATGGGCCACGCCTATTCGATGCCCGGCCTGCATGCCAAATACTACGATCAGGACTGGCTGCCGCTGATCGAGGTGGTGCAGGATACCTGCGGCCGCCACGACGCCTTCGCCATGGCCTGCGCCTCGAAATACTATGACGACATCGGCTATCCGGGCCATGTGAACTGCTCTGACAATTTCAACGGCGCGCTTTCGCCCTATGGCGTGACGGCGCGCCCCGGCTGGATGGCGGTAAACCTGTTCTTCAACACCGCGATCGACGCCCATGGCGTGCTGATCTCGGACGAACCGTGGAGCCGTCCGGGCGACTACGTCCTGTTTCGGGCGCTGACCGATATCGTCTGCGTCTCGTCCGCCTGCCCCGATGATACCTCCCCCGCAAATGGCTGGAACCTGACCGACATCCATGTCCGTACCTATGACGGCAAGGAAAAGTTCAGCCGCGCCATCGCCTATCGACCGACCCCCGACGCGGAGCCGCGCATGACCAAGGAAACCGCCTTCCACGCCCGCACCGAGGCGAAAACCCGGCACATGATCGAATACAAGGGCTACTGGCTGCCGCAGGTATTCTCGTCCAACGGCACGCTCGAAGAATACTGGGCCTGCCGCGAAAAGGCGGTGGTGCTGGATCTGTCGCCGCTCCGCAAGTTTGAGGTCACCGGCCCCGACGCCGAGGCGCTGATGCAATGGACGCTGACGCGCGACGTGAAGAAACTCAGCGTTGGTCAGGTGGTCTATTCCGCCATGTGCTATGAACATGGCGGCATGATCGACGACGGCACCCTGTTCCGTCTGGGCCGCGATCAGTTCCGCTGGATCGGCGGCGATGATTACGGTGGGGTCTGGCTGCGTGAACAGGCCGAAAAGCTTGGCCTTCAGGTCATGATCCGGTCCTCAACCGACCAGTTGCACAACCTCGCCGTTCAGGGCCCGAACAGCCGCGAAATCCTCAGCCGCTTCATCTGGACCCCGCCGCATCAGCCGACGGTGCAGGAACTAGGCTGGTTCCGCTTCACCATCGCCCGCATCGGCGGCCCCGACGGCGCCCCGGTCGTGGTTTCGCGTACCGGCTATACGGGCGAGCTCGGCTTTGAAATCTTCTGCCACCCGAAAGACGGCGCCGCCGTCTGGGATGCGGTCTGGGAACATGGCGCCGACCTCGGCCTGCGTCCCATGGGCCTTGGCGCGCTGGATATGGTGCGCATCGAGGCCGGGCTGATCTTCGCCGGCTATGATTTCAGCGACCAGACCGACCCGTTCGAGGCCGGGATCGGCTTCACCGTGCCGCTGAAATCCAAGCAGGATGATTTCATCGGCCGCGAGGCGCTGATCCGCCGCAAGGAGCACCCGATCCACAAATTCGTCGGTCTCGACATCGACTCGAATGTCGATGTCGGCCATGGCGACTGCATCCATGTTGGCCGCGCGCAGGTCGGTGTCGTCACCTCGTCCATGCGTTCACCACTCTTGGGCAAGAACATCGCCCTCGCCCGCGTCGATGTCGCTCATGCGGCGGTCGGCACCGAGGTCGAGGTCGGCAAGCTCGACGGGCAGCAGAAGCGCCTGCCCGCAGTCATCGTGCCGCTGAGCCATTACGACCCCAAGAAAACCCGCCCGCAAAGCTGACGGCGATGCGCACGCCCCTGGATGATCTTGGCGGAGAGGAGGCGCTCAAGCGCCTCGTCAACCGCTTCTACGATCTGATCGAAACCGATCCCCAGGGTGCGCGCATCATGTCGATGCACTTTCAGGGCCATGGCCTTGCACATGTGCGCGAGGAACAGGTGAACTTCCTGTCCGGCTTCCTCGGGGGCCGGAAACATTACATGGAAAAGCACGGCCACATGAACCTGCGGCTTTTGCACGACCATGTGCCGATCACGGCGGGCGATGCCGAAGACTGGCTGGCGCTGATGGACCGCGCCCTTGCCGATTGCGGCCATAGCGGCGCAGGTGTGGACCGTATCCGCGCAGCCTTGCGCCGCGCGGCCACGGCGCTGGTCAACCGCACCCCACAGTGACCTTTATCCTGGCATAAATATCCCCGCCGGAGGCACGCCCGAGCCGATCCGGGCGCAGCCCGGTCGGCGAGACGCAGGCGCGCGCGGCCCACCGGGCCGCGCTCAATTTAACAACCTTCAGTCGCGCGGCGGCATCGCCCCTGCCAGACCGCGCAGCCCGTTCAGCCGCCGCCGCTCGTCATGCGGGTTCACCCCGAAAGCCTCGGCATAATGCCGCGCCATGGGGGTGGAACTGGCGTAGCCCACACTCTGCGCAATCTCGGTGATGGTATCGGTAGAATAAAGCACCCGCTGCCGCGCCTTCTTCAGCCGCATCAGGCGATAGTATTTCAGCGGGCTTTGCCCCGTCGCCTGTTTGAAGCAACGTTCCAGATGCCGTTCCGACAGATCGACCGCCGAAGCCACATCGGAAATCTGGATCGGATCTTCGATATGTTCGGCGAAGATGCGGATCGCCTCGCGGATCGGGCCGGGCAGCATGTCATCGGTGCCGCCAAGCTTTGCCACCGGCACCTTCTGGCTGGCGTCCTCGTCCCGCACGAAGGGATGCTGGAACCAGCAAGCCACCTCGGTCATCGCGTCACGGCCCAGCCGCTCCTCGATCAGCCGCAGCATCAGGTCGAACACCGCCCCCGCGCCCGATACGGTATAGCGGCGCCGGTCGCGCAGGATGGCGCTGCCGCTGGCTGTGATCTCGGGGAATTCCGCCTTGAAGGCCGCCTCGTAGCACCAGTGGACCGAACAGCGGTAGCCCTCCATCAACCCGGATCTTGCCAGCGGAAATATCCCGCCGGAAAAGCCACCCAGCACGATCCCCGACCGATCCAGCCAGCGCAGCTGCCCGTAGGCCCGGCGCGGATTTTCAAACCGCGAAGTGGGGCTTGCCAGCACCATCAGGTAATCTAAGCCCTCGGCATCGGCCAGCGCCATGTCGGGATCAAACCGCACCTCGGCCGATGACCGGACGGGCGTGCCGTCCTCGCCCACCAGCCGCCACTGGAACTCGCGCCGCCCGGTGATTTCATTCGCCGCGCGCAGGGGTTCAATGGCCGAGGTCAGGCAGGCCATCGGAAAGCCCTCCATCAGCAGAAAGCCCAGTCGGGCCGGAACCGCAGCTTGTGCCATCATGCCCTCATTATTTTCGTTGAACCCATGATTTTTTCACTATAGTGAAACCAGCCGTTATTCGTAGAAGGTGCCTGATGACTGACAGTTCCACGGAAACCCCCGACGAACACGCCCTGCCCGACAGCAACGGTGCCGCGGCCCTGGCCCGGCTTAAGCCCGCCTTCGAACAAGACCCGCACCGTCTGCGCGAAGTGGCCGACCGCAACCTTGAGGCCGCCATCGGCCGCGAGGTCCGCGCCTTCCGCCGCCAGCAGGGGATGACCGTCGCCGATCTGGCTCAGGTCACCGGGTTGTCCATCGGCATGCTGTCGAAGATCGAGAATGGCATCACCTCGCCCTCTCTGACCACGCTGCAAATTCTCAGCCACGCCTTTTCCACCCCGATCACCAGCTTCTTCCGCCGGTTCGAGGAACGCCGCGAGGTCCAGCATGTGAAGGCCGGCGACCATATCGAGATCGAGCGGCGCGGCACCCGTGCGGGGCATCAGTACAATCTCCTCGGCCATATCGGCTCCAATTCGTCGGGGGTTCTGGTCGAACCCTATCTGATCACGCTGACCGAGGAATCCGACACCTTCCCCACTTTCCAGCATGACGGCGTGGAGCTGCTGTACATGCTGGAAGGCGAGGTGATGTATCGCCACGGCGACCAGCTGTTCCACATGCAGCCCGGCGACAGTCTGTTCTTCGATGCCGATGCCCCACACGGGCCGGAGGTTCTGGTGAAACTGCCGGCCCGCTATCTGTCGGTCATCTCTTACCCGCAGCCCTGAGGCAGCCTTACTCGTCGGGCCACCAGCCCGGCGAGGTCGGCGCGCCGTCGTCGAACTGCGACAGGTAATCCACCATCAGCGGCCGGTTGCGGATGAAGCCCTTGTAGGTCGCCAGTTCATCCGGCAGGTCACGCACCACCCGGTGCAGGCGACGTGCCCATTTCGGCTGCGTCACCAGATCCTCGAAGCTGCACAGATAGCAGCGGATCGGGAAGGCAATGGCATTCGAGCGCGGCAGCCGGAACAGCGTCTGCAATTCCACCCGCAGATGCTGACGCTGGCCGATGTTTTCCTTCGTCAGCGTCGTCTTGCCCGGCCCCCATTTGGGATAATTCTCGGGGCTGGTGTCCAGCAGCGGATCGACCGTCATGGTCCAGTTGAAGCGCCGCACCGGCGCACCATGCTGAAGTTGCAGCAGGAATTTCAGCGCCCGATCGAACACGCCCATCTCATGCGCCTTCGGAACCGGCGCGTGCCATTCGTGAAAGCTCATCCCGATGTCGAAATCCAGGCTCCAGTCGGCCTGGGTCGTCACCATGCCCGCCTCGATCCACAGATTGTCGTTGCGCTGGTCCTGAAGCGTGAAATCGCCCTGCGCCTGCCGGGTGATGTATTCCATCGGCCCACAGGGCAGCGTGGATTCGTCGAGGAAGGTGAACTTCTGGTCGATGTTCAGCGGCCGGTTGATCCAGTGCCACTGATTGCCGTTCTTCGTCAGCGAAAACCACTGCGGATAATCCCGCGCGAAGCTTTCCATGATCAGCTCCAGCAGATCCCAGCCCGCCAGCGTCATATGCGGCAGCGACTGGCAGCGCAGCGGATCGTCGCGCAACACGCGGGCGCGGTCGCGCATCTCGGCCACATAATGCTCGTCGACATCGAACGTATGTTCGAAGACCGAGCCGGGACGGCCCGGCACATGCGGCTCCATGTTCACCGAATACATGTAGTCGTCTTCGGGGAACGGGAAGGGAAAGCGCTTGATGGCGCGCGGCGAGTTCTTGAAGGTGTAATCGCCGAAGAAGGTCTCATCGTGGAAGAAATCGTCGAGGCTCATCGCGGTCTCCTAGCGTTCCAGCACAAGCTTCGCGCCTTTGAAGCGCGAGACGCAGGGCATGATATGGCGGCAGCCCGCCTTCTGGTCATCGGTCAGCCAATGGTCGTTGTGCTCGATCTCGCCCTCGCAGGCGATGACATGGGTTTCACACTGGCCACAGGCCCCGCCCCGGCACAGATAGGGTGCATCGACCCCGGCCGCCTCGATGGCTTCCAGCAGCGATTGCGCGGCGCCGACGGTGATGGTCTTGCCGCTGACCGCCAGTTCCACGGTGAAAGGCACGCCGACGGGCGGGGCGAGGAATTCCTCGGAATGCACCGCCCCGGCAGGCCAGCCCAGATCGGCGGCGGTTTTCAGAACCCAGCCGATCATGCCCTTCGGGCCGCAGACGTAAAGATGCGTGCCCAGCGGCTGCCCGGCCAGCAATGTGGTCAGGTCAATCGCCTGCCCCTCGGCATCATAATAGCGGTGCACCCGGTCGCCATAGCGCGCCGAAAGCTCCGGCATATAGGCGCCCAGCTCGCGGTCGCGGGCGGCGTAATGCAGTTCGAACCGCGCGCCCATCGCATCAAGCTGCGCCATCTGCGCAAGAAAAGGCGTGATACCGATACCGCCCGCGATCATCAGATGTTTCTTCGCCCGCAGGTCCAGCCCGAACAGGTTCACCGGCGGGGAAATCAGCATCTTCATCCCCGGCCGCACCTCGCGGTGCATATAGGCCGAACCGCCCCGCCCCGTATCGTCGCGCCGGACCGAGATTTCATAGCCCGAACGGTCGCCCGGATCGGACATCAGCGAATAGGGGTTCAGACGCCGGGTTCCGGCATCATCCATTTCCACCACCGTATGCGCGCCGCCGGAAAAGCCGGGCATCTGCCCGCCGTCCTCGCGCACGAAGCGGAAGCGTTTGATCAGGCTGTTGACCTCGACCACCTCGGTCACGACGACCGGAATTTTCGCTGCCCCCACACTCATTTGAAACGCTCCTCGGCAGGCGGAACCTCACCGGGGTCTTCCGCGTCGATGTTCACGCCCTGAAAGGCGGCCAGACGGCGCGAGTAATGGTCGCGCACGAAAAGGTTCAGCCCGCAATGCGAACAGACGAAGGGATCGGTCGTCACATTCTCGGTGATGCCCTTGCAATGCACGCATTGCACCCGCCGCGCCAGCGAGCCGCGATGTTCGGTCTGCACCGCGTCATGTGGCAGCCCGGCCTCCATCGCGTCGCGCTGCACCTGCCCCATCAGGCTTTCGGTGCCGGTCGCATAGACCTGCAGGCCCATATGGCCGTCGCCCAGCACCTTGACGATGCGGGACCGGACCGAGGCATAGGTCGGCGCGCGGTTATACTGTCCGGCGCCCAGGGCGGCCATCACCGTGCTCATGTCGGTGCCATTGGCGCCGGGAATATAGATCAGATGCGCTTTCGCTTTCATCTCGGGCGCCTGCGCGAACAGCGCCTCCACCGCCGCACCGCCCTCGCCGTCCGCCACGATCAGATGGCTGGAGCCGGGACGCGGCGACAGCACGCCATAGACGGGGCGTGACTTGATCGAAGGTCCGAAATCGGTCTTGCTCATGTGTGTCTTCACCTGCTGCTTTTACCTTGGGCCAAATATCCCCGCCGGAGGCTCCGCCGGCGCCGTTCGCGCCTGACGCCGGAGGAGCCGGGGGGATACCGGGGTTCAGCCCTTCGCGGTGCGGCGCTTCTTGTCGGGATCGAAGAACGGCATCGAATGGGTCGTCGCCCCGATCTCGCCATGGGTGGCGCAGTTGACGGTCAGCTTCGTCCCTTCATTGGCGCAATCGACCGGCAGACGGGCGATGGCCACCGTCCAGTCGTTCAGCGGCGAATACATCGCCTGCGTCACGACACCAACCTTCTGGCTGCCACGATAGACCGGCGCACCATTGCCGGGGACGTTCTTGCCTTCCAGCTTCAGACCCCAGATCTTGAAGCGCTCCTTGCCCTTCAGGCGGTAATGTTCTTCCGCCCCCCGGAAGCCCTGCTTGCCCGGCGAGACGGTGAAGTCCAGCCCCAGTTCCCACAGTGTATCACCGCCCGGCTGGTCGTCGAACGGATACATCTCGGAATTGTCATAGGGGAAGAACAGCAGGTAGCTTTCGGTCCGCAGCATATCCAGCGTGGTGAACCGGCAGGGGATGATCCCCATGTCGGCGCCTTCTTCCAGAATGCGATCCCAGACCATCGGCGCATCCTGCCCGCGCACGAACAGCTCATACCCGCGCTCGCCGGTGTAGCCGGTGCGCGAGATCATCGCGGGCTTGCCGAACAGCGAGGTCTGCATATGGCTGAAGTAGCCAAGCTGGCGAATACCCGGCACATGCTTTTCCAGATAGTCCACCGCCAGCGGGCCCTGCAGCGACAGGTCGTGCAGGTTGTCATCAAAGCGGATCGCGACATCGCGGCCGGTGGCGGCCATGGTCAGCTGTTCATGCCCCTGACCGGAGCCATGCACCACCATGAAGGCATTCGGGCCGGTGCGGTAGATCACGCAGTCGTCGACGAACTTGCCGCCGTCGTTCAGCATGGTCGCATAGACGGACCGGCCGGGCATGATCTTTTCGACGTTCCGGGTGGTCGCGCGTTCGATCACATGGCTGGCTGCCGAGCCGGTGATATGGACCTTCTTCAGGCCCGACACATCCATGAGTCCGGCCTTGGTGCGGATGGCCATGTATTCGGCATCCGGGTCGCCTTTTTCATAGGACCAGGCGGTGCCCATCCCGCTCCAGTCTTCAAGGTTGGAGCCGAGCGCGCGGTGCCGGTCGGCGAGCGTCGAGAAACGCCACGAATTGGTCATGCAGTCCTCCTGTCAGAGCCTGTTCTTGATGGTTGGCAACAGTTGAAACCGACTCGCCCCCAAAATCAACAATCTTGTGCAAAAAACTTTCCTGTTAGGTAATTTTCCTGTCGGCTGCCCCTGAACAGGTCGGAAATGGAAAAGGCGGGGCAACCGCCCCGCCTTCCCGCAGACATGCCTGCCGCTTATTCAGGCAGCTGGAAGAACCAGTTGGCCCACAGCACCACGCAGACCCCGGCGATCAGGGCGACATAGGGCAGTATCCCCGCCTTGCGTTCGCCCAGTTCGCCCTCGGCCAGACCCAGATCCTCGTAGGCTTCCTTCGGGAACTTGCCGCCGTCCTGAACGTAATGGCGGAACCAGAACACCGGCAGAATCAGCGCCGCGAAGATGGCACCCGAGATCAGGGCATTGGAGTAGCCCCAGACCTTTGCCCCGGCCCCAAGGAACAGCGCGTTCACGAAGGCAAGGCAGGTGTTCACCCCGATCAGCAGGGTCGGCGCCTTCCACGGGCGTTCCATGTGACCCGAGTCGATCCGGTGAATCCAGCCCGCGTTCAGGTTCAGGAAGTTGAAGGTGATGTAGCCCACGTTCGAGATGGCGAGGACGTAGAAATAGCCCGTCGCATCCGAGGCCAGCGCCAGAAGGAAGACGTTGAAGCCAAGGTCGGTCCACATCGCGCTGGTCGGCGCGCCGTGCTCGTTCACATGCCCCAGATAGCGCGGCAGCCAGCCATCGCGCGAGCCCTGATAAAGCGTCCGCGAAGACCCCGCCATGGCGGTCATGATGGCCAGGAACAGCGCGAGGATCATCAGGATCACGAAGATCTGCGTCACCACGCGGCCCCCGCCGACCATGCCCCCCAGCGCCTCGCCGATGCCGGTGCCATCCACGATCCCCGGTGCCAGCATGCCACTGGTGCCCAGGACGCCCTGGAAGGCGAAGGGGATCATGAAGAAGAACACGATGCACAGCAGACCGGAATAGAAGATCGCGCGGAAGGTATCGGTCCTCGGGTCCTTGAACTCGGCCGTGTAGCAGACGGCGGTTTCAAAGCCGTAGGTCGACCAGGCGGCGATATACATGGCCCCCAGGAACAGCGTCCAGCCACCGATATCCCAGGCGCCATCCTCGCCCGAATAGGCGGCGGTCGGCGGCACGATGTTGGTGACGTTCATGCTGTCGATCGCGCCGGTCAGGATCGGCACAAGGCCCACCAGCAGAAGCGGGATCAGCACGATCAGCGCCATCACCTTCTGCGATTTCGCAGTCGAGGCGATGCCCTTGTGCTGGATCGCGAAGATGATCAGCATGAGGATCACACCGATCACGAAGGTCGAGTTGAAGTGCAGATTGCCCAGCCCCGGAATGCCGATGCTGAAGGCTTCCCAGTTGCGGAGCGCAGGCGTCAGTGCGGCAACCGCATCCTCCGCCGTCTTGCCCGCATTCGCGGCCATCCAGTCCAGCACGACTTGGCTGTCTGCCGCGGGAATGGGGAACAGCGCGTTGAGGATGTAGCCTGCCGCGATGGCACAGCCCAGCGACAGCACCGGCGACCATGCAAACCAGTTGCACCACACCGACAAGGGCGCAATCAGCTTGGAATAGCGCAGCCAGGCCGTTGCCCCATAGACGGAGGCCCCGCCCGATTTGTTGCCGAACATGCCGGCCATTTCCGCGTAGGTGAAGCTTTGCAGAAAGCCCATCACCATCGAGATCATCCAGACGACGAAAGCCGCCTTACCGGCCACGCCTGCAATCCCGCCGATGGAAAACAGCACCAGCGGCGGCACACCTGCCGCCACCCAGAAGGCGCCTTTCCAGTCAAGTGCCCGAACGAGTTCGCCCGAGCCTTTCTCCTGAGCCATGAGAATACTCCCTGTTCCCTGTTTCGCCCCGGCGCCTCGCATCTTGCGTGCGATCCTTCGGCCGGTTCCTGTAAGCAGCCGCCCCGGTGCGGGGCGGTATCGACTTTCGTCCGATCCGGCGGGCAGCTCCCTGCCCGGCCGCGCGGTTTGCACAGATTGTCGCACCCCGACCGCCGCACAAAGCGTTTTTTGCTTTAGATGAAAATTTTTTTCTTCGACTCGCCAAGCGCGTGAGGCGCGCAGCAATGGCACGCCCGAAAAAACGGCAGCGGGATTGTCCTATGATGCGGTTTCGGCACCTGCGCGCGCGGCGGTAGCCTGCCGGTTGGCATGGCGCCAGATCTCGAATCGAATCCGCGCGCGGCGATAGGCATCCATGATCGCCATGGCCCAGACGAAAAACCCGCCAGCAAAACGGCCGACAAAGGAGATGTCGGGTCCGGCGGTGAAGGCCGTGAAACCGCCCAGAAGAAAGATGAAGAACAGAAAGATCAGCCCGCGCTGCGGCTCGCCGTTCCAGACCTGCCCCGCGCCCGGAAGCATGATGGCGGCGGCCAGCACCTTGCGCGGATCGGGCGGCGGCGGGGTCAGGCGCATTTCCGCATCCCTTCGCGCAGGATATCGGCCCGGATTGCCCGCAGCCGCGCCACAAGGGGCGAGAGGGCGTGCGGCGCCAGCGGCTCCTGCCCCAGTTCAGCCTCGCGGAACAGCAGATAGCGCCCACGCTCCGCCTCGTCAGCCAACCAGACGATCCGCAGCCCCTCCGGCGCGAGAACCAGTTCCTTCACACGCGGATCATCGAACAGGTCGAGATGCAGTCGCAGCAGGGCGGCCTCGTCCGCGGTCAGCGGTGCCTCGCTTTTCAGCATGGCATCGGCCGGAAATCCGGGCGGCAGAGCCGTCTGCACCGGAAGGCGCGCGATGTTGGAGAAAGGCTCCACCCCGCGCGGACGGGTCATCAGATGGATGCGCTGCGACAGCGGCAGCGGCTCCAGCGCGGTAACCAGAAGCCACAGCGCGGGCAGTTTGCGGAAGGTCAGGCTGTCGGGCACGACTTGCAGGTCCAGCTCAAGCCCGCCCATCCGGCCCGCCACACGGGGAAAGCCGGTGGGTGCCCTGCCCCGCCGCGCGCCCTCAAGCCCCGGCAGGACGGCATCGAAATACCTTGCCCGCGTGGCTGCGCGGTCAGGGGCGGCGGCGCGCAGACGGAGGGCCAGCCAGACCAGCCCCCCGCCCAGTGCCAGAACCAGAAGTCCCAGCGCCATCAGTACCCCCGCGGCTTCGGCCAGGGCATGGTGAACTGCGCCCCCCGGTTGACGAAGCGGTAGCGCCAGAAGTGGAACCACAGCGACACGACGATATAGAACACGATCATCGCCACCAGCTGCGTACCATAGCCAAGGAACACCGCGAAGAAGGCCAGACCGCAAAGCCCCAGCAGCACCATGGCAGGCAGCGGGTGGAACGGATGTTCATAGCCCCGCTTGATGGTGTCGAGCGGCCATTTGCGGCGGAACAGGATGATGTTCAGCGGCATGAAGGTGTATTCCAGCAGCCCCGACAGGATCGAGAAGGTGATCACCTGATCCAGCGGTGCCCCCAGCGCGAAGATCAGCGCGATGGGCACAAGGAAGATGATCGCGCGATAGGGCGTGCGGTATTTCGGATGCACCGCGCCGAACCAGCCCGGCAGATACTTGTCGCGCCCCATGGCGAACCATGCGCGGCTGGCATCATTGATGCAGCCGTTGGCCGAGGCCAGCGTGGCAAACAGCGTGCCGATTCCCAGAAGCACCATCAGGAAGGTCGACCCCGACAGTCGCGCCGCGTCGAACAGCGGCACGCCCGACTGGCCAAGATACTCCCAGGGCATCAGACCCGCGCAGACATACCATGTCAGCGTGGCGGCGATGGCCAGCGTCATCACCCCCGCCAGCGTGCCGAAGGGCAGCGCACGCGCGGGGCTGCGCACTTCCTCGGCGGCCTGGGTGGTGCCCTCGATCCCGAGGTAATACCACAGGCCGAAGTGCATCGCCGCCAGCACGCCAAGCCAGCCATAGGGCATGGCCGCCTGCCCCGACATCAGCGCCGCGTGATTCATCTCGCCCACACCCAGAATGCCCGAGGTGCTGAGGAACAGGATGATGATGGCGGTGAAGGCGATGGCGGTGATGACAAGGTTGAAGGTCAGCGTCGCCAGCACGCCGCGATAGTTCAGCCATGCAAGGAACATGATCGCGAGAATGATGAAGGGCCGCTGGTCCAGCCCGCCCTCGTGCCCGCTCATCGTGGCGACGGTATCGACGAGGAAACCCACCGTGATTGCATTCGCGGCTTCCAGCATCGTATAGGCGAAGACGAGGTAAAGGCCGACGTTGAAGGCCATCAGCGGCCCGACGATGTGTTTCGCCTGAGTATACTGCCCGCCGGCGGCGGCGACGGTCGATGTCACCTCCGAATCGATCATGGCGACACAGGTATAAAGAATGCCCGCGAACCAGCAGGCCATCAGCGCCGCATAGGCCCCGCCTTTGCCGACGGCAAAGTTCCAGCCCATGTATTCGCCGACGAGAACGATGCCGACCCCCAGCGCCCAGACATGGGCCGGACCCAGCACCCGGGCAAGGCCAACGTGTTCGGTTGTATCCGTCTGTGCCATTTTACCCCCGGTGGCTTTCTTCGGTCATGGCCTCCAGCTCGCCTTCGCGGGAGGAAGTCAGCATGTCTTCCGAATAGGTGCTGTCGGTCCTGATCCAGTCGATCACGATGAACAGCCCGAACAGCGCCGAGGCGCCCCAGGCTGCAAGTTCAAGAACGTCCCAAAGATCCATCGCTTATTCCTCGAACTTCTCGGCGATCACCTCGCGGTATTCCTTTTCGGAAAACCGCAGCAGGATCGCGTAATAGCCCACGATGACCACGATCATCGCCAGCAGCGCCCCGACGGAGAAGCTGTAGTCGAATCGCGCGGTGATCATCTCGGCGGCAGAGGCAGCATCGGCGAAGCCGAGCTTTTCCCACTGCGCCACCATGGTCTCGTTCTGGCCAAGGCTTTCCCAGGTCGGATTCTCGACTGCCGTCGAGGTCACGGCAGATCCGGCCAGCCCCATCCACAGCGGGATGTAAAGCGCACCGATGGCCATAATCAGCAGCACGATCACGTCGATGATCTGGCCAAGCTTGCCCTGCGTCGGGGGGGTATAACGCGCCATGTCTTAACGCCCCTTCGCATCGCGGGCGGCATCAAGGAACTTGATGTCCAGCCCGTACATGAAATCGCGGTCCTCGCGGTAATGGCGCAGCATGGCGAGGATGGCAGCGGTATTGAACAGCAGCACGATGGCACCGCCGATCAGAAGAGTGATACGCGCACCGCCCGTGGGGGCCAGCGCCCAGGTGGCCAGCGCCACAAAGATGATGGAGAACCAAAGTCCCAGAACGAAAGCCCAAGCAACCATCACGTCGCGACGGTGCATGGTCTCGATCCGTCTCGTCAGATCAGACACGTCAATTCCTCCCTGTTTTTCCCCTTTCAAGCGCCGGTCGCGCGGGGCGAGCTTTTCTGTCCGGCAATTATTTTTTCCACGAGGAAACACTCCCTGCGACATTCTGTCAAGAAAACCATCGACAGATGCGAACAACGCCCAAAAATTGATCAATCACTGGATTTCAGGGCGGTGAATGCGACGACAATCTTGCCATTTCCGCCCTTCATTCCCCCGGATGAAAATTTGTTTCTTACCAGTTGAAAGGTGAAAAATCCGGTGCTAGCGTGATGGAAATTCGCCCATCAAGGAGTCGACACCATGTGCGGTATTGTCGGACTGTTCCTGAAGGACCCCAAGCTGGAGCCCCGGCTTGGCGAACTCCTGACGGATATGCTCATCACCATGACGGATCGCGGGCCTGACAGCGCCGGCATCGCGATCTATTCGCGCGGGAAGGATGGCCATGCCAAACTCACCGTGCAATCGGCCGATCCCGACCGCGATTTCGCGGATCTGGCCGACAAGCTGGGCAAGGCCATCGGAAGCCATGTCCGGCTTGCGCAGAAAGACACCCATGCGGTGCTGGATCTGCCTTCCGACCGGCTGGAAGCGGCGCGCCATGCAATCCGCGACATCGCCCCGAACGTGAAGGTGATGAGCGCCGGTGAAGGCATTGAAATCTACAAGGAAGTCGGCCTGCCCAAGGATGTGGCCGCCCGCTTCGACGTGGCCCACATGCAGGGCACCCATGGCATCGGGCACACCCGCATGGCCACCGAATCGGCCGTGACCACCATGGGCGCGCACCCGTTCTCGACCGGGTCTGACCAGTGCCTCGTGCACAATGGCTCGCTGTCCAACCACAACGGCCTGCGCCGCGAGCTGATCCGCCAGGGCATGACCTTCGAGACGCAGAACGACACCGAAGTCGCCGCCGCCTATGTCAGCCACAAGCTGAAGGAAGGCCAGAACCTCGGTCAGGCGCTGGAATCGGGTCTCGACGATCTGGACGGCTTCTTCACCTTCGTCGTGGGCACCAAGGACGGTTTCGGCGTCGTGCGCGACCCGATTGCCTGCAAGCCCGCCGTCATGGCCGAAACCGATCAGTATGTCGCTTTCGGTTCCGAATATCGCGCGCTGGTCAACCTGCCGGGCATCGACAATGCCCGTGTCTGGGAACCGGAGCCCGCCACCGTCTACTTCTGGGAACGCTGAACATGCAGACATTCGACCTCGCCGCGCAGGGCCTGCGCGCGCTGAACCAGACGCTTCACGGCCTGAACGGCACCACCAACCAGACCGCCTGGGAAATCGTGAACCCCAAGGGTTCACATGCCATCGCGGTGGGGCTGGATGCCCCCATCGACGTGACGGTGAAAGGTTCGACCGGCTATTACTGTGCCGGTATGAACAAGCAGGCGACCGTGCGGGTGAAGGGCTCTGTCGGCCCCGGCGTTGCCGAAAACATGATGTCGGGCACCGTCATCGTGGATGGCGACGCCTCGCAATATGCCGGTGCCACCGGCCGCGGCGGCCTGCTGGTCATCAAGGGCAATGCGGCCTCGCGCTGCGGCATCTCGATGAAAGGCATCGACATCGTGGTGCATGGCAACATCGGCCACATGTCCTGCTTCATGGCGCAATCGGGCAATCTGGTCGTGCTGGGCGATGCCGGGGACGCGCTGGGAGACTCGCTCTACGAGGCCCGTCTTTTCGTGCGCGGCAGTGTGAAATCACTGGGCGCCGACTGCATCGAGAAAGAGATGCGCCCCGAACATCTGGAGCTTCTGGCCGACCTGCTGAAGCGCGGCGAGGCCGATCACCTGGCCAAGCCCGAAGAGTTCAAGCGCTACGGCTCTGCCCGCAAGCTCTACAATTTCAACGTCGACAATGCGTCGGCCTACTGAGGCGCCAGAATGACCGATTTTCCGCATACCCCGCCCAAGCAGAGCTGGACCTTCTCCAACGATGTGAACGCCGAAATCCGCCGCGCCGCGGCCACCGGCATCTATGACATCCGGGGCGGCGGCTCCAAACGGCGCCTGCCGCATTTCGACGACCTGCTGTTCCTCGGCGCTTCGATCTCGCGCTATCCGCTGGAAGGCTACCGCGAGAAATGCGCCACCGACATCTGGCTCGGCACCCGTTTCGCCAAGAAGCCGATCCACCTCGACATCCCGATCACCATTGCGGGCATGAGCTTCGGCGCCCTGTCGGGTCCGGCGAAAGAGGCGCTTGGCCGTGGCGCCAGCGAGGCCGGCACCTCGACCACCACCGGCGACGGTGGCATGACGGAGGAAGAGCGCGGGCATTCGAAAACGCTGGTTTATCAATACCTGCCCTCGCGCTATGGCATGAACCCTGACGACCTGCGCCGCGCCGATGCGATCGAGGTCGTGGTGGGTCAGGGCGCGAAGCCCGGCGGCGGCGGCATGCTGCTGGGCCAGAAAATCTCCGACCGCGTGGCCATGATGCGCAACCTGCCCAAGGGCATCGACCAGCGCTCGGCCTGCCGCCACCCCGACTGGACCGGGCCGGATGATCTGGAGATCAAGATCCTTGAAATCCGCGAGATCACCGAATGGGAGAAACCGATCTATGTGAAGGTCGGCGGCGCCCGCCCCTATTATGACACCGCGCTGGCCGTGAAGGCCGGGGCCGATGTCGTGGTGCTGGACGGCATGCAGGGCGGCACCGCCGCCACGCAGGACGTGTTCATCGAAAACGTCGGCATGCCGATCCTCGCCTGCATCCCGCAGGCGGTGAAGGCCCTGCAAGACCTCGGTATGCACCGCAAGGTGCAGCTCATCGTCTCCGGCGGCATCCGCACCGGCGCCGATGTGGCCAAGGCCATGGCGCTGGGCGCTGATGCCGTCGCCATCGGCACCGCGGCCCTTGTGGCCCTGGGCGACAACGACCCGGCGCTGGAGGCCGAGTACCAGAAGCTCGGCACCACCGCCGGTGCCTATGACGACTGGCACGAGGGCAAGGACCCCGCCGGGATCACCACCCAGGACCCGGACCTCTTCAAGCGGTTCGACCCGATCCTCGGGGGGCGCCGGCTTAAGAACTATCTCAAGGTGATGACACTGGAAGCCCAGACCATCGCCCGCGCCTGCGGCAAGAACCATCTGCACAACCTCGAACCCGAGGATCTCTGTGCACTGACGATCGAATCCGCCGCCATGGCAGGCGTGCCGCTGGCGGGGACCAGCTGGATCCCCGGCCGCAACGGCGGCTTCTGAGAATAAAAAGATAGAACAGGGAGTTAAATGATGGTGAAAGACCTTGCCAAATGGGCAAAGGACAAGGGCGTCAAGTATTTCATGATCTCCTACACCGACCTCTTCGGAGGGCAACGGGCCAAGCTCGTTCCGGCGCAGGCGATCAATGACATGGCTGAAGACGGAGCCGGCTTTGCCGGCTTCGCCACTTGGCTGGACCTGACCCCCGCCCATCCCGACATGATGGCGGTCCCCGACCCCGAGGCGGTCATCCAGTTGCCCTGGCGGCGCGAAGTCGCCTGGGTTCCCGCCAATTGCGTGATGGAAGGCAAGCCGCTTGCCCAGGCCCCGCGCAACGTGCTGCGCCGTCTGGTCGACGAGGCCGCCAAGGAAGGCCTGCGCGTCAAGACCGGGGTCGAGCCGGAGTTCTTCCTGCTGACCCCGGAAGGCGACCAGATCTCGGACCCGTGGGATACCGCGGAAAAGCCCTGCTACGACCAGCAGGCGGTCATGCGCCGCTACGATGTGATCGCCGAAGTCTGCGACTACATGCTGGAACTCGGCTGGGAAGCCTACCAGAACGACCACGAGGATGCGATCGGCCAGTTCGAGATGAACTGGAAATACGATGACGTGCTCGCCACCGCCGACAAGCACAGCTTCTTCAAGTTCATGCTGAAATCGGTGGCCGAAAAGCACGGTCTGCGCGCCACCTTCATGCCGAAACCCTTCAAGGGCCTGACCGGCTCGGGCTGCCATGCCCATATCTCGGTCTGGAGCCTCGACGGCAAGAAGAACGCCTTCGCTGATAACAGCAAGGAACTGGGCCTCAGCGATCAGGGCCGCCACTTCCTCGGCGGCATCATGAAGCACGCCTCGGCGCTGGCCGCGATCTGCAACCCGACGGTGAACAGCTACAAACGCATCAACGCGCCGCGCACCTCCTCGGGCGCGACCTGGGCGCCAAACACCGTCACCTGGACCGGCAACAACCGCACCCATATGGTGCGTGTCCCCGGCCCCGGCCGGTTCGAGCTGCGCCTGCCCGATGGCGCCGCCAACCCCTATCTGATGCAGGCGATCATCCTTGCCGCCGGTCTGGACGGTGTACGCACCAATGCCGATCCGGGGCGTCGCTACGACATCGACATGTATCAGCAGGGCCATACCGTGAAAGGCGCGCCGAAACTGCCGCTGAACCTGCTCGATGCGCTGCGCGAATATGATAAGGACAAGACGCTGAAATCGATGATGGGCGAGGAGTTTTCTTCCGCCTATCTGAAGCTGAAGCAGCAGGAATGGAACAGCTTCGTCTCTCATTTCTCGCGCTGGGAACACGAGAACACGCTGGACGTCTGATCCCGCGCAAAACCTGTCTCCGGCCCCGGCACCCTGCCGGGGCCGCAGTCATTTCCACAGCCCAGCCAAACGCCCCACCAGACGACCCTGCCCCTTGCTTCTTGCCCAAATACTCAAGACGCCTCCCTCCCCACCACCACACCGGCCGGATCACCGCACCGCCGGATCCGCAGGCCATGGCAATGCCGGCCCACGGGGCTCGATGCCCCGTGGGCCGGCACCCGGCTTCAGGACAGCGCAAAAGAAAACCCCGGAGCTGCCTCCGGGGTCCAGTTCTGCGGGTGAAAGGGGGTTCAGTTCCGCAGATAACTTTCCATGCTGTCCTCCAGTGCATCCTTCCAGGGCGTATGGTGGACAGGCGCCATGGAGCCGGTGATGACCGAGCGATAGGCGTGATTGCGGAAGCCCATGATGTCTTCCTTCTTGTGGTCCTTCCACTCGAAGAAGGCCTCGCAGGCGCCGTCCACATCAAAGGACGGGTAATCGGTCTCGGCGATCAGTTCCTTGACGTAATCGCCCTGATAATGGATCGCGTCATGCGCATCCTGACCGGCATCCTCGCCGGCCACGCGCGCCTCGACATCCTTCAGCATCGTGGCCTTGTCGGTCGGCACGGCGATGCGGCCCATGATGGCATCGCGCACCCACCAGGCCTGGGCGTCGAACATATTGAAGGTGAACCACTGGTCCTGCATGCCGACGTAGAACATCTTCGGATTGTTCACCCAGACCACGCCCTTGTAGAGGTCAGCCGCCGCCAGCCGGTTCGCGGTTTTCAGGCGCGGGTCATCCGGCAGGAACGGGAAGTGGTGCTTGTAGCCGGTGCAGAGGATGATCGCATCGACCTTCCTGGATGTGCCATCGGCGAAATAGGCGGTGGTTTCATCCACCCGCTCCAGCTTCGGCACTTCCTTCCAGTTTTCGGGCCATTTGAAGCCCATCGGCGCGTTGCGATAGGCGACCGTGATCGACTTCGCACCATATTTCCAGCATTGCGAACCGATATCCTCGGCCGAATAGCTCGACCCCAGCAGCAGAAGATCCTTGCCCGCGAATTCGCGCGCGTCGCGGAAGTCATGGGCATGCAGAACGCGGCCGTTGAACTTGTCGAACCCCGGATATTCCGGCACATTCGGCACCGAGAAATGGCCTGAGGCCACGACCACATTGTCGAATTCCTCGTCATACATCCGGTCGTTTTCCAGATCATGCGCGGTGACGGTGAAGGTGCCCTTCGCCTCGTCATAGCGCACCATGCGGATCGTGGTGTTGAAGCGGATCCAGTCGCGCACGCCAGCCTTCTTCACCCGGCCCTCGATATAGTCGAACAGCACGGCGCGCGGCGGATAGCTGGCGATCTGCTTGCCGAAATGTTCCTCAAAGGAATAGTCGGCGAATTCGAGACCCTCTTTCGGGCCGTTCGACCAGAGGTAGCGATACATCGAGCAATGCACCGGCTCGCCATGCTCATCAAGTCCCGTGCGCCAGGTGTAGTTCCACAGCCCGCCCCAGTTGCCCTGCTTCTCGAAACAGACGACTTCGGGGATATCCGCTCCTTTGGCCTTGGCGGACTGGAAGGCGCGGAGCATGGCAAGACCCGAAGGCCCGGCTCCGATCACGGCGACACGTTTGGACATATGGCTCTCCTTGCTGGTGCGCGGGGCCGCTCTGGCCCTCGTTGCCTGATAGCTAAAGAGATTCTGCCCTATGTGTCAAATATTCTTCCTGTCAGGAAATTCAAATCTGTCGCATCGCCCAAGTTTTCGGCAATATTTGACCGCTGCCGGCAAGGGGCCCGGCCCTCGGGGGCATCGAGCCCCCTCGTGCCGGCTGCCGCGGATCTGGCACCGACGACCGTGTCAATATGCCCAGGGGGACTGCCCGTCCCCTCCCGCCTGCGAGGCTCACACCCGAGACATTTTCGCCAGGATGAGAGCTCAGGCAAGGCCCTTGAGGAAGGCGGTCAGATTGGCGCCCAGCTTCGGTTGCAGGTAGCCGCCTTCCTGCACCACGAGGAGGCGCAGGCCGGTGGCGGCGATGTCGGCCGCGATGCGGGTGAAGCCTTCGGTGGTGATCTTCAGGCCCTGAAAAGGGTCATCCTCATGGCCGTCGAGGCCCAGGGCAATAACGATGACATCCGCGCCGAAAGCGTGGATGCGGGCCAGCGCCGTGGCAAGAGCCGCGCGGTAATCGGCGTCGCCCGTGCCGCGCGGAAGCGGAAGGTTGAGATTGTAGCCCAGCCCCTCGCCTTCGCCGCGTTCCTGCGCGGCGCCCCAGAAGAACGGATAGAAGCGGTCAGGGTCGGCGTGCAGGCTGACGGTCAGCACGTCGCGGCGGTGATAGAACATGCCCTGGGTGCCATTGCCGTGGTGCACGTCAACATCAAGGATCGCCGGGCGCAGGCCCTTGCGCAGCAGCCATTCAGCGGCAATGCCGGAATTGTTGAGGAAACAAAAGCCGCCCGCCAGATCGGCAAAGGCGTGATGCCCCGGCGGGCGGCAGAGCGCATAGGTGGTTTCACCTGCGAGCACGGATTCAGCACCGCTCAGCGCGGTCTGGGCCGACCAATAGGCCGCCTCCCATGTGCCAGCGGCGATGGGACAGGCGGTATCGGCCTGATGCCATCCAGCTTGCCCCACGGCGGATTTCGGATAATTGGCGCTGCGGCGGTCAGGGTGGATATTCGGAATGACCTCGTCCGCCGCACCCTCGATCCGTTTCCAGCGCGGGTGGATGGTTTGCAGGAAGGCGAGGTATTCGGCCGTATGCACCGCCGCCAGCGGCCCCATGCCGAAATCGCGCGGTGGCGCGAAGCGGGCGCCTGCCGCTTCGGCCCCGGCTTTCAGCACTGCGATGCGTTCGGGCTTTTCCGGGTTCGGCAGGCGCGTGCCGTTTGCCATGAACATCTGCGGGTCATGCCCGGCCTGCCGGTCATCGAGAAACGCTTTCATACTGCCTCCAGGGCCGCGCCTTCCAGCGTCAGCCAGATTTCATCGGCTTTCGGGGTGAACCCCAGCCGGTCATAGAAGACCCGCGCACGCGGATTATCGTCATAGACGGCAAGGCGCAGGAAGCTGGCCCCGAATTCTGCCTCGGCCCGGTTACGAACGGCGGCAAGCAACTGGCGGCCCAGCCCCTGCCCGCGCGCCTCTGCCCCGACCCAGAGGTCTGAGACATAGGCCCCGATCCGCCCCCGCGTGGTGGAAAGGAACGGCGACCAGAGCGCTAGGCCGTGATCGGCCAGCTCGGCACGGATCGCACCGCTGGCAAGGGCGGCAGCCACCTGCGCCCCGGTCGTGCGGAACGGATCACCCATGTCGGCGGCCAGAGCTTGCAGACCCGCCATGACCCTTGCGGCATCTTCAACCGTCGCGGCGCGGATCATGCGTAGACCTGCCGTCCCTTCAGGCCCAGCAGTGCGCGCGCCTCGTCGGGCGTGGCGGGACTGCGGCCCAGCGCCTCGACAATGCCGCGCACCTTTTCAACCTGTTCGGCGTTGGATTTCGCCAGTACGCCTTTCGAGAGGTAAAGGTTGTCCTCCAACCCGACGCGGACATGCCCGCCCATCGCCGCCGCGATAGCGGCGAATTCCATCTGCCGCCGTCCCGCCGCCAGCACCGACCATTCGAACTTCGGAAACAGTTTCTGCGCTGTCTGGTGCAGGTGGATCAGATGCTCCGGTTCTGCCGCGATACCACCCAGAACGCCCATGACAAATTGCAGGAAGATCGGCCCGTCAACCAGCCCGCGGTCAACGAAGTGGCGCAGCATGTGAAGGTGGCTTACGTCATAGCATTCAAACTCGAACCTTGCGCCGCGTTCGGTGCCCATGCGCTGCAAGACGCCTGCGATGTCGCGCGGGGTATTCTTGAACACCAGATCGTCGGAGTCGCGCAGGAACGGCTCTTCCCAGTCGAACCGCCAGTCGCGGGGTTTCGCAGCCATGGGATAGAGCGCGAAATTCATCGACCCCATGTTAAGGCTGCA
The DNA here is from genome assembly GCF_014652195.1 of Gemmobacter nanjingensis. Lineage (NCBI taxonomy): Bacteria > Pseudomonadati > Pseudomonadota > Alphaproteobacteria > Rhodobacterales > Paracoccaceae > Gemmobacter > Gemmobacter nanjingensis. Next base: position 443,209 of record NZ_BMYI01000001.1, read on the forward strand.
CATCTCCGGTGCAAAAGTCAGCGGCGCCTCCAGCCGCTGATCCAGCGTCATCACCGCCGATCCGCCGGTGGTCATGTTGAGGACCGCATCGCAGGAACTTGAAATCGCAGGCAGAAATCCCTTCCAATGCGCCGGGGAGGCAGAGGGGCGGCCCGTCTCGGGGTCGCGGGCGTGCAGGTGCAGGATCGCAGCACCCGCCTTGGCCGCGCCGATTGCCTCCGCCGCAATATCCTCGGCCCGGAACGGCAGATAGGGCGACATGCTGGGTGTGTGGATCGAGCCGGTGATAGCGCAGGAGATGATGATCTTCATGCCAATGCTCCCGCATGAGCATCCGCGAACCCATCCAGCGCACGGGTCAGTTTCTCCATGATCTCGTCCACCTGTGCCTCGGTCGTGATCATCGGCGGGCAAACGAGGAAATGGTCACCCTCATAACCACCGCGCGTGCGGCGGGAATAGATGATCAGCCCCTCGGCATAGGCACGTTCGACCAGATCATCGAAGGCCTTCATTTCGCGCGGCAGTGGCGCCATTGTTTCGCGACCGGCAACAAACTCGAAGGCCAGCAACAGGCCCTCACCCCGCACATCACCAATGAAGCCATAGCGTTGCATCAGGTTCTTCAGGCGTTGTTTCAGAACAGCCCCCACCTTGCGCGCGTTGCCCATCATATCCTGCCGCTCAATCTCGGTCAGCACGGCAAGGCCCGCCGTGCAGGCCAGCGGATTGCCGGCATAGGTATGGCCGTGCAGGAAACCGCCCGCATCCTGCACCGCCTGCACGATGCGATCCTGCGCGATCATGGCACCAAGCGGCGCATAGCCCGCACCGAAACCCTTTGAAATCGCAATGATATCCGGGGCCACGCCCCAAAGGTCGCCGCCAAGGAAGGTGCCGACGCGGCCGCCGCCGCTCATCACCTCGTCATGGATCAGCAGCACGCCGTATTTGTCGCAGATCGCGCGCACCGCCTGCATATAGCCCGCGGGCGGCACCAGCGCCCCGGTCGAGGCGCCGCCGACGGGTTCGTGGATGAAGGCCAGCACTGTCTCTGGCCCCTCGGACAGAATGCGGTCCTCCAGCATCGCCGCGTAATGCGCGCCGGTGGCGGGGTTATCCATGTCCAGACCGTCAAGATAGGCGCGCGGCGCGGGGATCTTCGGCATCTCCACCATCATCGGGCGGAAAGGATCGGTCAGCGGATCGTAACCCGTCACCGACAGCGCCCCCAGCGTCGATCCGTGATAGGACGGGAAACGCGAGATCACTTTCCACCGGCTTGCCTGCCCGGTGACCACCGCATATTGCCGGGCGAGCTTCATCGCGCTTTCCACAGCCTCCGACCCGCCGGAGACGAAGAATACCTTCTCCATCCCCTCCGGGCTGAGCGCGGCAACCTTTGCGGCCAGTTGCTCACCCGGTTCGGTTTCGAAATGCAGCCGGTAGCCGAAGGTGGATTTGTCCATCTGCGCCCGCATCGCAGCCAGCACGGCAGGGTTGGAATGGCCGATATTGCTGACCATCGCGCCCGACGACCCGTCGATGAACCGCCGCCCCGAAGTATCCCACATGTAGATCCCTTCGGCACGGTCCAGCACGGGCCGCGCAGCAGTGGAAAGGTAGAACAGGTGGCTCATCATCAGTCTCCGGGCGAGGTTCACCCTGAGGATGGCGCATGGCACCGCATTCTCCAAATGGATTGTTTTAATCCGCATCATTGATACAGTGAATGACATGCGCCTCAGCCCCGCCGAAAAGCTCGCCCGTGACCTCGATTGGAACCTGCTGCGGGTCTTTCTCGCGCTGGCAGAGGCCGGGTCGGTAACGCGGGCGGGCGAAAGGCTGGGGCTGAAGCAACCCTCGGTCAGCCAGGCGCTGAAACGGCTGGAGGAACGCACCGGCCACCGGCTGATCGACCGCAGCGCGGGCAGTTTCACCCTGACGCCCGAGGGCATGGCCCTGCTGGCCGAGGCGCAGGCCGTGCGCGCCGCCATCCTGCGCGGGGCCGAGGCGATGGCAGAAGCCTCGGGCGCAGTGGCGGGCGAGGTCACGCTAGCACTGGCCTCGCATGTTGTCTCGCCCCTGCTGGACGCGGCTTTGCGCCGGTTTCACGCGGCTCACCCCAAGGCCACGCTGTCCATCGACATCCTGCCCTCACGCGAGGCGCTGACACGACTGGCCGAGGGCCAGGCCAGCCTTGCCATCTGTCTGATGACCGAACCGCGCAGCGACCTGCAAACCGAAGTGTTCTATCGCGAGTTCTTCGGTCTGTTCTGCGGCCCGCCGCACCCGCTTTATGCCCGGTCCGGCCTGACACTGGCGGACCTCGCGGGCCACACCGCCGTCAGTTTCCAGACCGATCGCATGGGCGATGCGCTGGCCGCCGTGACTGAACTGCGCCAGCGGGCCGGGCTTTCCGGCCCGGTCGGCCAGTCCACCCATCTGGAGGAGGTGCGGCGGATGATCCTTGCGGGCCTCGGGATCGGGCCTTTGCCGTTGCATGTGGTGGAGGAGGATCTGCGCGCCGGGCGCCTGTGGCGCCTGCCGCCGCAGGACGATCCGCCCGCCATCGACGTCTATCTGGCCCGCAACCCGCGCGCACGACGGAACCGGGCCGAGGCGGCGTTTCTGGCCATCCTCGATACACTTCTGGCGGAAACCCCGCCCGAGCAGCGCATCTACGGCCCCTGATCCGCCACCGGGCTAAGCCCCGCGCAGCCGCGCCCTTTCGCGCTGCAACCAAAGCGCCGTCACCAGCAGCGGCCCGTTGTCCACCTCACCCGAGGTGACCAGCGCCATGAATTCCTTGAAGCTGACCAGATGCCCGCGGATATCTTCCGCCTCGCCCTCGACGCCAAACACGCCCTCCACCCCGTCGGGCAGATCGCAAAGCGCAACATAGGAATAGAGGTATTCGCTTTTTGCCCCCGGCGAAGGGTAATAGGCGCCCACTTTCTCGAGCGCGCCCAGTTGCAGGCCCGCTTCCTCCACCGCCTCACGCCGGGCGGCCTGTTCCGGCGTCTCGTCCGGGTCGATGCGTCCCGCGATGGCCTCCAGCAGCCAGGGCTGCGGATCGCCTCGCCCGTAGGGACCGGCGCGGAACTGTTCGATCAGCAGCACCCGGTCGCGCACGGGATCATAGGGCAGCACAGTCACCGCATCGCCCGAGACAAAGACCGCGCGGTTGATCTGTTCACTCATGCGACCGTCAAAGCGGCGATAACGCAGGTCGTATTCTTCGATGGCGAAGAAATTGGCATAGGGCTGGCGAAAGCGGTCAACCACCACATCGCCCGCCGTCGCCCGATGCCGCCGCGTGACCGGCGGCGCCTCGACGGCCCGCAACCGGCTGGCGCCCCGCACCAGCATCAGCCGGTAACGCCGCACCACCTCGGCCGCCTCGCGCTGGCCCATCAGCGCCATCACGTCACGCGCGGTCACCACCGCCACCGCGCCCCAGTCGCGCACCCAGTCCGCCAGCGACCACGGCCCCGCCACGGGCGCCGCATCGGGTGGCAGATAGACCAGCGCGGTCGAGGCCCCCGCCGCCGCGACCGGCAGCGCAGCGGTGCGATAGCCGAAGCCGCCTTCGTAGAAATCCAGCCGCGCCACATCTTCGGCCGTGGCATTGCGCATCAGCCGCCCCTGCGCCGCGCCTGCGCCGCGCCGGATCACCGGCCACGCCCCCTCGGCGGACCAGAGCACCTCATACCCCGGCAGGGTGGCAGGTTCAGTAACCACAGCGCGGCCCAGAACCGCCTCCAGCAGTGGCGGGTGGCACAGCGTGCCGTAAAAGAACAAATCCATCAGCGCCGCCGTACCAGCTTATGCACTGCAATGCCGCACAGCGGGCCACCCACCAACAGGGCCGCCATGACCTGCGGCGACGTCAGCACCAGAAACAGGTTTTCCACCATCAGTTCGAACACGCCGGTAATCGCCTCGAAGGGGCCCTTGTACATCTTGCGCAGCGCCTTGCCGAGCATGAGGTAGATGCCGAAGCCCAGCAGCGCAAAGAAAGCCGTCGTCAGCGCCGCCTGCAAACCCGCGCTGATCGCCTGTGCCATGCCCCCCTCCGGCGCGCGCGGCCCCATAACAAACCAGCCACTGCCAAGCCCGATTGCCGCGACATACAGGCTGAAATTACCGAAAGAGGTGCCTTCTGGCACCGAGGGTTTGAACAGTTCGGCCGTCAGATAGGCCAGCGCCGCAAAGAATATCGCGCCCAGAAGCTTGCCTGCCGTCGGCATCTGTCCCTTTCCGCGCGGCCTCTAGCCGGGCCGCGTCACCGTGATCTGCGTCACGTCGCAGTTTCCGCCGTGAAAGGCGCCAGCGCAAGAGGTCAGGTAGAAGTTCCACATGCGGCGAAAGCGGTCATCGAAGCCCAGCGCCCGCACCTCGGGCCAGTGGGCATTGAACGTGTCATGCCAGCGCCGCAGCGTCTGGCTGTAGCTTTCGCCGAATTCGATATGGCCCTTCAGCGCCAGCCCCGCCGCCGCGACCTCTTGCGCCAGCGCGGCGGGCGAAGGCAGCATGCCGCCGGGGAAGATGTATTTCTGGATGAAATCCACAGTTTTGCGATAGGCCGCAAAGCGGGCATCGGGCACGGTGATGATTTGCAGCGTGGCATTGCGCCCCGGTTTCAGCCGGTCGCGCACCGCACCGAAATAGACAGGCCAGTATTTCTCGCCCACCGCCTCGAACATCTCGATCGAGGCGATACCGTCATATTGGCCGCGTTCATCGCGGTAATCCTGAAGCCGGATCTCCACCCGGTCAGAGAGACCCGCGCGGGCAATCCGGGCCTGCGCGAAATCGTGCTGTTCCTTTGAAATGGTCAGGCAGGTCAGCCCCATGCCCGCCCGCGCCGCATGTTCGGCAAATCCGCCCCAGCCGCAGCCGATTTCCAGCAGGTGATCGCCGCGCCTTGCGCCCATCTGCTGCAACATCGAGGCGTATTTGGCCTCCTGCGCCGCCTCAAGGCTTTCCTGCCCGCTGCGGAACAGGGCGCTGGAATAGGTCATCGTATCGTCGAGCCATAGCCGGTAGAAATCATTCCCCAGATCGTAGTGATAGGCGATGTTACGTTTGGCCTGCCGTTTCGAATTTCCGCGCAGCCAGTGCCGCATCCGCTCATAGGACCGCACGAGGCCCATGCCTGGAAAACCGTCATTCACCCCGTTGTTCGGTGGCGCCTGCACCAGATCCATGAAGGCTTGCAGATCGGGCGTATCCCAGTCGCCGTCCAGATAGGCGTCGCAAAAGCCCAGATCCCCCTCGCGGATCAGCCGGGCGAAAACATCCGGGTTCTTCACCTGCACCTCGGCCACCGGGCCGGGCGCGGCGCCTTCTGCCCGAAAGCGGCGGCCATCGGGCAGGACAAACTCCATCCGCCCCACGCGCAGCTTTTCCAGCACCTTCATTACCTGACCGAAATAGCGCGGCAGGTCGGGCTGGCCTTCGGTCGTCAGCAAGGTGGTCATCCTTACATCTCCCCGGATCATACAGTGCCGATGATTCCCCAAGCGCGGCTGTCACTCAAGCCTTTCGTGCGGCATAGGCATCCAGCGCGCGCTGACGGCCTTTATCCAGCGCAATCAAGGGCTTCGGATAGGCAGAATCGGGTGAAAGCGCCCATGCTCGCGGCACCGCATCGAAATAGGACAGCGCGTCAGCCGGGGGTGTGCGGCTGAGTTCGGCGATAAACCGGCGCCGATAGACGGCATTCGGGTCAAACTTTTCCGCCTGCGTCGCCGGGTTGAAGATGCGGAAATACGGCGCGGCATCCGGCCCTGACCCCGCCACCCATTGCCAGCCCATCGCGTTGGAGGCCGGGTCCCAGTCGGTCAGGCAATCGGCAAACCACGCCAGCCCCACCCGCCAGTCGGTCATCAGATGTTTGGTCAGGTAAGAGGCCGCAATCATCCGGGCTCGGTTGTGCATGGTGCCGGTCACATACATCTCGCGCATCGCGGCATCGACGAAGGGCTCGCCGGTCAGGCCCCGGCGCCAGCGTTCGGCATCGGCACTGTCGCCGCGCCAGGGGAAGCCATCCCACTCCTCGCGCCAGTTCTCGGTCGCAAGCGCCGGGAAGTGATAGATCAGATGCCAGGCAAAATCGCGCCAGCCCAGTTCCGACAGGAACTTGCCTGCGCCACTGTCTCCCGCATCCAGCCGGTGCATGGCGGCATGCCAGATGCGGGCGGGGGCGATTTCGCCATAGGTCAGGTTTTCCGACAGGCGCGAGGTGGCGGGCGTAGCCGGAAAATCCCGCGCCTCGGCATAGCGGGCAAGGCGCTGGTCCAGAAAGTCGTCCAACCGGGTCAGAGCTGCCGCCTCCCCCACGGCCTGATGCGGCAGGCAGACTGCCGCGCCGCGCCGCATGGCGGCCCCCATCTGCCAATCCTCCAGCCGGTCCGAAGTGGGCCAGCTTTCGGGCGGCGGCAGTTGCTTCGGCGCGGGCAGCAGGGGTGCGATGTCGCGCTGGCGCAGCGCCTTCCAGAATGGGGTATAAACGCGGTAGGGGCCGCCCTGCCCGGTCTCCACCTGCCAGGGCTCGGCCAGCAGGAAACCCGGATGGCTTTCGGCACCGTACCCCGCCGCCCTCAGCGCGGTTTTCACCGCCGTATCGCGGGCTATGGAGGCCGGATCATAGGCGCGGCTCCACATCACTCCCGTGGCGCCGGTGTCCGCGATCAGCCGCGCCAGCGCCTCGGGCGCCGCCCCGCGCCGCAGGATCAGCCGGCTGCCCACGCCCTCCAGTCGCGTCGCAAAATCGGCGAGCGACAGGCCCAGCCGCCATTTCGCCGCAGCACCAATGGCCTCGGTCTCGGGGTCCAGCAGGAAGACCGGGATCAGCGGTCGCCCGGTGGCCAGCGCTGCGGTCAGCATCGGGTGATCGGCCAGCCGCAGGTCGCGGCGGAACCACAGGATCAGGGGGGTATCGGTCATGGCAGGTCAGGCTACTCCGTTTCCCTTGTCATACGGTATGACCTAGGGTAGCGGATCATCCTTGCCCAGTGCTGAAGCCTCCAGCACTGACGCCCCTTGCATCGCGCGCGGTGATCTGGTCCTTGGGGCCATGCCCATCCTGCCGCCCCCCGCCCTGCCGATTGATGCCGTTCTGTCCGATCTGGTCGCGGCGCTGACCGCGCGCGGCATGGCGGTGGTGCAGGCACCGCCCGGTGCGGGCAAGACCACGCGGGTTCCGCTGGCTATGCTGGCCTCCGGCCTTTGCCCCGGTCGCATCGTCATGCTGGAGCCCCGCCGCCTTGCCGCCCGCGCCGCAGCAGAGCGCATGGCCGAAACGCTGGGCGAGCCGGTGGGCCAGACCGTCGGCTACCGTATCCGGGGCGAGGCGAAGGTTTCGAAAACCACCCGGATCGAGGTGGTGACCGAAGGTATCCTGACCCGGATGCTGCAAACCGATCCGGGGCTTGATGGTATCGGTGCGGTGATCTTCGACGAGTTTCACGAACGCAGCCTGAATGCCGATCTGGGCCTTGCGCTGGTGCTGGAGGTGCGGGGCGCGCTGCGCGACGACCTGCATCTGGTGGTCATGTCGGCGACGCTGGATGCCGCTCCTGTCGCCGCGCTGATGGGCGATGCGCCGATGATCACCAGCGAAGGCCGCGCTTTTCCGGTGGAAACCCGCTGGCTGCCCCGGCCGCTGGACGCGCGCGCGCGCTTCGATCAGGCGCTGGCCGCACTGGTCGTGCAGGCGGTGGAGGAATGCCCCGAGGGCGGCGTGCTGGTCTTTCTGCCCGGCGAGGGTGAGATCCGGCGGGTCGAGGCCCTGCTGAAGGGCCTGAAGGGCTGCGACATCCGCCCGCTGTTCGGCGCGATGGAGTTCGCGGCCCAGCGCGCGGCACTGGCTCCGGCGGCGGCGGGTCTGCGCAAGGTCGTACTGGCGACCTCGATCGCGGAAACCTCGCTGACCATCCCCGACATCCGCGTGGTGGTCGATGGCGGGCGGGCGCGGCGGGCGCGGTTCGATGCGCCTTCGGGCATGGCGCGGCTGGTCACCGAACGGGTGACACGGGCCGAGGCCGAACAGCGCCGGGGCCGCGCCGGCCGGGTGGCGGAGGGGGTCTGCTACCGGCTGTGGTCGAAGGGCGAGGAAGGCGGACTGCTGCCCTTCCCCCCGCCCGAAATCGCGGCGGGCGACCTGACCGGCCTCGCGCTGGAGCTTGCGGTCTGGGGATCGACCGACCTGCCCTTCCTCACCCCGCCGCATCCGGGCGTGCTGGGAGAGGCCCAGGCGCTTCTGACCGGGCTGGAGGCACTGAAGGACGGGCGCATCACCGACCACGGCCGCCAGATCGCCGCACTGCCCTTGCACCCGCGTCTGGCCCACATGCTGATCCGCGCGGGCGGCGGGATTGAGGCCGCAACACTGGCCGCCCTGCTGGCCGAACGCGACCCGCTGCGCGATGCCCCCGCCGATCTGGCGTTGCGCATGGCGGCGGTGAAAGACCCGGCCCGGATGGAGCGTGAGGGCCGCACCGTGCATCGCGGCACGGTGGAGCGCATCCGCACCGAGGCGAAGCGGCTGGCCCGTGCCGTCCCCGAGGCACCGAAGGGCCTGAGCCTTGGCCAGATGGCATCGCTGGCCTATCCCGACCGCGTGGGCCTGCGCCGCAAGGGCGAGGCGCCGCGCTGGGTGCTGTCGGGCGGCAAGGGCGCGGCGATGGCTGCCGGTCAGCCGCTGTCGGGCGCACGGCTTCTGGTCGCCACCGATCTGGACGGCGACCTGCGCGAGGCCACGATCCGGCAGGCGGTCGCGTTGACCGAGGCGGAGTTGCGCGCGGTGCATGGCGATCAGATCGTGTGGCGCGACATCTGCGAATGGTCCAGACGCGAGGGCCGCGTGGTGGCGCGGCGGCAGGAGTGTTTCGGCGCCTGCGTGCTGGACGACCGGCACTGGACCGACGCGCCGCCGGAGGCGCTGGCGCGTGCGGCGCTCGACGGTTTGCGGTTGATCGGCCTCACGCCCTCTCCAGCCGCACGGCGGCTGATGGTGCGGGCGGCGCTCTGTCGCCGCGACGGGGCCGACCTGCCCGATATCTCGGAACCCGCACTGCTGGCGGGGGAGGCGCTGTTGCCCTATCTGACCGGCAAGCGCACAGAGGCCGATCTGCGCGGCCTCGATCTGGTGGAGCCGATCCGCAGCGCGCTGGGATGGGAGGGGGTGCAGATGCTCGACCGCCTCGCCCCGCCGCATTTCGAGACGCCGCTGGGGCGGCCGGTGCCCATCGACTATGACGGCGAGGCACCGGGGATCGAGGTGCGCTTGCAGGAATTGTTCGGGGTGACGGTGCATCCGACGGTGGGACCAAAACGGCTGCCGCTGAAGATCACATTGCTGTCGCCCGGTGGCAAGCCGGTGCAGGTGACGGCGGATCTGCCGGGGTTCTGGACCAATTCCTATGCCGATGTGCGGCGCGACATGCGTGGCCGTTACCCGCGCCACCCCTGGCCCGAAAACCCGCGCGAGGCCGATCCGACAACACGGGCAAAACCGCGCGGCACCTGAGCCGTCAGGCCGCCAGCCAGGGCGCAGGAACCGGCACCGGCCTGAGGCCCGGCCCGCGCAACCCTGCCCGCTGCATCACCAGCAGCCGGGCCTCGTGTCTGCGCAGCACCCGCCGCGCGGCGGGCTGGCGTGCCAGACGCTCCAGCTCCCACGGAAGGAAAGTTTCATGCAGGGCCGCCCGCGCCCGTTCTGGCAATGCGGCCATGGCCTGCGGACCCGGATGCAGGCTTTCCGCCCCGGTGCCTTCCGCCAGCAGCACCTGATGACGGTCCAGCAGCAGATGACAATAGCGCAAGCGGCGTGGCAGGGTTTCGCGGCTGACACCGGGCAGGCCCACCAGATCGCGCGCCGCTGCCAGCACCTCATATTCGCCGAACAGTAATTCGCAATCGGCCCCGTGCAGCAACAGCAGATGCCGCCCCGAAACGCTCAGGTCACCGTCATTGTCCAGCGCCCCGGCCTCGATGCGCACCGGCAGCGCCTCGCCCTCGGCACAGACCATGCCGCCGCCGGTCCAGCGCAAGATCTGCGGCCCGTCATCCAGCGTCATCACGCGATCCCCGGCGCGCAGATCCTCGATCAGCCGCAGCCCACCGGGGGTGTGGATGCGGGTGCCCGCTTCGAAACACACCGGATTGCCGTTCAGGAAACGTGTCGACCAGACACCGTTCGGTTCGCCCGGGTCCAGCCCGGCATTCGGATAGTTCGTCAAAGCCGAGGAATTGCCCGAGCCGGGAACGATGTAATCGCGCGACCCGCCATCCGTCATGCCCACCTGCGCCACGCCGGTATACCCGTTGGTCCACTGGACCTTCTGGTAGATCATGTCGATCTCGAAATTGCCGTCGTGGGTATGTTGCAGGACCACCTGAAAGGTGTTCCGCGCCGAGGTGGCGCCGCTGTAGGCCCGCACATCCAGCCATGTGATCGTGACGCGGCCGCTGGACGGGTCCAGGTCCCAATAAATGTTGTTGGTGCCGTTGGCCGTGCCGCTGGTGATGTTCACATCACTCCAGAACGGCGCGATGGCCGGATAGGGCAGCGCGGACAGCGCCGAAGGCGTATAGGCAGTGACCGGCGCCTGAAAGGTGATCAGCCCGTTGGTGTTGATATAAAGGGACGTATAATTGGTCCCGAAATAGTTGATGCCCGACGCACCGAAAACCGAGGTGATGTTCACCTGGATCGAGCCGTCATCATAATTTCCCGCCGTCAGCGCGCTGCCGCGAAAGCTGCCTTCGCCCACGCCCTGCGGCCCGCCCAAACCTGTATTGATCGTGGCCATTTTCGGCCTCCGTCCGTTTCTGCCTCAGAAACGACAGGACAGCCGAAATCGGGCGGCCTCACGGATCGGATGCGGCGCATTCGGGGCAATTTTGCGCCAAGCCATCATAATCCGCAGCCAATGGCAGGAATTGTTGCGACCCGGAAACAATCCCCCCGGTCACTGGCGCAAACGGGGGAACAATGGCGCCGGTCAGACGCCCAGGCACCAGCGCATGACCGCCTTCTGCGCATGCAGCCGGTTTTCCGCCTCGTCGAAAATCACCGAATGCGGGCCGTCCATTACGGCGCTGGTCGCCTCGTCATTGCGGTGCGCGGGCAGGCAATGCATGAACAGTGCATCCGGTTTGGCCTTCGCCATCAGATCCTCATTCACCTGATAGGGGCGCAATTGGTTGTGGCGGCGCTCTTTCGCGCTTTCGGGGTCATGCATGCTGACCCAGGTATCGGTGACCACCAGATCGGCGCCCGAGACCGCCTTGTAGGGGTCACGCTCCACCGTGACCGGATGACCTTTCGAGGCGGCGAAATCCAGCCAGACCCGCTCGGGGTCGAGTGTTTCAGGCCCGGTGAAGGCCAGATCGAAGCCGAACTGCCCGGCGGCATGAGCAAAGCTGGCAAAGACATTGTTGCCGTCGCCGCACCACACGACCTTCTTGCCGGCGATCGGGCCGCGATGTTCCTCATAGGTCATCACATCGGCCATGATCTGACAGGGGTGGGTGCGGTTGGTCAGCCCGTTGATGACCGGAACCGTGGCATGTTCCGCCATCTCCTGCAGCGTCGCCTCTTCAAAGGTGCGGATCATGATGAGATCGACATAGCGTGACAGCACCCGCGCGGTATCGGCGATGGTCTCGCCATGGCCAAGCTGCATTTCCTTGCCCGACAGCACCATCGTCTCGCCACCCATCTGGCGCACACCAACGTCAAAGCTGACACGGGTGCGGGTCGAGGGCTTTTCGAAGATCAGCGCGACCATGCGGCCCTTCAGCGGCTGGTCATCGTCCGGCGTGCCCTTGGGACGCCCGGCGCGGGCGATCTTCATGGCACGCGCATTGTCGATCATCGCGCGCAGATCGGTGGCGGAGGTGGTGTGAATATCAAGGAAGTGGTTCATCTGTCGGTCTTTCTGACGGGCTTCCGCCCGCTTGCGTATCTTACCAAAGGGAAGGGAATGTCGGATCGAATGCCATGACAAGCACGGGCTTGCCCGTCTCGCCCGTCGTGGTGCGGATGGCACGGAAGCCCGCTCGTCGATACGCCCGCACGGCGCGCTCGTTCGACGGGTCGGGATCGATGACCACCGCCGGATAGCGCCGCCGCAGATCGGCTGCGCGCAGGTTCAGATAGCGCGCGGCATGGCCCTGCCCCAGCATCCCCGGATCGCCCAGAAAGGTATCCATCGCACGGGTGCCGGGCGGGAATTCCGCATATTGCGGCATCGGGTCGTGATGGGCGGGGTAATCCTGCACATAGGCGAAGGGCCTGCCCTGATAGGCCACCAGCCGCAAATCGGCGGTGTCGCCGTCGATGTCGGCGTCGATCAGCGCGATTTCAGTGTCGGGGTCGCCCCACCAGGCGCGGACATGCGGCTGGTCCAGCCAGCCGCGCATCCGCGCGTAATCCGACCGCGTCAGCGGCGGAAAGCTGTAATCCGCCTCAGCTTGCATGACCGGACAGCGCGGCCGCGGCCGCATCCAGCCGCTTCAGCGCCTCGGCAATATCGGCGTCGGGGATGTTCAGCGCAGGCAGCAGCCGCACCACATTGTCGGATGCGGCGACGGTCAGCAGATGTTCCGCCATGCCCGCCTTCACCAGATCCGCGACCGGCGCCTTGCATTTCAGGCCAAGCATCAGCCCCTGCCCGCGCACGCTTTCGAACACGTCGGGATGTTCCGCCACCAGCGCCTCAAGCCCCTGACGGAACAGGCCCGCCTTGCGGTTGACCTCGGCCAGGAACGCAGGGTCCGAGACGATGCGCATGACAGCCCCGCCCACCGCGCAGGCCAGCGGGTTGCCACCATAGGTGGACCCATGGGTGCCTGCCACCATGCCGGAAGCGGCGTTTTCGGTCGCCAGTACCGCCCCCAGCGGGAAGCCGCCGCCGATACCCTTGGCGACCATCATGATATCGGGGGTGACGCCCGCCCATTCATGCGCGAACAGCTTGCCGGTGCGGCCCATGCCAGATTGCACCTCATCAAAGACCAGAAGCGCGCCGGTCTCGTCACAGAGGTCACGCAGTCCTTTCAGGCAGCTGTCGGGCAGCGTGCGGATGCCGCCCTCGCCCTGAACCGGCTCGATCATCACCGCTGCCGTGCGGTCTGAAATCGCCGCCCGCAGCGCCTCGTGATCGCCGAAGGGCAGTTGCCGGAAGCCCGGCATCAGCGGGCCGAAGCCCTTGACCATCTTTTCCGACCCCGCCGCCGCAATGGCGCCCGTCGACCGGCCGTGGAAGGCGCCATCAAAGCTCAGGATCTCGATCCGATCGGGCTGCCCCTTCTCGTACCAGTATTTGCGGACCATCTTGATCGCCAGTTCCGCCGCCTCGGTGCCGGAATTGGTGAAGAAAACGGTGTCGGCAAAGGTGTGCTCGACCAGTTGGTCGGCCAGCGCCTCCTGTTCCGGGATGCGATAGACGTTCGACACATGCCAGAGCTTTGCCGCCTGTTCGCTGATGGTTTTTACCAGCTCGGGATGGGCATGGCCCAGCGCATTGACGGCAATCCCCGAGCCCAGATCGAGGTAACGCCCCCCGTCCTCGGTGAAAAGCCAGCTTCCCTCGCCCTTCACGAAGGCAAGCGGCGCACGGTTGTAGGTCGGCAGGACGGAGGTAATCATGGATAATCCTCAGGCGGATGCGAGGCCATAGGGGTGCCAAAGGCGTATGCCCATGTCAACGCAAGGGTGTCATGTAGGGAGAGGGGGGCCGGATTTTCCGGGTCGCACCCGGAAGCAGAACGCGCGAAAGCGACGTCAGACGCGGTTGCGTCGGCGTCGGGGAAGCTGGAAAGGGCGAATCCGTGCATTCATGCCGTTGCGATAGCGCAAGGCCGGACGGCTGGCAAGCGTCTTGCAGCCGCCGCCACCGCAATCCCGGGTGGGCAGGCGCACAGGCCCCTGCGCTGCTGTCACCGTGCAGACTTTCTGCCAGCCCGCGACGGGCGCGAACACGGTTGCCCCGCGCCTTCTGATGAACGATAAGCTTCCCTGACGTTCCTCGGGGCCGAAGTCGGGACGGCAGGGTATGGGCCAGGCAGGCAGATATTTTGCGGGTATCGCGGCAGACGACCATGGAAGGAACCCAACGCGATACATGGGTTACGGCCGGATGCTGCTTCTGATCGACAACTACGACAGCTTTACCTACAATCTCGTGCATTATCTGGGCGAGCTTGGTGCCGATGTGGTGGTCAGGCGCAACGATGCGCTGGATGTGCAGGCCGCCATGGCGCTGCGCCCTGATCTGATTGTGCTGAGCCCCGGTCCCTGCGACCCGGCACAGGCGGGCATCTGCCTTGCGCTGACCGCCGCCGCCGCCGAGGCGAAGATCCCGCTGCTGGGTGTCTGCCTTGGACACCAGACCATTGGCGAGGCGTTCGGCGGCAACGTCGTGCGCTGCCACGAGATCGTGCATGGCAAGATGGGCACCATGCATCACAGCGGGCAAGGCGTGTTCAGCGGCCTGCCCTCCCCCTTCCTTGCCACCCGCTATCACTCGCTGGTGGTGGAACGCGAGAGCCTGCCGGATTGTCTGGAGGTCACGGCCTGGCTTGAGGATGGCACCATCATGGGCCTGCGTCACAAGACGCTGCCTATCGAAGGCGTGCAGTTCCACCCCGAAAGCATCGCCAGCGAGCACGGGCACCAGTTGCTGAAGAACTTCCTTGACCGCGCGCAGGTGTCGGCATGAGCGACCGGCTGAAGCCGCTGATCGGCACCGCCGCGACCCGCGCCCTGACGCGCGCCGAGGCCGAAACCGCCTTCGCCGCGCTGTTCGAGGGCGAGGCGACGCCCGCACAGATGGGCGGCTTCCTGATGGCGCTGCGCACGCGGGGCGAGACGGTGGATGAATATGCCGCCGCCGCCAGCGTGATGCGTGCCAAATGCCACAAGGTGAGCGCGCCCACGGGCGCCATGGATATCGTGGGCACCGGCGGCGATGGCAAGGGCACGCTGAACATCTCCACCGCGACGGCCTTTGTCGCGGCGGCGGCGGGGGTCGTCGTGGCCAAGCACGGCAACCGCAACCTTTCCTCCAAATCCGGCGCGGCGGATGCGCTTTCGGAAATGGGCCTCAACGTGATGATCGGCCCCGATGTAGTAGAACGCTGCCTGCATGAAGCCGGGATCGGCTTCATGATGGCGCCGATGCATCATCCGGCGATGCGCCATGTCGGGCCGGTGCGGGCCGAGCTGGGCACCCGCACCATCTTCAACATCCTCGGACCGCTGACCAACCCCGCCGGTGTGAAGCGGCAGTTGACGGGCACATTCAGCACCGCGCTACTGCGCCCGATGGCGGAAACCCTGCTGACACTGGGGTCAGAGGCGGCCTGGCTGGTCCACGGTTCAGACGGGACCGATGAAATCTCCATTGCCGGGCCGACCTCTGTGGCCGCGCTGGAAAACGGTACAATCCGCGAATTCGAGGTCAGCCCCGAGGATGCGGGCCTGCCGGTCCATCCGTTCGAGGCGATCCTCGGGGGCACGCCGCAGGAAAACGGCGCGGCCTTCCGCCGCCTGCTGGAGGGCGAGGAAGGTGCGTATCGTGATGCTGTTCTGCTGAACTCCGCCGCCGCGCTGGTGGTGGCAGGGCGCGCGACTGGCCTGCCCGAGGGCGTGGAAATGGCCCGCGAGGCCATCGACAGTGGCCGTGCGCTGCAAAAGGTCGAGGCGCTGGTGGCGCTGACCAACGGGTGAGCGGCCTCGACATCCCTGCAAGCTGGGCGGATCTTCCGTTCTTTCGGGACGACTGGCCCGCCTTGGCCGCACGGCTCAGCGTCACGCCCGGCTGGCAGCCGCAATCACCGTTCCGCGCCCTGGATCTGACGCCGCGTGACAGGGTGCGTGTGGTGATCCTCGGGCAAGACCCCTACCCCACACCGGGCCGCGCCACCGGCCTTGCTTTCAGCTTTCCGCCCGGCGCGGCCCCGCAACATTCGCTGAAGAACATCCTGACCGAGTTGCACGACGATCTGGGCGTCGCAAAATGCGACGGCGATCTGACCGGCTGGGCCGAACAGGGTGTCCTGCTGCTGAACGCCGTACTGACCGTGCCGCAGGGGCAGGCCAATGGCCACAAGGGCTGGGGCTGGGAAGCGCTGGTGCAGCAGGTGCTGGCCACCACCGCTGCCGACGGGCCGCGCGCCTTTGTCCTTTGGGGTGGGCCTGCGCAAAAACTTTGTGCAAAGCTGCCGCGAGACGGGCACCTGTTCCTTGAAAGCGCGCACCCCTCCCCCCTGTCGGCCTATCGCGGCTTTTTCGGCTCGAAACCGTTCAGTCAGGTAAACTGCTGGCTCGCGTGCACCGGCGGCACGCCGGTCGACTGGTCGGCCTGAGCCGGGTTTTCAACGCCGCCACGGCGCGCTAAGTCACTGGGAAGGAGATCGCCATGACCACCATTCTCGACCGCATCAAAGCCTACAAGCTGGAAGATGTTGCCGCCCGCAAGATCGCGCAGCCTCTGGCCGAGGTGGAAGCCGCCGCCAAGGCCGCCCCGGCCCCGCGCGGTTTTGCCCGCGCCCTGCGCGATGCCGCGACTTCGGGCTATGGCCTGATTGCCGAAATCAAGAAGGCCAGCCCTTCCAAGGGTCTGATCCGCGCCGATTTCGACCCGCCTGCCCTTGCCCGCGCCTATGAAGAGGGTGGCGCCACCTGCCTTTCGGTGCTGACCGACGGCCCGTCCTTTCAGGGCGACGACAGCTATCTCGCCGCCGCGCGCGAGGCAGTAAAGCTGCCCTGTCTGCGCAAGGATTTCCTTTATGACTCCTACAGCGTCGTCGAATCCCGCGCGCTGGGGGCCGATTGCATTCTGATCATCATGGCCTCGCTGGATGATGCCGAAGCGGTGGATCTGGAACAGACCGCTTTCGACCTTGGCATGGATGTGCTGATCGAGGTGCATGACCGGACGGAGCTTGAACGTGCCACGCGGCTGAAATCGCCGCTGCTGGGTATCAACAACCGCAACCTGCACACGTTCGAAACCACGCTGGACACCACGCGCGATCTGGCGCGGCGCGTTCCGGCCGACCGGCTGATCGTGTCGGAAAGCGGGCTTTATACCGCCGAGGATCTGGCCGACATGGCCCGCTATGGCGCGCGTTGCTTCCTGATCGGCGAGGCGCTGATGCGACAGGAAGACGTGACCGCCGCGACACGCGCGATCCTTGCCAATCCGCTGAAATCCGAAGGGGGGATGTGACATGTCCGGCCTGACGCATTTCGACGCCAAGGGCGATGCGCATATGGTCGACGTCTCCGACAAGGCGGTGACCTCGCGCCTTGCGGTGGCCCGCGGCGCGGTGCGGATGACGGCCGAAACACTGACACTGATCACCGAGGGCCGCGCCGCCAAGGGCGATGTTCTGGCCGTGGCGCGGCTGGCGGGCATCATGGGGGCGAAGAAAACTGCCGATCTGATCCCGCTGTGCCATCCTCTGCCCGTCACCAAGGTCGCGGTCGACCTGACCCCGGATCCCGCGCTGCCCGGCATTCAGGTCGAGGCGACGGTCAAGACCACCGGCCAGACCGGGGTGGAGATGGAGGCGCTGACCGCCGTTTCTGTCGCCTGCCTGACCGTCTATGACATGGTGAAGGCAGTCGAAAAGTCCATGCAGATTGAAGGCATACGCCTGATCCTCAAGGAAGGCGGAAAATCCGGCCGCTTCGAGGCCACGCCATGATTTCGGTTGAGGAAGCGCTGGCCCGCGTTCTGGCCCTTGCCACCCCGATGCCGGTGGAAACCGTGCCGCTGGCAGCAGCGGCAGGTCGCTGGATGGCCAAAGCTGCCGAAGCCCGACGCACCCAGCCGCCTTTCGCGTCCTCAGCCATGGATGGCTATGCAGTGCAGGGTCCGGCCGCGACAGGCGCGCGTTTCCGTGTGATCGGCGAATCCGCCGCTGGTCACGGGTTTGCGGGATCGGTGGGGCCGGGTGAGGCGGCGCGCATCTTCACCGGCGCCCCGGTGCCGGACGGAGCCACGCAGGTGGTGCTGCAAGAGGATGTCACCCGCGACGGCAATGACATTGTAATCGCCACAGCCTCCGCCAATGCGAATATCCGGCAGGCAGGCGATGATTTCGCGGCGGGTTTCCGGCTGCAACCGCGCCGGATTTCTGCCTCTGACGTGGCGCTTCTGGCCGCAATGAACCTGGCCGAAGTGCCTGCCCACCGACGGCCAGTGGTGGCGATTATCGCCACCGGGGACGAGTTGGTCATGCCCGGTGACACCCCCGACCCTGATCAGATCATTGCCTCGAACTCCTTTGCGATCAAAGCCTTGGCCGAAGGTGTTGGCGCCGAGGCACGGCTTCTGCCCATCGCCCGCGATACCGAGGCCAGCCTGCGGGCGGTTTTCGCGCTGGCGGAAGGCGCAGATCTGGTGGTGACCATCGGCGGTGCCTCGGTCGGGGACCATGACCTTGTGGCGAAGGTTGCCACCGATCTTGGCATGGAACGCGCCTTCTACAAGATCAGCATGCGCCCCGGAAAACCGCTGATGGCCGGGCGGCTGAACGGCATGCCGATGCTCGGGCTGCCCGGCAATCCGGTCTCTGCCATCGTCTGCGCGCATCTCTTCCTGCTGCCCTTGTTGCGGGCCATGCAGGGCGAGCCGGCACCGGCCCCCGCGCCGCGCCGCGCCGTGCTGGGCGCGGATGTCGCCCCGACCGGGCCGCGCACCCATTACATGCGTGCCCGCATCGAAGATGGGGTCGTCACCGCCTTCGACCGTCAGGATTCCGCTTTGCTGAGCGTACTGGCCGAAGCGAATGCGCTGCTGATCAGGCCCCTGGGAGACGGCGCCCGCAAGGCGGGAGAGGCTGCCGATTACCTGCCAATCTGACGGAAGGCCTTGACACAAATCGGGAACGCGGGCAGAACATAAGGCAAACACCCTTGACCCTGGTGGAAGGATTTGCCCGATGCTCACGCGCAAGCAACTGGAATTGCTGGATTTCATTCGCGTCCGCATGGATCGGGATGGCGTTCCGCCCTCCTTCGATGAAATGAAGGAGGCGCTGGACCTGCGGTCCAAGTCCGGCATTCACCGCCTGATCACCGCGCTGGAGGAACGGGGCTTCATCCGCCGCCTTGCCCATCGCGCCCGCGCCATCGAAATTGTCAAACTGCCCGAGGCGATGGAGAAGCCGGGTTTCACTCCCCGCGTGATTGCCGGTGACCGGCCTGCTGCCCCGCAACCCGCCACGGCCATTCCGGTGCAGGTGCACGCCGTGGAGCTGCCCGTGATGGGCCGCATCGCGGCGGGCGTTCCGATCGAGGCGATCTCTGAAATCTCGCATCACGTTGCTGTGCCCGGAGGGATGCTCTCCGGCAGCGCCCAGCATTACGCGCTTGAGGTCAAGGGCGATTCGATGATTGAGGCCGGGATCAACGATGGTGATATCGTTGTCATCCGCGAACAGGGCACGGCCGAGAATGGCGATATCGTGGTGGCGCTGGTTGAAGACAGCGAGGCGACGCTGAAACGCTTCCGCCGCAAGGGAAACATGATCGCGCTGGAAGCGGCAAACCCGCTTTATGAAACGCGTGTGTTTCCCGATCACATGGTCAAGGTGCAGGGCCGCCTTGTCGGGCTGATCCGCAGCTACTGACCCTTCGCCAGCGGGCGCACAGGCCGGTCCAACCAGCGCGCCGCCATCGTCTGCGCGTGTTTCCCGTGCCAGATGCGGGTGGTATCGCGGGCCGGTTGCAGGCGCAGCCGGTCGCCATCAGGCGAAAGCGCAATGCCTCCGCTGCGGCGCAGCTGCCCGATGTCGATCACGATGCATCCCTCCGGCGGTGTGGCGATCTGCGCGGCAGTGATAACCAGATCATTGGCTGCGCAGGCAGCGGGCAGCTTTTCTTCCGCGCCCTTGCCGCGCAGATGAACCCCGCTCCATTCGCCCAGATAAAATCGCCGCTCTGACGCAGGGCCGGTAAAACCCTCCCGTTTCGCCGCGATTGGCTGCGAGACAAGATCGCCATCATTCTCCAGCCAGTTCTGCGCGGCAAAGCCCGCCCCGCGCGCAGCGGAAAGGGCCCTGCCCTGCGGCCCATAGAGGCCAACAAGCAATCCATCCGGTGAAATCAACAGCGCCGGACGCTCTGCCTGCGTCCAGACGCCCAGGCCGAGCGCGATGGCAAGAACGCCGGGCAGCCGGAACCAGCGCCGCCCCACCGCCATCCCGATGCCGCCCAGAGCGATGAGCGGCAGGGCCAGCGGCCCCGGTGCCGGAACTGGCGTCACGGCCCCATCCAGGCCAGCAACCATATGGGATACATATAAAATCCAGCGCGCCCCCCACCCCATGACCATCAGCGGCAGATCCGCCAGACCGAAGGGGGCAAGCAGGGCCGCAATCGCACCGGCGGGCATCACCACCATGCCCATGACCGGCACGGTCAACACATTGGCCAGCAGCCCATAATCTGCGATTCTGTTAAAGTGAGCGGCGGCGAAGGGGGCCGTTGCGATCCCAGCCAGCGCCGAAGACAGGACCAGTGTAAGGACTGGCAGCGCCCATCGCGGGACCAGACCACCTGTCAGCGCGCTGTGCAGGGCGCCAAACCCCGCCACCAGCGCGGTGGTCGCGGCGAAGGACATCTGGAACCCCGGCGTCAGCAGGGTCTCCGGGCGAAGGCACAGCAGGATCGTTGCCGAGATCGCCACCGAGCGGAGCGACAGGGCCCACCGATCCAGTAGCACGGCGCCCAGCATGACGCAGATCATGATGCAGGCCCGCTCGGTTGCCACATTGGCGCCCGACAAAAGCAGGTAGAAGATCGCCACCGGCAGCGACAGGGCTGCGGCAACCTTCTTTGTGTTCAGCCGCAGGGCAATGTGCGGCACCAGCGCAAGCCCGCCCCGGATCAGCGCAAAGACAAATCCGATCAGAAAGGCCATATGCATGCCCGAGATCGCCAGAAGATGCGCAAGGCTGGAGGCGCGCAGATCCTCGATCGCCGCGCGGCTGAAGCCGGAGCGATCACCTGTCATCACCCCGGCGGCAAAAGCCCCCGGATCGCCCCGGATTCGCGCCTGAATGCCTGCTGACAGCGCCGCGCGCAGCCGGTTCAGCCCCTGCTCGCCTCGGCCCGGCGGGGCCAGCATCAGCAGCGGATGACGAGAATAGCCAATTGCGCCAAGCCGCTGAAACCACGCCACGCGGCGGAAATCGAAGCCGCCGGGTTCGACCGGATCGCCCGGCGGGGCAAGATGAGCGGTGATCTGCACCCATTGCCCGGGTGCGGGGGCAAACCGGGGCGCCACCTGCAAGGCGATGCGTACGCGCGCCGGTATGCGGCGCGGCGCCACCTCTGAAAGCTGCACATTGTCCAGCGTCAGCCGCAGCGCATCGGATTGCGAGCGGTCCAGCGCGACGATACGCCCCTCGATCGGACCATAATACCGGAACTCCAGCACCGGCGCGGCAACGAGATGCGCGCGCACGCCAGCCACGATGCCGCCAAGTGTCAGGCAGGCCACGGCCACCCAGAGCGGTTGCGCCGCCTCCGGCCCGAAGCGCCACAGACCGGCCATGAGCAGAACCAGACCGCCTGCCACGAGATAAGTTGCAAGCCCCGGCTCCACCGGCAGCGCGAACCAGAAGCCGATCCCGGCGCCAAGAAAGACCGGCACCCAGGGAAACAGGATACCCCGCGCATCGGCCACCGCTCCCGCCAGCCGCCCCAGGATGCCCCCGCGCACCGCCACCTTGTTTCCGGGCCTCCGCTCGCCTATCAGATGCCCAACGCTAGCGCGCCAATGGTTTCCGAAAGGTTAAGTCGCATGACCGGACACGTCGTCACCCGCTTTGCCCCCTCGCCCACGGGTTATCTGCACATCGGCGGCGGCAGGACGGCGCTGTTCAACTGGCTGTTTGCCCGTGGCCGGGGAGGCAAGTTCCTGCTGCGGATCGAGGATACTGACCGCGAACGCTCGACCCCCGAGGCGACGGCGGCGATCCTGCGCGGGCTGGAATGGCTTGGCCTCGACTGGGACGGCGACGTCATCAGCCAGTTCGAGCGGCGCGACCGCCATGCCGAGGTGGCGCATGCCATGCTTGCGCGCGGCACAGCCTACAAATGCTTCAGCACGAGGGAAGAAATTGAGGCCTTCCGCGCCGAAGCCGAAGCCAAGGGCAGCTATGCAGTGTTTCAAAGCCCCTGGCGTGACGCCGATCCGGCGACGTATCCAGACCGGCCCTTCGCCATCCGCATGAAAGCACCGCGCGAAGGCGAGACGGTGATTGATGATCAGGTGCAGGGCCGCGTCGTCATCAAGAACGAGACGCTGGATGACATGATCGTCCTGCGCTCGGACGGGACGCCGACCTATATGCTGGCGGTGGTGGTCGACGATCACGACATGGGTGTGACCCATGTGATCCGGGGCGATGACCACCTTGTGAACGCGGCCCGCCAGCAGATGATCTATGACGCGATGGATTGGTCCGTTCCAGTCTGGGCGCATATTCCGCTGATCCACGGACCGGATGGCAAGAAACTGTCAAAACGTCACGGCGCACTTGGCGTCGAGGAATATCAGGCCATGGGTTACCCCGCCGCGGGCATGCGCAATTACCTGACCCGACTGGGTTGGGCACATGGCGATGCCGAGTTCTTTACCAGCGAACAGGCGATGGAATGGTTTGACCTGAAGGGAATCGGCCGCGCACCCGCCCGACTGGATTTCAAGAAGCTGGAGAATCTGTGCGGCCAGCATATCGCGGCCAGCGACGATGCTGCATTGCTGCATGAACTGGAGGCCTATCTGGCCGTCGCAAACCTTCCGGCGCTGTCCGAACACCAACGCGGCCTGATGCTGGCGGGTATGTCCAGCCTGAAAGAACGTGCCAAGACCTTCCCGGAACTTCTTGAAAAGGCGCGGTATATTCTGACCACCCGCCCTGTGGCGCGCGACGAGGCTGCCGAGAAGGCGCTTGATCCGGTATCCCGTGGTATACTGTCTTCATTGACGCCGCGCCTGCGAAATGCTAGCTGGACGAAGGAAGATCTTGAAGCCATTCTGACCGGGACCGCAGCCGAACACGGGCTGGGCTTCGGCAAGCTGGCTGCTCCGCTGCGTGCCGCCCTTGCCGGACGCACGGTCAGCCCCAGCGTCTATGACATGATGCTTGTCATCGGTCAGGACGAAACGATTGCGCGGCTGGAGGATGCCGCGGCCTGATTGCCGCACCCTCCCTGCCCGAAGATTTGGCCACGGCGCCCTCACGGCGCCGGGCAGCAACGCAGAGGGATGTAGAGATGGCAGAGACCAACAGGACCGCGACGCTGACATTCGACGACAAGGTCATCGACCTGCCGATCCATTCGGGCACGATTGGCCCCGATGTCATCGACATCCGCAAGCTGTACGGTGAAGGTGACGTGTTCACCTACGATCCGGGCTTCACCTCGACCGCCGCCTGTGACAGCGCCATCACCTATATCGACGGCGACAAGGGCGAGCTGCTGCATCGCGGCTATCCGATCGACCAGCTGGCCGAGAAATCGCATTACCTTGAAGTCTGCTATCTGCTGCTGAACGGCGAACTGCCGAATGCTGCACAGATGAAGGACTTCGAGACCCGCATCACCCGGCACACCATGGTGCACGAGCAGATGCACTATTTCTTCCGGGGCTTCCGCCGCGACAGTCACCCGATGGCGACCATGGTGGGTGTGGTCGGCGCGATGTCGGCCTTCTACCACGACTCGACCGACATCAATGACCCGTGGCAGCGCGAAGTGGCCGCGATGCGGCTTATCGCCAAACTGCCGACCATCGCCGCAATGGCCTACAAATATTCGGTGGGTCAGCCCTTCGTCTATCCGAAGAACAGCCTCGATTACGCCGCGAACTTCCTGCACATGTGCTTCGCTGTGCCCTGCGAGGATTATGTGGTGAACCCGGTGCTGTCGAAGGCGATGGACCGGATCATGATGCTGCATGCCGATCACGAACAGAACGCCTCGACCTCGACGGTGCGTCTGGCCGGGTCGTCGGGCGCCAACCCCTTCGCCTGCATCGCAGCCGGCATCGCCTGTCTGTGGGGGCCGGCCCATGGCGGCGCCAACCAGGCGTGCCTGGAAATGCTGCGCGAGATCGGCACCGTGGATCGCATCCCGGAATATGTGGCCCGCGCCAAGGACAAGAACGATCCGTTCCGTCTGATGGGCTTCGGCCACCGGGTTTACAAGAACTTTGACCCGCGCGCCAAAGTGATGAAGGAATCCGCCGACGAGGTGCTGGGCCTGCTGGGGATCGAGAACAACCCGACCCTGCAAGTCGCCAAGGAACTGGAGCGCATCGCGCTGGAAGACCCCTACTTCATCGAGAAGAAGCTTTACCCGAACGTCGACTTCTATTCGGGCATCATCCTCGATGCGATGGGTTTCCCGACCTCGATGTTCACCCCGATCTTCGCGCTGAGCCGCACCGTCGGCTGGATCAGCCAGTGGAAAGAGATGATCGGCGACCCGACGCAGAAGATCGGCCGCCCGCGTCAGCTCTATACCGGGCCGACCTTCCGCGACTATGTGGATGTGCATCACCGCTGAGACCGGCGAAACGCGAAACAGGGGCGGCCTTCGGGCCGCCCTTTCGCTTGCAGGCGGCGACACAGCAGGTGAAAAGAGGGCATGACGCAGACACCCCGCCTCTGGCTGATCGACAGCGCCCGCACGCTCGCCCTGCTGGGGATGGCGGCCTTCCATCTGGTGTTCGACCTGCAAATGTTTGGCTTCGTGCCGCCCGGCACGGCGGTCAGCGGCTTTTTCTACTATCACGCACGGATCGTGGCGGGGTCATTCCTGTTCCTCGCCGGAATGGGACTGTGGCTGGCGCATGGGCAGGGCATCCGATGGCCCGCCTTCTGGCGCCGCTGGGGCAAGATCGCGGCGGCAGCGGCGCTGGTATCGCTGGCCACCCGTATCGCCATGCCTGATTTCTGGATCTTCTTCGGCATTCTGCACAGCATCGCGGTGGCCAGCCTGCTGGGCCTCGTGTTCCTGCGCCTGCCGGGGCTGGTCAACCTTGCGCTTGGCCTCGCCGTGGTCTGGGCCGCATGGCCCTTGCCGCCGCTGCTGGAATGGCAGGCGCCCGCCCTTCGGTTTCTGGGCCTGACGACATTGCCGACCTATACGATGGATTTCGAGCCGCTGGTGCCGTGGTTCGGCCCGTTCCTGGCCGGAATGGGTATTGCCCGGCTGATCGCCCCCGTCCTGCCCCGGCTGGCACAGATTTCACCCGAAGGGTTGGGCTGGCTTGCCTGGCCGGGGCGGCACAGTCTGGCGGTCTACCTGATCCATCAGCCGGTGCTGATCAGCCTTGTCTGGCTGGCGGCGCAGATCCTGCGCTAGCTGCGTCCGTCCAGCGACATCAGCGGCGCGTAAAGCCCGGGCCTGCGATCCCGGAACAGCCCCCAGCTCGCCCGCAGTGCGGCGATTTCCGCCAGATCTACCGTGGCCGTCAGGATTTCCTCGGTGTCACGGCTGGCCTTCGCCAGCAATTGCCCACGATGATCGGAAATGAAGCTCGATCCATAGAAGGTCACATCCACGCCTTCCGGCGCCGTTTCCGTGCCGATGCGGTTAGAGGCGACCAGCGGCAGGATATTGGCCGCCGCATGGCCGCGCATGACCATTTCCCAATGCGGCTGGCTGTCATAGCCCGGCGCCGGCGGCTCAGAGCCGATGGCGGTCGGGTAAAGCAGCACCTCGGCCCCCATCAGTGCCATGGCGCGGGCACATTCAGGGAACCACTGGTCCCAGCAGATGCCGACGCCCAGCCGCCCCGCCGCCGTCTCCCACACCCGGAAGCCGGTATCGCCGGGAGAGAAATAGAACTTCTCCTCATAGCCCGGACCCTGCGGAATATGGCTTTTGCGATAGATGCCCAGCACCCTGCCATCGGCGTCGATCAGCGCCAGCGAATTGAAGAAGGCCTGCCCTGCGCGTTCAAAAAACGACACCGGCAGCACCACGCCCAGCTCGCGCGCAAGGTCCGAAAACCGCGCGATCAGCGGATGCCCCTCAGCCTCGGCGGCGAGGGCAAAATATTCCGGCCGCTCCGTGATGCAGAAATATGGGGCGGCGAACAGCTCCTGAATCAGCACGACGCCGGCGCCCTGCCCGGCGGCCTGCCGCACCAGCGCCTCGGCCCGGTCGGCATTGGCAGGCAGATTCCAGGAACAGGCGAATTGCGTGGCGGCTAGGGTCAGCGCGGACATGACAGCCTCTTTGATCAAATTGCCATATCAAAGTGACGCAGCGTCTCGCAGCACGCAAGCCCTCTCGACAGGCGGCGTGCGGCTTGCAAGAAACCGGCTATGACCGACATGCCCCCCATCGCCCGCACCCCCGCCGATCTGCCCAGCCGCGACACGTTGCTGTCGATGTCGGGGCTGGAGTTCATGCAGAAGGTGCTGGCAGGCGATCTGCCACATCCCGCCATCGCCGGGGTGATGGGCTGCCGGATCACCGAGGTGGAGCCGGGCCGCGTGCTGGTGCGTGGCACGCCGGGTTTTCAGCACACCAATCCGTTCGGTGCCGTACATGGCGGCTGGTATGGCACGGTGCTGGATACCGTTCTGGGCTGCGCGGTGATGACCGGCGTGCCGCAGGGGCGCTGGTATACAACGCTGGAATACAAGGTGAATATCACCCGTGCCCTGCCCGTCGGGATGGAGGTCGAGGCTGAGGCGCTGCTAGATCACGCAGGCCGGTCCACCGCCGTGGCGCATGGCACCATCCGGGGTCTGGAGGACGGGAAGGTTTATGCCACCGGCTCGACCACCTGCATCATCATGGCGTGAAGGCGCGGCGCCAGAAGCCCGCGCGCTTTGGCACCGATGACAGCGCCGTCGGGTGAACCCTTTCCGATCTGTCGCGCCCGATGATCCGGGGGCGGCGCAACAGGAAGGCCCCGCCGAAGCCACGCCATGTGCCCACCATCGGTGCTGCCGGATCACAGGGAAACCGCGCGCGCCAGCCGGGCGGCAGGCTCAGCCCGCAGGCCTCCGCCCTTTCCAGCATCCAGACCAGCGGGATATTGGCTAGTGGGCGCGCGGCCTCGAAATCGCCGATCTGGCCGCCGATATCGCCATGGCTGCCGCGAAACCAGACCTGTTCGACATTGCCCTCCCATCCCGGCGGACAGGTCCAGAGCACCGGCTCAAACACCTCGCGCGTTTCATGCAGCGCCAGTGCGTGAAAGCCATGGCGGACAGAGGCCCCGAGCTGATGGTTGTGGAAGGCGTGGCGGCGTTCGGTCAGCATCCAGAGGCCCGGCAGCCGCAGGCCCAGCGCCTTCACCGTATCCCAGACCCCGACCATCTGGATCGGAGCCGCCGGATGGCAGAAGCGGGTCACAAAGGCGCGTGACGCCGCGCTGTCCGGTCCGCGTTCATAGTGGCGATAGGCCAGCGTCACATTGCGCTCGGTCGCGTTGTCATGGGTCAGCAGGCCCACCCGGTCGATCACCCCGGCAAGGCTGCGCACCGCATAGGCGCCACGGGAATAGCCCATCAGGAAGATGCGGTCGCCGGGGCGATAGTGGCTCGCCAGATAGCCATAGGCGCGGCGGATCTGCCGGTTGATGCCGCGCCCCTGCATCACATCCAGCGTCTGCCGCCAGTTCTGCCATTGCAGGCCGGGTTCATAATAGACTGATCGGCGATTGCCCGGCGCCGGTTCGCGCAGCAACAGGTAGGCAAAGCCCGCGTTGCTGTGGCTGTCCGGCTCCAGCGAGGCAAGCGTACCGTCAAGGATGATCACATGATCCACCACGCCGCGTCGCGCACCGGGCGGCGGCGGGTCGGGCGGATCAGTCTGCACCACCGGATGACGGCGCAGCCAGTGGCGCAGACGGTCAATCAGACGCATCGCGCGCCTCCGCCAGCGCGGCCCAGATCCGCGCCGGGGTGAAGGGCATTTCCACCCGCGCGCCCAGCGGCGCCAGCGCATCGGCCACCGCATTGGCGATCACCGGCAGGGCACCCACCGTTCCCGCCTCGCCACAGCCTTTCATGCCCAGGGGGTTGGTGGCGGTTGGCGAAGGTTCCGAGGCGAAGCGGATGAACGGCAGGTCCGAAGCGCGCGGCAGCGCGTAATCCATGAAACTGCCGGTCAGCAACTGCCCCTGTGCGTCGAAAACCGTCTCTTCCATCACCGCCTGACCGAAGCCCTGCGCCACCCCGCCCTGCACCTGCCCCTGCACCAGTTCCGGCGCGATCAGCGTGCCGAAATCATCAACCGCCGTATAACGATCCAGCCGCAACGCGCCGGTTTCGGGGTCGATCTCCACCTCGGCGGCATGGGCGCCATTGGGGAAGCTGCGCCCCTCCAGCCTGGTCGTCGCGGAATGGCGCAGCAGGTCGGCCCGACCTGCGGCGCGCGCCTGATCGGCAACTTCGATCAGAGTGAAGGCAAGATTACGCCCCTCGGCCTTCAGCACACCATCAGCATAGCGGAAAGGCACGCCTTCGCGTTCCGCCAGCCAGGATGCAAAGGCATCGGTCATGGTGGTGACCGTAGCCCGCATCGTCGTGCCCTGCACGGTGACCGAGCGGGAGCCGCCAGTGCCGCCCCCGCGTGCGATGCGGTCGCTGTCACCCTGCACCACGGTAATGGCACTTTCCGGCAGGCCGGTCAGGTCGGCCAGCATGCGGGTATAGACCGTCTCATGCCCCTGCCCGTTCGACTGTGTGCCAACGTAAAGGATCACCCCGGTTTCGGTAAATTCCACCGTGGCGGTTTCCTCGGGCGCGCCCATGATCGCCTCGACATAAAGCGCCATGCCCCGCCCACGCAGCAAGCCGCGCGCCGCCGAATCCGCCCGCCGGGCGGCAAACCCTGCCGCATCCGATTCCGCCGCCAGCCGCGCCAGCAGACGCGGGAAATCGCCGCTGTCGATCACCTCGCCATTCCAGAAGCTGTAAGGGAACTGCCTGATCACATTGCGTGCGCGCAGGTCCTCGGGCGGCAGGCCAAGCTCCCGCGCGGCGGCATCCATGGCGCGTTCCAGCGTCAGGATCGCCTCGGGCCGCCCCGCGCCGCGATAGGCATCAACCGGGGTGGTGTTGGTATAGACCCCCTCCGCCCGCAAATGCACCGCCTGCACGTCGTAGACCCCGCTCAGCACCTTGGCAAACATCTCCGATTGAACGCCCTGCCCGAATTGCGAGTTATAGGCGCCAAGGTTTGACACAAGATTGACGCGGCAGGCCACCAGCCGGAAATCGGCGTCGAACCCCAGTTCCGAGGTCGCCTCCAGATCGCGGCCCGCATTGTCGGACAACATGGATTCGCCACGATCCGCCATCCAGCGCAGAGGACGGCCCAGCATCCGCGCGGCGGCACCAAGGCAGATATATTCCGGGTAGGGCATGGCCTTCATGCCGAAGCCGCCGCCGACATCGGGGTTGGTCACCCGCACCGCATCCGCCGGCAGGCCAAGCTGGCGGGCAAGTTCCGCCTTCTGGCCCCAGACACCCTGCCCGTTCACCGCCAGATGCAACCGGGTGCCATCCCATTCCGCCCAGGCACCGCGCGGCTCCATCGACGCCGGGGCAATGCGGTTGTGGCGGGTGGTAAACCGGATGCGATGCGCGGCGGCAGCCAGCGCCGCCTCCACCGCCCCGCCATCGCCCTGCTCATGGGTGAAGGCATGATTGCCCGGTGCCTCGGGGTGGATGGTCGGCCCGCCCTCGGGGAAAAGCGCAACCGGCAGATCGCGCAGGTCGGCCTCGATCATCTCCACTGCGTCGCGCGCCTGATCGGGGGTTTCCGCAACCACCATGGCCAGCGCCTCGCCGACATGCCGCACCCGTCCCAGCGCCAGAACGGGCCGCTCCGGTCCGGCGCCCTTGCTGCCGTCAGGCTGCGTCACGCGATAGCCGCGCATGCCCAGAACGACCCCCGCCCCGGCCAGACGCTCTGCCGTCAGGACCAGCTGAACGCCCGGTGCCGCCTCTGCCGCCGTTACATCCAGCGACCGGATTTCGGCATGCGCCACCGGGCTGCGCAGGAAGGCCACCCACAAAGCGCCTTCCGGCACGATGTCCTCCACATAGCGCCCCTTGCCAGTCAGAAACCGTTGATCCTCCAGCCGCCCCTGCGCTTTGCCAAACATCGCCATCCCCTTGTCCTGTCAACGGAATGGTAAACGCCCGGCGGGACAAGTCCAGCCGGGCGCGCGATGTTTTGAAAGACTGTCCTGAAAGACAGAGGCCGCACTCAGACCTTCAGCGACAGCACCGTCGCGATGGTCAGTTCGCCAAAGCCGTTGAAGCGGGTGTTGGTGGCCAGCGAATAGGCACCCATGCCGTGAATTACCAGATAATCGCCCTCGGCAATGTCCTCGGCCAGCATCAGCTCGCCGGGAATCCGGTCTACCGAATCGCAGGTCGGGCCAAAGACGATGCGCGAGGCCAGTTCACTGTCACGGCGCTTGCCGACGGCATCCACCACCTCGATCCGGTCTATCACGCCCACCAGCGGCAACTCGGCCAGCGCGCCATAGACGCCATCGTTGAGGAACACATGCTGCCCGTCGCGCACCGCCTTGACCTTGGCGATATGTGTGAAGGCATCGCCGCAGAGGCCCCGGCCCGGCTCGCACACCAGCATCGGACGCTGGTCACCAAAGGCTTCGGTCGCCACGCGGTCGATCAGGTCAAAGGTTTCCTCGATCTGCGGCACCACGGCTTGCAGGCGGTGGTTCGGAAAACCGCCGCCGACGTTCAGCCGCGCCACGGTCACGCCCGCCTCCTGCGCGATGTCAGCGGCCGCGCGGATGTAAGCCTCCCAGGCATGCGGGTCGGTGCATTGCGTGCCGGGATGGAAAGTCAGCGAGGGAATGAACCCCGCCTCGGCCGCGCGTTTCAGCAGTTCCGCCGCCAGTTCCACCGTCGCACCGAACTTCGCGCCGAAGTTATAGGCCGCGCCCGCCACCGGCAGTTTGAAACGCACCGAGATTTCACAGCCCTCAGCCGGAACCATCTCGATCAGCTTTTCCAGCTCCGAGGCCGAATCGACGGAATAGCTTTTCACCCCCATCTCGACCGCCACCGCAATCTCGGCGCGGGCGCGCACGGGGTTATTGTAATGCATCGCCGCATCCGGCGCGATACGCCGCACCAGCCGCATCTCGTTCGGGCTGGCCACGTCAAAGCCACGCACCCCGGCGGCCGAGAGATTCTCGATCACCACATCAGCGGGGTTGGTCTTGACCGCATAGGTCACCATGCCCGGAAAGCCGTCGATGAAGCGGCGCGCTGCCGCCTGCAACACGGCAGGCGAGAAGAACAGCACCGGATTCTCCGGCTGCACGGTACGGATATATTCGGTCGGGTTGGACCAGATCGTTTTGGAAAGTCCCATCGGCGTGTCCCTTCTGCCAACAGAACGCAAGCGGCCATTGCCCGGTTCCCACCGGGAGCCAGCACCTGCGCGGTCATTACAACCAGGCCAGGTGCGTATGAGCCGCCCTTTTCCTGAAAACGTGGAATGCGCATATGGGACACAACTTCACCGATGAAAACCACAAAAA
The DNA here is from genome assembly GCF_014652195.1 of Gemmobacter nanjingensis. NCBI lineage: Bacteria > Pseudomonadati > Pseudomonadota > Alphaproteobacteria > Rhodobacterales > Paracoccaceae > Gemmobacter > Gemmobacter nanjingensis. The sequence continues at coordinate 474,813 of NZ_BMYI01000001.1, forward strand.
CTTAGTGTATCGGTGACAGAATGACGAAATAGCCGGGCGAATTGCATGGACGAACTGGATCGCAACATAATCGGGCTGCTGGGGGCGGATGCCCGCATGTCGGTGGCCACACTGGCCCGACGCATGAAGGTCGCCCGCTCCACCGTGCAGGCGCGGCTGGAGCGGCTGGAGACCACCGGCGTCATCGCCGGATACACGCTGAAACTGGGCGAGGCGGCGCGGCAGGGCCGGTTGCGGGCCAGCGTGCTGCTGACCATAGAACCCCGCGCCCAGGCGGCGATTCTGACGCGGCTGAAGTCGATTGCCGAGATCGAGCGGGTCTTTACCACCTCGGGCCGCTATGACCTTCTTTTACAGGTGGCCGCGCCTTCGACGCAAGTGCTTGATCAGGTGCTGGACCAGATCGGGGCGCTGACCGGCGTGGTCAGTTCCGAAAGCCTGATCCATCTGTCGACGAAATTCGACCGGGCGGTGTGACCCCGGCTGCGCCTGGCGCAAATTTCTTTCCAAAGAAATTTGCAAAAGTTTTCCTGAAAACTTTTGCGCGCGGCTTCAGCGGAGTGTGAACAGGTCGACGAAGGCCTGCCCTTCCTCGGGGTCACCTTCGAACCCGATCATACCCTGCGCCGTGGCAGTCAGTGGCTGCGGGCCATAGATCGCCGCCGCCATCGCATTGGTGCCGCCGCTGAACTGCAAGGTGGCGGGGCCATTGCCGCGCTCCACCTTGAAGCGGCCCGGCCCGGTGCGGATGGTGAAGCTCTCCTCCCCCAGACGCATCGCCACCCGGTGCTCGCCTGCCCGCGCCCTTGCGCAGGTGGCGCGCATCGACAGCATCAGCGCGGTCGGGCTGATGAACAGGCGCGGGTCGTGCCCCGGCTGGCGCGCGCCCCAGATGCACAGCGCCCGCAGCACCGGCCAGAGGGCCAGCCCCGCTTCTGTCAGCCGGTAAAGCTGCACCTTGGCGGGTTCCGGCATCTGCTCGCGCGTGACCACGCCCGCCGCCTCCAGCCCTTCAAGCCGCTGCGTCAGGACATTGGCGCTGATCCCCGGCAGCCCCTCGCGCAAAGCGCCGAAACGGCGCGGGCCCAGCATCATCTCGCGCACCACAAGCAAGGCCCAGCGATCCCCGATCAGATCCAGCGCATGGGCCGCGATACAGCCTTCCTCATAGCTTCGCCCCGATGACATCGCGCCCCTTGGTTAGTTTATATAACTTTTAGTTGCTTTTCATAACTACACCCGCCACCCTTGGCCCTGCAAGTGTCTGGAGGGTGCACGCATGGCTTACATTGACGGTTTCGTCATTCCGGTCAAAACCGAAGACCGCGAGATCTATCGCGACCACGAAGCGAAATGGTGGCCTTACTTCCGCGATGAAGGCGCGCTGTCGCTGGTCGTTGGCTGGGGGGACGACGTACCACCCGGCAAGCACACCGATTTCCTGCGCGCGGTCGAGGCCAAAGAGGATGAAACCGTGGTGCTGTGCTGGATGATCTGGCCCGACAAGGAAACCCGCGGCCGCGCCTACGAGAAGATGATGAAGCTGGCCGAGGAAGATCCGGCCGAATTCACCAATATGCCCTTTGATGGCAAGCGCATGATCTTTGGCGGCTTTACCCCGCTGTTGATGGAAGGAGCAGCGAAATGAGCGCACACGGCGCCCCCTGCTGGTATGAGCTGACCACCGGCGCTGTTGCCCGGTCGCAGGCGTTTTATGGCCCGCTTCTGGGATGGGACTTTCAGGATGCCGGGATGGAAGGCTTTTCCTACATCCTGGCTCTGCGCGACGGCGCCATGGTGGCGGGCATGATGGAACCCGACACGCCGATGCCAGAGTTCTGGATGGTCTATTTCGCGGTCGGGGATTGCGCCGCTGCCTGCGACAAGGTGACTGCGCTTGGCGGCAAGGTGTTCCGCGCGCCCGAGCCGATCCCCGGCACCGGCATTTTTGCCATTGTTGTCGATCCGCAGGGCGCCGCCTTCGGCCTGCTTCAACCGCTGGAGGGGCAGCAGGGCGCGGCCTTTGACCAGATGAAACAGGGCCACGGCAACTGGCACGAATTGCACAGCACGGACCCCGAGGCGGGCCTTGCCTTCTATACCGCGCTGCTGGGCTGGACCCCTTCAACGGCCATGCCGATGGGCGAGATGGGCAATTACCAGCTTTTCGCCCGCGAAGGTCGCGACATTGGCGGCATGATGCGGTTGCAAAGCGAGGGGGTGCCCTCGCACTGGCTGCCCTATTTCGGTGCGCCCTCGATCAAGGCCGCGATGGCACAGATTGCCGAACTGGGCGGCCAGGTGTTGCATGGCCCGCAAGAAGTGCCCGGCGGCGCTTTCATCTGCATGGCGCAGGACAGCCGCGGCGCGCATTTCGCGCTGGTCGGCGGCGCCTGAGCCACAGCCGGAAAACACGCGCGGCGGCCGGAACCGGCCGTCGCGCCCCTTCCCCTCGGGCGGCGCATTGGCTACATCCCTTGGCAACGAAAAGGGGAACGATCATGCCGATGGAAAAGACCTTCAACGCCACCGAGGCCGAAGCGCGCATTTCGAAGCAATGGATCGACGGCAAGGCCGGGCGGGCCGGTGCCAATGCCAAGCCGGGCGCGCCTGCCTTCTCCATCATGATCCCGCCGCCCAACGTGACCGGCAGCCTGCATATGGGCCATGCCTTCAACAATACGTTGCAGGACATCCTGACCCGCTGGCACCGCATGCGCGGCGATGACACGCTCTGGCAACCCGGCACCGATCACGCGGGCATCGCGACGCAGATGGTGACAGAACGGGAAATGGCGAAGAACCAGGAACCCTCGCGCGCCGAAATGGGGCGCGAGAAGTTCCTCGAACGGGTCTGGCAGCAAAAGGTCAAATCGCGCGGCACGATCATCGGCCAGTTGCAGCGGCTTGGCGCCTCGTGCGACTGGGACCGCGAAGCCTTTACGATGTCCGGCGCCCCCGGTGCGCCGGAAGGCGAGACCGGCAATTTCCATGATGCCGTGATCAAGGTCTTTGTCGATATGTATCGCAAGGGCCTGATCTATCGCGGCAAACGCCTCGTGAACTGGGACCCGCATTTTGAAACCGCGATTTCCGACCTTGAGGTCGAGAATATCGAGGTCGCGGGCCATATGTGGCATTTCAAATACGAACTCGCGGGCGGCGAGACCTATGAGTATGTCGAGAAGGACGAAGACGGCAATGTGACCTTCCGCGAGAAGCGGAACTACATTTCCATCGCGACAACCCGCCCCGAAACCATGCTGGGTGATGGCGCGGTCGCGGTGCATCCTTCGGATACGCGCTATGCCCCCATCGTCGGCAAGATGGTGAAACTGCCGCTGTGCGACCGTCTGATCCCGATCATCACCGATGAATACCCCGATCCGAATTTCGGCTCGGGCGCGGTGAAGATCACTGGCGCGCATGATTTCAACGATTATCAGGTCGCAAAGCGCGCGGGCCTGCCCTGCTACCGGCTGATGGATACCCGTGGCCGGATGCGCGCCGACGGGGCGCCCTATGCCGAGGCGGTGATCCGCGCCCGCGAAATCGCGGCCGGTTCCCCCACAAATGAATCCGAAGTGGACAGCCTGAACCTCGTCCCCGAGAAATATCGCGGCATGGACCGGTTCGAGGCCCGCAAGGCGGTGATCGCCGACATCAATGTCATCGGCCTTGCTGTCACCGTGATGATCAGGGAAACCGACCCGGAGACGGGATCGGAGCATCTGCGGCTGGAGCCGGTGGTCGAGAACAAACCGATCATGCAGCCATTCGGGGATCGCTCGAAAGTCGTGATCGAGCCGATGCTGACGGACCAGTGGTTCGTCGATACCGCAAAGATCGTGGAACCCGCGCTGGAGGCGGTGCGCTCGGGCAAGGTCAGGATCATCCCGGAATCGGGCGAAAAGACCTATTACCACTGGCTTGAGAATATCGAGCCCTGGTGCATCTCGCGTCAGCTCTGGTGGGGTCACCAGATCCCGGTGTGGTATGGGCTGGATGTCTGGCCGACCGGCTTCCGCGATGACGAGGGCGACAATGCGCTGGACGAGGTGGAGCTGTTCCGCCTGCTCGCCGATGGCGCCTTTAACCATGCCGATCCGGTCTACCACTGTGCCCATGACCTTCAGGCTGTGGCCCAACGCTTCATGGATGACCTCGCGCCCCTGCCCGCGCCGCTGAACCATGCCCGCGTGGTCGAGGTGGAAAACCGTGATGCGGCGGTCGAGGCACTGGCGAAGGCTTTGGCCGATTACAACCTGACGCAAGACCCGACGCATCTGGTGTATCCGGTGTGGCGCGACGCCGATGTGCTCGACACCTGGTTCTCCTCGGGCCTCTGGCCCATCGGCACGCTGGGCTGGCCCGAACAGACCCCGGAACTGGCGCGTTATTTCCCGACCAGCGTTCTGGTCACTGGCCAGGACATCCTGTTCTTCTGGGTCGCCCGCATGATGATGATGCAATTGGCGGTGGTGGATGATATCCCTTTCCACACCGTCTATCTGCATGGCCTCGTGCGCGACGCCAAGGGCAAGAAGATGTCCAAATCCCTGGGCAACGTCATTGACCCGCTGGAAATCATCGACGAATACGGCGCCGATGCGCTGCGTTTCGCCAATGCCGCCATGGCCTCGCTTGGTGGCGTTCTGAAGCTTGATACCCAGCGCATCGCCGGTTACCGCAACTTCGGCACGAAGCTCTGGAACGCCTGCCGCTTCGCCGAGATGAACGGCGTGTGGGAGGGTCACACGACCCAGGCCACCGCCCCGCAGGCCAGTGCCACCGCGAACAAGTGGATCATCGGTGAAACCGCCAAGGCGCTGGCCGAGGTCAACGCGGCGCTGAATGATTTCCGCTTCGATCAGGCGGCAGACGTGCTTTACAAATTCGTCTGGGGCAAGGTCTGCGACTGGTATGTCGAATTCGCCAAACCGCTGTTCGACGGGGATCAGGCGGCCGAGACGCGCGCGACAATGGGCTGGGTGCTGGATCAGTCCATGATCCTGCTGCATCCGTTCATGCCCTTCATCACCGAGGAACTCTGGTCCACCACCGGCAAACGCGACGGGATGCTGGTCCATGCCGACTGGCCGTCCTTCGGTGCCGAACTGATCGACACAGAAGCCGACCGCGAGATGACCTGGGTCACCGGGCTGATCGACGATATCCGCTCGGCCCGCACGCAGATGCATGTGCCGGTTGGGCTGAAGCTCGACATGCTGGCGCTGACGATGGATACCGCCGCCCGCGCGGCCTGGGATCGCAACGAAGTGCTCATCAAACGGCTCGCCCGCATCGAAAGCCTGGCGGATGCCGCCACCGCCCCGAAAGGTGCGCTGTCCATCGCGGCCGAGGGCGCCAGCTTTGCCATCCCGCTGGAAGGCATCATCGACATCGGCGCCGAAAAGGCGCGGCTGGTGAAGGCGCTTGAGAAACTCCAGAAAGAAATCGCGGGGCTGAAGGCGCGGCTCGACAATCCGAAGTTCATCGCCTCCGCCAAGGAAGAGGTGGTGGACGAGGCCCGCGCCAATCTGGACGCCCGCGAAGACGAGGCCGCCAAGGTCGCCGCCGCCGTCGCCCGTCTGGCAGAGATCGGCTGAGGCATTTTCTGTCGGAAAATATCCTCAGGGGGTGAATGCGCCGCAAGGCGCAGAGGGGGGCAGACAGCCCCCTTCCCTTTTCACGCAACCAGTTCCCCCACCGCCGTCACGGCAGATCCGGCCCCGGTTTCAACACCATCTCGCCCGGCTGCGGGATGCTGTGCCGCTCGATCATGCGGTGCACCACCGGCTTGCCCGGCCCTCGGTGCAGGGCTTGCAGCCGCTCCAGATTGGCAAGATCGGCCTTCGTCCGCCGTTCGACATGCCGGATATATTCGACCCAGGTCGCGACGTGGTAGCTTTCGACCCAGATATCGGGGTCTTCCAGATCGCGCAGCAGCGCCCAGGCCCGCGCGCCATCACGGCGACGGATGCGGCGACGTTCCTGCATCACCTCCAGAAACGCAGGCACATCTTCCTCGGCGATGCGATAGTCGATCATCACCATGATCGGCCCCGACCGCCCCCGCAGATCCAGCCGCAGCGGCGGCGCATTGAACGGCCCCACCGGATCAAGGCTGAGGCCGCCGAACTCGCCCACCGCCAGCCACAGCCCCGACAGCGCGGCCAGCACCAGCGCGCCTGCGGCGAAGTAAAGCGCAAGGCTGACGCCGCCCGCATCCGCCACCGCGCCCCAGACCCAGGCGCCCACTGTCATGCCGCCAAAGGCCGCCGTCTGATAGAACGACAGCGCCCGCCCGACCACCCAGCGCGGAGAGGATAATTGCACCGTCACGTTGAACAGCGACAGCGACATGACCCAGGCGCCGCCGCAGATCAGCAGCGCGGGCGCAGTCAGCCACAGGCTGCGGCTCAGCCCCAGCGCGACCAGCCCCACGGCAAAGACCAGACAGCCGCCGCGCACGATGCTTTCATTCTTCAGCCGTGCCCGCAGCGGTCCGTTCAGCATCACCCCGCCGATGGCGCCAAAGCCGAAGGCGCCCAGCGTGATGCCGTAGGTCAGCGCGGTGCCGTGCAGCAGATCGCGCGCCACCATCGGCAGCAGCGCCAGCACCGCGCAGGCCCCAAAGCCGAACAGCCCCGCCCGCGCCATGGCCCGCATCAGGTTCGGAGACATCGCCACATAGCGCAGCCCCGACGACAGCGCCGCCCGCAGGGATTCGCGCGGCAACCGCCGTTCGGGATAGGCCGGGCGCCAGCGCATCAGCGCGCCCAGCAGCGGCAGATAGCTCGCAGCATTGATGGCAAAGGCCGCAGCCGCACCGAACGCCGCCACCACCGCCCCCCCGATCGCCGGTCCGACCGAGCGCATCATATTGAACCCCATGGAGTTCAGGCTGACGGCCTGCGGCAGATCCTCGCGTTCCACGATATCGCCCATGCTGGCCTGCCAGGACGGATTGTAGAGCGCCGTGCCGCAACCGATCAGGAAGGTGAAAGACAGCAGAAGCCAGGGCGTCATCGTGCCCCAGAAGGCCACGACCGACAGCGCCACCGAGGCGGTAAACAGAAAGACCTGCGCCCAGATCAGGATGATGCGGCGCGGGAAATTGTCGGCCAGCGCGCCTGCGATCAGCGACAGCACCATGATCGGCAGCGTGTTCGAGGCCTGAACCAGCGCGATCAGCTGATGCGAGTCGGTCAGCGAGGTCATCAGCCACCCCGCCCCGACCGTCTGGATCAGTCCGCCAAGCTGCGAAATCACCGTTGCAGTCCAGAGCAGGCGGAAGTCGGGGTTGGCGAAAGGGGCGAAAGTCGGTCTGCGTTCGATCACTGTCAGGCCTCGGGCGACACGTTATCCGGGGATGCCGCCATATCGCGCCGTTTCGCCGCCGGGTGCAACCCTTTGTCGCAGGTCTTGCCTTTGCGTCCGGGCAGGCCCAGAATCTGCGCATGACATGGCTGAACCGCATTGCCGAACGGATGATGATGAAAGCCCGCGCCGAAGGGAAGCTTTCGGGCCTGAAGGGTGAGGGGCAGCCTTTGCCTGATCGGCCCGGCGATGCCTTCGTTTCGGCGGGCGAGGCTGTGGGGTTTCGCATCATGGCCGAAGCCGGTGCGCTGCCCGAGGAAATCACCCTGAAAAAGCAGGTCCTCGCCCAGCAGGCGCATCTTGCCACGCTGGTGGACGAGGCCGAACGCAAGGCGGCAATGCGGGTTCTGGCCGATCTGCAAATGCGGCAGGCCATGGCCGAAGAGGCGCGGCGCGCCTTCATGAAAGGCTGATCTTGCAGGGCGGCCGGTTTCCGGCTGATATGCGGCCATGACCCAGTCCCCGCGTTACACCCCGCTCGTTCAGTCGCTGCCCGCCACCGTGCCCTTCGTCGGACCGGAAACCGCAGAACGCGCCTCGGGCCACCATTTCACCGCGCGGCTTGGCGCGAATGAAAACGCCTTCGGCCCCTCGCCCCGCGCCATCGCCGCAATGGCGGCAGCAGCGCAGGATGTCTGGATGTATGGCGACCCGGAAAACCACGATCTGCGGGGCGCGCTGGCGGCGCATCACGGCGTGACGCCGGATCATATCGTGGTGGGCGAAGGGATTGATGGGCTGCTGGGCTATCTGGTGCGACTGGTCGTGGAACCGGGCGATACCGTGGTCACCTCGGATGGTGCCTATCCGACCTTCAACTTTCACGTCGCGGGCTTTGGCGGTCTGCTGCACAAGGTGCCCTATACCGGCAACCATGAAGACCCAGAGGCGCTGCTGGCCCGCGCGGCGGAGGTTCAGCCGAAACTGCTGTATATCGCCAACCCGGACAACCCGATGGGCTCGCACCATCCCGGCACCGTGATCGCCGATATGGCGGCCCGGCTGCCCGAGGGCGTTCTGATGGTGCTGGACGAGGCCTATATCGACCTCGCGCCGCCGGGGACCGAGGCCCGGATCGACGCAGACGACCCGCGCGTGATCCGCTTCCGCACCTTTTCAAAGGGATATGGGATGGCGGGGCTGCGTGTCGGCTATGCCATCGCGGCGCCGGGGCTGGTCTCGGCCTTCAACAAGGTGCGCAATCATTTCGGCATGGGGCGCATCGCGCAGGCCGGGGCACTCGCCGCGCTGGCCGATCAGGACTGGCTGGCCCATGTGCGGAACGAAGTCGCGACATCCCGCGACCGTCTCACCGTGATCGCGCACGACAACGGCCTGACACCCCTGCCCTCGGCCACGAATTTCGTGACCATCGACTGCGGTGCCAATGGCGATTTCGCGCGCGCGGTCGTGCGTGAACTGGCGGCGCGCGGCATCTTCATCCGCATGCCCTTCGTTGCGCCACATGACCGCTGCATCCGCGTCAGCTGCGGCCCCGCCGCACTGATGGACAAGTTCGCGGCTGCCCTGCCCGAGGCATTGGCCGCCGCGCGTGGCTGATCACTCGGCGGCGATTTCAGGCTTGTCGGAAGGCTTTTCCTGCGGACGTGCCGGGCCAACGGCAGGCGCCCGGCCTTCCTCCGTATGCGTGGTCAGACGCGCGGGCATCGCCGCAGCAACTTCGGCCACCTCGGGCAGCGCCGCGACCGCTTCGGCCCGAACCGGACGGCGGAACACCAGCATGTTGTGGAAATTGGTGGCCTTGCCCGTCAGACCCACCCGTTCATCACAGGGCAGGACATCAGCCCGGACATAATCCCAGCCCTCGGCGCCCAGCCGGTTCATCAGCTGCATCAGCGCATGGGCGAAACGGTCTTCGACCGATTTCAGACCCCGGACCTTTTCGGCCTTGCGCGGCGCCGGAATGACCTTGAATTCATACTGCTGCATGCGTGCCTCCCGCAAACTTCGCGCAGAATGTCAGATTCCGCGTGCAAGTCCAAGCGATTGAAAGATAATCCGGCACAAAGCGGCCGATGGGCAGGGATGAAATAGAAAAAGGGCGGATCTGGTGTCCGCCCCCTTCCTGTCTACCAGCCCTTGCGTCAGAGCCCGAGCTTTTTGGCCACCATCTCGTTTACCACCGCCGGATTGGCCTTGCCCCCGGTCGCCTTGAGCACCTGACCCGTAAACCACCCGGCGAGCTTGGCATTGACCTTGGCCTTTTCCACCTGCGCCGGATTGGCGGCAATCAGATCGTCCAGCGCCTTCTCGATGGCGCCGGTATCAGTGACCGCCTTCATGCCGTGCGCCGCCGCCACCTCGGCGGGGTCACCACCTTCGGTCCACAGGATTTCAAACAGATCCTTGGCCATTTTCGAGGTGATCTCGCCCTTCGAGAGCAGATCAAGCATGCCACCCAGTTGCGCAGCCGTGACCGGGCTGTCGCCGATGGCGTGACCTTCCTTGTTCAGCCGGCCGAACAGTTCGTTGATGACCCAGTTCGCCGCCAGCTTGCCATCGCGCCCCTGAGCCACGGCCTCAAAGAAGGCAGCCGAATCCAGCTCGGCGGTGAGGACGCTGGCATCGTAGTCAGTCAGGCCGAAATCACCCATGAAGCGCGCTTTCTTGGCATCGGGCAGCTCGGGCATCCGCGCGGCGATGTCATCGACCCATGCCTGCTCGATTTCCAGCGGCAGCAGATCCGGGCAGGGGAAATAGCGATAGTCATGCGCCTCTTCCTTCGACCGCATCGACCGGGTTTCGCCCTTGTCAGGATCGTAAAGCCGGGTTTCCTGCGTGATCGAACCGCCATCTTCCAGAATGGCAATCTGGCGCCGTGCCTCGTAATCAATCGCCGCCTGAATGAAGCGCAGCGAGTTCATGTTCTTGATCTCGCAGCGCGTACCCAGATGCGAGAAATCCTGCGTTTCCTGATACTTCTCGTATTGGCCGGGGCGGCAGACCGACACGTTCACATCCGCGCGCAGGTTGCCGTTCTGCATGTTGCCGTCGCAGGTGCCCAGATAGCGCAGGATCTGCCGCAGCTTGGAGACATAGGCTGCCGCTTCCTCGGGGCCGCGAATGTCGGGGCGGCTGACGATCTCCATCAGGGCGACGCCGGTGCGGTTGAAATCGACGAAGGACATGTTCGGGTCCATGTCGTGAATCGACTTTCCGGCGTCCTGTTCCAGATGGATGCGTTCGATCCGCACCAGTCGCGCCACGCCAGGCCCCATCTCCACCAGCACCTCGCCCTCGCCCACGATCGGGTGGTAAAGCTGGCTGATCTGATAGCCCTGCGGCAGGTCCGGGTAGAAGTAATTCTTGCGGTCGAAGGCCGAGCGCAGGTTGATCGCGGCCTTCAGCCCCAGCCCCGAACGCACCGCCTGTTCGACGCAATATTCATTGATCACCGGCAGCATGCCCGGCATGGCGCAATCAACGAAGCTGACATTGCTGTTCGGCTCGGCCCCCACGGCGGTGGAGGCGCCGGAAAACAGCTTGGCGTTCGAAGAAACCTGGGCGTGAATCTCCATCCCGATCACCAGTTCCCAGTCGTGTTTCGCCCCGGCGATCACCTTCGGTTTCGGCGCTTCATAGGTCAGGTCGAGCATCGGTTTCCCCTTGCAAACTTGCCCCCTTCATAGGCAGCGCCACGCAGCGCGGCAAGGCGCTGCGGGCGGATTTTCGCGCATGTCCGTACAGCACGCTTGCCCGGAGGGCGGTTGCGCAGGCAAATAACGCCTGTCGCCGCTGGGGGCGATGCCACCTTGGGCAAGGGATGCTGGGGAAAACTGCGATCATCCGGGGTATGCAGGGCGCGTTCGTCGCACTGGCTCTGGCAGGCTGCACGACCGAGGCCGCACAATTGGTCTCGCGCGCGGCGGAACCGCCCCCGATGCGCTGGGACCACCGCCCGGAAGCCGCCGAATGGACAGCCAATACCCTGATGGCCGTGGCACAGGAAGATGAGGTTCTGGCCGATCGCGTTCCCGCAGATATCGACAGCTGGTGTCCGGCCTACAGCGACGCGCCCCTGCCGCAGCGCCGCGCCTTCTGGGCCGGGCTGATTTCAGCGGTCGGGAAATATGAAAGCAGCCACAACCCGGCAGCAGTCGGCGGTGGCGGCAAGTATATTGGAATCATGCAGATTTCGCCGCGTTCTGCACGCAACTACGGCTGCGAGGCCACGTCGGCCTCGGCGCTGAAGAACGGGACTGCCAATCTGGACTGCGCGGTCGAGATGATGGCCTACCATGTGCAGCGGGACGGTATGGCCGTCGGCGGCGGCAATCGCGGAATCGGACGCGACTGGATGCCCTTCCGCAAGTCGAATACGCGCGCGGAAATGCGCAACTGGATCAGCCAGCAGATTTACTGCCAGAAAGGCTGATGACCCGGTCGGGGGGCATCAGCCCCCCGGATGGACCTTTAGCTCAGCCCGCCATGCGCGCCGCCATCTCGCCCAGATCGCGGCTGAGACCGGAGGTGGCGAGGATGCGGGCCAGTTCAGCCCGGATCAGCCCCTGACGCCCCGAATCGTAGCGCCGCCAAGTTTCGAAAGCGGTGGACATACGCGCCGCCGTCTGCGGGTTCTTCGGGTCCAGCCGAAGCAGCCAGTCGGCCAACAGCCGGTAGCTGGCACCATCCTGATAATGGAACCCTGCGTGATTGGCGCTGAGCGCGCCGATGACCGACCGGAAGCGGTTGGGGTTCTTCCAGTCGAAATCGGCCCGCGCGGTCAGGCGTTCGACCGTTCGCGCGGTCTGGTCGGGGGCGGCATGCAGCACCTGAACCATGAACCATTTGTCCATGACCAGACGGTCCCCGCGCCAGCGCGCCCCGAAGGCGTCAAGCTGCGGCTGGCCACGCCCGATCTCCAGCAACGCCGCAAGCGCGGCAAGGCTGTCGGTCATGTTGGTCGCGGCGGCAAAGGCCGCCTCTGCGGCCGCGCCTCCGTCGCGCAGGCTGAGCAGCCCAAGACAGGCATTATGCAGCGCCCGCTTGCCCGCCTGAACCGCATCGGGCGAGAAGGCGCCAGTGATCTGCGTCGCCTCCATCAGCCCGGGCAAGGCCGGGGCCAGCGCCCCGGCCAACGCCGCCGCCATGCGCCGCCGGGCCGTATGAAGTGCTGCCGGGTCGGGCTGTTTGCCTGCGGCCGCCAGGGTCGCGGCCATGTCATCCTCCCCCGGCAGGCGCAGCGCCAGGGCGCGGAATGCGGGATCAAGGCTGTCGTCCTGCACCAGCCGCACCATCGCCTCCAGCCAGTCAGGACCCACGGTCGGGGCGCCTGCTGCCAGATCGGCCAGCACCTCTTTCGCCAGCGCGCGCCCCGCCTCCCACCTGTTGAACGGGTCGGTGTCATGCGCCAGCAGGAAGGCGCGCTCCGCCGCACTGACGGCGCGGTCCAGTACCACCGGCGCCGAGAAGCCGCGCAGGATTGAGGCAACGGGACGACTGGCAAGCCCCTCGAAGCGGAAGCTCTGCCGTGTTTCGGTCAGCTCCAGAACGGTGGTCGGCTGCACCTCGTCACCGTTCGGGTTCAGCAGGCCCACAGCCACCGGAATCACCTTCGGCGCTTTCACCGGCTGCCCCGGTGTCGGCGGCAGATGCTGTTCCAGCGTCAGTGAGTAAATACCGTCCTTCCACTCCTCCTCCACCGTCAGACGCGGGGTGCCTGCCTCGGTATACCAGCGCTTGAACTGCCCGAGGTCGCGGCCGGTCGCATCCTCGAACACCTTCAGCCAGTCCTCTATCGTCGCCGCCTCGCCATCGTGGCGCGCGAAGTAGAGATCCAGCGCACGGGCATATTCCGCATCGCCCACCAGACGCTTCAGCATGCCGATGACCTCGGCCCCTTTTTCGTAAACGGTGGCGGTGTAGAAATTGTTAATCTCGACAAAGCTGTCAGGCCGCACCGGATGGGCCAGCGGCCCCTGATCCTCGCGGAACTGCCGCGCGCGCAGCGCCTGCACATCCTCGATCCGCTTCACCGCATGCGACCGCATGTCGCCCGAGAACTGCTGATCGCGGAATACGGTGAGCCCTTCTTTCAGGCACAGCTGGAACCAGTCGCGGCAGGTGATGCGATTTCCAGTCCAGTTGTGGAAATATTCATGCGCGATCACCGCCTCGATCCGTTCATAATCGGTGTCGGTCGCAGTCTCGGGTGAGGCCAGAACCAGCTTGGAGTTGAAGATGTTCAGCCCCTTGTTCTCCATCGCGCCCATGTTGAAATCGTCCACAGCGACGATGTTGAACACATCCAGATCGTATTCGCGGCCGTAGACCTGCTCATCCCAGCGCATTGAACGTTTCAGCGCATCCATCGCATAGGCACAACGCGATTCGTCGCCCGCGCGCACCCAGATATTCAGCGCGACCTCGCGGCCCGAGGCCGTGAGGAAATGATCAGGCAGCGCTACCAGTTCCCCCGCGACCAGCGCAAACAGATAGGCTGGCTTCGGCCAAGGGTCATCCCATTCGGCCCATCCCGGCCCCTGCCCCGCCGGATTGCCGTTTGACAGCAGCACCGGCAGATCGCTTTCGATCCGCACATGAAACCGCGCCATGACATCCGGGCGGTCGGGGTAGTAGGTGATCTTGCGGAAACCTTCCGCCTCGCATTGCGTGCAATACATGCCGTTCGACATGTAAAGCCCCTCCAGCGCGGTATTGCCCACGGGGGCAATCTCGACCTCGGTTTCCAGAACGAAAGGATCGGCAGGCAAAAGCGCGGCGGGCAGCGTCAGGCCGGTGTCGTCGGGCTGGCAATCCAGCGGGGTGCCGTCCAGCGCAAGGCGGATCAGCCGCAGACCTTCGCCATCCAGCCGTAAATCCGCGCCGGGACTGCGCGCCGGATCAGGGCGGAAATGCAGTCGCGCGACAACCCGCGTCGCCTGCGGCGCCAGCCGGAAGGTCAACTCCACCCGGTCGAGTGGATGGCTGTAGGGGCGGTAGTCGGCCAGGTAAACGGTGGTCTGCTGCGTCATGGCGGTCTCCTTCGTCGTGAAGGCTACCCGATGGCGCGGCAGGCGCAACCGTCAGCCACGCTGCTGGTAATGCCGCAACACCGCAAGGCGGATCGCTGAAGCAAGGCCGATATCGCCCTCACGGCTTTCGTCGATTTCCGCCGCCAACTCGTTCAGGCCCATCTCCCGCGCGGCGGCAAGTTCGCGGAACCCGAGCCAGAACTCGGCCTCCAGCGAAACACTGGTGCGATGGCCCCGCAGCGTCAGGGAATGCTTGGCAGGACGGGCGGACATCGCGGGCACCTCGGGGCTTGGGACAAATCTTTTGCGGCAAAAGATTTGCAAATTTCTTCGCAAGAAATTTGCGCCCGGCGGCGCGGTCAGTGCAAGAGCCGGATCGGGTCGCGGTTGCAGAAGATCACGAATTGCCCGGCGTTTTCCACCAGCCGGTAACCGCGTCGTCGCACCTCGTGCAGCAGGCGGTCACGGCCGACCAGCCGGTCCACATCGGCGATACTGCGACGGATGATGCCGCCTTCCGCCACCGCACGGGCCGAAAACAGCTGCACGATCCATCGGTCGGCGTCGGGGGCAATACGGGTCGGGATCATCGGGCACCTCCGCCACCGATCCTCTCGGATCTGACTTAATGCGAGGTTAATCCTGATCCGTCTCGCGCTTCTTGCCATCCAGTTCGGCCCGCGCCCGTTCGGCGTCCGCCGCCTCGCGCGCCTTCTGCGCCTTGCTGCGACCGAACTTCGCGGCATTGGCATCCGCTTCATCGCGCGCCTCTGCCCGCGCCTTTGCCTTGCGGAAACGATTGAGGTTCACGACTTCGGCCATGGCTTTCCTCCTGACGGGACCGGGGCATGGCCCCGGCTCCATTTTCTCGCGGTTCGTGCGCAATGCAAGCGCTTGGCCTGCAAATGCCGAGACGATCCTCTTCCGGCCCGCGCAAGCGTGCGCGGGCGTTCGATGCTTGAAACGCTCCACCGGAGCGTTTCATCGGGGGCGCCTTACGCGCCCGACCTCATCTCACCCCTTCGGCGAGATCATGTCTTCGGGGCGCACCACGCGGTCGAAGGTTTCTTCGTCCACGAAGCCCAGCGCGATCGCCTCTTCCTTCAGCGTCGTGCCGTTCTTGTGCGCGGTCTTGGCGACCTTGGTGGCATTGTCATAGCCGATGGTCGGCGCCAGCGCCGTCACCAGCATCAGGCTTTCCTTCATCAGCTTGTCGATGCGCGCCACATTCGCCTGCGTGCCCACCACCATATTGTCGGTGAAGGCCGAAGCCGAATCGCCCAGAAGCTGCATGGATTGCAGCACGTTGTAGGACATCATCGGGTTGTAGACGTTCAGCTCGAAATGCCCTTGCGAACCTGCGAAACCAACGGCAGCGTCATTGCCCATGACATGCGCGCAGACCATGGTCAGCGCCTCGGCCTGTGTCGGGTTCACCTTGCCAGGCATGATCGAGGAGCCCGGCTCGTTCTCCGGCAGGATCAGTTCGCCCAGACCCGAGCGCGGGCCGGAGCCCAGGAGGCGCAGGTCGTTGGCGATCTTGAACAGGCTCGCCGCCACCGTCTTCAGCGCGCCGGAGAACATGACCATGGCGTCATGCGCGGCCAGCGCCTCGAACTTGTTCGGCGCGGTGACAAAGGGCAGCCCGGTGATGTCGGCGATCTGCGCGGCCACACGGGTATCCCAGCCCACACGGGTGTTCAGCCCGGTGCCGACGGCGGTGCCGCCCTGCGCCAGTTCGTAGATATGCGGCAGGCACATCTTCACCCGCTCGATCCCGCGCTCCACCTGCTTGGCATAGCCCGAAAACTCCTGACCCAGCGTCAGCGGCGTCGCATCCTGCGTATGGGTGCGGCCGATCTTGATGATGTCCTTGAATTCCTCGGCCTTGGCAGCCAGCGCAGCATGCAGCTTTTCCAGCCCCGGCAGCAGCACGTCACGCGCCAGCATCCCGATGGCGACATGCATCGCGGTCGGGAAGGTGTCGTTCGAGGACTGGCCCATGTTGCAATGGTCGTTCGGGTGAACGGGTTTCTTCGACCCCATCACGCCGCCCAGCATCTCGATCGCGCGGTTCGAGATCACCTCGTTCGCGTTCATGTTCGACTGGGTACCCGAGCCGGTCTGCCAGACCACCAGCGGGAAGTTGTCGTCAAACTTGCCCTCGATCACTTCGGTCGCGGCGGCGGCAATGGCGTCGGCCAGCTCGGCAGGCATGTCGCCCTGCGCCTTGTTCACCAGAGCACAGGCCTTCTTGATAACGCCCAGCGCCCGGATGATCGGCACCGGCTGACGTTCCCAGCCGATCGGGAAGTTGATGATGGAACGCTGCGTCTGTGCGCCCCAGTATTTATCGGCAGGAACTTCCAGCGGGCCAAAGCTGTCGGTTTCGGTGCGGGTGGCGGTCATGGGCAAGCCTCCTTGAAAGGTTGGCTTCTTCTAGGCGGCACCGCGCGCGAAATCAATTGGTATACGGATGTATACCGCTAACAGGCCGGAAATTCCGGCCCGAAGAAGACCCGACAAAATGCCGGATTACTTGCGGAACTTGTCGAGGCTGACAACCTCGGCCTCGCGCGGGCGTTCTTCCGGCGCGGCGGCTTCTTCCTCGCCGTCTTCCTCATCCTCTTCGTCGTCTTCGTCCTCATGCGTTTCAAAACGCAGGCCGAATTCGACCGAAGGATCGACGAAAGTGCGCACGGCGTCGAAGGGGATAATCAGCGGTTCGGGGCTGTTGCCGAAGTTCAGCGTGACGGAAAACCCTTCGGGCGTGACCACAAGGTTTTCAAACCAGTGCTGGAGAACAACGGTCATTTCATCGGGGTAACGCGCACGCAGCCAGTCGGCGATCTCGACGCCCGGATGATTGGTGTCGAAGGTAATAAAGAAATGGTGCGCACCGGGCAGACCATGTTCGGCCACATCCTCCAGCACGGTCTGGATCAGACCCCGCATCGCGCGGTGCATCAGGTTGCCATAGTCGATCGTGCGCGCCATTCGGTCCCCTCTCGTCTTGCCCCCACCATAGGGCCGGGTCGCGCGGTTGGAAAGGGGCTTACCCGCCCCTTTCCACGCAAGGGTCAGAGCACGCGGTCCAGTGCGCCCATCAGTTTCTGCACCTCTGCGGCGGTGGTGTAGTGCACGAAGCTGAGCCGGAGCACGCCGCGGGACAGATCGACGCCCAGGGCCTCCAGCGGCCGGACGGCATAGAAATCGCCGCCACCGGCCATGATGCCATGCGCGGCCAGCGCTGCCGCCACCGGCTCGGCCGGGCGGTCCAGCGCAACGGCGACTGTAGGTGCGCGGCCAGCCGCCTGACGCGGGCCGATCAGCCGCAGATCGTTGCGCGCGGCCAGATGATCCAGCAGCGGTTGCAGAACCTCTTCCTCATGTGCGCGCATGAGCGCGTGGACCGCATTGTTGCGCGCCAGCGGCGTGGCATGCGCCGCCTCGCCATGATGGTGGGTGTAAATCGCGTCGATATAATCGGCCATCCCCGCACAGGCCGCGACCTGCGCATGATCCGGCCCGGCCGGGGTAAAGCGCTTGTAAAGCGTACCGCCATTGAAGAAATGCGCCTGATTGGGCAGGGTTTCCCCGAACTTGCGGCGGATCACCATAATGCCCTGATGCGGGCCATAGGTCTTGTAGGCGGAAAACAGGTAGACATCCGCCCCCAGCGCCGCCATGTCGGGAAAGCCGTGCGGCGCGTAGCTGACGCCATCGACACAGGTGAAAGCCCCCGCCGCATGCGCCATGGCGCAGATTTCGGCCACCGGATTGATCTCGGCCACCACGTTGGAACAGTGCGGGAAGCAGACCAGCTTGACGCGGCCGTCCTCCAGCAGCGGCGCCAGCGCGGCCGGGTCCAGATGGCCGGTCTGCGGGTCGATCCGCCATTCCCGCACCTCGATGCCCTCGTCCGCCAGACGGCGCCAGACCCCGCTGTTGGCCTCGTGATCCTGGTTCGTCACGACGATAGCGGCCTTCTTGCCGCGCAGCCATTGCCGTACTGCATTGGCCAGCACGAAGGTATTGGCGCTGGTCGAGGGGCCGAAGGACAGTTCGTCCCGTTCTACCCCCATCATCGCGGCAAGCCGCGCACGGGCTTCATCCATCTCGGCCCCGCCCAGTTGACTGGCTTCGTAGGGCGCATAGGGCTGCACCTTCCGGTCATGGTAAAAGCGGAACAGCCGGTCGATCACCGGCTTGCAGGTGTAGGAACCGCCCGCATTCTCGAAAAACGCCTGCCCCTGAAGCGCCGCGCTTTGAAACGCCGGAAACTGGCGGCGCACGAAATCAATATCCAGCGGCATATCACCCTCTTGCTGATGTTCCGGCGCGATCCTGACCCAGAGCCGCAGACACCGCAAGCGCCACAGCCTTCACCCGGCACCGCCTGCGCCGATTTTTTGATCAAAATGCGCATTTTTTCGCAACCCCAGACCCCGGAAGCGGAATTTCCGCTTGAGACACCGAATCCCCTCGCTTAGCTTCGTCCCCGACATGGCCGCTTGGGGGAGTGGGCCGTGACCAACAGCCGAGGAACACCCATGACCTTTCGCAGCCTTATCCTGTCCAGTGCCGCCGTCCTGCTGGCCGCGCCCGCCCTTGCCGCCGACCCGGAGTTCACCGTGCTCGACTGGGCCGGCTGGGAAATCGACGGCGTTCTGACCAGCTATGTCGCCAAGAATGGCGACAAACCCACCTACAGCTTCTTCGCCGATGATGACGAAGCGTTCCAGAAGGCCTCGTCCGGGTTCAAGACCGATGTGGTCCACCCCTGCGCCGCCCATGTCGGGCGCTATCGCGACGCCGGGCTGATCGAACCGTGGGACCCGGCCAAGATCCCGGAATTCGGCAATATCGCGCCGCGCCTGCTGAACTCGCCCATCTTCAAGGATGACGCGGGCGTCTGGTTCATCCCGACCGATTACGCTTACACCGCTATCGCCTACAACACCAAGGAAGTGCCTGAGGCCGATGTGGCCTCGCTTCAGGTGTTCAAGGACCCGAAATACGCGGGCCGCATCTCGCTGCCGGACAGCACCGACGATGTGTGGTCTCTGGCCTTCCTCGCCACCGGCCTGACCCAGTGGGACAATGTGACGGACGAGCAGTTCACGGCCGCTGCCGACTGGCTGCGCGAAGTGCATCCGAATGTCCGCGCCTACTGGTCCGACCCGGCCGAAATGGCACAACTGATGGCCACGGGCGAGGTTCTGGTGGCCTGGTCGTGGAACGACGGCGTGGCGACGCTGAAGGCCGAGGATTTCCCGGTCGGCTTCCAGCGCACCCCCACTGAGGGCGCGACGACCTGGTTCTGCGGCTACGTCAACATGAAGGACGCGCCCGGCAAGGAAGACAAGGCCTATGACTTCATCAACAGCCTGCTGGCGCCCTCGTCGGCTCCGGCACTGCTGGAAGAGCTGGGCTATGCGCTGTCGAACGACGCCGCGATGAAGGAAATCCCGGCCGAGGAGCTCAAGGCGGCTTACGTCGATCCGGTCGAGGGGCCGATTCTGGCTCAGACCCCGGTCCCGGCAGAGATGCGCGCCAAGATGATCGAGGAATTCGAGGCGATCAAGGCGGGCTTCTGATCCACGCCATCCTTGCGAAAGGCCCGGTGCATCCACCGGGCCTTTTTCATTGCGCCGCTTGCGCCCCCGCCCCGCCCCGCCTATATCTGGCGCGTTCGGGTTCGCCCGGACTATGGCGATAAACGCACCTGTAATAAACGGATCGGACCCGGGGGCGGTACCCGGCGGCTCCACCATTCACCGCTCGTTGGGCGTGGCGGGGGCCGAAACAGGATCGACGGACGTCTAAAGAGGCCAGCTTTCGCTCGGTGAGGTACCACCGTTATCGGTCCAAAAGTACAGTTGCCAACGACAACCGTGCTCCGGTCGCTCTGGCTGCGTAAGCAGCTCGGGTAACCGAAACTTAAGTCCTTACGCTTAGCCGCCTAAGGCGGGGCCCGCCGGAGCCTGGCAACAGAATCCGGCACCTTTCCCTTCTCATTTCCGCAGCATCCGCCCGCGAAGGGGCTGGAAGCGGCAGGGGCTTTGCGTTATGGGCTGCGCATCCTCGGCCGCCGCGCTTTTACTGCCCTGCGGCCTGCCCCTGAAAGGATCGCCCAATGAAAGCCGCCGTCGTCACCTTCCCCGGTTCCAACTGCGACCGCGACCTTGCCGTCGCCTTCGAAAAGGCAGGGGCCGAGGTCGTGCGCATCTGGCACAAGGACAGCGAACTGCCTGCGGGCGTCGATGTCGTGGGCGTGCCCGGTGGCTTTTCCTTTGGTGACTATCTGCGCTGCGGCGCGATTGCCGCGCAATCGCCCATCGCTCCCGCGGTCAAGGCCCATGCCGACCGGGGCGGCTATGTTATCGGCATCTGCAACGGCTTTCAGGTGCTGACCGAAATGCACCTGCTGCCGGGCGCGCTGATGCGCAATGCGGGGCTGAAATTCATCTGCAAGCCGGTAGAGATGACCGTGGCCACCACCGACAGCGCCTTTACCGCAGGCTACAGCGCCGGCCAGAAGGTCAGCTTCCCGGTCGCGCATCACGATGGCAACTATACCGCCGATGTCGAAACGCTGGCGCGCCTGAAGGGCGAGGATCGCGTGGCCTTCCGCTACACCGCCAATCCCAACGGCTCGATGGAGGATATCGCGGGTATCCTTTCGGCCAACCGCCGCGTGCTGGGCATGATGCCCCACCCCGAACGCGCGGTCGAGGCCGCGCAGGGCGGGGCCGATGGCGCGGCGCTGTTTGCGGCGCTGGTCGGCAAGATGGCGCTGGCCTGACGCGCTGCGGCCTTGAGGCCCCCCGGCGCCGCGCCTAGACTGCGCCGATCATGCAGGACGCCGCACCCGAGCCCGAGATGAAAGCCGAAAACGCCGGGATTTCCTGGCGCCTGAAGCTTGTCGTGCTGCTGCTGGTCATCTTCGGCGCCGTTGTGGTTCTGGTCACCAACCGCTGGCTGTCGGAACGCTTTACCGAAGTCACCCGCAACCGGGCCGAACTGCGGCTGGCACTTTACTCCGGCAACATGATTTCGGAGTTGCAGCGCACCTCGGTGGTGCCGCTCTTGCTGGCGCGCGACCCCGAACTGATCGGCGCGCTGACGCGGAAGGAATATTCCGCCACCTCCGCCCGCCTCATCTCGTTTCAAAGCGAGATCGGCGCCGCCTCGATCATCCTTCTGGATGCCGAGGGACGGATCGTCGGCGCGACCAACCGCAACCAGCTTGGCGCCAACCTGCGCAGCGCGCCCCAGTATATCGAGGCGCAGCGGGCCAAAGACACGATCTTCACCGTGGCCCCGCGCGAAACGCCGGGCTTCGATTTCACCTATTCCCGCGCCGTCCGGTCTGACAATCAGGTTCTGGGCGTCATCGTCGTCGCGGTCGATCTGATGAAATATGAACGCGCCTGGGCCGGGTTGCAGGATGCGGTTCTGGTGACCGACAGCGAGGGCACGGTGCTTCTGGCCACCGAACCCCGCTGGCGTGGCCTGCCGCTGGCCCGCGCGCTGGAGGCGCGGGATGCGCCCTCTGCCATCCGCCGCGCGCTCCAGGGCGCCGCCGACTGGGCGCAGGAACCGCCGGACGCCTATCTCAGCGGCGAGGCGGTGATGAAGACCGAAACCCGCGTCGCCTTCCGCGGCTGGCGCATCATCACCTATACCGCCTACGATTCGGTGCGCGAGCGGGTGAATGGCGTCATCGCGCTGGAAATCATGGGTTTTGCCATCCTGCTGGCCGTGACCTTCTACATGCTGTCACGCCGCGCCTGGTCGCGCAGCGTCACCTATCAGCGCGAAAGCGCGGAACTGCGGCTGCTGAACGCCCGGCTGCAACGCGAGATCGCGGAGCGCGAGAAGGTACAGAAAAACCTTGCCGTGGCGGAACTGACGCTGGCGCAATCGTCGAAACTTGCCGCCTTGGGCGAGATGTCGGCGGCCGTCAGCCACGAGCTCAACCAGCCGCTTGCCGCGATGAAAACCTATCTGGCGGGCGCGCGGCTGCTCTTGCAACGCAAACGGCCGGAGGAGGCACTGTCTTCCTTCCAGCGCATCGACGATCTGATCGACCGCATGGGCGCGATCACCCGGCAGCTGAAATCCTATGCCCGCAAGGGCGGCGAGGCGTTCGAGCCGGTGGACCTGCGCAACTCTGTCTCCAACGCGCTGGCGATGATGGAACCGCAACTGAAGGCGCGCACCGTGCGCATCACCCGCACCCTGCCCCGCACGCCCGTCATGGTGATGGCCGACCGGATCCGTCTGGAACAGGTCATCATCAACCTTCTGCGCAATGCGCTGGACGCCACGAAGGAAACCCGGCAGCCGCAGATCGACCTGCTGCTGTCGGCAGGCGAAACCGCCATCCTGAACGTGCGCGACAACGGGCACGGGATCAAGGAACTCGAAAACGTGTTCGAGCCTTTCTACACAACCAAGAAACCCGGCGAGGGGGTGGGGCTGGGCCTTGCCATCTCCTCGGGGATCGTCACCGACCTTGGCGGCCGGCTGACCGCGCGGAATGCGGACGGCGGGGGGGCTGTATTCGAAATGCAGCTTCCCATATTGACCGGCGAAGCCAGGGCAGCAGAATGAGGACCAAATGGCCCGTGCAATGAAGATCGCCATCGTGGATGACGAGGCGGACATGCGCCAGTCGATCAGCCAGTGGCTTGCCCTTTCGGGGTTCGACACCGAAACCTATGGCAGCGCCGAGGATGCCCTCGCCGCCATTACCGGCGATTTTCCGGGCGTGATCGTCTCAGACATCCGCATGCCCGGCATGGATGGCATGGCCTTCCTCAAACGCCTGATGGGGATGGACAGCGCGCTTCCGGTCATCATGATCACCGGCCATGGCGACGTGCCCATGGCGGTAGAGGCGATGCGTCTGGGCGCCTTCGACTTTCTGGAAAAGCCGTTCAATCCCGACCGGATGACCGAACTGGCAAAGCGCGCCACTCACGCGCGGCGCATGACGCTGGACAACCGGGCACTGCGCAAGGAACTGTCCGACGGCTCCACCATCATGAAGAAGCTGATCGGTGCCTCCCCCGCGATCGAACGGCTGCGCGAGGATATTCTCGATCTCGGTCAGGCCGACAGCCATGTGCTGATTGACGGCGAAACCGGCACCGGCAAGACGCTGGTCGCCCATGCGCTGCATGCCGTGGGGCCGCGGGCGTCAAAGAAATTTGTCACCGTCTCCTGCGCGGCCTGGTCCGAAGATCAGCTTGCCGCCAAGCTGTTCGGCCCGACCGAAGATGGCGTGCCGCTGGTGGAAGAGGCGCGCGGTGGGACGCTGTGTCTGGAAGATATCGAAAGCCTCAGCCACGCGCTGCAATCGCGCCTGCTGACCATGATCAACGATCAGGGCACGCCGCCGGAAACCCGCGTCATCGCCATCTGCAACGAACACGCCCCTGACAAGACGCTGGAGCAACTTCTGCGCAGCGATCTGTTCTATCGGCTGGGCGCCATGACCATCGTGCTGCCGCCCTTGCGCGCGCGGGGCGAGGACATTCTGACGCTGTTCACCCGCATGTCGGAACAATTCGCCGAGGAATATGGCTGTGACGCCCCGCCGGTGACCGCGCAGGAGGCCGCGCAACTGTTGCAGGCTCCCTGGCCAGGCAATGTGCGCCAGTTGGTGAACATCGCAGAACGGGCGGTGCTGCAAAACCGACGCGGCTCCGGCTCCATCGCCTCGCTTCTGATGGCGGATAACGAGGCGGCAGGCCCGGCGATGACCACAGAGGGCAAGCCGCTGAAGGAATATGTGGATGCTTTCGAGCGGATGCTGATTGACAACACCATGCGTCGCCACAAGGGCAGCATTGTCGCGGTGATGGAGGAACTCTGCCTGCCGCGCCGCACGCTGAACGAGAAAATGGCGAAATACGGGCTTCAGCGCTCGGATTATACCTGAGCGTTACAGCAGAAGATCGTCAGCACTCAGCCCGGTGACGGCAAGCAGGCGGATTTCCAGATCCGCCGCTCCGTCGCCGGTGACATCGGCCCGCAGCAGGGTATCGGCGCCATCGGTATCGAACCAGACGGCGCCGGGCCCGAAATGCAAAGGCTGATTGCCTGGCAGGTCGGTGTCAGCGTCGATCCGGCGCAGGTCGATGACGTCGCGGGAAGGGTCGAAGCCGCTCAGACTGTCCGCCGCCCCTGTCGCACTGTCCGACACCGCACGCAGCACCACGGTATCGCGCGCAACGTCGCGGCCAAGGCCGATCAGATCCGCCCCGGCGCCCCCCGTCACCACATCCGCTCCGCGCCCGGCACGCAGCACATCCGCCCCGGCCCCGCCCGACAGCGTATCGGCCCCGCCCGAGCCGACCAGCGTATCGTTCCCCGCCGCGCCTGACAGCCGGTCCCGCGCCAATCCGGCACGAATCACATCATTCCCGACAGTCCCGGTCACATCCAGCGACAGGCCACGCTGCCACTCGCCGTCAACCTCCACCCCGAACAGCACGTTACGGGCAAAGCCCGGAAAGGCGGTCAGCCCCACGTCCCCGAACTTCGCCGACCAGTCGCGCCCGTCCCCGATGATGTATAGCAGCGTCCGAATGTAGGAATTGCTGTTCTGTTCGGTCAGGATGAAATCGGTCCCCGCGCCACTTTCAGCCAGCGCATCGCGCAGCCTGACCAGCAGTTCCCAGACATGCGCGCCATCCTGCGCGGGGCGCAACGGCAAGGGCAAACGCCCATAAAGCTCGCCCTCTTCCGGCAGGTTGTGCGGCTGTCCTGCCGGCCGGAAATCCCAGTTACCCCAGGCCAGAAACCCCTGCGGCTGCACCTCGATTTCCACCCATTCCCCCGCCAGACGGCGCAGGATCTGCAAATGGCCATTGTTGGCGACCACCTGATCCCCCGCCACGAACAGTTGCACCATCGTCCACCCCCGCTGTCGCCCGGATCGAATCCCCGGCAATTTTGCCATTGTATTTTGAGGGCACCTCCCCTTATTGTCACGCGACGGGTGCCATTTCGTTACATGCGAAGCCCCGCAAACCAGTTTCGCTGCCGGAAGCGCGGGTGGGGCCAAGGGTCCGACAGCGCTGATCCCCGCAGAAATCACTGGCCGAAAGGCCGCCAATTCGCCGGTCGCCCTGGTGCCCGGCGCATCATTTGGGTGCTTCGTCACCCGGGACTACGAACCGCGATGAGCCGCGCGCCTGATGCACTGATGACCGACGGGGGGCTTTCGCGCCTGCCTGCGGCCTGCGCATGCCGCAGCCACGCCCTTACAAGCCGCCATCTGCCCGCCCGCATCTTCCACGGTACCCCCGACGGAGGGGTGGACGGGCCATGGCGCAATGGAACACCATGGCCAAGAAAATGCTCATCGACGCCACGCACCCGGAGGAGACCCGGGTTGTCGTGGTGGACGGAAACAAGGTTGAGGAATTCGACTTTGAGACGGTAAACAAGCGTCAGCTTCAGGGGAACATCTACCTCGCGAAAGTCACGCGGGTGGAACCCTCGCTTCAGGCGGCTTTCGTCGATTACGGCGGCAACCGCCACGGATTTCTGGCTTTCGCCGAAATTCACCCCGATTACTATCAGATCCCCGTCGCAGACCGGAAGGCGCTGATCGAGGAAGAGCGCGCCCTCGCCCGCGCCGAGGAAGAGGAAGAGAACCGCAGCCGCAAGCGGCCGTCCTCGCACAAACGCCCTGCCCCGAAAGCCGAAGCCGCTGTGGCTGATGCCGTTGTGCATGCCGAGGCCCCGCAGATCACGGGCATGGATGTCGTCGATCTGGGCGAGGAAACCGGCGCGGATGCACTGTTCAGCGCAGCGGAACCCGTTGCCGCTGAAAGCCGCGAAGCGGATGACCAACCCACCTTCGACACCGCCCCCGAAACCGACAGCGCGGAAACCGAGACCGCCGCCGAGGACGAGGCCGAAGCCCCCGTCGATGACGAGATTGAATCGGTTGCCGAAGAAGACGTGACCGAAGAAATCCGCGCGCCGCGTAAACCGCGCCAGCGCCGCTACAAGATCCAGGAAGTCATCAAGGTGCGCCAGATCATGCTGGTGCAGGTGGTGAAGGAAGAACGCGGCAACAAGGGCGCCGCGCTGACGACCTACCTCAGCCTCGCGGGCCGCTACTGCGTGCTCATGCCCAATACTGCGCGTGGCGGTGGCATCAGCCGCAAGATCACCAATGCCGCCGACCGCAAGAAGCTGAAGGAAATCGCGGGCGAGATGGAGGTGCCGGAAGGCGCCGGCCTGATCATCCGCACGGCGGGCGCCAAGCGCACCAAGCCGGAAATCCGCCGCGATTACGAATATCTCATGCGCCTGTGGGAACAGGTTCGCGAACTGACGCTGAAATCCATCGCCCCCGCCCCGATCTACGAGGAAGGCGATCTGATCAAACGCTCGATCCGCGACCTCTATAACCGCGAGATCGAGGAAATCCTGGTCGAGGGCGAAACCGGCTACCGCACCGCCAAGGATTTCATGCGCATGATCATGCCTGCCCATGCGCGGGTGGTGCAGCGCTATACCGATCAGATGCCGCTGTTCGCGCGCTTTCAGGTGGAAAGCTACCTTTCGGGCATGTTCAACCCGGTCGTACAGCTGAAATCCGGCGGCTATATCGTGATTGGCGTCACCGAGGCGCTGGTGGCGATCGACGTGAACTCGGGCCGGGCCACCAAGGAAGGCTCGATCGAGGATACGGCGCTCAAGACCAACCTTGAGGCGGCGGACGAAGTGGCGCGCCAGCTCCGGCTGCGCGACCTTGCGGGCCTCATCGTGATCGACTTCATCGACATGGAAGAGCGGCGCAACAATGTCGCGGTCGAGAAGCGCCTGAAAGACAAGCTGAAAACCGACCGCGCGCGCATTCAGGTCGGTCGCATCTCGGGCTTCGGCCTGATGGAGATGAGCCGCCAGCGCCTGCGCCCCGGCATGCTGGAATCGACGACCCAGCCTTGCGCCCATTGCCACGGCACCGGCCTGATCCGGTCTGACGACAGCCTCGCGCTGACCATCCTGCGCGCGCTGGAGGAAGAAGGCACCCGCAAGCGCAGCCGCGAGGTGCTGCTGAAGGCGCCGGTCGCGGTGATCAACTACCTGATCAACCACAAGCGCGAACATATCGCGCTGATCGAGGCGCGCTATGGCATGGCGGTCCGGCTGGAGGCCGACCCGCATCTGATCTCGCCCGATTACAGCATCGAAAAGTTCAAAACCGCCACCCGCATGGTGCCCGAACCGTCTTCGGTGATCTCGGGTAATGCCGCACTGATGGGCGCCCCGGTGGATGAGGACGAGGACGATCCGGAACTGCCGCTGGACGAGGATCTGGACGAGGCGGAAGCCGAAGCCGAGACCGAGGCGCGGGAAGAAGGCGCAGGGAATGGCGAGGGTGGCTCGAAGAAGAAGCGCCGCCGCCGTTCGCGCCGTCGGGGTGGCTCCAAGTACAAGGAAGGCGGGTCCGAGGCAGAAGCCGGGGACGACGCCGCCGATGAAGGCGCAGACGAGGAAGGTGCCGAGGACGAAGCTGCCGCTTCGCAACCCGAGCCGCTGACCGAGACGCCGGAAGCTCCGGCTGAAGCTCCTGCTCCCGTGGCCGCAGAGGCAACCGAAGCTGCCGAAACCGTTGCCGCAGAGACCCCGGCCGAGGCTGCACCGCAGAAGCCCAAGACCACGCGCAGCCGCAAGGCCCCTGCGAAGGACGGCGAGGCGAAGCCTGCTGCGAAGAAGACCACCAGCTCGCGCAGCAAGTCCAAGGCCAAGGCCAAGGCTGCCGAAGCGGAAGTGCCCTCAGAGGGTGAGGCTGCGGCACCGGCCGAGGCGGACGAACCCGTCAAGACCAAACCCGCCGCCAAGCCCCGCAGCACTGGCTCGCGCAGCAGCAGCGCCAAGGCAAAGGCCAAGGCCGCAACCGGGGAAGAGCCCGCGGCTGCCGAAGCGCCGCAGACCGAAGCTCCGGCTGTCGCAGAAGCCGCCGCTGCCGCAATCCCCGTCGCCGCTGTGGCGGTGACGAGCGAACCGGCTCAAACCGAACCGGCGCCGGTCGCCGCACCGGAGCATCCCGCGCTGCAAGCCGATCCCGGCGCGCTGGAAACCGCTGCCGCCGTTCAGGCGGACCCAGCCGAGGCAGAGGCGCCCGAAGCCGACGACGACCGGCCCAAGCGCAGCGGCTGGTGGTCGGTGAACCGCTGACACAACCGAAAAGACCAGAACGCCGGGCATCTGCCCGGCGTTTTTCATTCCGGTTCGGGCCGGTTCTCTCCTCGGCGGATGAAATGGGCGGTGGCGCCTCCCTCGGGCACCGCGCCAAGATAGGCATGCCCCGCGCCGGTGCAGAAATGCGGCAGGTCTACGGCGGCCATGCCGTCGGTCGCCCGCACGCGCAGCACCTGTCCGGGCCGCAGCGCCATCAGCCGCTTGCGCGCCCGCAAGACCGGCAGCGGGCACAACAGCCCCTCGCAATCCAGATCGACATCATATTCCATGCGCCCGGCATAGACCCGCGCGCGCATCCGCACCAGATGAAACGCATCTGACGGCTTAGTGATGCACCGCGACGAGTCGCCCCGGTGACGACCGGGCGGCTTTGGTCTATCACCATCCCGACAGGACGGAGACCTCATGTTCGGCATCGACATATTTGACGCGGGCCTGTTGCCCGCCATGATCGTGGCGCTGGCCGGGGGCATTCTGTCCTTCCTCAGCCCCTGCGTGTTGCCTATCGTGCCGCCCTACCTTGCTTATATGGGTGGGATTTCCATGCCCGAGCTGCGCGACGGCCAGGCCGCCGCACGCCGCCGCATCATCCTGCCCGCGCTGTTCTTCGTGCTGGGCCTGTCGACCGTGTTCCTGTTTCTGGGCTTCACCGCCTCGGCCTTCGGTGCTTTCTTCCTGAAAAATCAGGAAATCTTCGCCCGCATCTCGGGCGCGGTGGTCATCGTGCTGGGCCTGCATTTCCTTGGCCTGTTCCGCATTCCGATCCTTGACCGCGAGGCACGGCTGGATGCGGGCGACCGGGGCGGCTCGGCCGCCGGGGCCTATCTTCTGGGTCTTGCCTTCGCCTTCGGCTGGACCCCCTGCATCGGCCCGCAACTGGGCGCCATCCTCTCTCTGGCCGCGAACGAGGCCAATCTGGCGCGCGGCACTGCGCTGCTGGCGGTCTATGCGCTGGGTCTGGGCCTGCCCTTCCTGCTGGCCGCCATTTTCATCGAGCGGGCGATGGGCGTGATGACCCGCCTGAAACCCTACATGAAGACCATCGAGCGGATGATGGGCCTGCTGCTGGTCCTCGTGGGGCTGGCACTGGTGACGGGCGCGCTGTCGGATTTCTCGTTCTGGCTGCTGGATACTTTCCCCTTCCTCGCCACGCTGGGCTGACCCGCCTGCCCCGCCGGGCTTGGCCTTTGTCCTCCCAGCCGCTACCCTATTTTCGCCAGATTGGCCCGGCAGGCTGCCCGCCGGAGGATGCGGATGCGCGATATGCAGGATGATCAGCCGAACGACCCGAAGGATGGTGGCACGTTCCGCCGTCGGGTTTTCTATATTCCCGGCTACGATCCCATCCATCCGCGCCGCTACCGCGAATTATACCGCAAGGAAGGCGCGGCACAGGCCACCCTCTCCGGCAATACGCTGGAACTGAAGCCCAAACGCGTGCGCGGCCCCTATGGCTGGCAGGTGCGGGCCACGGTCGAGGGGCAGCCGGTCGAAGCTGATATCGAGGTGCTGGTCTGGTCGGACATCGTGCGGCATTCGATGCGCAATTCGATCCCGGCGACCTATGTGCAGCTTGTACGCACCGCGTGGGCCTATATCGGTTCCGGCGCGCTGTTCCGGCTGATGCGGCTGCGCAGGGGGCCGATCATCGCGGCACTTTACCCCATCGTTGCGCTGCTGCTGCAACTGGTGCTGGCGCTGGCCGTCGGGGGCGCTCTGTGGTGGATCACCCGTAGCGTGCTGCCCGGCTGGCCGGGGCGGATCGGCGGTTTTGCCCTGGGCCTCGCAGTGGCCGGGCTGATCCTGCGCTGGTTCAAGCGCAAGGACGGCAAGTTCTATGCCTATTACCTGATGCACGACTATGCTTTTTCGGCCCAGTCGAAAGGCGCCAACCCGCCGGAGCTTGAGGCCCGTATGACGGCCTTTCGCCACACCATTGCCGAGGCTCTGACCGGCCCCTATGACGAGGTGCTGGTGGTCGGCCATTCCTCGGGCGCGCATCTGGCGGTGTCGATTCTTGCCGACCTGATCCGCGAGGGGCTGCCGGAGCAGCGCCCTGTGCTGTCTTTCCTGTCACTGGGCCAGGTGGTGCCCATGGTCAGCTACCTGCCCGAGGCGAAGCGCCTGCGCGGCGATCTGGCCTTTCTTTCCACGCGCCCCGAACTCACATGGATCGACGTGACGGCCCCCGGCGACGGCTGCGCCTTCGCGCTCTGCGATCCGGTGGCGGTGTCGGGCGTGGCACCCGAAGAACAGATCTGGCCACGCATCTATTCCGCAGCTTTCACGCAGACCCTGAAGCCCGAAACCTGGGCGGCGTTGAAGCGGCGCTATTTCCGGCTGCACTTCCAGTACCTCTGCGCCTTCGACAACCTGCCCGGCGCCCCCTGGGATTACGACTATTTCCGCGTCACCGCCGGGCCACTGACGCTGGCGGACAGGTTTGCCGGACGGCCCGAGTCGAAAAGCCGCATTGACCGTGCCGCCAACCGCTTTACCACGGTGGCATGACCGCAGCACCGCCCCTGCCCCCGAAGCCGCCCGCCCGCCCCGACCGGGTGTCGCTGTGGCGCTATCTGCGGCTGTTCCGGCGCGACATCCTCTCGGCCCAGCCCGCCCGGCTTTACCGGGCATGGATGGCCGAATTCCGCACCCCGTTCTTTCGCAGCTACATGTGCAACGACCCGGCACTGGTCGATCTGGTGCTGAAAGAGCGTCCCCGCGATTTCCCGAAATCCAACCGCATCCGCGAGGGGTTGACCCCGCTTCTGGGCAATTCTGTCTTCGTTACCAATGGCGAGACATGGGAACGCCAGCGCCGCATCATCGACCCCGCCTTCGAAGGCGGCCGCCTGCGCGATACCTTCCCCGCCATGCGCGCCGCGGCCGAGGCGATGCTGGCCCGGCTCGCCCCCCGCGCCGATGGCAAGCCGGTAGAGATGGAGTTCGAGGCCAGCCACGCCGCCGCCGACGTCATTTTCCGCACGCTGTTTTCCATTCCCATCGAGGATGCGACCGCCAGTGCAGTGTTCCACGAGTTCCGCCGCCACCAGCAGGAGCAGCCGATCCTGAACCTCGCGGCCTTCCTGCCGCTGCCGCGCTGGATGCCGCGTTTTCACAGCCGTACCACCCGCCAAACGGCCGCCCGTATCCGCCAGCTCATCGAAAGCCTCACCGCGGCCCGCGCCGCCGAAATCGCCACGGGCACCGCGCCGGATGATCTGGCAACCAAGATCATGACCTTCCCAGACCCGCAGACCGGCTCACGCTTTGATACCGCCGAAATGGTGGATCAGGTGGCGATCTTCTTTCTGGCGGGGCATGAGACCTCGGCCTCTGCCCTCGCCTGGGCTCTTTATCTGCTGGCGACACACCCCGACTGGCAGGAAAGACTGGCAGCCGAAGCACAGGAGCAACTGGGCGAAACCGCGGATTTCACCGTGATGGGGCGACTGAAACTCGCCCGCGCCGTCTTCCGCGAGGCGATGCGACTTTACCCGCCGGTGCCGATGATGGTGCGGCAAACCCGCTGCCCGGTGCGCCTGCGTGACCGCGAGGCCCCGGCTGGCGCGCAGATCGTGCTGTCACCATGGCACCTGCACCGCCATGAACGGCTGTGGGACAATCCCGACGGTTTCGACCCCGCACGGTTTGAGACGGAAAACGGGCGCGAGGGGCTGCGCCATGCCTATATCCCCTTCTCAGCCGGGCCGCGCGTCTGTCCCGGCGCGGGCTTTGCCATGGTGGAAGGGCCGCTCCTGCTGGCAATGGTGCTGCGCGATTTCCGCCTGACCGCCCTACCCGACCGCGTGCCGGTGCCCGCCGCGCATCTGACGGTACGGTCTGCCAATGGAATCTGGCTGAAACTGGAACGGCGCACGAGCTGACCGCCCGCGCGCCGCAAATCTTTTCCCGAAAAGATTTGCAAATTTCTTCAGAAAGAAATTTGCACGTCCCTCCGGCGTCAGATCAATTCGACCGAATATTTCTCGATCACGGTATTGGCCAGCAGCTTCTCACACATGGCCTTCACCTCTTCCTCGGCCCTGGCGCGATCCGTCGCGGTCAGGTCCAGTTCGATCACCTTGCCCTGACGCACCGCCTCGACCCCTTCGAAGCCGAGCGTACCCAACGCGCGGCGCACGGCCTCGCCCTGCACATCCAGAACGCCGGTTTTCAGCATCACGGTCACACGCGCTTTCATCGTCAGGGCCTTTCAGTTGATGAGGGTCGGCTTGGTGGTATGGGTCACGTTGGAGGGCAGAACGCCCAGCCGCCGTGCGAGTTCTGTATAGACATCATTCAGCGGACCGGGCTCGCGCACCTGCCCTTCGCGGTCCGGGGTTTCCAGCCCGCGCAGATCCCACAGGCGGCAATTGTCGGGGCTGATCTCATCGGCGACGATCAGGCGCATGTAATCGCCTTCCCAGATCCGGCCGACTTCGATGCGGAAATCCATCAGCCGAACGCCGACACCCAGCATCACGCCCGACAGGAAATCGTTCACCCGCAGTGCCAGCGCAACCATATCGTCCAGATCCTGCTGGTTGGCCCAGCCGAAGGCGACGATATGTTCTTCGGCGACCATGGGAGAGCCGAGCTTTTCGTCCTTGTAGTAATATTCCACGATCGGCCGCGGCAGGGCGGTGCCTTCGGGAATGCCAAGGCGTTGCGAGATATCGCCTGCGGCGAAGTTGCGCACCACCACATCCACCGGCAGGATTTCCGCCATGCGGACAAGCTGTTCGCGCATGTTCAGCCGCCGCATGAAATGCGTCGGCACGCCGATGGCATTGAGCCCGGCCATGAAGAATTCGGACAGGCGGTTGTTCAGCACCCCCTTGCCTTCCAGCCCCTTCCCTTCGGCCCCCTGAGCAGGTGCCTGTTCGGACTGGGCGGCATCATCCTTGAAATACTGGATCAGGGTGCCCGGCTCCGGCCCTTCGTAAAGGATCTTCGCCTTGCCTTCGTAGACCTTCTTCCGACGTGCCATGAACTTTCCCGAATCGCGCTGGGGCGGAAGGTATTGCACCCCCGCCCGTCTGCGCGCGTCATAGTGGAAGCGCCGCGCCGCCGCAAGGTTTAGCGCCATCGCCCGCCCGGTCCCTCCTCTCGGCCCTTGCGGCAGGGGCCACGGGCGGGCATATGGAAGGAAACCGGAACCAATTCATTCAGGGGGCCTTGCCATGACCACCTTCGACGACCGCGAACAGGCATTCGAAGCCAAATTCGCCCATGACGCCGACATGCAGTTCAGGGCCGAAGCCCGCCGCAACAAGCTGGCCGGCCTCTGGGCTGCCGGGCTGCTGGGCAAATCGGGTGACGAGGCCGCCGAATATGCGATGACCATCGTCGCCGCCGATTTCGAGGAAGCGGGCTCCGAAGATGTGGTGCGCAAGCTGTCCGCAGATCTGGGCGACCGCGCCAGCGCCGATGCGATCCGCGCCAAGCTCGCCGAGCTGCTGCCGGTCGCCAAGGCGCAGCTGATGTCGGAACAGTAATTCCCTATCTCCGATTTCCCGGCTGCCCGGCGTTCGGGCAGCCTACCCTTGCGAGGCGATATGACCGACGCACTTTCCCGCCTTCTGGCGTCGCGCGACTGGCTGATGGCCGATGGCGCAACCGGCACCAACCTGTTCAACATGGGGCTGTCCTCGGGTGATGCCCCCGAATTGTGGAACACCGATCAGCCCGAGAACATCCGCGCGCTGTATCGTGGCGCGGTCGAAGCCGGGTCCGATATTTTTCTGACCAATACGTTCGGCGGCAATGCCAGCCGTCTGAAGCTGCACGGGGCGCAGGGCCGCGTGCGCGAGCTGAACCGCGTGGGTGCCGCCCTTGGCCGCGAGATCGCCGATGCCTCGGGCCGCACCGTTGTCGTCGCGGGTTCGGTCGGTCCGACCGGCGAGATCATGGCACCGATGGGCAGCCTGACGCATGAGCTGGCGGTGGAGATCTTCCACGAACAGGCCGAAGGCCTGAAGGAAGGCGGCGCCGATGTTCTGTGGGTGGAAACCATTTCGGCCCCCGAAGAATTCAAGGCCGCCGCAGAGGCAGCAGCGCGTGCCGATATGCCCTGGTGCGGCACCATGAGCTTTGACACCGCGGGCCGCACCATGATGGGCGTGACTTCGGCCGATCTGGCGACGCTGGTGGAAAAGCTGCCGAACCCGCCGCTGGCCTTCGGTGCCAATTGCGGCGTGGGGGCCTCCGACCTCATGCGCACCGTTCTGGGTTTCTTCGCCCAGGGCACCGAGCGTCCGGTGATCGCCAAAGGCAATGCCGGCATCCCGAAATACAAGGATGGCGCCATCGTCTATGACGGCACGCCCGAGTTGATGGCCGAATATGCCGTGCTGGCGCGCGATGCCGGTGTGCGCATCATCGGCGGCTGCTGCGGCACCATGCCCGAGCATCTGCGCGCCATGCGTGCCGCGCTGGAAAGCCGCCCCAAGGGCCCGCGCCCGACGCTGGAGGATATCTCTGCGCATCTGGGCGGCTTCTCCTCCGCGTCGGACGGCACGGGCGAGGATGCGGGCAGCGCGCGGCGTGAGCGGCGCGGGCGGCGTGGCTGACCGGCGCATCTGCGACCGGGGCACGATCCTTTGGCAGAAAGCCGAGGGCGCGGGGGTATTCCTCTGCGCCCTTCTGTTATATTTCACAGGGCCACAGCCGCTGCCCATGGTCACGCTTCTGCCGCTGTTCCTTGCCCCGGACCTGAGCTTTTTTGCCTATCTGGCCGGGCCGCGCATCGGGGCCTTCGGCTATAACTGCGTTCACAATTATGGGTTGGGGGCGCTGCTGCTGGCTCTGGGCAACTGGTTCCAGACTGACCTGATGGCAAGTCTTGGGCTGCTCTGGCTCGCGCATGTCGGCTTCGACCGGATGCTGGGTTACGGGCTGAAAGAGACGCGGGGCTTTGGCTTCACCCATCTGGGGCGTATCGGCAAAGCCCGTCCCGTTCAGAACAGCGACAACTGATCACCCGCACGCGGTGGCGGGCGAAACAGGTCGCGGCGCAGCGGCGGTTGCGGCACGGTCAGCCCCAGCCGCGCCACCGCCTTGTCAAAACGCTGCGCCACAAGGTCGGACCAGATCCCCTCGCCCCGCATGCGGCGCCCCCAATGCGCATCGTAAAGCTTGCCGCCGTGCAATTCGCGGATGCGCGCCAGCACCTTTTCGGCCCGGCCCGGCACCCGCGCACGCAACCATTCCTCGACCAGAGGGGCCACCTCCAGCGGCAGGCGCAGCATGATCCAGCTCGCCGCCACGGCCCCGGCATCGCGGGCGGCGGACAGGATCGCCTCAAGCTCCGGGTCGGTCAGGCCAGGGATAACCGGCGCCACCATGACGCGCACCGGCACCCCCGCTACGCTGAGACGGCGGATCGCCTCCAGCCGCCGGGCAGGTGTGGGTGCGCGCGGCTCCATCGCGCGGGCCAGGCCTGCATCCAGCGTGGTGACGGTGATCCCCACCCGCGCCAGCCCCAGCGCAGCCATGGGCGCCAGCAGGTCCAGGTCACGTTCGATCAGCGCGCCGCGCGTGGTGATCGCCAGAGGGTGCTGCCAGTCATGCATCACCTGCACCACCTCGCGCGTGACCCGATAGGTCTTTTCCACGGGCTGATAGGGGTCGGTATTGGTGCCAAGCGCCAGCGGCGCCACGACATAGTCCTTGCGGCCGATCTCGCGTTCCAGCACCGCGCCAATACCGGGACGCGCGATCAGCCGGGTCTCGAAATCCAGCCCCGGCGACAGGTTCAGATAGGCGTGGGTCGGACGGGCGAAACAATAGATGCAGCCATGCTCGCAGCCACGATAGGGGTTTACGCTGCGGTCAAAGGGCAGATCGGGCGACTTGTTCCAGTTCAGGGCCGAACGCGGCCGTTCCACCTGCACCTCGGTTTCCAGCAGCCGCTCCTCCTCGATCAGATCCCAGCCATCATCTTCCGCCACGCGGCGTCCGGGTTCAAACCGGCCGCTTTCATTCGCCAGGGCGCCACGCGCACGCAGACGCAGTTCCGGCCTGAGGGTGGTGTCTTTTCCGGTCATTTCCGAATTAGAACATAAAGCGAACAAATCGCAACCCCCCGTCCGACGATTCGGGCCGCTGTCGTCTTTGTTCAGCCCGATGTCGCAAAGCGAAAAGTCCCCGCGTCGCTTCCGTCGCATTGAAGCGATAACACTTTCCGCAGGAGCGCGCCGATGGCCGACGAAGACGATATCATCCTGTCCGAGCTGAATGACGAAGAGCTTGTCCTTCAGATGCATGACGACCTCTATGACGGTCTGAAGGAAGAGATCGAAGAGGGCGTGAACATCCTGCTGGAACGCGGCTGGGCCCCCTATGACGTGCTGACCAAGGCGCTGGTCGCTGGCATGACCATTGTCGGCGCCGACTTCCGCGACGGTATCCTGTTCGTTCCCGAAGTGCTTCTGGCAGCCAACGCCATGAAAGCGGGCATGGCGATCCTCAAGCCGCTCCTGGCCGAAACCGGCGCGCCGCGCATGGGCAAGATGGTCATCGGCACCGTGAAGGGCGATATCCACGACATCGGCAAGAACCTTGTCGGCATGATGATGGAAGGCGCCGGGTTCGAGGTGCTGGATCTGGGCATCAACAACTCGGTCGAGAAATACCTCGAGGCGCTGGAAGCAGAACAGCCCGACATCCTCGGCATGTCGGCCCTGCTGACCACCACAATGCCCTACATGAAAGTCGTGATCGACACGATGAAGGAAAAGGGCATGCGCGAGGATTACATCGTTCTGGTCGGTGGCGCACCGCTGAACGAGGAATTCGGCAAGGCGATCGGTGCCGACGCCTATTGCCGCGACGCGGCCGTGGCGGTGGAAACCGCAAAGACCATGGTTGCGCGCAAGCACAACACGCTCTGATCCCGCAGTCACTGCGGATCAAGGCCCCGGCGTGCGAACGTCCGGGGCCTTTTCGTTTCGGGGCCAGTCCCCATATCTCTGTCAGATACGGAGCCCGCGATGACCGTCACGCTGCCCGACGATATCACCCTGACCGAGGCCGGGCTTGCGCCCGAGGCGCACGCGGGCCGCGTGCTGCTGATCGCCTGTGGCGCACTGGCGCATGAGGTGCTGGCGGTGAAACGTGCGGGAGGCTGGGATCATCTGGATCTGCAATGCCTGCCCGCCAACCTGCATCTCTGGCCCGACCGCATTCCCGCCGCTGTGGAGCGCGCAGTCACCGAAGCAAAGGGCGCCTACCAGCAGGTCTTCATCCTGTACGCCGATTGCGGTACAGGCGGTCTCTTGCAGGAAAAGTGCAAGCAACTGGGTGTTGAGATGCTGGCAGGCCCGCATTGTTATTCGTTTTTTGAAGGCAACGCGCGGTTCGCCGAAATCGCCGAGACCGAGATCACCGCCTTTTACCTGACCGATTTCCTTGTCCGGCAGTTCGATGCCTTCGTCTGGCGGCCCATGGGCTTCGACAAACACCCCGAACTGATCCAGATGATGTTCGGCAATTACGACAAGCTGGTCTATCAGGCGCAGACAGACGACCCGGTTCTGGATGCCAGGGCGCAAGAGGCGGCGGAGCGGCTGGGTCTGGCCTATGAACGGCGCTTCACCGGATACGGCGATCTGGCCGTGGAAATCGAGCGGATTGCCGCGCGCTGAGGTGGCGCCCCCTTCCCCTCGCGGAGGCCCAGGCCTAATGTCGCGGCATGAATGACGCGCATTCCGAACTGTCCGCCCTGCTGGGCCCCCGCTACAGCCGCAGCGCCGCCGAGTGCGACGCCCATGCGCACAGCGAAACCCATGTCAGCGCCGGCCCGCCCGAGGGCGTGGCCTGGCCGGAAACCACCGGGGAGGTCGCGGCGATCCTGCGGATCTGCCACGCCCATCGCCTGCCCGTGGTGGGCTGGGGTGCTGGCACCTCGCTGGAGGGGCATGCGCTGGCCCTTCATGGCGGGATCTGCGTCGATTTCACCCGCATGACCCGCATCGTCGAGTTGCGCCCCGAAGATATGCTGGTGCGCGTGCAGCCCGGCATCACCCGCGAGGATCTGAACCGCGAACTCCGCGCGACGGGGCTGTTCTTTCCGGTCGATCCCGGCGCCAATGCGACGCTGGGCGGGATGGCGGCTACCCGTGCCTCGGGCACCACTGCGGTGCGCTATGGCACGATGCGACAAGCCGTGCTGGGGCTGGAGGCGGTGCTGGCCGATGGCACTGTCATTCGCACCGGCAGCGCCGCGCCGAAATCCAGCGCGGGCTATGACCTGACCGCCCTGCTGGTCGGGTCAGAAGGCACGCTGGCGCTGATCACCGAACTGACCCTGCGCCTGCACGGCCAGCCCGAAGCGGTCTCTGCCGCCGTCTGCGGCTTTGCCGATATGTCCGGTGCTGTCGATTGCGTGATCGAAACGATCCAGAGCGGCATTCCGATGGCGAGGATCGAGTTTCTCGATACCGCAGCCGTTGCCGCCTGCAATGCCCATGCCAGGCAGGATCTGCCCGCAATGCCGCATCTGATGGTGGAGTTTCACGGCTCTGCCGCAGGCGTTGCCGAACAGGCGCAGCGCTTTGGCGAGATTGCGGCCAGCCACGGCTCTGCCGGTTTCCGCTGGGCGGAAAAGACCGAAGATCGCAATGCGCTGTGGAAAATGCGGCACAATGCCTATCCGGCCTGCCTTGCCGCCCGCCCCGGCGCCACGGCCATCGTCACCGATGTCTGCGTTCCGATCTCCCGTCTGGCCGAGGCCGTGGAGGAAACCCGCGCCGACATCAAAGCCAGCGGCCTGCCCGGCCCGATTCTGGGCCATGTCGGCGACGGTAATTTCCATGCCATCCTCCTGATCGACCCGGCTTCGGCCGACGAACGCGCCACCGCCAAGGCGCTGGCCGCGCGCATGGCAGATCGTGCGTTACGACTGGGAGGCACGATCACCGGCGAACACGGGATCGGGATGGGCAAGCTTGATTACATGCCTGCCGAACACGGGCCTGCCTGGGCGGCCATGGGCGCGGTGAAACGCGCGCTTGATCCGCTGAACCTGATGAACCCCGGAAAGCTGGTGCCGCCGCATGACCAAGGCTGAAACGACCACTGCCGATGATTTCGCCCGCGCCTTTGCCCGCGCCTGGACGGCCCAGGACGCCAAGGCGCTGGCCGATCTGATGGCCGAGGACGGCGATCTGGTCAGCCTGACCGGCCGCTGGGCGGAGGGCCGCAAGGACATCGCCACGACCTTCGCCGCCGAATTTGCCGGAACGCTGGCCCGCGCCCGTCTGGTGACGGGGCGGGCCAAGCTGCGGCAACTGGGGCCGCAGATTGCCGTGCTGCATCAACGCTTCGTGTTGTCCGGCCTGATCGACCCGCAGGGCGCGGATCTGGGCCGCGTAGGCGTGGTTCTGGTGGCGACGCTGATCATCACCCCGCAAGGCTGGCGGGCCGCCGCGCTGCAATTCTGCGCGGCGGAGGGTTGATCAGTAATAGTAAGCGAAATTGCGGCGGAACTTACCGGCGTCGATCTCGTGCTGCCGGTATTCCAGATCGTAGCGATCGCGCGCGCCTTCCAGATAGGCCATCTCCAGCTCCTCGGTGCTGGGGATACGGAAAGACCGCAGGAAGCGGGACATCTTGTTCATCATGGCAAAACCCTTTTGATGGTTCAGCCTCCCTGACCCCAAGATAGGTCAGCACACCTGACGGAACAATTGCAAACGGCGCCCTGCCGCCCTGCACTTGCTGCAACGCAGCATCACCCGTCGAGCAGTGCCATCGCCGCCGCCCGCGCGGCATCGGACACGGTATCGCCCGCGAGCATGCGGCCAATTTCCTCAACCCGCGCTTCGGCGCCCAGCGGAGTGACGGTCGAAAGCGTCATGTCCCCCTCGACCCGCTTTTCCACCCGCCAGTGATGCGCCCCCAAAGCCGCCACCTGTGGACTGTGGGTGACGACCAGAACCTGAGCCCCCTCGGCCAGCGCCTTCAGCCGCCGCCCTACGGCATCGGCGGTCGCGCCTCCGACACCCCTGTCGATCTCATCAAAAATCAGCGTCATGCCGGGAGCGTCGCCGGTCAGGCAAACTTTCAGCGCCAGCAGAAAGCGGCTGAGTTCCCCGCCACTGGCGATGCGGTTAAGCGGCCCGGCGGGCGCACCGGGATTGGTGGCGACGGTGAAAGCCACCGCATCCTGCCCCTCCGGCCCGGCCTCGCCCGGTCCGACCTCAGTCGCAAAGACCGCGCGTTCCATCTTCAGCGGTGCGAGTTCCGCCGCCATGGCGGCATCCAGCCGCCCCGCCGCCGCCTTGCGCGCTTCGGTCAGCCGCGCGGCCTCGGCCCCGTAGGCATCTTCTGCCAGCGTCACCTCGCGCGTCAGCCGCGCCACGGTTTCAGCCCCGCCATCCAGCGCCGCCAGACGATTGCGCAGGGTGATCGCGTGGGTGCCCAGATCGTCGGGCAACACGCCATGCTTGCGCGCCAGCGCACGAATGGCGAACAGCCGCTCCTCGATCGCCTCAAGCTCGGCAGGGTTGACGTCCAGCACTGACAGGCAGCGTTCCACACCCTGCTGCGCTTCGGCCAACTCATGCAGCGCCCGGTTCAGCGCCGCCAAGGGAGCCTCCAGCGCGCCCTCGGCCTGATCGGCGGCCCCTTCCAGACGGCGCAGCGCATCGAACAGCAGACCCTCGGCCCCCTGATCGGACAGTGCTTCATGCGCCCGCGCGACATCGGAGCGGATTTTCTCGGCCGCCTGCATGGTGCGGCGACGGACGTCCAGCGTCGCCTCTTCGCCCGGCTCGGGATCAAGCTTGTCGAGTTCCGCAACCGCGTGCCGCAGGAAATCCTCTTCCGCCTGCACGGCGGCAAGCGCCGCCTGCGCCTCGTCCAGCCGCTTCCGCGCCCGCCCCAGAGCGCCCCAGGCAGCGCGCGCGGACGCCAGATCCAGCCCGGCGAAAGCGTCCAGCATCTGCCGGTGCCCCCGCGGGTTCAGCAAACCCCGGTCGTCATGCTGGCCATGCAGTTCCACCAGCGTATCTGACAGCGCCCGCAGCACCTCGCCCGACACACGGCGGTCATTGACCCAGGCGGTCTTACGGCCATCCGCATGGTTCACACGGCGGAAGATCAGCTCGTCCTCGGCCTCGATGCCATATTCCTCCAGCACTGCATGGGCGGGATGGCCCGGCGCCAGATTGAAAACCGCCGTCACCTCGCCCTTTTCGGCCCCAGCGCGCACCAGTTCGGCCCGGCCTCGCCAGCCAAGCACGAATCCCAGGCTGTCCAGCAGGATCGACTTGCCCGCGCCGGTTTCGCCGGTCAGCACGTTCAGGCCCGGCTGGAACGCCAGCGCGAGCCTGTCGATGATAAGCATGTCGCGGATGTCGAGCGAGCGGAGCATCATCAGTTCCAAAGAAGGGCCCGAACCGGAAGAGGGGTGGGCCCCCTCCCCCTTACAGCCACTCGCCCTTGATCATCTGGCGATAGACCTTGGCCAGCCAGCTGTTGCCCTTGGCCTTCGGCTCCAGCCCCCGCTTGGTCAGCAGCTTGTAGCTGTCGTCATAGAACGGGCTGGACTGGTAGTTATGGCCCAGAATCGCGCCTGCCGTCTGCGCCTCGTCCGTCAGGCCAAGGCCCAGATAGGCTTCAACCAGACGATGCAGCGCCTCGGCGGTATGGGTGGTGGTCTGGAAATCCTGCACCACCACGCGGAAGCGGTTGATGGCAGCAGTGTAATGGCGCTGCTTCAGATAGTAGCGGCCGATTTCCATTTCCTTCGCCGCCAGATGGTCGAAGGCCAGATCGAATTTCAGCATCGCCGAACGGGCATATTCGCTGTCGGGATACTGCTCGATCACTTCGCGCAGCGCCTGAAGCGCCTGGAAAGTCAGGCCCTGATCGCGGCCGACTTCGTCGATCTGGTCATAATAGCTGAGCGCCATGAGGTATTTGGCATAGGCCGCATCCTCGTCACCCGGATAGAAATCGAGGAAACGCTGTGCCGCCTGCCGCGCCTCTTCGTAGTCGCGGTTCTTGTGATAGGTGAAGGCCTGCATGATCAGCGCACGGCGGGCCCAGTCGGAATAGGGATAGAGCCGCTCCACCTCGGTGAAATAGTGGATGGCATTCTTGGGATTGCGTTCGCCTTCCAGCGTCAGCTCGCCCTTCTTGTAAATCTGCTCCGCGCTGAGCGTATCAAGCGGCACTTCCTTGCTGGCAGCCCCGCCGCCCCCGCCGCAACCGGCAAGCATACCTACCAGAAGCAGGCCGCCCAGAACAGCCGCGCCCGATTTTCCGCCCGTCATCTCTTGCACATCTGCCTCGTCACTTCCGGCCCTTGCGGGCAAAAGTCCCGCGCGGCTTGGTCCCTGACGGCGGCCCGCCAAGGCTGTTCGGCTTGTCCTAGCATGAAAAACGGGAGAGGCAAAACGCCTTTCTTGCCACCAGCCCGCGGCATCCGCCCGGCGTCAGTGATGCACGGGCAGATCGCCCGGATGCACACCCATGCCCGGCAGCTTGCAGCCCGTCACCGTGCCGCAATCCACCGACATCCAGGCCGACGGATCGGCGAACAGGGCGCGCAGCAGGCGGTTCGTCATGGCGTGACCGGCCCGGATGCCGGTGTAGCGGCCAAGAATCGGCCCCCCGGCCAGCGCCAGATCCCCCAGCGCATCCAGCATCTTGTGGCGCACGGGTTCATCCGCGTGGCGCAGGCCACCGGGGCTCAGCACCTGGCCGTTTTCAAACACCACGGCATTTTCCAGCGTGCCACCCAGGGCCAGCCCGTTGGCGCGCATCCGGTCGACATCGGCCTGAAGGCAGAAGGTGCGGCTGTCGCACAATTCGCGCACGAAGGCCCCGTTCGCCATGTTCAGCATCTTGGTCTGCTTGCCGATCGCGGCTTCCGCAAAGTCGATGCGGAAATCGATTTCCAGCATGTCCGAGGGCTCAAGCCGTGCAACCGCATCCCCCTCGCGCACTTCGACCGGCTTCAGGACGCGGATCGCACGTACACGGGCGGCCTGTTCGACCAGACCGACCTCAAGGAATTTTTCAACAAAGGGCACGGCCGACCCGTCGAGGATCGGCACTTCCGGCCCGTCAATCTCGATCACGGCGTTGTGGATGGCACATCCCGCAAGAGCGGCCATGATATGTTCGATGGTCGAAACGCTGGACCCGGCCACATTGGCCACCAGTGTGCACAATTTCGACGGGACAACGGCATCCCAGCGCGCAGGAATGTCGGCCTCGGCGGCAGGCAGGTCGGTCCGGCGGAACAGAATCCCCGAATCCTCGGCCGCCGGGTGCACGATCATGCGCACCGGCTGGCCCGAATGCAGGCCAAGACCATCAAAGACAGCGGCGGATTTCAACGTGTTCTGCACGTCAGGTGACCCTTGATTATTCCCCTCGCGGCACTGCACCAAGGCTGGCAC
Organism: Gemmobacter nanjingensis; assembly: GCF_014652195.1. NCBI lineage: Bacteria > Pseudomonadati > Pseudomonadota > Alphaproteobacteria > Rhodobacterales > Paracoccaceae > Gemmobacter > Gemmobacter nanjingensis. The sequence goes on from NZ_BMYI01000001.1 coordinate 518,851, forward strand.
AAAACCGCTCAGTTTAGGTAGTTCCGATGGGATCAGACCTCAACTCACACATTGTGACGAGTTGTAACACTGGCCGTAACACAGCGGGACATTCCGCCGACACGGCACTAAGCTCATGCTTTAAATAGACAAAAGGCCCACTTGCGCGGGCCTTTTGTGTAAAAAATGTGACCTGCCCCTGGGTCAGTTTGCCTGACGGCGCAGGAAAGCCGGGATCTCGATCCGCTCCTGATCGGCCGAAAGCTCGGGCTCGTCGTCATAGGCCTGCACCTGCGGCTGCTGACGCGGCGCCGGACGTTCGGCTGCCGGTTCCGCCGCATGGCCTGCCATGCGGTTGATCAGCGAGCCGATGCCGAAGCGCGGTTTTTCCTGCGCACGCGCCGGGGCGGCCGGGGCTTGCGGCGCAGCCGGGCGCTGTGCAGCGGGCGGTGCCTTGCTGACAGCGGCTTGCAGACGGGCCAGCGCCTCGGGCGAAGGCTGACCAGCGGCACGCGGACGCGGAGCAACAAAATTGCCCGCATCGGCATCATGGGCGGCAAAGCTGCGGGACTGCGGGGCCGGTTGCGGCGCAGCAGGCTGCGGACGGTAGGCCGGGGGCGGCATGTCGTCCACTGCCTCGTCCTCGTGCATCGGCTCGAACCCGGCGGCGGGCGTGTCGAACAGCGCGGCCTGTTGCGGCTGCGGGGCCGGAGCGACCGGCGCAGCGGCCTGCTGGGCGGGCACTACCTGCACCGTCACAGCCGGGCGAGCCTCGGCGGCACGGACTTCGACGCGCGGCTCCGGCTTCTGCTCGGGCGCCGGGGCGAAGCTGGGCGCAGCGCTGCCCATCGGGCGACGGGTCGGGGTTTCGGCGCGGTTCGAAGCCGAAGCGTCGATGCCGGTCGCCACGACCGACACGCGGATCGCGCCTTCCATTTCCGGGTCGAGCGTGGAGCCGACGATGATATTGGCGTCGGGGTCCACCTTTTCGCGGATGATGTTCGCGGCCTCATCCAGTTCGAACAGGGTCAGATCATAGCCGCCCGTGATATTGATCAGCACGCCTTTGGCGCCGTTCAGGCTGATCTCGTCCAGCAGCGGGTTGGCAATCGCCTTCTCGGCGGCCTGCACGGCGCGGTCTTCGCCGGTCGCCTCGCCGGTGCCCATCATCGCCTTGCCCATCTCGTCCATCACGGCACGCACATCAGCAAAGTCGAGGTTGATCAGGCCGGGCCGCACCATCAGATCGGTCACGCCCTTGACGCCCTGATACAGGACGTCATCGGCCATGGCGAAGGCTTCGGTAAAGGTGGTGCGTTCGTTGGCCAGGCGGAACAGGTTCTGGTTCGGAATGATGATCAGCGTGTCGACCACCTTCTGAAGCGCCTCGATTCCGTCCTCGGCCTGCTTCATCCGCTTGTTGCCCTCGAACTGGAAGGGCTTGGTCACAACGCCGACCGTCAGCACACCCAGTTCACGCGCGGCCTGCGCGATGATCGGCGCGGCGCCGGTGCCGGTGCCGCCACCCATGCCGGCGGTGATGAAGCACATGTGGACCCCGGCCAGATGATCCACGATCGCCTCGATCGTTTCCTCGGCGGCGGCGGCGCCGACCGAGGGGCGCGCACCCGCGCCCAGACCTTCGGTCACCCGCGGCCCCATCTGGATGCGGGCCCCGGCGCGCGACTGTTGCAGCGCCTGAGCATCGGTATTGGCGACGACGAACTCCACACCCTCGAGGTTCTTCTCGATCATGTTGTCAACGGCATTGCCGCCTGCCCCGCCCACACCGAACACGGTGATGCGCGGCTTCAACTCTTCACTCTGGGAGGTCATCATCAGATTCAGTGCCATTGCAAATCCGCCTGCTTTTCTTGGGGCCGCCGTTTTCTCGTTCTTTATCAGGATTTTGCCCGTGCCTGTCCCGCACGCCTTGATCCTGAGTTATCCGCAATTCTATCCACAGTGGCTTGCGCCGTCACCTAAAAAACACACAAAACCCACAAAATATGGGGGATAACGCCGCCATTTCAGCGGGATTTCGCCATGACCGCAATTTGTTGCGGGTTACCAGTTGTCCCGGAACCATTTGATGGCCCTTTTGAGCGACCGCGCCGGATAGCGTTCGGCCGGAATGTCGAAGTCCCACCATTCGTCCTGCGGATGGGTGGCAAACAGGCAAAGCCCGACCGACGAGGAAAATGCAGGTCCGGTAACGGCCTGCGGCAGGCCCTGGATGCGCAGGGGCCGTCCCAGACGGACCCGCTGCCCCAGGATGCGCGCCGCCAGACCGTCCAGACCGGGGATCTGGCTCGCGCCGCCGGTCAGCACGATCTGCTGGCTTGGTAGATGCTCGAACCCGGCCGCATCCAGCCGCACGCGCGCCTCTTCGAGGATTTCCTCGACGCGCGGGCGAATAATGCCGATCAGCTCGGTCCGGCTGACCTGACGGCGATCCTTTTCCCAGTCGCCGCTGTCGCCGCCGATCTCGATCATCTCGCGGTCATCCATGCTGGTGGCATGCACACCGCCGTGTTTGGTCTTGATCCGCTCGGCCACCGTCATCGGCACCTGAAGGCCTTTGGCAATGTCGGAGGTGATGTGATCGCCGCCCATGCGGACCGAATCCGCATAGATCATATGCTTCTTGATGAAGATGGAGATGCCGGTCGACCCGCCCCCCATGTCGATGCAGGCGGCACCCAGCTCCTGTTCGTCCTCGACGAGGCTGGAAATGCCCGAGACATAGGCCGAGGATGCGATGCCCGCGACCTCCAGATCGCAGCGGTTGATGCAATAGAACAGGTTCTGCACCACGCTCGCCTCGACCGACAGCAGGTGCATGTCGCAGGCCAGACGGTTGCCGATCTGTCCGCGCGGGTCGCCCATGCCAGTGCGATGATCCAGCGCGAAGTTCACAGGCTGGGCATGCAGCACCTCGCGCCCCTGCCCGATGTCGGGCATGTCGCAGGCGGCCAGCGCGCGCGCCACATCATGTTCGGTGACAACACTGTCCGCCAGTTCGATCTCGCCCGCCAGACCATAGCTGCGCGGCTCTGCGCCCGAAAAACAGGCGATGACGTGATCGACCCGAACATTGGCCATTTTCTGTGCCGCCTGAACGGCGGTGCGGATGGCGCGCTCGGTTTCGTTCATCGCGTGGATCTCGCCAAAGCGCACCCCGCGTGACCGGGTTGTCGCCGCGCCGATGATGCGGAACTGCGACTGACCGGCCATGGACCCCACGCCATCGGTTTCGCGCCGCCGCTCCGGCCCGTCGAAGCGCAGGACCAGACAGGCGATCTTGCTCGACCCGATGTCGAGAATGGCGACGACGCCCCGCTGCATGGCGGCGCGGCGCATGTTCCGCATGGCACGTTGCGAATGATAGAGATCGGTCACAGGGCGTTCTCCACGGTCTCAAGCCCCTTGGCGCGGCGCAGGCTCCGCAGGGCATCGGCTGAAAGGCGAATGGTGGGGCGGGCCTGATTGCGCAGGTCCACGGCGATGATGTCACGGCCAAGCAGATCCTCGGCCTTGTCGAGCGCCAGAAGGCGTTCCAGCGCCCGCACCGGATTGTCGGCGGGCAGCAGGATGCGCTGATCACGGTCCAGCACCAGATCCCAGCGACGTTCGCCAATCCGAACAAGGCCGCGCAGACGCGGCAGCACGGGTTTGGCGGCGGCAACGATGGCCAGCGCCTCAGCGGCGGCCTTGTCGGCGCCAAGGCCGGTCACCACTGGCAGATCGGGACGGTCGGCCCGTTCCAGCACCTGCGCCACGCGGCGGCCCGAAGCATCGAGCAGGTCAAGCTCGGCTTCCTTGCGCCAGATCAGCGCGGGCTTGCGTTCGGTGATCTGCACCGACAGCACGCCCCCCGACCCCACCTTGACCTCGGCCTGCGCCACGGCATCCAGAGTACGGATGCGGGTCGCCGCGGCCTCAAGGTCGATGGCGAAGCGCGAAACCGGCAGCTTCACATCCAGCATCTCGCGGATCGCGGCATCCAGCGAAGGCGAGGCGCCGGTGACCTGCAGGACCGAGACGCGAAATTCCGGACGGTTCTCGATGGCCTGACGCCACTCGCCCACCTGGGCGAAAATCGCATTGCGCCGTGCTTCGGGACCGAAGGCAATCGCGCCAACGGCCGCCACGCACAGGACCGGCACCCCGACCCGCATAAGCACCCGGAACGCGGGCGTCAGCCACAGCCGCTGCATCCGGTAGGCCATGCGCGTCGGCGCAGGGTCCCGGCGCGGCGCGGGCGTATAGGCCGCCTGCGGAACATAGCCCTGCTGCGGCGCGCGGGCGCGCGGCGCATCGGGGTAGCGGCGGTCAGCAGTCAGCGGTCGCATGACGCATCCTCCACGATCCAGCGGCAGAGATCCGGGAAGCTGATGCCGTGGAAGGCTGCCTGCTCGGGCGCGAGCGACGTGGGCGTCATCCCCGGCTGGGTATTGGTTTCCAGCAGGATCAGCCCGGCCATCCCGCGACTTTCATCCCAGCGGAAATCCGACCGGCTGAGCCCCCGGCAACCGAGCGCCCGGTGTGCGCGAAGCGCGTAATCCAGACAGGCCGCCTCGATTTCGGCCGGGATATTGGCCGGAACCTCGTGCCGCGACCCGCCCGCCTTGTATTTGGCGTCATAGTCATACCAGCCAGAGGTGATGATATCAGTGACCGCCAGCGCGCGGTCGCCCATCACGGCGCAGGTAAATTCGCGCCCAGGCACATAGGTTTCGACCATAACCCGCTCGGGCATGTTGTCGGAAAGCTGCGGCGGGCCGTTGGCGGCCTCATGCACCAGATAGACCCCGACCGAAGAGCCTTCGTTATAGGGTTTCACCACATAAGGCGGCTGCATCACATGGCGCGTGCGCACCTCGTCGCGGGGGGCGATCAGGCTTTCCGCCACCGGCAGCCCGGCGGCCCGGAAGGTCTGCTTCGAGCGCTCTTTATCCATGGCCAGCGCCGAGGCCAGCACACCCGAATGCGTATAGGGGATACGCAGCCATTCCAGCAGACCCTGAACGCAACCATCCTCGCCCCAGCGGCCATGCAGGGCGTTGAACACGACGTCAGGAGAGATTTCATGCAGGCGCACGGCCAGATCGGGGCCAGCCTCGACCTCGACCACCTCAAACCCGGCTACCCGCAAAGCGTTGGCGCATTCACGCCCGGACGACAGCGACACCTCCCGCTCTGCGGAACGGCCGCCCATCAATACCGCTACACGGGAGCACGTCCTGCCCGACTTGCCCGCCATTTACTGCCTCTTCAGGGTCTTTGCCCCGATATTCTTCGTTATTTTGTCGCCGGTTCGCCGACGCGCATGATTTCCCACTCTAGCGTGATCCCGCTGTGTTGGAAAACCCTTTTTCGTACTTCCTCACCCAGATTTTCCAGATCGGCGGCTGTCGCCCCTCCGGCGTTGATCAGGAAGTTGGAATGCATCTCGCTCATTTGCGCGCCGCCCATGCGGGCGCCGCGCATGCCAGCCTCATCAATCACCTTCCAGGCTTTCAGCTCATGCGTGTCATCCGCCGCGCCGGTGGAGCTGCGCCCCAGCGGGTTGCGAAAGGTGGAACCGGCGCTGCGGTCCTTGGTGGGCTGGCTCGCGTCGCGTTTGGCCAACTGATCCTCCATCCGCGCCGCCAGCGCGGCAGGATCGCCCGCAGGCGCGTTAAAGGTGGCACCGATCACCACGGCGCCATCCGGCAGGTCGGATTGGCGATAGCGCAGGTTCAGCGCAGCGGCGGGCAGGGTTTCAATCTGCCCCGACCGCGTGACAATGCGGATTTCCTCCAGAAAATCCGCGACGTAGTGGCCGTAGCAGCCCGCGTTCATCCGCACCGCCCCGCCGATAGAACCGGGGATAGTGCGCAGGAAGGTCAGGTCGCGCCCGGCCTCGGCGGCTTTCCGCGCAACATGGGCGTCCAGCGCGGCGGCCCCCGCCGTGACGCGTCCGCCCTCTACCGTGATACCGTTGAAACCGCGCCCGAGGCGGATCACCACTGCCCGGATACCGCCATCACGGACGATGAGGTTCGACCCGACCCCCATCGGGAACACCGGCACCCCGGGCGGCAACGCCGCCAGAAATTCGGCCAGATCGGCCTCGTCGGCGGGCTGGAACAGCCAGTCGGCCGGGCCGCCGACGCGCAGCCAGGTCAGATCGGAAAGCGGACGGTCCGGCGTCAGCGCGCCGCGCGGGGTGGGAAGCTTGGTCATACCCCTCTGGTAGCCGCCCGCCCTGCCCCGCGCAAGCCGTGGCTACAGGCTCATGCTTCCCACGCTCGCGCCACCGCAGACATAAAGCGTCTGGCCGGTGACGAAGCCAGAGGCCGGATCACAGAAGAACAGGAAGGCGTTGCTGACATCATCGACCGTGCCCAGCCGACCGACCGGAATGCGTTTCGCCAGTTCCGCCTCACGTTCGCTGCCCTTGGGCACAATGCCCCAGAAGTTGTCGGTCTGGATCGGTCCGGGCGCCACCACATTGACGGTGATGCCATGCGGCGCCAGTTCCAGCGCCCAAGTTCGCGCCATGCCGATCATCCCCGCCTTGCTGGCGGAATAGGCGGTGCGCGTCGGCACACCCAGCGCCGCGCGCGAGCCATTGAACAGGATACGCCCGAAGCGCCGCGCCTTCATCGCGGGCAAGGCCGCCTGCACCAGCGACAGCGCCGCGCCAAGGTGCAGTTGCGCAAGGCCGGTGATATCGGAGGGCTGCGCCTCCTCCACCAGCTTCGGCCAGACCAGCCCGGCGTTGTGGATGACATGTGTCACCTCATGCCGGGCGGCGATGGCGGCGGCGGCCTCGGTCACAGCCGCGCTGTCCAGCAGATCAACCGACACATTCTCCAAATGGTCATGGCTGAATTCGGCCGGGCCGCGCGACAGGTTGATCACCCGGTAGCCGCGCGCCAGTAGACGCCCGGCCAGATCGGCGCCGATGCCTTTGCTCGCGCCGGTGATGACGGCGGTGAAATCCGCGCTCATGGCAGCAACTGGATATTGCCGAAGGCGGCGTCGCAATTGAGGATGTCGACCCGTTTGTTGGCAATGCGCAACCGCCCGTCGATCAGCGCCAGATCATGCTGCGCGGTCAGCGCCAGCAGCATCTGCTCATCCAGCCGCGTCTCGATATAGTGCATCTGCGTCGTGGTGCGGATGCGCCCGCTCTCAAGATCGATCTCGTCCACCCAGGGGCGTTGCAACACATGATGACAGCGGCTTTTCGGTTTCTGGCTGAAGGTGCGCGCGCCGTTCAGACGCTCCACCCGGACCTTGAGCATAAAGATATCCTCATACATCAGCGAGGTCACGTTCAGCGGATCAGTCTGCTTGTAGTCGAGCGGCATCCAGTAGTGCCCGTCCTTCAGCCAGAGCGCCAGCCAGTCGTCATAGCGCCCCTCGTCCAGCATCCGCGCCTCGTCATAGAGGAAGTCGATGATGTCGTCCTTCGTCACGCTCATTCCGCGGCCTCCCGTGCCGGCATGTCATGGGTCATGAACTTCACCCAGGCATGGAACTGGTTGCGCATCTGTTTTTCCGTGGTGCCGTTCAGCACGCTTTCCTGTTCGAAATCCTCGTCCGGGTCGTAGAGGCGCTGGATGTTCACCCATTCCATGCCATCGGCCTGCAAGCCTTCCTGCGCACGCTCATACATCTCCAGATCGTCATGGCCGACGATCGAGGTGGGGGCGTTGATCATGCGGTTATACATGGCGGTGCGCGCGGTCAGCTCCTCGGGTGCATCGACCAGCCGGTAGATATAGCTTTCCACCAGCGTCTTGTCAGCGGCGAGCGGAATGAACACGCGCAGTTGCTGGATCGGGCCCTTGATCATGATGTTCGGGAAATAGACCGTATTGTGCCGGTTCTCGCCCAGAATGGCGCGGGCCTTTTCCTCGCCATGGGTGGCCGACAGCTTGTCCAGATAGCCCGGAATCTCGGTGTAGTTCGAATGAATCGAATGATGCACGCCGGTATGGCCATGGCCATTGGGCCAGGTACGGATGCCCATATTCTCAAAGAATTCATAGGGCGACGTGAAGGGGGCGATGATCTCCATCGCCGGGGGCAGCGGCGTGCCCTCGGGCATGTCGAGTTCCTTCCACAGCCGCACCGCCGTCCCGGCCGAGCTTTCATGCGCGACCATCGGGTGACAGGTATCGGTCTGGTTCTCGACCAGCATCTTCCAGTTGCACTTGTGCATGTAGCGGAGCGGCGGCCCCGCCACCTCCAGCCGCTGTGCGGGCGAGCGGTCCACCATATTGTCGATGGAAGACAGCGAGCCGCCGAAGAAATCCTCGAAGGAAATCCCCTCTTCCGCCAGACGGCAGAAGATGAAGCCCCGGTAGTTCATCACCGCGCCCACGGATTTCATGCCATGGCCGGCGTCGGTCTGGTCGAACCCGGTGTTTTCGTAGCCCTTCTTCAGCGGGATCGCCAGAAGGCAGCCATCGGTCTTGAACGACCAGGCGTGATAGGGGCACCGGAAGAATTTGCCGGTGTTGCCGGTGCGGTCGATCACCAGCTTGGTGCCTTTGTGCGGACAGCGGTTGTAAAGAACGTAGATCTCGCCATCCGTATGCCGCACCTGGATGACCGGCTGATCGCCGACCATGGTGGTAAAATAATCGCCCTTGTTCGGGGTCTGGCTGTCATGGCCCACGAAGATCCAGGCATTGGCAAAGAGATGCTTCATCTCCAGCCGGTAGACTTCGGGGTCGATATAGACGTCGCGATGCACCTGATGCCCCTGCACCAGAGCCGCGACCGCCGCCTTGTCGCCGGTATAACGTGTCATGGCTTCCTCCCTCAGAGATCAAGCACCAGCCGCAGCGATTTCGCCCGGCTGACGCAGATTTGCATGAGCTTCCCGGCCGCGCGCTCGGCCTCGGACAGCACCACGTCGCGGTGATCGGGTTCGCCCGAGATCACGCCGCACTGACAGATGCCGCAATCGCCGCGCTGGCAGTCGTAGACCAGATCGACGCCGCCTTCCTCCAGCACCTCGATGATGCTGCGGTCGGGCGGGATGGTGAAGGTCTGGCCGGTGGAGGCAAGCTCCACCTCGAAGGCGGTGTCGCCCGTCTCGGCCTGCGGGGCGTCGAACAGTTCGAAATGTACACGGCTGGCCGGGATGCCCGCCGCCTCGGCCTTCTGGCGCAGCGCGTCGAGCATGCCGCGCGGGCCGCAGGCATAGATGTGCCGGTCGCCCAGTGCGGCAAGCAGCGCGTCCAGATTCAGCGCGGTGGCCGGATCGTCGTCGCAATGCGCGGTGAAGGCCGGGCCGAAGGTTTCCGCCAGAGCGGACGCATAGGCCATCAGCCCGGCACTGCGCCCGGCGTAATGGAATTCAAAGGGCGTGCCCGCCGCCTTCAGCGCGGTGGCCATGGAAATCATCGGCGTCACGCCGATGCCACCCGCCAGCAGAGCAGCAGGCGCCCCGGCCACCAGCGGAAAATCGCATTTTGGCAGGCTGAGCGTGACCTCCGCCCCTTCCGCCAGCCCGTGCATGAAGCGCGAGCCACCTTTGCCCTCGGGTTCCAGTTGCACCGCGATGCGATACTCCGCCGGTGCCTCCGGCACGCGGGCCAGCGCGATCAGCGAATAGGCCCGGCTGTCGCCATCGGGCAGCGAGACGCGGACATGGGCGCCCGGCTCCCATCCCGGCAACGGGCGCTCGGCCACGCCGGTCAGGCGGAACTCGCGAATACGGTCGGTCAGTGGCTGGATGGCCGTAATTCTGGCTTTGATGCTGTGCACGTTTCGTCCTCCCCTCCACAAAACATGAAATTTCATGTAAATTTCGTCAAGCGTTTTTTTCACCGCCCGGCGCGACGCTGACCGCCCTTCGCATTGACAACCTGCCCCGCCCCGGCGTTCTTCTGCCAGACCGGAGGACTGCATGACCGACACCACCCCCGCGCCCGAGACAGAGACCGGACTGAAAGACACTTTCGTTTCGGGCTATCTGCTGTATTTGCTGGCCGCCGCGAGCGAGGCCGCCAGCGCGCAGTTTCACGCGCGGGTGCGCGAAGAAGGTCTTCGCGTGCCCGAATGGCGGGTGCTGGCGTGTCTGCATGACCGTGACGGCGCCATGGTGACCCGGCTGGCACAATTCGCGCTGATCGAACAGTCGCGCCTGACCAAGATCATCGCGCAGATGGAGGATCGCGGCCTCGTCACCCGGCGCGGCGACCCCGAGGATCGCCGCCGCACGCGGGTTTACCTGTCGCCCGAAGGCCGCGCGCTGGCCGAGGCGCTGGTGATCGAGGCCCGTCGGCACGAAGCCGATCTGCTGAATATCCTCGCAGGCAGCGACGGCGCCCGAATCAAACAAGCCCTGCGCGCGCTGATCGACCGGCTGGCCCCGGCCGAGACGCTGGACGCCTGACCCGCCCCGAAGATCCCCCGAAAATCCCTGTGCCACAAGAAATTGCGGCGCATCGCATCCTCACATGAAAAATCAGTTCACAACTGGCTGATTCTGTGGATACATGAAATTGCATATAATGAGCCCGCCGGAAGAGGAGCTGTCGGGCCGCACAACAGGGAGACCACCGTGACCAGGATTGCACGCCTTCTTGCCAGCGCCGCCGTTGCCGTCTGCACCGCCGCCGCCGCCCATGCCACCGAGACGCTGACCATCTCGAGCTGGCTGCCGCCGACCCACCCGATCAACACCGGCATGCTGGAAGGGCTGGTGAAGATGATGGAAGAGGCCACCGACGGCCAGGTCACCGGCGAGATCAAGCTTGGCCTCGCCCCGCCGCCCGCCCAGATGGATCTGGTGATGGATGGTGCTGCCGACATGACGGTGATCTTCCACGGCTACCAGCCGGGCCGGTTCATCGGCACTCAGCTCATTGAACTGCCGGGCTATCCGGGCAATGCGGAGGCCGCCTCGGTTGCCTACTGGCATGTGCAGAAGGCTTTCCTTGACAAGTTGGACGAACATCGTGGCGTCAAGCTGATCGCGCTGACCACCCATGGTCCGGGCCAGATCCACTCCAGCAAGGAAATCAATACGCTGGCCGATCTGAAGGGTCTGAAAACCCGCCTCGGCGGCGGCGTTTCGGCCGAAGTGGGCGCCGAACTTGGCCTCGTCGGCATTCAGGTGCCCGCGCCCAAGGTCTATGAGACGCTGGCCTCCGGCGCCGCAGACGCGGTGGCGATGAACATGGGCGAACGTGTCAGCTTCAAGCTGAACGAAGTGGCGAAGAACGTCTATGAAATGCCCGGCGGCTTCTATCGCGGCTCCTTCGCGGTGCTGATGAGCCAGGAACGTTTCGACAGCCTGCCCGAGGATGTGCAGAAGGCGCTGGACGAAAAGGTGTTCGGCGAACCGGCCAGCCGCATGATGGGCGCCGTCTGGGACCAGAGCGACAATGACGCCCGCGCCGCGACCGAAGCGGCGGCCGACAACAAGATCGTGACCGCCAGCGCGGAAGATCAGGCCGCCTTCGCCGAAATGGCCGCGCGGGTGCGCGAAAAGGTTCTGGCGCAGATTTCTGCCGCAGGCATCGACGCACAGGCAGCCTATGATATGGTCATGACAGAGATGACCGCCGCCGCCGGCAACTGACGCGACCCAAGGGCGCGCCGGACCGGCGCGCCCCACGCCTGCGGGAGCCCCTGATGATACCCTTGATCCGCCTCATGCGGCGCCTTTCGGTGCTGCCTGTCCTTCTTGCTTCTGTCACTCTGTTCGCGCTCATGGTGCTGACCTTCTGCGATGTGGTGCTGCGGTCGGCCTTCAGTGCGCCCATCGAGGCCGCCACCGAACTGACCCGTATCGCCATCGCCATCATCGTCTTCGCCTCGCTGCCCGTTCTTTCGGGGCGCGGCGGCCATATCGCGGTGGACCTGCTGGACCCGATCTTCGCCCGGCTGCATCTTGAACGTCTGCGCGACGGCATCGTCACCACCCTGTCGGGCGTTATGCTGCTGTGGCCTGCCTGGCGCATCGTCGATCTGGCCGAACGCGCCCGCAGCTATGGCGACGTGACCGAATACCTCGCCATTCCCGTTTCCACCGTCACATGGTTCATCGCAATTATGACCTTTCTCACCGCTGCCGTGCTGATTGTACGCGGCCTGATGATCTGGCTGGCCCCGCGCCTGCTGTGGGAGGCCGGGCATGACTGACTCTCTCATCGGCTTCGCTGCCGTTCTGGTGCTGGTATTGCTGCGCATGCCCATCGCCTTTGCCATGGGTCTGGTCGGTCTTGTGGGCTATGCGCTGGAAACCAACTTTCGCGGCGCCATCTCCATGGCGGCCCGGCTGGTGATTGACACCAGCCAGGATTATGGCCTGTCGGTGGTGCCACTGTTCATCCTGATGGGGCTGTTCGTCAACAAGGGCGGCATCAGCCGCGAGCTTTATCAGGTCTCGAACGCCTTCCTGGGCCATTTCCGGGGGGGCCTTGCCATGGCGACCATTGTGGCCTGCGGCGGATTCGCCGCAATCTGCGGCTCGTCTCTGGCGACCGCCGCCACCATGTCGAAGGTCGCCATGCCCGAGATGCGGAAATACGGCTATGCCGACAGCCTTTCCACCGCCTCCATCGCGGCCGGCGGCACGCTGGGCATCCTGATCCCGCCCTCGGTCATCCTCGTGATCTACGGGCTGCTGACCGAAACCTCTATCGGGCAGTTGTTCATCGCCGGGATCATCCCCGGCGCACTGGGTATCCTGTTTTACCTGGCTGCCGTCTATATCTCGGTCCTGCGCAATCCTGCTGCCGGTCCGGCGGGACCGCGCGCGACCTGGGGGCAACGTCTGGCGGCGCTGCGCGGTGTCTGGTCGGTGCTGCTCTTGTTCGGGCTGGTGATTGGCGGGCTTTACGGCGCGCTGGATGTCTGGCCGATCCATCTGACCTTCTCGCCGACCGAAGCGGCGGGCATGGGGGCGATGGGCGCCTTCCTGATCGCGCTGGCGCGCGGCGGTCTGACGCTCGCCGACATCCGCGAGGTGCTGGAGGAAACCGCGCTGACCACCGCTTCGCTGTTCGCGGTACTGATCGGGGCGTGGATCTTCTCGAACTTCGTCAATATCGCGGGCCTGCCCGAGGCGCTGGCCAATGGCGTGATGGAGATGGGCCTCGCCCCCTGGATGGTCATGGCGCTGATCGTGCTGATCTATGTGGCGCTTGGCTGCGTGTTCGAAAGCCTGTCGATGCTGCTGCTGACTGTGCCGATCTTCTTTCCGCTGGTCACCGGCATGGGCTTCAACCCGGTATGGTTCGGCATCATCGTGGTGGTGGTGACGGAAATCAGCCTGATCACCCCGCCGGTCGGGCTGAACGTGTTCATTCTGAAAGGTGTGGTCGGCAATGTGTCCACCGCGACGATCTTCCGCGGGGTGACGCCCTTCTGGATGATGGACATCCTGCGCCTGCTGCTTCTGCTGCTGATCCCGGGGCTGACGCTGTTCCTGCCCTCGCAGATGCTGCCATGAGCGGGCTGCCGCCCCTGCCCCACCAGACGGCGCGGCTTTCGCTGCGCCGTTTTGTCCCCGAGGATTTCGCGGCCTATGCCGATTGTCACCGACGGGCCGAGGTTTATCGCCATCTTTACACCGCCCCGCCCGAGGGCGAGGCGCTGGCCCAGCAATTCGCCCGCGCCTGCGATCCGCGGTTCGAGGACGAGGGCGATGCCTTCCGGCTGGCGGTCTGCCGCCAGACGGACGGGGCTCTGCTGGGTGAGGTGGTGCTGAAATATGCCAACCGCATCGCGCGTCAGGGCGAGCTTGGATATATCTTCCACCCCGATTTCGCCGGACAGGGCTACGCGACCGAGGCCGCCGGGGCCATGCTGGCGCTTGGCTTCGGTCCCTGCGGCCTGCATCGCATCTTCGCCCGCATCGCCAGCCGCAACGAGGCTTCCTGGCGCCTTGCCGACCGTCTTGGCCTGCGCCGCGAGGCGCATCTGGTGGAGAACGACTTCTTCGAAGGCGTCTGGGGCGACGAGTTCATCTATGCCCTGCTGGGGCGCGAGTGGCGCGACCGGGGCTGAGCGCTGCCCCGCATCGGGACAGCGCGCAAGGCTCAAAGCTTGCTGATCGAATTGCCCCCATCCGCCAGCATCGCCGTGCCGGTCACGAAAGACGCCTTGTCAGACAGCAGGAACAGCGCCGCATTGGCGATTTCCGCAGGCTCCGCCATCCGCTTCAGCGCGTGCAGGCCGCGCACGAAGTCATGGAATCCGGCATCCTCTCCGGCCATGGGCGTCATCGTCCCGCCGGGCAGCAGCGCGTTGACACGGATGTTCTCGGCCCCGTGCTCTGCCGCCAGAACCTGCGTCATGCCGATCAGCCCGGCTTTCGCTGCCGCATAGGCCGCCATACCCGGCAATCCGACCGTGTGCCCGACAAAGGTCGAGGTAAAGACGATGGAGCCAGCGCCACGTCGGCGCAGCGCCGGAATCTGGGCCCTGGCCGCATGAAAGCCGCTGGTCAGATTGACGGCGATGACCTTGTGCCAGTTTTCCTCGGTCATGTCGGGCACCGGCCCCAGCTCTCCGGTCATGCCGGCATTGTTGAATGCACCGTCAAGCCCGCCAAACCGGGTTTCCGCCAGCGCCACCAGATCAGCGGCATAGGCACCGTTTTCGACATCCCCGGCCAGAAAGGCAGCCTCGCCCCCCTTCTCCGCGATCTCGGCCACAAGATCGGCCAGCAGATCGCCACGCCGCGCGCCCAGCACCAGCCTTGCCCCTTCGGCAGCGAAAATCCGCGCCGCAGCCGCCCCGATCCCGCTGCTCGCGCCGGTGACAATGATGATCTTTCCATCCAGTAGCATTTCCGTCTTCCTTTCCTGAAGCTCAGAACTGTCTAGGAAAACGGGATGTGCCGACCGACCCGGTTCTTGCGCAAAGGCCGGACTGCCAGGCCAGCGCGCTTCTGGTGCGGGTGGCGGGGCTCGAACCCGCACGGGATACCCCTGGCGATTTTAAGTCGCCTGTGTCTACCATTCCACCACACCCGCACTGGCCTGCAACTTACATGGCGGCGCGGCGTGGTAAAGGGCACATCCCGCACGGCCCCATGCTTTCCGTGCGGCCCTGCTGCAATGCGGCACGGGTTCGATTGACTTGGGCCGTTGCAATCGCCACAACTTGACCCCGGAGAGTTTGCGGGGAGAGACGCATGGACAAGACATATGCGAGCGCCGGAGCGGCGCTGGAGGGGTTGCTGTTCGACGGCATGACGATGGCGGCGGGAGGCTTCGGCCTTTGCGGCATCCCCGAACTGCTGATCGACGCGATCAAGGCGGCGGGAACGAAGGACATCACCATCGCCTCGAACAACTGTGGCGTGGATGATTTCGGTCTGGGCGTACTGCTCAAGACCCGGCAGATCAGGAAGATGATCTCGTCCTATGTCGGCGAGAATGCCGAATTCATGCGCCAGTATCTGTCGGGCGAACTGGAGCTGGAATTCAACCCGCAAGGCACGCTGGCCGAACGGATGCGGGCGGGCGGCGCGGGCATTCCCGGCTTCTACACCGCCACCGGCGTTGGCACGGTGATCGCGGAAGGCAAGGATGTGAAGGTCTTCAACGGCCGCGAATACATCCTTGAAACCGGCATCGTGGCGGATGTGTCCATCGTGAAGGCATGGAAGGCCGATCCCTCGGGCAACCTGGTGTTCCGCAAGACCGCGCGCAACTTCAACGTGCCCGCCGCCACCTGCGGCAAGGTCTGCGTGGCCGAGGTCGAGGAAATCGTGCCGCTGGGCAGCCTTGACCCCGATCACATCCACCTGCCGGGCATCTATGTCCACCGCATCGTGCAGGGCCAGCACGAGAAGCGCATCGAACAGCGCACTACCCGCAAGAAGGAGCAAGCCTGATGCCCTGGGATCGCAATCAGATGGCGGCACGCGCCGCGCAGGAGCTTCAGGACGGCTGGTATGTGAACCTCGGTATCGGCATTCCGACGCTGGTGTCGAACTACATCCCCGAAGGCGTCAACGTCACGCTGCAATCAGAAAACGGCATGCTGGGCATGGGCCCCTTCCCCTATGAGGGCGAAGAGGACGCGGACCTGATCAACGCCGGCAAGCAGACCATCACCGAACTGCCGCAGACCGCCTATTTCGACAGCGCGACCTCCTTCGCCATGATCCGTGGTGGCAAGATCGCCATGGCGATCCTCGGCGCGATGGAAGTGGCGGAAAACGGCGATCTGGCGAACTGGATGATCCCCGGCAAGCTCGTGAAGGGCATGGGCGGCGCAATGGATCTTGTGGCGGGCGTGGGCCGCGTGGTGGTGGTGATGGACCACACCTCGAAGCATGGTGAGTCGAAGGTGCTGAAAGCCTGCACCCTGCCGCTGACCGGCAAGGCGGTGGTGGATCGTATCATCACAAATCTGGGCGTGCTGGACGTGGTGCCGGGCGGCCTGAAGATCGTCGAACTGGCCGATGGCGTGACCGAGGCCGATCTGCGCGCCGCCACCGAGGCGACGCTGGTCGGCTGACCTTGCAAGAATCTGGCTGCCCCGCCCTGTGCGGGGCGCCTGCGACCATCAGGAGGATTGCATGAGCGACTTCGAGATCACACGCGAAACCACGGGCTCGAAGGGCCGCTATGTCATTCGTCAGGGCGGCGAGGAGGCCGAACTGACCTATTCCATCACCTCGCCCCAGCTTGTCATCGCCGATCACACCGGCGTGCCCGACAGCTTTCGCGGCACCGGCGCCGGGTTGGCGCTGGTCCTGCGTCTGGTCGCGGATGCCCGGACCGAGGGGTTCAAGGTCATGCCGCTTTGCCCCTTCGTCAATGCACAGCGCAAGCGCCACCCCGAATGGGCGGATGTCTTCGCGGTCTAACCCCCCGCCGCGATCACCTTGAAGACGCAGGGGTCCGAAAACAGCTCTGGCGGGGTCAGACACAGGCCCTGTGCCACCTGCCAGGCTGCCAGCACCTTCGGCACATAATCCCGCGTCTCCGCATAGGGCGGGATGCCGCCATTGGCCTCCACCGCCCCCTCGCCCGCGTTATAGGCGGCCAGCACCATCAACGGGTCGCGGTCGAACCGCTTCATCAGCCAGTCGAGATAGGCGACCCCGCCCTTGATGTTCTGCGCGGGCACCTTGGAATCCGTCACACCGAACCGCTCGGCCGTTGCGGGGATCAACTGCATCAGCCCCTGCGCGCCCGCTGAACTGACCGCATCCGGGCGGCCCGCGCTTTCGATCCCGATGACGGCCAGCGCGAGCGCGGGCGAAACCTCGGTGCCGATGGTGGCTTTCAGGATGTCAGTGCCATAGGCCGAGGCGATATTCTGCATCGCTTGCAGACGCGGCGCGGCGACAGCCTTGCCGCCCGGCCCCTGCGACAACGCCGCCAGAGCCTGCGGGAAACGCCCCTGCACGGCCGCCCTGTCCGCAGGCACCTGTTCCCAGAACCATGCATAGGAAGACGCGGGTTTCGCCACCGGATCAGCCAGCGGTGCGGGCGGCGGCGCATCGGCCACCGACTGCGCCTCTTTCTCGCGGTCGACCTTGGGCGAGGCGGCGAGGCGGCGCGCCTGTTCCTCGGGGTCGATCTGCACGGTGATGCGCTTGCCAGCCCCCGAGCCGGGCGCCTTGATTCGCCGGAATGTGAAATCCTCGAACGCCGGAGGCGTCTGGGCACCCGCCGGATGCCAGTGAAAGGGCAGAATCGCCCCTGTCAGAATCGTGACCAATACTGCCCGCCTCATGCGGATGCCTGCCCGTTTCCCGGTTTCTAGCCCCCCTACTGTCGCAGAAACCCGTGAATCGCTCCAGCAAGGGACGAATCCCCCGGTCAGATCGTGGCAGTTTTGCCGCAATCCTGCCCAACTTGGCAGGGCGCGGCTGTGGGGCCCTTCGTTCGGCATGAAAAATTCAAAAACATATCCACTAATTTCAATGCATTGCGATTTTATTTTCGGTTTTACGCAGATTTCCCGAGCGGTCAAATTGCCTCCCAACTCCCGCCACCTTCGGGGGGCTATATACACCCATGCCGCAACGAAGCGGATCGGAACAGAGGCCGGTCAGACGCAACGGCGGCGAGTAGTGAGCAACACCTGAACCAAGGGACCAAGACCATGAAACTGCTGAACATCTTCAAATCCTTCAAAAACGACGAATCGGGCGCCGTGACCGTTGACTGGGTCGTGCTGACCGCCGCCATCGTGGGCCTGGGCCTCGTCGTGATGCAAACCATCTCGCCGTCGCTCGACGCGACCGCCGCGAACATCGCGGACAAGCTGGACACCGCAGCCTCGTACTGATCCGGGCGTCTTCGGACACTTCGAGACTTCATGGGCTGCGGCTTGGTCACAAGCCGCAGCCTGTTTCGTTGCAAGGCTCCACGTGACGCTTCAGGGACCGCGAGGACCGACATGGACAAGATCACCGGCTTCCTGCGCGCCGAAGATGCCGCAGCCACCGTCGACTGGGTCGTCCTGGTCACGGCAGTCATTGTCATGACGATGGGTATTTTCATGATCGTGACGCAGGCGCTTTACGAAAACGCCGCCGAAAGCATCAGCGACAAGGTTCTGGAGGCGCGCAGCTAGTCTTGCGGCGATCTGCTGCCCGAACAGGCAGAAAATGAGAGAGGAACGAGAATGCGCATGATTTTTGCCGGTGTTCTGGTGCTCGGGCTGGCTCTCGCCGGGTTCGCGGTTTACATGGCCCAGAATTTCATCGGACATACCCAGGCCCAGCTTGCGAAAGAGCGCGAGATGCGGGCCAAAACCGGACCTCTGGTCGAGGTCTATGTGGTGAACAGGGCGGTCAACTATGGTGACGCGCTGACCCGCGACGACGTGCAACTGATCTACTGGCCGCAAAGCGCCCTGCCCGAAGGCATCTTCAAGGCGGGCGATCCGCTGTTCCCCGAAGGCGAAACGCGGCCGCGCTTCGTGCTGCGCCAGATGGAGAAATTCGAGCCGGTTCTGGGTGTCAAAATCACCGAACCCGGCGAAGTGGCGGGGCTGACCGGCATGCTTGCTGCGGGAGAGCGCGCCTTTACCATCAAATTCGATGACGCCTCGGGCGCCTCGCGCTATCTGCAACCGGGCAACCGCGTCGATGTCTACTGGACCGGCGTCAGCAGCATGGGCGGTGAGGTCACGCAGATGATCGAAACTTCGCTGGCGATTATCGCCGTGGACCGCCCGCCGACCAAATCCGGCAAGGAAGATGCCCGTGCAACCGACGTGTCGGCCCCCAAGGCCATGACGGTCGCCGCAAGCCCGCAGCAGGTCGCGCGCCTGGCCCAGGGGCAGGCCACCGGCCAGCTTTCGGTCTCGCTGGTCGCCAAAAGCGATGACAACACACCGCTGGCCGGCCCGATCGAGGTCAATAACGATCAGCTTCTGGGCATCCAGAAAGAGGCGGCGGCCCCAAAAGTCGAGGAAAAGGTCTGCACCATCAAGACCCGCAAGGGCGCAGATGTGCTGGAAATCCCGATCCCCTGCACCAACTGACCATCCACACCTTCGACGGCAGCACAATTAATGGTGCTGCCGTAAGTGTTTACGGCTACGGCTTGTGGGTTGTTGCAGGTTATCCACAGCAGAAACGCCGCACAAGCGTTTGATTCTTGCAATAAAATGTCGCTTGCGGCATCTTGAATGCGAATAAAGGGCGAAAAGACCCGGTTCCCGAGGCGTGATCGGAAAGGCAGGTCACATGCAGTTGAACAAGTTTATCGCGGCGGTTCTGGCAGGCTTGTGCCTCGCCGCCGCCGGATCGAGTACGGCAGATGCCCAGAACCTGCGCGTCATGACCGGCAGCGCCTCGGCGCCGCTGAACGTCCCGATGAACCGCGCCGTGGTGGTGGAAAGTGATACGCCTTTCGCGGAACTCTCGATCGCCAACCCCGGCATTGCCGATATCTCGACCCTGTCGGACAAATCGATCTATGTGCTGGGCAAGGCACCCGGCCGCACAACGCTGACGCTGCTGACCGGCGACGGCAAGCTGATCTCCAACGTCGAGGTGCAGGTGGCCCCCGATGTGGCCGAGTTCAAGGAACGCCTGCGCCAGATCCTGCCGGGTGAGAATATCGAGGTCCGCACCGCCAATGACGGCATCGTGCTGTCGGGCACCGTTTCTTCGACCGCGAAACTGGATCGCGCGCTGGACCTCGCGGAACGCTATGCGCCTGAGCGGGTGTCGAACCTGATGTCCGTCGGCGGGGCGCAGCAGGTGATGCTCAAGGTCCGCTTCGCCGAGATGCAGCGCTCGGTCGCCAAGAACCTGTCTTCCTCTCTGGCCATCTCCGGCGGCAACAAGGTGGGCGTCAAGGGTGAGACGGGCACCTGGCTCAATGGCGACAACGGGATCTCCAACGGCAATATCGCGGCGCGGGAAAACGCGAATTCCGCGCTGGCCCTCGGGTTTTCCGCAGGTTCGCTGCAATTTGCGGTGCTGCTGGAAGCCCTTGAATCCAAAGGGGTGGTCCGCACTCTGGCGGAACCGAACCTGACCGCCCTGTCGGGACAGGAAGCAAAGTTCCTCGCGGGTGGCGAATATCCGATCCCGGTGGTGTCGAAAGATGGTATCTCGGTCGAGTACAAGCCCTTCGGCGTGGAGATGAACTTCACCCCCGTGGTGGTCGACGGGGACAACATCAACCTGACGATCAACGCCGCCGTTTCCTCCATCGACAGCACGGTGACGGTGGAAAACGAAGGCTTCAGCGTCAATGCTTTCCGGCGCCGCGAAACCTCAACCACGGTCGAGATGCGCGACGGGGAAAGCTTTGCCATTGCAGGTCTGCTGCAAGATGACTTTCGCGACCTGAACGGCCAGGTGCCGTGGCTGGGCGACATCCCGATCATTGGCGCGCTGTTCCGCAGCGCCGAATACCAGCGCCAGCAATCGGAGCTGGTGATCATCGTGACGCCGCATCTGGTAACGCCCACCCGCGGCGAGGCCTTGGCGTTGCCAACCGACCGCGTGCGCATCCCGACCGAGAAAGAGCTGTTCCTGTTCGGCAAGGTCGCGGGGGCCAAAGGCCCTGCTGGCGAGGTCGCGCGGCAGGATTTCACCAGCCCCTACGGCTATGTGATGGAGTAAGCGATGCGGGGGCATATGCGGATCATCCTTTCGGCGGCAGTGCTGCTGGCACTGTCGGCCTGCGGCGACATGAACAAGGAACTGGGCGCCGAGGTCGACAACGGCCATTTCGGCGAAGCGACGATGAACAATTCGCTGATCCAGACCGGCGCTGTCGACTACCGGATTCAGCTTGGGCGACGCTTTGCCAGCGAAGTGCCCTCGACCATCACCTTCCCGTTCAACTCTGCCGCGCTGACACCAGAGGCGCGCAGCGTGCTGGATCATCAGGCCAACTGGATGCGCCAGTTCCCCGAACTGCGCTTCTCGGTCTATGGTCATACCGATCTCGTGGGCTCGCCGGGCTATAACAAATCGCTTGGCAAGAAACGGGCCCAGGCTGTTGTCGCCTATCTGGGCAGCCGCGGCATCTCGCGGTCGCGTCTTGATGCGCTTGTCTCTTATGGCGAGACGCGGCCGGTCGTGATGACCCAAAGCCCGGAAGAACGGAACCGCCGCACTGTGACCGAGGTCGCGGGCTTCGTGCAGAAGGGCAAATCCGCGCCGCTGAACGGCAAATATGCCGCCGTGATCATGCGCGAATATGTCAAGCTGGCGGAACGCAAGCATCCGCCAAACGTCGAGATGACGCCGGTTCTGGTGCCGGTCGGCACCGGCGGCTGACCTTTGAAACGGAATGCGGAACAGGCCCTTCGGGGCCTGTTTCCATTTTGGGCACCGCGCCGGATTCGCCCGTCCAAATGCCCCGGATTGACGGCTTTTCGGCCCAATTGTCGCCAATATTGACCCCCAGTTTCGGGGCAATCGAACCAATGGCGCGGTCCATACGCGCCCCGGGGACGGCTACGGGATTCGCGGCGCGGGGCGCCGTTCCCCGCCTGCCCGGTCAAGGAAGGACAGAGGCAATGACGAGTGTGGCAAATCTTCAGCCCGATCCTGCGCCCGTTGTGGCATGCACGATCTCGCGCGATGTTCAGAATTTCGAACTGCTCATCGACGACATGGAGCAGGAGCTGGGTGAAAACTGGGGCGATCTGTCATTCGAGGACGCCGCGATCTTCCTTGAACAGCCGGATGCGGGCAGCCTGCAATTCGTGGCAGTCGCCGTAGATGACAAGGACGAGGCCGATCTGACCCGGATCACCGAGATCATCCGCACCGCCAAGGGGCGCGGGATCCGCGTAGTCCTGATTGCCGATCAGGTCAGCCCGGTCGCGCTGCATCAGCTGCTGCGCCTCGGGGCCGATGACTTCGTCCCCTATCCGCTGCCGGAAGGTGCCCTGCACGAAGCAATCGAACGCATTCGCCAGCCCGCTCCTGCCCCGGCGGCCGAACAGCCTGCCGAGCCCGAGGAGCCGCACCAGACGCCCAGCTTCAAGGCCAAGGGCGACCGCGACGCGGTGCTGTTGCCGGTGCATGGCCTGGCCGGGGGCACCGGCGCCTCGACCTTTGCCGCGAATCTTGCCTGGGAACTCGCGACCATCGACAAGCAGAACCCGCCCCGGGTCTGCCTGCTGGACCTCGACCTGCAATTCGGCGCCATCGCCACCTATCTGGACCTGCCGCGCCGCGAGGCGGTGTTTGAAATCCTTCAGGATACCGAACATGCCGACAGCGATTCCTTCCTGCAGGCGATGATCACCTTCAATGATCGCCTGCATGTCTTCACCGCGCCTTCCGACATGCTGCCGCTGGACATCATCGGCCCCGAGGATGTGTCGCGCCTGCTGGACATGGCGATGGCGAATTTCGATTTCGTGATCGTCGACATGCCCAAGACCATCGTGGCCTGGACCGAGACGGTGCTGTCGCGCGCCCATGTCTATTTCGGTCTGATGGAGCTGGACCTGCGCTCGGCGCAGAATGTGCTGCGCCTGACCCGCGCGCTGAAAGCCGAAGGGCTGCCGCATGAAAAGCTGCGCTTCGTGCTGAACCGCGCGCCCAAGTTCACCGATCTGACCGCGAAAAGCCGGGTGAAGCGGATGGCCGAAAGTCTGGATATCAGCATCGAGGTGCAACTGCCTGACGGGGGCGCACAGGTGACGCAATCCAACGATCACGGCCTGCCGCTGTCGGAAACCGCCGCGAAAAACCCGCTGCGCAAGGAAATCGGCAAGCTGGCCAAGCAGCTTTTCGAGGTGAACAAGGCCGCCGAGACCAGCCGCGGCTAAGCTGTCGCCGAGTGGAGTAACGAGATGTTTTCAAGGTTCAAGAAGCCTGAGGGCACAAGCCCGAAGCCTGCCCCTCTGGCGCCCGTAGGCGCGGCAACCGCCGCGCCCAAAGCCGTTGGGCAGCCGGCGAAACCGGCGGCTCCGGGGCTTGCCCCCGCGCGCAACGCGCCGCGTGCCCCGGCCGAGGCCGCTGCCGCCGACAAGGAACGCAAGCGCAAGGACCGGCTTCAGGAACTGAAGGTCGAACTGCACAAGCGGCTTCTGGAAAACCTCAATCTCGCGGCACTGGAAAAGGCGTCGGAATCCAATCTCAAGGCCGAGATCGCTGCGATTTCCTCCGAAGCGCTGGACGAGATGGCAGTGGCGCTGAACGCGCATGACCGCGCCACGCTGAACCAGGAGCTTTATGACGAGGTGATGGGCCTTGGCCCGCTGGAGCCGTTGCTGAAAGACGAAACGGTCAGCGATATCCTCGTAAACGGACCCCAGCGCATCTTCGTGGAACGCGGCGGCAAGCTGACCCTGACCGACATCACGTTCAAGGACGAACGCCACCTGCTGCGCATCATCGACAAGATCGTGAGCGCGGTGGGCCGCCGCGTCGATGAATCGAACCCCTATTGCGACGCGCGCCTTGCCGACGGCTCGCGTTTCAACTGCATGGTGCCGCCGGTGGCGGTCGACGGCTCGCTGGTGTCGATCCGGAAGTTCAAGAAGGAAAAGCTGGGCATCAACGATCTGGTGAAGTTCGGCGCCTTCACCGAGGAGATGGCGCTTTATCTGGAAGCCGCCGTGTCGACCCGGCTGAACGTCATCGTCTCGGGCGGGACGGGTTCGGGGAAAACCACGACGCTGAACGCGCTGTCCTCCTTCATCGACAATACCGAGCGCGTGCTGACCATTGAGGATACGGCAGAACTCCAACTGCAACAGATCCACGTCGGCCGGATGGAAAGCCGCCCCGCCAACGTCGAGGGCAAGGGCGCGGTGACCCAGCGCGATTGCTTGCGCAACGCGCTGCGGATGCGTCCCGACCGCATCATCGTGGGCGAAACCCGCGGCGAGGAGGTCATCGACATGCTTCAGGCGATGAACACCGGCCATGATGGCTCGATGACCACGATCCACGCCAACAACCCGCGCGACGGCATCAGCCGTCTGGAAAACATGGTGGCCATGGCCGGGATCGAAATGCCGCTGAAGGCCGTGCGCAGCCAGATCGCCAGCGCCGTCAACCTGATCGTGCAGGCCAGCCGCCTGCAAGACGGTTCGCGCCGCATGATCTCGATCACCGAGATCACCGGGATGGAAGGCGAAGTCATCTCGATGCAGGAAATCTTTCGCTACGAGCGTCTGGGCATGGCCCCGGACGGCAAGATCATCGGCCGCTTCAATGCGACCGGCGTGCGCTCGCACTATTCCGAGCGATTCAAACAATGGGGCTTCAACCTGCCCCCGTCGATCTACGAACCGATTGCCTGAGGTGCGCCCATGACGATCAATCCCGCCGTTATCGTCTATGTCCTGATCTTCGTCGCGGTGCTGGCGCTGGTCGAAGGTCTGTATCTGACCGTCTTCGGCAAGTCGATCAGCCTCAGCAGCCGCATGTCGCGGCGGCTTGCGCTGATGGAAAAGAACCAGAACCGCGAAGAGGTTCTGGCCCAGCTCCGCAAGGAGATGAGCCAGCACATGCGGGCACGGTCAATCCCGGTCTATTCGATCCTCGCCTCAAAGGCGCAGAAAGCGAATATCGCCTTCTCGCCGATCCAGCTCATCGGGATCATGGCCGGGTTGTCGGTGTTTGCCTATCTCGGCCTTGCTATCGGCACACCCGCCGAAGGCCCGGTCCGGGCGCTGATTGCCGTGGTGATGGGCGTCGGCGGCGTCTACATGTGGGTGAACAAGAAGGCCAAGAAGCGCGTGGCGCTGATGGAGGAACAGCTTCCCGACGCGGTGGAGCTGATGGTGCGCTCGCTCCGGGTGGGGCATCCCTTTGCCTCAGCCATGGGAATCGTCGCCAAGGAAGTCCCTGATCCGCTGGGCACCGAATTCGGCCTGATCGGTGACGAGGCCGCCTATGGCCGCGACGTGGCCGAAAGCCTGAAAGCCTTCGCCGAACGGATGGACAATCAGGATCTGCGCTTCCTTGCGGTGGCGGTGACGATCCAGCAGCAATCCGGCGGCAACCTGGCCGAGATCCTGGAAGGGCTGTCAAAGGTCATCCGCTCGCGGTTCAAGCTGTTCCGCCGGGTCAAGGCCATCACCGCCGAGGCGAAATGGTCGGGGATGTTCCTGTCGTCCTTCCCCATCCTGGCGCTGGTGATGATCCTGATGCTGAAGCCCGACTATTTTGACGAAGTTCAGGAAACCTCGGTCTTCATTCCCGCAGCGCTGGCGGTCGGCGTCTTCCTGATCCTGAACATCATTTACATGCGCATCATGGTCAATATCAAAGTCTGAGGCCCGGTCATGTTCGACAATATCAATGCGATGCTGGTCGAGGCTTTCGGGCCGCTGGGCCCGGTGATCGTGCTTCTGGCGCTGGGTATCCTGCTGGCCGCCGCCACGCTGCCCACTCTGATGAAGAAGCGCAGCGATCCGCTGGACAAGCTGCGAGAGCAGCGGACGCAGCGCGCGAGCGAAACCAAGGCCGAGGCGCTGCGGCAACGCGACGCTGCCGACAAGCTGGAGAAATACGCGGCCTTCCTGGAACCACAGGATGCCGAAACGATGACGGCCTCGCGGCTCAAGATGATGCGCGCGGGCTATCGGCAGAAGAATGCGGTGCGGATGTTCCACTTCGCGCAGTTCTCGCTGGGCATCGGTATGCTGGTGCTGGGCTTTGCCTATGCGATGATGCTGAAAACGCAGCATGGCAACCTGTCTACGCAGACGCTGATCCTTTACACGATCCTGCCCGCAGCGGCGGGCTATTATCTGCCGCAATACTGGGTGCAGCGCCGGTTGCAGACCCGCCAGCAGGAAATCGTGCAGGGCTTTGCCGATGCGCTGGACCTGATGCTGGTCTGCGTCGAGGCCGGTCAGTCGCTGGACCAGTGCATCAACCGCGTCGCCAAGGAAACCCGTGCGGGCTATCCCGCCCTGTCGGAAGAGTTCGAAATCGTCAGTCAGGAGGTCAAGGCCGGCAAGGAACGGGTGCAGGTGCTGAAAGACATGGCCGAACGGGTCGGCGTGCCGGATGTCGCCTCCTTCGTCACGACGCTCGTGCAATCGGCCACTTTCGGCACCTCGATCGCCGAGGCGCTGCGGGTCTATTCCGCTGAAATGCGTGACAAGCGCGTGATGCGGGCGGAAGAAAAGGCAAACGTCTTGCCGACCAAGCTGACACTGGGCACAATGCTGTTCACCCTGCCGCCCTTGATGATCATTCTGATCGGCCCGTCGATCTATGGCATCGCAACCCAGCTTGGCGGGGGCTGAGACCGGACCCGAATGAAACCCGCACTTGTGATGTGTCTGTTGATGCTGGCCGCCTGCCAAACGGGCGGCCAGACTGCTTTGAACCCCGCGCTGAACGCCCCCCCTGCCGCCGATGGCAGTGAAAAGGGGGTGGACGGCCTGCTGGTCGGCCACCGCCTGATGGCCGCAAATGAACCGGAACTGGCGCTGAAGGCCTATCTTCGTGCCGCAGCCGAGGATGGAATGAGCGTCGATGTCCTGTCTGCGCTGGGGTCAGCCAATCTCTCGCTCGGGCGGCTGGGTCAGGCCGAACAGCTTCTGCGCCGCGCGGTGGAACTCGACCCTTCCTTCGTGCCCGCTCAGAACAACCTTGGTGTCGTGCTGATGGAGCGCGGCAAGGTGCCCGAGGCCCGCGTGGTGTTCCAGCAGGCCTTCGCGCAGGACAGTGGCAAGACGGACTCGATCCGCGACAATCTGAAACGCGCAATAGCCATGACCGAGAATTCCATCTATTCTGAACCGAACGAGAAAGAAGAACCGCACCGCTTCAATCTGGTGCGGCGGGGTCAGGGCGAATTCGTCCTGCTGTCGTCGCTCTAGGCTGCGGGCCGGACCGAGCAGTAAAAAGGACGCGAAATGCGCCACCCTGTCACCGTTGCGCTGTGCCTTGGCGGCATGGTCTTGCTTTCCGCCTGCGGACGCGGCACCTCGGATGCCGAGGTCCAGAAGGCGCTGAAGGATGTGAACGTCATCGACGAAAGCAACCTCAGCGATATCATGCTGACGGTGGGCGATCCGAACGAGGCGGTGACCTATTTCACCAACACGCTGCAACAAAACCCCGACCGGCCCGATCTGAAACGCGGCCTCGCAAAATCGCTGGTGCGCGCCAATCGCCCGGCCGAGGCGGCGAAGGTCTGGGCGTCGCTGGTCAATTCCGGTCAGGGGACCAATGACGACCGCGTGGGCTATGCCGATGCGCTGATCCGGGCGAATGACTGGGCGCAGGCCGAGGCACAGCTGAATCTCATCCCGCCAACCCACGAAACCTACGAACGCTACCGGCTGGAAGCGATGGTCGCCGACAGCAAGAAGCAGTGGAAGAAGGCTGACAGTTTCTATGAAATCGCGGCCGGCCTGACGACGAAGCCCGCCAGCGTGCTGAACAACTGGGGCTTTTCCAAGCTGACGCGCGGCGAATATGCCGGGGCGGAGAAGCTGTTTCTTGAGGCGCTGACCCACGACCCGACCATGTTCACCGCCAAGAACAACCTCGTTCTGGCGCGCGGCGCGCAGCGCAAATACGATCTGCCTGTCGTGCAGATGACCCAGAAGGAACGGGCGGAACTGCTGTATACTCTTGGCCTTGCCGCCGTGAAGCAAGGGGATGTGAAAGCAGGCCGTAACCTTTTGCAGGATGCCGTCGAAACCCATCCGCAGTATTTCGAGGCCGCCGCCCGCAGCCTTGCCGCGCTGGAAGGCTAGCTCCGTGATGATCGCTCCCACCGCCGCGCTGTGGTTCCTGCCGTTCTGCTTGCCCGTCGCCGTCTGGGTGGCCTGGTCCGACATGAAGTTCATGAAGATCCCCAACAAGGCGGTGATGGTGATGGCCGCTGTCTGGGCCGTGGTGGGGTTTCTGGCCTTCCCGATGAACGCCTACCTTTGGGGCTGGGCGGTACTGGGCATCGTGCTGGTGGCGGGGTTCCTTGCCAATGCCATCGGTCTGGTGGGCGCAGGGGATGCGAAATTTGCCGCCGCCATGGCCCCGGTTTTTGCCACCGGCGATCCGCGCCTGATCTTCGCCCTGTTCGCGGCCTGCCTGCTGGGCGCCTTCGCCACCCACCGCCTTGCGCGTGCCGTGCCGCCACTGCGTCGCGCGCTTCCCGATTGGGAAAGCTGGAACCGTAAGGATTTTCCCATGGGCCTTGCCCTTGCAGGAACGCTGATTTTCTACCTTCTCGCCCCATTTCTGGCCAAATGATCAGCTTTCCTCGGTGACATCCGCGCCGGTGTCCGGCGCCCGTTTGCCAAGCCGAGGAACGCCATGAACGTGCAGGTCGCGCCCAATGTGATCGCCCCACCAGCCCCCCGCACGCTGGCTGATACCGGGCTTTCCATCGTGATGATGCGGGATATCCTGCTGAAAACGATCTTCCGCACGAATACCAATCTGGTATCGGACCTGGCCCGCCTCGTCTGCCTGCCGATCCCGGCCACACAGGAACTGATCGACCTCGCCCGCAGCCAGCGTCTGCTGGAGGCGACGGGCACCCTGCATGCCACCAGCGGCAACGAGATGGGTTATCAGTTGACCGACGGCGGCAAGGCCCGCGCGCTGGATGCGCTGGCGCAGTCGGAATATTATGGCGCCATGCCTGTGCCGCTGGAGACCTATTCCCAGCAGGTCAAGCGCCAGTCGGTCCGTAACATGAAACTGACCCGCGACCAGCTGATGAGCGGGATGGGCCATCTGATCCTGCCGGAAAACCTGATCGGCAACCTTGGTCCCGCCGTCGGCTCGGGCCGGTCGATCCTGATGTATGGCCCGCCCGGCAACGGCAAATCCTCGATCTCCAACGGCATCCGCGACGCGCTGGGGGACAAGATCTATATCCCTCGCGCGGTGGAATATTCGGGTCAGGTCATCACCGTCTATGATCCGATTGTCCATTCCGCCGCCGAAGAGGCGCTGGACGATCCGAACAGCCTGCGTCGCACCTCGAACCGCTTCGACCAGCGCTATGTCTATTGCCAGCGCCCCTCGGTCATCACCGGCGGCGAACTGACGCTCGACATGCTCGACCTCACCTATAACCCGGTCGCCCGCACCTATCAGGCGCCGCTTCAGATGAAATCGAATGGCGGCATCTTCATCGTCGACGACCTTGGCCGCCAGTCCGAACCGCCGCAGAAGCTCGTCAACCGCTGGATCGTGCCGCTGGAAGAAAGCCGCGACATCCTGCAACTGCAATCGGGCGAAAAGTTCACCGTGCCTTTCGACACGCTGGTGATCTTTTCCACCAACTTCCACCCGAACGAGATCTTCGACGGCGCGGCGCTGCGCCGGATCTTCTTCAAGATCAAGATCGACGGGCCGAACCAGGAAAACTTCCTGAAGATCTTTGCCATGGTCGCCCGCAAGAAGAAGATGCCACTGGACGAAAAGGCGCTGATTCACCTGCTGAAAGTGAAATACCCGACCATCGAGATGAATTTCGCCAATTACCAGCCGGTGTTCCTGATCGACCAGATGATCGCGATCTGCGAATTCGAGGGCATCCCCTACCAGATGACCCCGGAGCTGATCGACCGCGCTTGGGCGAACATGTTCGTGCGTGACGAAAAGATCGCCAAGTAACCCAGGCGGATGCGCGGTGGTGGGCTTGTTCGAGTATTTGGACAAGAAGCAAGAGGCAAAGGCGCAAGGGGGCGGAGAACGGCTCTCTGCCCTTGTGCTTGCTTCTTGCAAAAATACTCAAATTCCAGCCTGGCCGCCTGTGCAGCCTTGGGTCAGGTGAGCCGCAGCACCCCGGTTTCGGTCACGATGATATCAAGCCGCTGATCGGTCGGCTCGATCGGCACTTCGGGCAGTTCCTGCGCGGCGAAGGCAAAGCCGATGGCCAGTGTCGGGCGTTTGGCGCGCAGGCCCTCCAGTGTGCGGTCGTAGAAACCGCCACCATAACCCAGACGATAACCGCGCCGGTCCCAGCCGACCAGCGGCACGATCAGCACCTCGGGTTCGATCCAGTCACCCGTGGCGGGGATCATCGCACCGAACTCGCCCGGCACCAGATCACAGCCCGGATGCCAGGCGCGGAAGCGCAGCGGCAGCCCCTTGCCCAGGATCACCGGAACGCCGACCGGGCCAGTATGCGCAGCCATTGCCGGCGCGGGGTCGATTTCCGTCCGCATCGCCATATAGCCCGCCAGTGGCTTCCCGGCATGGGGCGCCAGCACATCGGCCAGAAGCGCAGCCGCGCGGCCCTGCCCCGCGGCATGGGCCAGTTTGCGCGCGGCAAAGGCCGCCGCCCGCGCCTCGGTCTTGATTTCGGTGATCGTCACAGCAGCACCAGGGTTGCGAGACCGAGGAAGGCAAAGAAGCCGATCACATCGGTCATCGTGGTCACGAAGGTTCCCGATGATAGAGCCGGATCAAGCCCCATGCGGTGCAGCAAAAGCGGCACGATGACACCTGCAAGCGCCGCGACCAGCAGATTGACGATCAGCGCCGCCCCGATCACCGCGCCCAGCAGGGGCGTCCCGAACAATGCCCAGGCCACACCGCCCATGATCAGCGCGAAGACCGCACCGTTGATCAGGCCCACGCCCGCCTCACGTCGCACCACCCGGAGCGCGTTCGAGCCGGTGAGGTCGCGCGTCGCCAGCGCCCGCACCGCTACGGTCAGCGATTGCGTCCCAGCGTTCCCCCCCATCGAAGCGACAATCGGCATCAGCGCCGCAAGCGCCACCAGCGCCGAAATCGTGCCCTCGAACAGCGAAATCACCCCGGCCGCGATATTGGCCGTGACAAGGTTGACCAGCAGCCAGGGGATACGGCTTTTCACCGTATCCAGCACCCCGTCCGAGATCGAGCTTTCATCGCCCACGCCCGCAAGGCGCAGCATGTCTTCCTCGTGTTCCTCATCCAGCACATTCATCGCGTCGTCGATGGTGATGACACCGACCAGGCGGTCGTTTTCGTCCACCACCGGGCAGGAGATCAGGTGATACTGGTTGAAGATATAGGCGACCTCGGCCTCTTCCTCGGTCGCCTCGATGGTGCGGAAACTGTCTTCGGCGATGTCACGCAGCTTCACGTCGCGCCGCGAGGCCAGCATCCGGCCCAGTGTGACATACCCCACCGGGTTCATCCGCGGGTTCACCAGAATGACATGATAGAACTGGTCGGGCAGCCATTCGGCACTGCGCAAGTGGTCGATGGTTTCGCCTACCGTCCAGTGTTCCGGCGCCACCACCACCTCGCGCTGCATCAGGCGTCCGGCGGAATACTCCGGGTAGGCCATCGCCTGTTCGACCGCCACACGGTCGGAATCGGCCAGTGCGCTGAGGATGATGGCCTGTTGCGGTTCCTCCAGATCCTCAAGGATGTCGACGACATCGTCGGTTTCCAGCTCGCGGACCGCCTCGGCCAGAACCTCTTTCGGCAGCGCCTCGATCACCTCTTCGCGGATCGATTCGTCCAGTTCCGACAGGATGTCGCCGTCGATCTCGGGCGAGTAGAGATGCAGGAAGTCGCGGCGGGCGGACGGGCCGATCTGTTCCAGAAGGTCGGCGATATCGGCAGCGTGCAGCGGATCGACCAGTTCGCGCAATCGCGCACTGTCCCCGGCCTCCACCGCATCCAGAATCGCTGACACGCGCCGCGTGTCCAGCTCTTCCTCATCCTCTGCCGGGATCGCCTCGTGTTCCGCCATCATGCCTCCGCGCCGATTGCCGCGACCTTATGATAAGCTGTTTCAAAGAAACAGGGTGGTGGCGGAAATTTACCTGCGAGCGGAAAGACTTTAGGCTGATCCGGCTGAACAGGAGGCCCGAGATGACCGAACTGCTGCTGGGACAGGTGCTGAGCTTCGCCGCCGATCCGTTCGAGGCGGGGCCAGAGGCCGCGCGACTGGACGAGGCACTGGTGATCGAGGCAGGCCGCATCGTGGCGGTGGGCGCGGCGGATGGGCTGCGCCGCGCCTGGCCGCAAGCGCGCGTCACCGATTACGGGCGCGACCTGATTTCGGCCGGGTTCATCGACGCCCACGCGCATTACCCGCAGACCGCCATCATCGCCAGCTGGGGCAAGCGGCTGATCGACTGGCTGAACAGCTATACGTTCCCCGAGGAAATGCGCTTTGCCGATCCCGCCTATGCAGCCGAGGTTGCGGCCCGGTATCTTGACCTGACACTGGCCAATGGCACGACCTCGGTCTGTTCCTATTGCACCATCCATCCGGCTTCCGTCGATGCGCTGATGTCAGAGGCACAGGAGCGCGGGCAGCGGATCTGGGCAGGCAAGACCTGCATGGATCGCAACGCCCCCGAAGGCCTGCGTGATACCGCACAATCGGCGCATGACGACAGCGCCGCCCTCCTGGCGAAATGGCACGGGGTGGACCGGCTGTCCTATGTCATCACGCCGCGCTTTTCGCCCACCTCGACCCCCGAACAGCTTGAGGCGCTTGGGGCGCTCTGGGCCGCCAACCCGTCCTGCCTGATGCAGACGCATCTGAGCGAGCAACTGGACGAAATCGACTGGGTAAAGGGGCTTTACCCCAATGCCCGCGATTATCTGGATACCTACGAGGCGCATGGCCTGCTGGGCCGGGGCGGGCTTTACGGCCATGCCATCCATCTGGAGCCGCGCGAGAAAGCCCGGCTGGCCGAGGTGGATGCGAGCCTGATCCATTGCCCGACCTCGAACACGTTCATCGGCTCGGGCCTCTTCGACATGGGCGGGCTGAAGGCGGCAGGTCACCGGGTCGGCCTTGCCACCGATACCGGCGGTGGCTCGTCGTTTTCCATGCTGCGCACCATGGCCGCAGCTTACGAAATCGGGCAGTTGCGCGGCCACGCCCTGCATCCGGCCGAACTCTGGTGGCTCGCCACCCAAGGGTCCGCCCGGAGCCTGCTGGCCGATGACCGCATCGGCAATATCAAGCCGGGTATGGAGGCGGATCTCGTGGTGATCGACCTCGGCTCCACACCTGCCATCGCACAGGCCAGCACACGCGCCGAAACGATCTGGCAGGCACTGTTCCCCACCATCATGCTGGGTGACGACCGCGCCATCCGTGCCGTTTGGATTGGCGGCACACCGCGTGGCTGAGCCTTCATCTTGGCAAAAATATCCTCGGGGGTGAGCCCCGCAGGGGCGAGGGGGCGGAAAGCCCCCTGCCGTCATTCCTCCAGCAGGCCCCAGCCATCCGGGGTGAAATTGAATTCCAGCGCGATTTCGGTGGCCAGCTTCTCGAACTTCCAGATCGTCTCGGCGTCGATCTTCACCGGACCGACCAGCGCATCCAGCAACTCGTCCTCGTCATCCCGGTTGGTGCGGAAGCCCTTGGCCTGCAAGGCTTTCTGCACCCCATCCCAGTTCGCGTCCACATCCTCGGGATAGAACTGATAGGTGATGACCGCCTCGGCCGGCGCATCCGCCGCGAAAGCCTCGAAACTTTCAAAGGTCTCGGCCTGCTGGGATTTGTAATCGTGGCGCATGGAACCCTCCGCTTTTCCCGGTGATGCCTCAGGCCGCGGCAGGCCGCAAGCGGCTTCGTTCACAGCCCCGCCAGACGCCGCGCCAGCCGGTTCTGCTGCTCGATGGCCCGCGGCAGGTCCAGCGTTGCCATCTGACCGTCGCGCACAACCTGCCGCCCCTCGACGAACAGGTCGCGCACCCGCGTCGGACCGCAGAGCATCAGCGCCGCCACCGGGTCCCAGGCGCCCGCCGCCTCGATCCCGCGCATGTCCCAGATCGCGAGATCCGCGCGCTTGCCCGGCTCCAGCGAGCCGCAATCGCCGCGCCCCAGCACCTTCGCGCCGCCCAGCGTGGCAATCTCCAGCGCCTCGCGCGCGCTCATCGCATCAGCCCCGCGCGCAACCCGCTGCAACAAAAGCGCCTGCCGCGCCTCTGCCACCAGATTGCCCGCGTCATTCGAGGCGGAACCATCGACGCCCAGCCCAACCTTCACGCCCGCATCCCGCATCGCCCGCACCGGCGCGATACCGCTGCCCAGACGACAGTTGGAACAGGGGCAATGCGCGACCCCGGTGGCGCTGCGCGCAAACAGCCCGATCTCGTCGCCATCCAGCTTCACGCAATGCGCATGCCAGACATCGGGGCCGGTCCAGCCCAGATCCTCGGCATATTGGCCGGGGCGGCAGCCGAACTGCGCGAGGCTATAGGCGATATCCTCGTCATTCTCGGCCAGATGGGTGTGCAACATCACCCCCTTGTCGCGCGCCAGGACCGCCGCCTCACGCATCAGATCACGACTGACCGAGAAGGGAGAACAGGGCGCCAGCCCCACACGCACCATCGCGCCCTCGCGCGGATCGTGGAAAGCATCGACGACGCGGATGCTGTCCTCCAGGATAGCGGCCTCACGCTCCACCAGACTGTCGGGCGGCAAGCCGCCTGCGCTTTCCCCAATGCTCATGGCGCCGCGCGTGGGGTGGAAACGCAGCCCGACCTCTTGGGCGGCGGCAATCGTGTCATCCAGCCGCGCGCCGTTGGGGTAAAGATACAAGTGATCCGAGGTCAGCGTGCAGCCCGAAAGCGCCAGTTCCGCCAGCCCGATCTGGGCAGAGACGAACATCTCCTCCGGTCCGAAGCGCGCCCAGATCGGGTAAAGCGTCTTCAGCCAGCCGAACAGCAGCGCATCCTGCCCGCCCGGCACCACCCGCGTCAGCGTCTGATAAAGGTGATGATGCGTGTTCACCAGACCGGGCGTCACCACACAGCCCCGCGCCTCGACAACCATGCCCGAGGTGGTCAACCCCTGCCCGACGGCAACGATCACACCGTCCCGCATCAACAGATCACCGCCCGCGATCTCGCGGCGGGTGCCGTCCATGGTCACAAGGACATCGGCATTGCGAACAAGAATTTCAGGCATGATGGCGCCTCCCCCTCTGGCGCCCCTTCGGTACAGACGAGGACGTGCGACAGAAGGGGGGAAGGACTCGCGACGTCGCCCGAAACCTAGCGCAGATTGTGCAGATGCAGCAAGCGGCTTTTCAACCTCTGAGTGCAGCGAGCGCCGCCGCATGGACCTCGGGAGATGAGGCCGCCAGCAGCCGCCCGCCCATATCGGCGCGTGCCCCCGTCCAGTCGGTGACGACCCCGCCAGCGGCCTCGATCACTGCGATCGGGGCCTGCACATCATAGGTTTGCAACCCGGCCTCGACCACAAGGTCGATATGCCCCGCCGCCAGCAGGGCATAGGCGTAGCAATCCGCCCCATAGCGCGTCAGGCGGCACTGTGAGGCAAGACGATGGAAGGCGGCCCCCTCCTCCGCGCTGCCGACTTCGGGGAAAGTCGACATGATGATGCATTCGTCCAGCGGCCGGGCCGGGCGCGTGGCCAGCGCACGGCTGCCCCCCGGCCCCTGCATCCGGGCCAGGCCAAGCCCGCCCTCGAAACGTTCCGCGATATAGGGCTGGTCGATCAGGCCATAAAGCGGCCGCATGCCCGCGCCCGCCACCGCGATCAGAACACCCCAGGTGGGCATCCCCGCCAGAAAGGCACGGGTTCCATCAATGGGGTCCAGCACCCAGGTCAGCCCGCTGCTGCCGGCCTGCTGCCCCATCTCCTCCCCGAGGATCGCATCCTGCGGCCGCCGCTGTGCCAGCACCGCGCGCATCGCGACCTCTGCCGCCCGGTCAGCCACCGTAACCGGATCAAATCGCACGGTTTCCTTGCTGTCCGCTGTCAAACCGACACTGCGGAAATGCGGCAGGATCGCCTTGCGCCCGGCCTCCGCCATATCATGCGCAACCGAAACCAGGTCGGCCGAAAGATCGGGGGCTATCACGGTCATCATCGCTCTCCTGCCTCGGATGCCAAGGCGCTACCCCGCGACCCTGCTCCGGTCAAGCCACGCAAAAGCAAAACGCCCCGCAAGCGGGGCGTCGCGTCAGCGCGGAAGGGGCAGCTAGGCAGCGTCGCTCAGCACGCGGGCCAGATCGAACAGCCGACGGCGCTGCGCCTCGGGGATCGCATAGTAAGACCGCACCAGCTCCAGCGCTTCCTTGTCGGCCAGGATGTCGCCTTCGACCGGAGTGGGCACCTCGCGTGCCTCGTCGATCCCTTCGAAGAAGAAGCTGATGTTCACGCCCAGCGTTTCCGCGATGTCCCACAGGCGGGACGCGCTGACGCGATTCATGCCGGTTTCATACTTCTGGATTTGCTGGAACTTGATGCCAACCCGCTCCGCCAGTTGCTGTTGCGTCATTCCCACCATCCAGCGGCGGTGACGGATGCGCTTGCCAACATGCGCGTCCACGGGATGCTTCATCTTCGTACTCCCCTAGCAATTACAAAGCCGCGTTTTTCGGGCCCACCCTTCGCGGTATGATTGAACACGATACGCGAAGACCTGATTTTTTTCTACCACGCTTATGATCACAAATCGTGCCTTTTGTATATGGATTGCTATACGAATGGATAGGTATATTGTGAATTTCCCCGCTTTTGTTGGGCGGAAATCACGGCCAGGACACCAATGCGCAATATTATTGCGCAACGTGCGGCAGACCTGTACCGCTCAACCGGAAAAAGGGAATCATCCGGGCAAGGGTCGCGCAGGGGCGCGCCGCCGGGACCGGGACAGGACAGGAGCATACCGATGCGTGCATGGCGCCTTGCCGAAACCGGCACCCCACCCCGGCTTGTAACCCTTCCGCGCCCCGTGCCCGGTCCCGGCGAAGTGCTGATCCGCACTGGGGCCTGCGGGCTCAATTTCGCGGATCTGCTGACAATAGAGGGCAAGTACCAGGAAAAGCCCGCCCTGCCCTGCACGCTCGGGATGGAGATTGCAGGAGAAGTGGCCGAGGTCGGCGCCGATGTGACCGGCTTTGCCTCAGGTGACCGTGTGGCAGCCTTTCCCGGCATCGGCGGGCTGGCCGATTATACACTCTGCCCGGCCGGGCGCTGCCTGAAGCTGCCCGACGCGATGGATGCCATTACTGGCGCCGCGTTCCAGATCGCCTATGGCACCTCGCATCTGGCACTGGACCACAAGGCTCGGCTTCAGCCCGATGAAACCCTGTTCGTCACCGGCGCGGCGGGTGGCGTCGGGCTGACGGCGGTCGAGATCGGCAAACGGATGGGCGCGCGGGTGATCGCCTCGGCGCGGGGCGCCGCGAAATGCGCGGCGGCGGCGCAGGCCGGGGCGGATGTCGTCATCGACAGCGAAGCGCCGGGCCTGCGGGACCGCCTGAAGGAGCTGGGCGGCGTCGATGTGGTCTATGACAGCGTCGGCGGCCCCGCCTTCATGGAGGCCCTGCGCGCCACCCGCCCCGAAGGCCGCCTGCTGGCCATCGGCTTTGCCGGGGGCGAGGTGCCACAGGTGCCCGCCAACCTGCTGCTGGTGAAGAACCTGAGCGTGATGGGCCTGTACTGGGGCGGCTATCTGCGCTTCCGCCCCGAGGTGCTGACGGCGAGCCTTGCCACGCTGGCCGGCTGGATCGCCGCTGGCGAGTTGCACCCCCATGTCAGCCAGTGTTTCCCGATGGAGCAACTGCCCGAGGCGCTGGCCAGCCTGCGCGAGCGCAAGTCCACCGGCAAGATCGTGGTCACCATGGGCTGATGCCTCAGGGGCCTTTGCCCCCCGAGGATAGCGGGACCAAGGGAAAACGGGCCTGCTTTCATCTTGGTAAAAATATCCTCGGGGGTGAATTGCCGCAGGCAAGAGGGGGCGGAAAGCCCCCTGCGCGGTCAGATTTCTGTGGCCACCGCAAAGACCTGATCGATCATGCCCTGCGTCCCGCGCGAGAACTCCAGCGGACAGGCGTAGGGTACGTCTTCTTGCAGGCTGCGACCGAAGGCCTCAACCTGAAGCACATACTGGTTCACCGCCGGAAATCGCCACAACTCGCGCATGTTCCCCGCGCGGTGGAGTTCCACCTGCGCTTCGCCGAACAGCCCGGCATTGAAAGGCGCGCTCAGCCGGATCAGGCCGGTTTCGCCCTGAAACACCACCTCCTGCCGCGGAAACAACCGCATCGAGGTGATGGAGGACCAGGTGAAGCGGCCTGTCGGCCCCTCCATTTCGCCCACCACCTGAGCCCATGTATCAACACCGTTTTCCAGCTTCACCCGTGCGCTCAGCGCAAGAGGCTCTGCCCCGGTGGCAAAGCGGGTGCAGCCAAAGGTATAGACGCCGATGTCACGCAAGCCGCCACCGCCGGTTTCCGGGCGGTTGCGGATATTGCCGGGATCGGCGCGGTTGTCATAGCTGAAGGCGGTATCGACATGCTCGATCCGCCCGATGGCGCCTTCCGCGATCAGGGCGCGCACTTTCTGCCATTGCGGATGATGGACGATCATATAGGCCTCGGCCACCAGAAGCCCCGAAGCATCGCGCGCCGCGATCAGCCGGTCGAACTCGCCCGCCCGCATCGCCATCGGCTTCTCGGTCAGCACATGCTTACCCGCCGCGATGGCGCGCAAGGTCCACTCCAGATGCAGGTGATTGGGCAGCGGGATATAAACCGCATCAATGCCCGGATCGGCCAACAGCGCCTCATAGCTGTCATGCAGGCGCAAGCCCGGCGCAAAAGCCGCGAAGGGCGCGGCCCGGTCAGCCGAGCTGCTGGCCAGCGCCACCAGTTCGGCATTGCGGGCGGTATGGATCGCCGGCCCCATATGTTCGCGCGCGAATTTCGCGGCCCCCAGAATGCCCCAGCGGGTGATCGCCATTGCCCTGCCCTTTCGATGTTTTCGCTAACATCATAAAGACAGGGCCGCCGCGCGACAACGCCCGCGACAGAGTCAACGGCGGCGCAGACGCAGATAGGTCATCAGGCCCAGCGGCGGCAGGCCGTCTTCTTCCACCAGTTCCAGCCGGGCATCGCCCAGCACGCGGGCGCGCGCAAAATCGCTGTGCCAGCCCAGCAGATCCGACAGCGGCGCGAACAGCCGCTCTAACCGTGCCATCGCGCCCTTGCCCTCGGCCGCGAAATGGTTGGTGATCAGCACATGGCCACCGGGACGGCAGACCCGCGCCATTTCCGAAAGGACATGTTCAGGTTCCGGCACGACCGACATGATATGCATGGCGCAGACCGTGTCGAAACTGGCATCCGGGAAATCCAGTTCGCGCGCATCCATCTGCCGCAGGCTGCGCACCTGGGTCAGATGCTGTTCGGCTACTTTCGACCGCGCCTTGGCCAGCATTGCCTCAGAGAAATCCACCCCCGTCACCGCCAGATGTGACGCATAGAACGGCAGGGCCAGGCCGGTGCCCACGCCCACCTCCAGCACCTCGCCACCGACGGCATTGGCAAAGCCGGTGGCCCGGCGGCGCCCGGCATTGGTCACGGCACCGAAAGTCCGGTCATAGACCGGCGCCCAGCGGGCATAGGATTTTGCGATGGCCTCAAGCTCCATCCGTGGGCTCCTCCAGCGGTTCGGGGTCAGAGGGGCGGCGGAACAGGCTGAACACCACCACTCCGATATAAACGAGATCCAGAGCCACCAGCGTGGCCCAGGGATAGGCCAGCAAGGCGGCCAGCAGACCGGCGAAGCCAACGACGACATAGCGCACATATTGCGCCTCGAAGGTGACTTTCTTGAACGAGGGCGTGCGGAAGCGACCGATCATCGCCGCGCCGACCAGCGCCATGTAGCAGGCGACGACCCCGCCGGGCAGGCTTTCGCCACTGCCGCCGAAGGAAAAGGCCGCGAACATCGGCAGGAAGGCCAGCATGGCTCCGGCGGGCGAAGGCACGCCCTGAAAACCCGATTTCTCGGCCACCTTGTCGATGGCGCGATTGCCCAGATTGAAGCGCGCCAGCCGCAGGAGACACGAAACCACATAGATCAGCACCGCGATCCAGCCGGCCGCCTTCACATCCTGCAAGGCCCAGAGCCAGAGGATCAGCCCCGGCGCCACACCGAAATTCACGAAATCACACAGGCTGTCCAGTTCGGCGCCGATCTGGCTTTCACTGCGCAGCAGTCGGGCGATGCGCCCGTCCAGACCATCCAGAACCGCCGCCAGCAGGATCAGCAGCAACGCAGTGCGATACCAGCCTTCGATAGCGAAGCGGATCGCCGTCACGCCCGCACACAGCGCGCCGACGGTCAACATGTTGGGCAAAAGCCCGGCGATGGACAGGCGGCGCGGTGTGGCCATGGCTTACACCATCTTTGCCAGGCGCTGCGGCAGGTCGCGGCCCAGTTCCGCGATCACCGTCTCGCCCGCAACGCAGGTCTGGCCCAGCGCCACCAGCGGCGCTACGCCCTCCGGCAGGTAGGTATCAACCCGGCTGCCGAAGCGGATCAGCCCGAAACGCTCGCCGGTCTTGAGGCCCTGCCCCTCGCTGACGAAGGGCACGATGCGGCGCGCGACCAGCCCGGCGATCTGCACCACCGCGATGCGACGGCCATCCGCCAGTTCAAAGCACAGCGAATTGCGCTCGTTATCCTCGCTGGCCTTGTCGAGCGAGGCATTGAGGAATTTGCCGGGGCGGTAGGCCATCTTCACCACCCGTCCGGCAACCGGCGCACGGTTCACATGGCAGTTGAACACCGACATGAAGACCGAGACACGCAGCATCGGCGTATCCCCCATGCCCAGTTCCGGCGGCGGAACGGCGTGTTCAATCAGCGAGACCATGCCGTCGGCAGGCGAAACCATCAGCCCCTCCCCCTGCGGCACGGCGCGTTTGGGATCGCGGAAGAAGTAATAGCACCAGACAGTCAGGCCCGTGCCGATCCAGCCCAGCGGTTCCCAGATCCAGAACAGCACCAGAGTCACCACGGCGAAGGCCGCGACGAACTTGTAGCCCTCCGGGTGCATCGGCTTGAGGAAGGTCTTGAGCATTTCCGAGGGCATCGACATGGGTCCGGTCCTTGTTCGTTTGCGCCCTAGGTAATGACACGCGCCCGCGCACGCAACGCCCAGCCGCAGCGGGCCCCGCGTCCTGCGGCATCAGAGTCGTATTGCGACGCTTTGAACGGGAAAAGCGACGCGATGTAAAGCCCCCGCATCGCTGCCCTGCCGACTTAGGCGCTGCACCGCCGCATCACGCTACCGCCGGGACAGTTGCACAAGGGCCCCGATCACTCCGGCAAGGCCAAGAGCACAGAAAAGATATTGCAGCGTCCGCAACGCGGGACTCGCACCGTCGGAACCGAAGAGGATCATCGCGCCGGAAATGGCCACGGCTGCCATGCCGATCACCAGCGTCTGTTTCGGATTGTTCATGATAATAAAAATCCTGGAAAAAGGCGCACCCACCAGCGCCTTCAGGATCGTGCCATCAGCCCGTGATTTGGTCCAGCGGGTTTAATGCATTCTGGATGCGGGAAATTCCCGAAATCAGCGGGAATGTAGCAGAGTAGCGCCCAGGCCACAGCGGATCGGACCGCAGCGGTTGAAGGGGCGGCCCGAGGGTCGCCCCGACGGAAGATCACGCGTCGATCAACATGCCCTTGCCACGGGCCAGATCCTTCATGCGCGACTGAAGCTTCTCGAAGGCGCGCACCTCGATCTGACGGATGCGCTCGCGGCTGACGCCGTAGCTTTCCGACAGATCCTCCAGCGTCACCGGCTCGTCGGTCAGGCGGCGCTGCACGAGGATGTCCTTTTCACGGTCGTTCAGCACAGCCATGGCCTGCGCCAGCAGCTCGCGCCGGGCGTCCAGTTCGTCACGTTCCTCATAGGCGCCGGCCTGATCGCTGTCTTCATCCTCCAGCCAGTCCTGCCACTGCGTCGTTCCATCGCCGTCCGACCCGACCGTCGCATTGAGCGAGGCATCCGAGCCCGAAAGGCGGCGGTTCATCGCGATGACCTCTTCCTCGGTCACCGACAGATCCTTGGCGATCTGGGCCACGTTTTCGGGGCGCAGATCCCCCTCCTCCAGCGCACCAAGCTTGGCCTTGGCCTTGCGCAGATTGAAGAACAGCTTCTTCTGCGCCGAGGTGGTGCCCAGTTTTACAAGGCTCCACGACCGCAGGATGTATTCCTGGATGGCCGCGCGAATCCACCACATCGCATAGGTGGCAAGGCGGAAGCCCTTTTCGGGATCGAAGCGCTTCACCGCCTGCATCAGGCCCACATTCGCCTCGGAAATCACTTC
Organism: Gemmobacter nanjingensis; assembly: GCF_014652195.1. Classification (NCBI taxonomy): domain Bacteria; kingdom Pseudomonadati; phylum Pseudomonadota; class Alphaproteobacteria; order Rhodobacterales; family Paracoccaceae; genus Gemmobacter; species Gemmobacter nanjingensis. The sequence goes on from NZ_BMYI01000001.1 coordinate 561,320, forward strand.
TGCCTGCGGCAGGCCATAGCCGCGATAACCCATGGCAATCTTGGCGGCGAGCCGCAGGTGGCTGGTCACCAGCCTGTGCGCCGCCGTCGAATCCTGACGGTCGACCCAGGCCTTCGCCAGCATGTATTCCTCTTCGGGTTCCAGCAGCGGAAACTTGCGGATTTCCTGAAGATAGCGGTTCAGCCCCTGTTCGGGGCTGGGTGCGGGAAGGTTGGTATAGGTGCTCATCGTCTGACCCCCTTGGCCCCTGCGGAATGTCATCCCCCGCACGAGGCAGCAAAATCTAGGCGGCATGCGGTGCTGTCGCAAGGCAATGCCATACTTTTTACGTCAGATGTTCATGTTCCGTCGTGATTTCGAGCTTTGTGTCAGCTCTTCACACAACTGTGTCGTGCGCGACAGGTTCCGTGATTGCGCTAACGATCAGCGCCGCCGCAGGCGGATCACCACATCGACACGCGCGATCTCGGCCCCTTCCGGTGCATCGGGCAGTCGGGTGATCTCAAGCTGATCGGCGGGCGCATCGGTCAGCCGGCCGTCGTCTTCCCAATAGAAATGCGGGTGATCGTCCATACGGGTATCGAAATAGCTTTTCGAACCGTCGACCACGACCTCCTGCATGATCCCGGCCTCGCAGAAAGCCCGCAGGGTGTTGTAGACAGTGGCGAGGCTGACCTTCTCCTCGCCCGACATCGAGGCGGCAAACAGGCTTTCAGCGGTGACATGGCGATCCGCGCCATCCCCCACCAGAAGCGAGGCCAGCGCCAGCCGCTGCCGCGTCGGCCGCAAGCCCCCCTGCGCAAGCCAGCCGGTTGCGCGCGCCATCACCATATCGTCTGCGGTCTCGGTCATCTTGCCTTCCGGTCCAATGATCCTTGCAGTCTAAGCCCGCCGGGCGGGGATTTCAAACCCATTCCCCGTCCTGCGCCCCCGACCGTCACTTTTGCAACAATGCCTGTGGGAGATAGGTGCCAAGCGGTCGCCAGACAAGCAGCGTCAGGATCAGCGTGCCGGCGGCGGCCAGCCAGAGCGACGCCTCCAGCGCGGCGATGCGGCCAAGCGGTGCTTCGGCAAGGCCGATGACAAGCCCGGCCAACGCCGAGCCGACCGGCATCATGCCCCAAGCCATCAGGCGATAAAGGCTGTTCACCCGCCCCCGGATCGCATCCGGCACCAACCGCTGCCGGGTCGAGACCGAGACGATGTTCCAGGTCAGGCCCCAGAACCACGCCATTCCCAGCGCCAGCCCCACGGTCACCGGGCCGGGGGCTACCGCCATGGCGGCAAAGCAGGGTGCGCCGGAAAACAGCGCGACCCGCATCAGCCGCACCGCCCCCATGGCGCGGACCACCCGGTCCCCGATCAGGCCAGAAACGATCCCCCCGACCGCCGCCGCTGCCAGCACAAGCCCGTATTGCCCGGCAGGCAGGCCCAGCTTCTCCTGCGCCAGCAGCACAAGTGCGAACATCACCATGCTGTCGAACATGTTCCAGAACCCGGTCGCCACCGCGAGCATCCGCAGCAGCGGCGAGCCGCGCAGGAAAACCCAGCCCTCGGCCAGTTCGCGCCGCCAGTTGCGCTCCGCTGCCGCGCGCGGGGATGCAGGGCCTCCGGCGATCCCCGCGATGATCAGCCCCGCCAGAGCGTAAGCCAGCGCATTACCCGCGAAAGGCAGGGCCAGCATCAGCCCCAGCGCCGCCGCCCCCAGCGCCGGGCCGACCAGTGCATTGCCGACGCTCTCAACCAGCCAGAGCCGGGCATTGGCGCGTTCCAGCCCCTCCGAGGGGACAAGGGCGGGCAGATAGGATTGTGCGGCATTGTCGCGAAACACCTCGGCCACGCCGACGATCAGCGCCGACAGGCACAGCGCGCCAAACAGCGGCAGCGAGGTCACACCGCTGTCCGGGGCGGGCGGCAGCGGGGCGGCCAGCCAGAGGGCAATCGCAGCGGCCCCAAAACCCGCCGCGCGCAGGCCATCCATCGCCACGATCAGCCTGCGCCGGTCCATCCGGTCCGCGACGATCCCGGCAGGCAACGCGAACAGCGCCCAGGGCAACCGCAAGGCCACCGGAACAAGCGCGATCAGCGCCGCATCCCGTGTCAGCAGCGTGGCGACCCACAGCCAGGCCACCGTCGCCACCCCATCCGCAAGGTTGGCCAGCCCGGAAGCCGCCAGAAACATCCGATAACTGCGCATTTCCCGCACCCGCACCACAAACCGCTTGCCCGGCCGCGGCGATCCCGGCGGAACCCACGCAGGCAGGGTCCGCCACCCTTGCCACGGCAGAGACCGGGGTGATAGAGGGGTCCAAGGATAAAAGGAGAAAAGGGCCAGATGGCGGCATTTCCGACGAGCTTCACCAAGGACGATCTGCTGAAATGCGCACGGGGCGAGTTGTTCGGACCGGGCAATGCGCAGCTTCCGGCGCCGCCCATGCTGATGATGGATCGCATCACCGACATCTCGGAAGATCGCGGCGAACACGGCAAGGGCCATGTTGTTGCCGAATTCGACATCACGCCCGACCTATGGTTCTTCGAATGCCACTTCCCCGGCAACCCGATCATGCCCGGCTGCCTTGGCCTTGACGGCCTCTGGCAGCTCACCGGCTTCAACCTCGGCTGGCGCGGCTGGCAGGGGCGCGGCTATGCGCTGGGTGTGGGCGAGGTGAAGCTCACCGGCATGGTGCGGCCCGACCGCAAGCTGTTGACCTACAAGGTCGATTTCACCAAGGCGATCCAGACCCGCCGCCTGACCATGGGCGTGGCCAACGGCATCGTCGAGGCCGATGGCGAGGTCATCTATCAGGTCACCGACATGAAAGTCGCGCTCAGCGCAAACTGAACATCTGTCAGATCGCGCGTGTTGTGCCGGGCCTGAAGCAAAGGCCCGGCATTTTAGTTCCGAAGCCGCATCCTGACATGCGTCAGGTCAGGGCTTTGGGCAGGTCAGAGCGCGGTCCGCGCACGCCCCGGCCACCCCCGGTACGATGCCCGCATCCGTGCGTAATATCGGCAGGGCGCTCCTGCAACAGGCCCTGCCCCGCCCCCGGAAGCCCCCTTCCCGCTTGCCCCTTCCGGCCCGCTGCCCTAAACAGGCTTGAGATTTTGAGGGAGGCCCCATGCGTCGCGTCGTCATCACCGGGATCGGAATCGTCTCGCCGATCGGCAACAATGCCGCCGAGGTGGAAGCCAGCCTGCGCGCCGGGAAATCCGGCATCGTCTTTGCGCCGGAATATGCCGAGCACGGGTTCCGCAGCCAGGTTCATGGCATGCCGCAGATCGTGCTGGAAGACCATATCGACAAGCGCGACCTGCGCTTCATGGGGCCGGGTGCAGCCTATAACTTCCTCGCCATGCAGCAGGCCATCGCGGATAGCGGGCTGGAGGCGGGCGACGTGTCGAACGAGCGCACCGGGATCATCGTGGGCTCCGGCGGGCCCTCGACCTCCAACTTCTTCCAGGCGCATCAGATCGTGATCGAGAAGGGCGCGCCCAAGCGCATGGGCCCCTTCATGGTCACGCGCTGCATGTCCTCGACCAACTCGGCTTGCCTCGCCACGCCGTTCAAGATCAAGGGTGTGAACTATTCGATCACCTCGGCCTGCTCGACCTCGGCGCATTGCATCGGCAATGGCACCGAACTGATCCAGATGGGCAAGCAGGACATCGTGTTCGCCGGTGGCGGCGAGGAACTTGACTGGACGCTGAGCTGCCTGTTCGACGCCATGGGCGCCATGTCGTCGAAATACAATGACAGCCCCGCCACCGCGAGCCGCGCCTTTGATGCCACCCGTGACGGTTTCGTCATTGCGGGCGGCGGCGGCGTCGTGGTGCTGGAAGAGCTGAACCACGCTCTTGCGCGTGGCGCGAAGATTTATGCCGAAGTTACCGGCTATGGCGCCACTTCCGACGGTCACGACATGGTGGCGCCCTCGGGCGAAGGTGGCGAACGCTCGATGCGCCTCGCGGTCGCCACGCTGCCGGAAGGCCGCAAGGTCGATTATATCAACGCCCACGGCACCTCGACCCCGGCGGGCGACGTGACCGAGGTGAAGGCGATCCGCCGCGTCTTTGGCGAAGGCAATGTGCCGCCGATCTCGTCGACCAAATCTCTGACCGGGCACAGCCTCGGCGCGACGGGCGTGCATGAGGCGATCTATTCGCTGCTGATGCTGGACGGCAATTTCATCGCGGCCTCGGCCAATGTCACCCAGCTTGACCCCGAACTGAAGCCCGAGGAAATCGCCACCACCTACCGCGAAGGGGTGGAACTGGATTCCGTGCTGTCCAACAGCTTCGGCTTCGGCGGCACCAATGCCACGCTGGTCATGAGCAAATATCGGGGCTGAATGCCCCCGTTTCAGGGAGAGCCGGCATGGCGGAACTGATGAAAGGCAAACGCGGCCTCGTTATGGGTGTCGCGAACGAACGCTCTATTGCCTGGGGCATCGCGAAGGCGCTGGCCGATGAAGGCGCAGAACTGGCGTTTTCATATCAGGGTGAGGCCTTCGGCAAGCGGGTCGAACCGCTGGCTGCCTCGGTCGGCAGCGATTTCCTTGTGGATGTCGATGTGACCGATGACGAAAGTCTGGAGGCCTGTTTCGGCGCGCTGAAGGATCGCTGGGGCACGATGGATTTCCTCGTCCATGCCATCGCCTTCTCTGATAAGAACGAGCTGACGGGCCGGTTCATCAATACCAGCCGCGGCAATTTCAAGCATTCGCTTGATATTTCGTGCTTTTCCTTCATCGACGTCAGCCGGCGCGCGGCCGAAATGATGCCGGAAGGCGGCAGCCTGATCACCCTGACCTTCCAGGGGTCGAACCGCGTCACGCCGAATTATAACGTGATGGGCGTGGCCAAGGCCGCGCTGGAAAGCGCCACGCGCTATCTGGCGAATGACCTTGGCCCGCAGAAGATCCGCGTCAACGCCATTTCGCCCGGCCCGATGAAGACGCTGGCGGGTGCGGCCATCGGGGGCGCCCGCGCGACCTACCGGCACACCGAACAGAACGCGCCGCTGCGGTCGAATGCGACGCTGGAGGCGGTGGGCGGCACGGCGGTCTGGCTGTGTTCGGATTACGGCGCTTTCACCACGGGCGAAGTGGTGCGGGTCGATGGCGGCTTCCACGTTCTCGGCATGCCGCAGGCCGACAATCTCTGACGCGAAAGCAGGGCCATCCGGCATGGCCCTGCGTAAGACTTCTGCGGCCCTTAAGGCGCGGAAAATCATCATATTTTAGGAAAACTGGAGCGGGTAGCGGGAATCGAACCCGCCCCATCAGCTTGGAAGGCTGAGGCGCTACCACTACACCATACCCGCCGCTCTGCTGACCGATTAACACCGGCACGGGGCGCTTCGCAACCCCGAAAACCGCAGCTTACTTCAGCTTCGCTTCCAGCGCCGCGATCCGGGCAGAAAGCGCCTCGTTTTCCTCGCGGGCTTTCTGGGCCATGGCACGCACGGCGTCAAATTCCTCGCGGCTGACGAAATCACGGTCGGCCATCCAGCGATCCATCAGGCTTTTCATCGCCGTCTCCGCCTCGGTCTTCGCACCCTGAGCCACGCCCATGGCGTTGGTCATCAGCTGCGACATGTCGTCCAGAAACTTGCTGCGCGTCTGCATCGGGCTACTCCTGTTCTTCGGCCCTATATGCGGCCTGTCGCCCGGCGCATCAAGGGCCGGGGCGGGCGCGGTTGACAATGCCGCAGCCCCGCAACACAAGCGAAAGGCCCCGCCTGCGCCGGGGTCACGGAGGCCGGTATGAGCTACATTCCATTCCCCGACCTGTCACCCGAGGTATTCTCGGTCGATCTGTTCGGGGTCACCTTCGCGCTGCGCTGGTACGCGCTGGCCTATATCGCCGGTCTGCTGATCGGCTGGCGGCTTGTGACACGGGCGCTGGCCACGCCGCGTTTCTGGCCCGTCTCCCCGCCGATGACCGCAGAGCAGCTGGACCGCCTGCTGACCTGGATCATCCTTGGCGTCGTGCTGGGCGGGCGGCTGGGTTATGTGCTGTTCTATCAGCCGGGTTTCTACCTCCAGCATCCCGCGCAGATCCTGCGGGTCTGGGAAGGCGGCATGTCCTTCCACGGCGGATTTCTGGGCGTCATCGTCGCTGCGGCACTGTTCTGCCGGCGCGAAGGCATCCCGATGTTGCCCACCGCTGATCTGCTGGCGCTGGCCACCCCGCCGGGCTTGCTGCTTGGGCGGCTGGCGAATTTCGTCAACGCCGAGCTTTGGGGCCGCCCAACCACCCTGCCCTGGGGCGTGGCCTTTCCCGGTGAGGCCGCACAATCCTGCGCCACGCTGGATATGCCTTGTGTCCGCCACCCCAGCCAGCTTTACGAAGCAGGGATGGAGGGTCTGATCCTCGGCGCGCTGCTGCTGTGGCTGGCATTCCGCGCCGCCAGCGCGTTCCGCCGCCCCGGCCTGATCGCAGGCACCTTCATTGCCGGCTACGGTCTTGCACGTTTTCTGGTGGAATTCGTCCGCCAGCCCGATGCGCAATTCATCACCGCTGACAATCCTCTGGGTCTTTACCTCCATCTGGGGGGTTACGGTCTGACGGCCGGTCAGTTGCTTTCGCTGCCCATGATCCTCGCCGGAGCTTACTTTATCGTTAAAGCCCGCCGGTCCGCCGATGACCCCGCTTGAGCCGATCCTGCGCGCCCGCATCGCTGCGACCGGGCCAATGACGCTTGCCGATTACATGGCCGAATGCCTGCTGCACCCCGAGCACGGCTATTACACCACGCACGAGCCCTTCGGGCAGGCGGGGGATTTCATCACGGCGCCAGAGATCAGCCAGATGTTCGGCGAATTGCTGGGCCTGTGCCTCGCCCAAAGCTGGCTGGACCTGGGCGCGCCCAGCCCCTTCACGCTGGCCGAGCTTGGGCCTGGCAGAGGCACGCTGATGGCCGATGTGCTGCGCGCCACCGCGCGGGTGCCGGGCTTTCATGCGGCGGCACAGGTCACACTGGTCGAGGCCTCACCCGCTCTGCGCGCGCGCCAGCGTGTCACGCTGGGCGCGCATCCGGTCACATGGCTGGACAGCGCCGCCGATCTGCCGGAGACGCCGCTGTTCCTGCTGGCCAACGAATTCTTCGATGCGCTGCCGATCCGCCAGTTCACCCGCGCAACAGGTGGCTGGGAGGAAACCGTGGTCACCCTGCGCGACGGGCGGCTGGCGCTGGCGCGCGGCCCTGCCCTGCCGATTGCGGCGCTGGATCACCGTCTGGCCGACACAGCACCCGGCGAGGTGGTGGAGATTTGCCCCGCCGCCATCCCGGTGATGTCAATGCTTGGAGAGCGTATCACGCGGCATGGCGGCGTGGCGCTGATCCTTGACTATGGCAACTGGCACTCGCGAGGCGACACGTTTCAGGCGCTGCGCAACCATGCTTTCACCGATCCGCTGGCCGATCCGGGTGCCGCAGACCTGACCGCCCATGTCGATTTCGCGGCGCTGGCGCAGGCCACAGCCTGCCCCGCCGCCTATACCACGCAAGGCGCGCTGCTTGTGGCGCTCGGGATCGAGGCACGCGCGGCCACGCTGGCGCAAAGGCTGGACGGCACGGCGCTTCAGGCCCATATCGCCGCAACTCGGCGCTTGACCCACCCCGAAGAAATGGGAACGCTGTTCAAGGCGCTGGCCCTGCACCGCCCCGGCACCGCGCCGCCGCCGGGCTTTCCGCCGCAATCGCCCCGAGACATGCCATGATCGAGATCATCACCTCCCCGACCCTCGCCCCCATCCGGCACGGCTTTTTCACCCGCAAAGGCGGAGCTTCCTCCGGTATCTTCGCAGGCCTGAACTGCGGCAACGGCTCCTCTGATCTGGCCGAGGCGGTTGCGATCAACCGCTGCCGCGTGGCGCAGGCCATGGGCGCCGAACCCGAGGCGCTGGTCAGTGTCCATCAGGTGCATTCGCCGGATGTGATCACGGTCACCGGCCCCCATGAGGGGCCGCTGCCACGCGCCGATGCAATGGTGACCCGCCAGCCGGGGCTGGTGTTGGGCGTGCTGACCGCCGATTGCCAGCCGGTGCTGTTCGCCGACCCGGAGGCGCAGGTCATCGGGGCGGCCCATGCGGGCTGGCGTGGCACGAAAGACGGCGTGCTGGAGGCGACGCTGGACGCGATGGAGGCCCTGGGAGCGAGCCGCACACGCATCCGCGCCGTAATCGGCCCGACCATCAGCCAGGCGGCCTATGAGGTTGGCCCCGAATTCGTCGAAAGCTTCATCGACGATGATCGCGACACCGCCCGTTTCTTCGCCAATGGCAAGGGCGACCGCGCCCTGTTCGATCTGCCGGGCTATGCGCTGTGGCGCCTGCGCGCGGCGGGCGTGGGCGAGGCCGAATGGACACGACACTGTACCTACAGCGACGCCGAGCGATTCTACTCCTACCGCCGCACGACCCACCGCGGCGAGGCAGATTACGGGCGGCTGATCTCCTGTATCCGGTTGTGATTGCGGCAGAACGGCCTGCGATTTGCCGCAATTTGTGAAACAGTCGGTATTGGCTGTTTCCGGGATACGGAAAATAACAAAATTCCCCACAATCTCTCCGCTGGCCCGGCGCGGCCAATCAGAGAAAATGCCACAATCCTCCCGCAAGCCCGCCGCAAATTTCCGGCATCTTCGCAGCATCAAAGGCCCACAGGTTCGGGCACATGCAGGATGCAGGAGCTGCACATGAAGAAAGAACGTCGCTGGCTGAAATCGGTGATCGCCGCTTCGGAAACCGCGCAACCCGCGATGCCGTGGCAGCGCGGCGCCCGTCGCAAACCCGCCGCGGTGAAAGCGACCACCCCGGCCCCGCGGGCTCAGGCCGCGCGCTGAACCACGCGTTCCGGCCGTAAACCCCTCTCAGATCGAAAAGGCCGCGCCCCGTCGGGTGCGGCCTTTCGTTTTGGGTGATTCGGGCGGGATATCCGCTTCAAGGGGAAAGATCTGCCCGATGCCTCCCCGTTTTCGGCGAGATTGCGAAACAATCCCGTGTGCCTCTTCACAACCTTTGCCAGCACCGCCACAAAAGCGCTGGAACTTTGACAAGACGCCAGATTTCAGCCACCTTTGCCTTAGTCCTCGAGAACGGATGGTGGCGGGTAAGTCCTTGCCCCAATTTGGCTCCCAGCCATCCGCAACAGGTTGTGTAGCTCAGTACGGGCGGCCCCGCTGCGAACCTCTGCGCAGCATCAGGGGCCGCCTGAGTGTTTCAGCTGCCACCTGTCGGCTGGAACATCCGGCCAATCCTCAAAGTGCGGTCGGATGCTCCGGTTGGGGCGACCAAGGCCTCCCCCCGGAACAACATATGCCCCGGCTTCAGGCGCTCTTGCTCAGACGTGCTTCCAGAACGTCGAATGGCAGGCCCGGCTCGTCCTTCGCACAGCGGATGACAAGGCTGGTCTTCACGCTGGCCACATTGTCAGCGGCGGTCAGTTCGGCCGTCAGGAAACTCTGAAACGTCGACAGATCCGGTGCGACGCATTTCAGGATGAAGTCGATCTCGCCGTTCAGCATGTGGCATTCACGCACGAGCGGCCAGGCACGACAGCGCGCCTCGAAGGCGCTCAGATCCGCCTCGGCCTGGCTTTGCAGCCGCACCATGGCAAAAACCTGCACCTCGAACCCCAGTTCGCGCGCATCCACATCGGCATGATAGCCCTTGATGTAGCCCGATTCCTCCAGCGTCCGCACCCGGCGCAGACAGGGCGGCGCCGATATGCCCACGCGCTTGGCCAACTCGACATTGGTCATCCGCCCGTCGGCCTGAAGTTCGGCCAGAATGTGACGGTCGATTGGGTCCAGTTTGGAGCCGGCCATGTACAGATATCCTTGCTGCGCGGGCCATCGTGGCATGTGGTCCGACGTTTTGCGCGGACATTAGGATTTTGCAGCCTCAGACGCAATATTATTTCGCCACATCACTGAAATTCGATCCACGCCTCTGGCCCTGCGGGTTTGCCACCCCGGCATGGCGCACTTATATGGGGGGAACGCTTTCAACGAGGTTTCCATGAGCGACTCCCGGCATACCCGCCTCCTCATCATCGGTTCCGGCCCGGCAGGATATACCGCCGCCGTTTATGCCGCGCGCGCCATGCTGGAGCCGGTTCTGGTCCAGGGCCTTCAGCCAGGCGGACAACTCACCATCACCACCGAGGTCGAGAACTGGCCCGGCGATACCGAGGTCCAGGGCCCCGATCTGATGGTCCGCATGGAATCCCACGCCCGCGCCATGGGGGCCGACATCGTCAGCGACTATATCGCGACGCTTGACCTGTCCAAACGCCCCTTCGTGGCCCATGCCGACAGCGGCACCACCTTCACCGCCGATGCGGTGGTCCTGGCGACCGGCGCGCAGGCCAAATGGCTGGGCCTGCCCAGCGAGGAGAAATTCAAGGGCTTCGGCGTCTCGGCCTGTGCCACCTGCGACGGCTTCTTCTATCGCGGGAAAGAGGTCGTGGTGATCGGTGGCGGCAACACCGCTGTGGAAGAGGCGCTGTTCCTGACCAATTTCGCCAGCAAGGTAACGCTGATCCACCGGCGCGACTCCCTGCGGGCCGAAAAGATCCTGCAAGACCGCCTGTTCAAGAACCCCAAGGTCGAACTCCTGTGGCATCACGAGGTGACCGAGGTTCTGGGCACCGAAGCGCCGCTGGGCGTCACTGCCGTCCGTGCGCGCAATGTGCAGACGGGTGAAACCACCGATGTGCCCTGCGCAGGCTTCTTCGTCGCCATCGGGCACGCCCCGGCTTCGGAACTCGTCAAGGATCAGCTGGAGCTGCACAACGGCGGCTATGTGAAGGTCGAACCCGGCTCGACCCGCACCTCGATCCCCGGTGTCTTCGCGGCGGGCGACCTGACCGATCACGTTTATCGCCAGGCCGTCACCAGCGCAGGCATGGGCTGCATGGCCGCGCTGGACGCCGAACGCTGGCTTGCGGGACACTGAAACGACACAGGGGCGGCCCGGTCGCCGCCCCTTCCCGTCTTCCTGTTTTGCTTCTTGCAAAAATACTCAACTCCGCCGCGCCCCATCCGGCACCGGCGCCAGGTCTTGCGCACAGCGGTCAATGCGCGCTGACGGGGGCCAGATCGTTCTGCCGCGCCAGGGCAAAAGCCAGTGCCCGGTCACGCACAAGGGCCAGTCTTTCGCCATCCGGGCGATGGACCGCATAGAGGGTCTCAATCCCTCCTGCCTGATTGCGGATTTCCTCTGGCAGTTCCGCCACGGCAACCGGACGCACATAGACGATGCGATCTGCGGTTTCCGGGAAAAGATCAACTTTCACATCCATGACCCGTCTCCTTCACTTCGCCTCGATCCGCTTCACCGGCGCCTCGGCGGCGCTGCGGGAGGTGCGGATCGGGATGGTTTGCACGACCGCCTCGGGCACGACACGGCGCAGATCGACATGCAGCAGGCCGTGTTCCATATGGGCGCCCGAAACTTCAACCCCATCTGCCAGCACGAAGCTGCGCTGGAAGGCCCGGCTGGCGATGCCCCGGTGCAGGAACACGCGGTCCCCCTCATCCTCGGCCTGGCGTCCGCGAATGACGAGCTGGCGGTCCTCGACGGTAATGGCGAGCTCATCCTCGCGGAAACCGGCAACGGCCAGCGTGATGCGATAGGCGTTTTCCGACACCGCCTCGATATTGAACGGCGGATAGCCCTCGCCCGACCCCTTGGCGGTGCGTTCGACCAGCCGTTCAAGCTGTTCGAAGCCCAGAAGATAGGGATGCGATCCGAAACTGATCTTGGTCATCGACTTGCCCTTGAATGAAGCGACATATCGCGCCGGCCCCTGTCAGGCATCCGGCCCAGACCTGAATATGGGGCGCCACCGCCTCCGGCGCAAGCCCGCGCGCCCGGATCGGTCCGCGCAGTTTTCTTCCCCTCGAGCAGGAAAAAGACTATACTTCTCAAACCCGAAGCCCACGACTCAAACCAGAGCGACGCCAGGATTGCCATGAACGCCTCGATGGAACTCAACCTCGACGAGATGCTGCGCATCAAGCTTGAGGTGCTGCGGCGTGAGCACCGCGATCTCGATGAGGCGATTGCCGCGCTGGAGGCGACGGGCCGCCCCGATCAGCTGACCCTGCGGCGGCTGAAGAAGCAGAAACTGGCGCTGAAGGATCAGATCGTGAAGATCGAGGATCAGCTGATCCCCGACATCATCGCCTGAGCCCGGCTTCGGTGCTTGCCCCTTGGCACGCCGCACGCTAAAGCCCCTGCAAACCAAGGGGGAAGCTGATGGCGACCGAAGTCGGAATCATAATGGGCAGCCAGTCCGACTGGCCGACGATGCGCGAGGCAGCGGCGATTCTGGACGAGCTGGGCATCCCTTATGAGGCAAAGATCGTCTCGGCCCATCGCACCCCCGACCGGCTTTGGAGCTATGGCAAGACCGCCGCAGAGCGCGGGCTGAAGGTCATCATCGCGGGCGCCGGTGGCGCGGCGCATCTGCCGGGCATGATGGCGTCGAAAACCCGCGTGCCGGTGATCGGCGTGCCCGTGCAGACCCGCGCGCTGTCGGGCGTGGACAGCCTTTATTCCATCGTCCAGATGCCCAGGGGCTTTCCGGTGGCGACCATGGCGATCGGCGCGGCCGGGGCGGCCAATGCCGGGCTGATGGCAGCGGGCATCCTCGCGCTGAACGACCCGGCACTGGCCGCGCGACTGGACGCATGGCGCGACGCGCTTTCGGCCTCCATTCCCGACGAACCCGCCGACGAATAACCCCGTCCGGGGGCCGCGCCTCGGGTTGTCAGGGGCAGGTGACCGCATGACCTCTCCCCTTCCGCAAGGCGCCACCATCGGCATTCTGGGCGGTGGCCAGCTTGGCCGGATGCTTTCCGTCGCGGCAGCGCGGCTGGGGTTCCGCAGCCATGTGTTCGAACCCGCCGCCAATCCGCCCGCCGCCCATGTGGCGGACCGGGTGACGACGGCGGGCTATGACGACGCAGCGGCGCTGGCGGCCTTTGCGGCCTCCGTCGATGTCATCACCTATGAATTCGAGAACATCCCCACCGCCGCGCTGGATCTGCTGGAGGCGGCGAAACCGATCCGCCCGAACCGCCGGGCGCTGGCCGTCAGCCAGGACCGGATTGCGGAAAAGGATTTTCTGACCGGCCTCGGCCTCAGCGTCGCGCCCTATGGGGCGGTGGACAGCCTGGATGATCTGCACGCCGCGCTGGGGCGGATCGGCGCACCGGCAATCCTCAAGACCACGCGGCTGGGCTATGACGGCAAGGGCCAGGCGCGGCTCCGCACGGCGGAGGATGCCGAGGCGGCCTTTGCCGCCATGGGCGGCGCTGCGGCGGTGCTGGAGGGGTTCGTCAACTTCAGCCACGAGGTTTCGGTGATTGCCGCGCGCGGCATCGACGGGGCGGTGGCCTGCTATGATCCGGGCGAGAATGTCCATCGCGACGGCATCCTGCACACCACGACCGTGCCCGCCCGGCTGAGTGCCGCGCAGCGCGCCGACGCGGTGCTGATCGCGGCCCGTATCCTCAACGCACTGGACTATGTCGGCGTGATGGGGGTGGAGCTGTTCGTGACACCGCAGGGCCTGCTGGTGAACGAGATCGCACCGCGGGTCCATAACTCGGGCCACTGGACGCAGAATGGCTGCGCGGTCGACCAGTTCGAGCAGCATATCCGCGCAGTGGCTGGCTGGCCGCTGGGCGATGGCAACCGCTACGCCGATGTGGTGATGGAGAACCTGATCGGCGATGACGTGCTGCGGGTGCCGCAGATCGCGGGGGAACGCAACGCGGCGCTGCATCTCTATGGCAAGGCCGAGGCACGGCCGGGCCGCAAGATGGGCCATGTGAACCGGATCAAGGGCTAAGCAGCGCCGGTCTCAGGGGCATCGAGCCCCCTCGCCCGGCATTGCCATGGCCTGCGGTGAACGCGTGCCTGCGCCCGGCACCGGAATGGCGGCACCGGCGGCTTGAGTATTTGGCCAAGAAGCAAAAGCCTCAGCGGCGTGGCAGGGTGGCGAGAGCGACGCCCGCCATTACGATGGCCGAGGCCGCCAGTGCAGGGAGGCCCGGAACCTCGGCCAGAAGTGCGACGCCTCCGAGCAGGGCGATCACGGGAACCGCCATCTGCGCCACCGCCGCGCGTCCTGCGCCAAGTTGGAGCACCAGTGCGTACCAGAGGGCATAGCCGAGGCCGGAGGTGACCGCGCCTGAAACAAGTGCCAGCAGCCAGCCCTGCGCATTCGGCAGCGTGGCGCCGGGCCAGATCAACGGCAACGCGGCCAATGGCAGGCACCAGAGGAAATTCGCGGCGGTTGAGGCCAGCGGATCAGCCACGCGACGCCCGGCCAGCGAATAAATCCCCCACCCCAGCGCGGCGGCGAGCATCAGGGCTGCGGCGCGGAAGGACGGCACCGCGCCAGCCGAGGGCAACATCAGCCAGACCAGCCCGGCAAAGGCCAGCGCGGCACCGAGGCTGCGCCTGGGCGGCACCTTCTCTCCTGACAGGAGCGCACCTGCGAACATGGTGATCTGCACGCCGCCGAACAGGATCAGTGCGCCGGTTCCCGCCGCAAGTTCCAGATAGGACAGCGAGAAGCCCAGCATATAAGCGGCCAGCGCCAGCACCGGCACCGGGCGCAATGCGGGCAGCCGCTTGCCCCGCACCTGCACCAGCGCCAGAAGCGTCGCGGCCCCTGCCGCAACCCGGATCGCGGCGAAGGCCAGGGGATCGGCGCCGCCACCGGCCAGTGCTGCCCGGTTCAGGAGTGAGTTCGCCGCGAAGGCGCAGAGTGTGAGCAGGGTCAACCAGAAGAGCCGCATGGCGCCACGCTACGCGCGCGGCGGCGCCGCCTGCAAGGGATGTTCGGCGCGGCAGCGGTCTTTCCTCCCGCAGCGAAGGGTGCGGCGCAGGCGGGAAAGGCAGCGTTTCGGTGCCGGAATAGAAAAGGGCGCCCCGAAGGGCGCCCTTCCCCGAACCGATGGTCCGGCAGATTACATCATGCCGTCCATGCCGCCCATGCCGCCCGGCATTGCCGGTGCCGACTTGTCGGCGGGCTTGTCAGCGATCATGGCTTCGGTGGTGATCAGCAGCGAGGCGACCGAAGCCGCATCTTCCAGCGCGGTGCGGGTCACTTTGGCCGGGTCGATCACGCCAAAGGTGAACATGTCACCATATTCTTCGGTCTGAGCGTTGAAGCCGAAGTTCTTGTCGCTCGCTTCGCGGACCTTGCCAGCCACCACGGCGCCGTCGACACCGGCGTTTTCGGCGATCTGACGCAGCGGCGCTTCCAGAGCGCGCTTCACGATGGCGATACCGGCGTTCTGGTCGCTGTTCTGGCCGGTGAGACCGTCCAGCGATTTGCCAGCCTGAACCAGCGCCACGCCACCGCCGACAACGATGCCTTCCTGAACGGCGGCACGAGTCGCGTTCAGCGCGTCATCCACGCGGTCCTTGCGCTCTTTCACTTCGACTTCGGTCGCACCGCCGACGCGGATCACCGCAACGCCGCCAGCCAGTTTGGCCACGCGCTCTTGCAGCTTCTCACGGTCGTAGTCCGAGGTGGTTTCCTCGATCTGGGTGCGGATCTGGGCCACGCGGGCTTCGATCTCGGACTTGTCACCGGCGCCATCAACGATGGTGGTGTTGTCCTTGCTGATCGAGACTTTCTTGGCGCGGCCGAGCATGTCGATGGTGACATTTTCGAGCTTCATGCCCAGATCGTCGGAGATCACCTGACCGCCGGTCAGGATGGCGATGTCTTGCAGCATGGCCTTGCGACGGTCGCCGAAGCCCGGCGCCTTCACGGCAGCGATTTTCAGACCGCCACGCAGCTTGTTCACGACGAGCGTGGCCAGAGCCTCGCCTTCCACGTCTTCAGCCACGATGATCAGCGGCTTTTGCGACTGGATCACCGCTTCCAGCAGCGGGACCATCGGTTGCAGCGACGAGAGTTTCTTCTCGTGCAGCAGGATCAGTGCGTCTTCCAGTTCCGCGACCATCTTGTCGGGATTGGTGACGAAGTAGGGGGACAGGTAGCCGCGGTCGAACTGCATGCCTTCGACGACTTCGACTTCGGTATCCATGCCCTTGTTTTCTTCGACGGTGATCACACCCTCGTTGCCGACCTTCTGCATCGCGTCAGCGATGAAGCGGCCGATCTGGGCTTCGCCGTTGGCCGAAATGGTGCCGACCTGAGCGACTTCGTCCGAGTCCTTCACCGGACGCGCGGCGCCCTTGATGGTCTCGACGACCTTGGTGGTGGCCATGTCGATGCCACGCTTCAGGTCCATCGGGTTCATGCCCGCGGCGACAGCCTTCAGGCCTTCCTTGATGATGGCCTGCGCCAGCACGGTCGCGGTGGTGGTGCCGTCGCCGGCCTCGTCATTGGTGCGCGAGGCGACTTCTTTCACCATCTGCGCGCCCATGTTCTCGAACTTGTCCTGAAGTTCGATTTCCTTGGCGACGGAAACGCCGTCCTTGGTGATGCGCGGGGCACCGAACGACTTTTCGATGACCACGTTGCGGCCTTTCGGGCCGAGGGTCACTTTCACGGCATCGGCGAGGATGTTCACGCCGCGCAGCATGCGGTCGCGGGCATCGGTATCGAACTTGACGTCCTTGGCAGCCATGTGCTTGCTCCAGTTGTCTTGAATTTCAGAAAATGGGGTCCGTCACCGGCCCCCGGATCAGGAAGACCGACCTCAGGCGATGACGCCGAGGATGTCGCTTTCCTTCATGATCAGAAGCTCTTCGCCTTCCAGCGTCACTTCGGTGCCCGACCATTTGCCGAACAGGATGCGGTCGCCCGCCTTCACCGTCATGGGGATCAGCTCGCCCGAATCCTTGCGGGCGCCTTCGCCGCAGGAGACGACTTCACCCTCTGCGGGCTTTTCCTTGGCGCTGTCGGGGATGATCAGACCGCCCTTGGTCTTTTCGTCGCTCTGGACGCGCTTGACCAGAACACGGTCATGAAGCGGTTTGAAAGCCATCTGGATACACTCCCTAGGTTCCAGTTAGAAATCCGGTTAGCACTCACCGTCAGCGAGTGCCAACGCCGCGAGAGTTAGGCATGGTCCGCCGGGCTGTCAACGCCTGCATCCGAAATTTTCGACGAAAAATTTTACCCCGCGCTGCCTTCCCGAGACCGGCCCCCTGTGCAAGGCTGCGCATATGTTGAAGCTTTCCCTGTTCCGCTCCGCCGCGCTTGCGCTGGCCCTTTTCGCCCTGCCCCAGGACGCGGTCGCCCGCTGTGCCGGGCAGAACCTGCTGGCCGACCTGCCCGCCGCCGAATCGGCGGAACTGGCCGATGCGACAGCGGCGCAGCCCTATGCGCAGGGCAATCTGTGGCAGGCCACCAAAGGCGACCGTCAGATCTATCTGCTGGGCACCTATCACATGCCCGATGCCCGGCACGCCGCCACCCTGGCCGAGGTGACGCCACTACTGGCCGGGGTCGATACCCTGCTGGTCGAGGCAGGGCCAGAGGAGGAGCGTGCGCTGAAGCACGAGATTGCCAGCAATCCGGGGTTGCTGTTCCTGACCGAGGGGCCAAGCCTGCTGGAACGCTTTGGCCCCGAGGAATGGGCCGGTGTTGCCGCAGCGCTGGAGGCGCGCAAGATTCCCGCCGTCATGGCGGCCAAGATGCGCCCCTGGTATCTGGCGACCATGCTGGGCATCGCGCCCTGCGACATGGCCGAGGCGCAGGCGGGCCGCGGGCTGGATCATCTGGTGATGGAACAGGCGGCGGAAACCGGGGTGCCGGTGCGGGCGCTGGAACCCTACACCACGCTGTTCGCCATCTTCGACGAATTGTCGATGGAGGAACAGATCGACATGCTGCGCGCCACACTTCAGATGGAGCCGCAGATCGCCGATTTCGCCACCACCATGGCCGACGGCTATTTCGCCGGCGACACCCGCCGCATCTGGGAATACATGCGGCTGTCGAGCCACGATGCCCCCGGCTACACGCCGGAAAAGGCCGAGGCGGAGTTTGCCCGGATGGAAGACATCCTGATGACCCGCCGCAACAAGGCGTGGATCCCTGTGATCGAGGACGCCACCGCGACCGGCCCCACCTTCGCGGCCTTCGGCGCCCTGCATCTGGCAGGCAAGACCGGCGTTTTGAACCTGCTGACCGAACAGGGCTGGACGGTGGAGCGGATCGCGCTGCCGTCGGAGGGTTAATACCCTCACACGAACGTTGAGATAGCTATGTTGACGTCAGTCGTGGTTAGAATGCTATGAGGTTTCAGCATTAAAGTTAGTGATATTAAAGTCTGAAACTTTATCAGACAGTCAGATTTGCTAAATCACCATATTAGCGCATTTCCCTTACTTCAAATCACTAACCGCGAAAAGACACATACCCGCGGCCCGATCTCCCGTTTCGAGACCTCTTTCAAATTTCCACTCAGATTCACTAAAAAAATGAACCCGCAATCGAATAAATTGCACGCCTCTCACATCTTCGTAGCTGCCACAAACAGCCATTCGACCCTCAAAGCTTTTGTAGACCCACCAGCTATCGAAATTATATCCTCGCGCTTGAGGATCATACTTGCCAATTTCCTGCAACGCATCATCAATGACCCTCGGGGACGCAGGAAGAGATCTGTGCGCGGCCCTGCCCACCAAAACTCTGTGTATTGCTTCCCTGCGAACAGGAATATTGTTGCGCTCCGCAAAGGCCGCAATAAGACCGGGCAAATCTTTCGGTGAGAATACATCAGGTATCTCTCCTGCCTGCCTCAAAGCCTCGATTGCATATTTTGAAAGCTTGACCTCATCAGCGAACAGAGGATTTACCGAGAAGGATACCGCATACAGTATTGCAATCCGCAACTTATTTTTCAACATAATCAAAACTCGTGGCACGCCCTTCCCCTTTTAATGCCGGACTACGTTTTTGTCCATTATGCATCGTCAATCTTTCGGCCTATCGCCCAATGTAGTATGCTGCGACACTGCAGGCTGACAGCCAACACAAACCTGCCCCCTTCCAACCAAACGGAGCCAACCTCATGCCCTCCATCACCGGCGGATGCCTTTGCGGGGCCTTGCGGATCGAGGCGCGGGGGCGGCCGTTGCGGGTGGGGGTTTGTCATTGCCTTGACTGCCGCAAGCATCACGGGGCGCTGTTTCATGCCTCGGCGATCTTTCCCGAAACGGCGGTCACCGTGACCGGCAGGGCGCAGGGCTATGCCGGGCGGTTTTTCTGCCCGACCTGCGGTTCGCCGGTGTTTTCGCGCACCGGCACCGAGGTGGAGGTGCATCTGGGCACGCTGGATGCCTCCGACCAGTTCGTGCCCGGCTACGAGCTTTGGACCATCCGCCGCGAAAGCTGGCTGCCGCCCTTCCCCGGCACGCGGCTTTATCCGCAGGACCGCGACGAGTGACCCATCGGCGGCAAGCTGTCACCCCGCCCCCGGCCTCCCGTGACAAGCGCGCTTTCCTTCCCTATAAGGCGCGCGAAACCATTCCATCCACGGGTTAGATTCATGATCAAGGTCTTCGGCCACAAATCCCCCGACACCGATTCCACCGGCTCGCCCATCGCCTGGGCCTGGTATCTGACCGAGGTGAAAGGCACCCCGGCCGAGGCCGTGCTGCTGGGAGAACCCAATACCGAGGCGGCCTTCGTGCTCCGGCACTGGGATCTGCCGAAACCCGCGATCATCGCCGATGTGGCGGCGGGTGAGGAAGTGGTGATCGTCGACACCAACAACCCCGCCGAACTGCCGCCCTCGGTGAACGACGCGAAGATCCTTGGCATCATCGACCATCACATGCTGGTCGGCGGCATCAAAACCAAGACGCCGATCGACATTACCATGCGGCCGCTGGCCTGCACCTCGACCATCCTCTACGATCTGATGGGCGCCGACGTGGCGCGCGCGCCGCGCGGCATCAAGGGTGCCATGCTGTCCTGCATCCTGTCGGACACGCTGGAATTCCGCAGCCCGACCACCACCGACCATGACCGTAAGGTGGCTGAGGCGCTGGCCGCAGATCTGGGTGTCTCGATCCCCGAATTCGCCGCCGCCATGTTCGAAGCGAAATCCGATGTCTCCGCCTTCTCGGATGCCGAACTGCTGCGGATGGATTCGAAAGAATACAATGTCGCCGGCAAGGAACTGCGCGTCAGCGTGCTGGAAACCACCGCGCCGAAGATCCTGCTGGACCGCAAGGACAGCCTGATGGCCTCGATGCCTGCCGTCGCGCAGGAAGATGGCGCCGATCAGGTGCTGCTGTTCATCATCGACATCCTGAAGGAAGAAGCGACGCTGCTGGTGCCGAACGATCTGGTGAAGCAACTGGCCGAAGCCTCGTTTGGCTGCGCTGTGTCCGGTGACAGCGTGGTGCTGCCGGGCATCATGAGCCGCAAGAAGCAGATCATCCCGTCGCTGACGCTCTGATCACCTGCCGATTCACGACCGGGCCGGGGAACCCTCCCCGGCCCGTCGCCGTTCCGCCCCTGCTGTCACAAAGCTGTCGGGCCCTTGCGCCAGACTGCGCCCGATCCTCCCCTGAAAGGCCTGCCATGACCCAGATGATCGCCTCGCTTTCCGAAATTTCCGGCCGTTACCGTGCGGTGTTCTGCGATCTCTGGGGCTGCCTGCACAATGGCAAGACCCCCTTCCCCACCGCCGTCGCCGCCTTGCAACAATTCCGTGCAAGCGGTGGCTTCGTCGTCCTGATGACCAATGCACCGCGCCCTTTCGGCTCGGTCGCGGCACAGCTTGACCGGATCGGGGCACCGCGTGACTGCTATGATATGATCGTCTCCTCGGGTGATGCCGCTCAGCAGGCGCTGGTCAGCGGCGCGGTCGGGCGCCGCGTGGCCTTCCTTGGCGCGGAAAAGGACATGCCCTTCTTCACCGACCTGCCACCCGAGTTGAAGGGCAATGACCCGATCACCTTTGTGCCGATGGCCGAGGCCGAGGGCATCGTCTGCACCGGCCTGCGCGACGATCTGACCGAGACGCCTGAAGACTACCGGACCGAACTGGCACTCGGCAAGGCGCGCGGGCTGACCATGCTCTGCGCCAACCCCGATATCGTGGTCGATATGGGCGACAAGCGGGTCTATTGCGCCGGGGCGCTGGCGAAGGATTACGAGGAACGCGGCGGCACCGCGCTGTATTTCGGCAAGCCGCATCCGCCGATCTACGATCTCGCCCGCCGGAAAATGGCCGAAACCGCCGAACCTTTGTCCAATGACGACATCCTGTGCATTGGCGACGGACCCTGGACCGATATTCTGGGTGGCCAGAACGAAGGGATCGACACGCTGTTCATCACCGGCGGGATTGTGGCAGATCGGTTCGGCGCGGATTCCGCCAATCCTGACAAGGCTTTGCTGGAAAGCTGGCTGGAGGCGGAGGGGCTGTCACCTACCTATGCCATGCCGCACCTGGCCTGACGGCACAGCAACATTATTACCACTTTTGTCGCACCTGCGCCAAATAATTACCCGCGCAATTGCGCTGCGACGCAGCATATGCTACGTTGCAGCGCAGGAACCGGAGGATTCGCAGGATGCTCGACAACATGCCCCGCGGGACGATCTGCATTGAAGACATCGAAATCGGCATGAGCCGCCATCTGCGGAAAACCGTGACCGACCGGGATATCGAACTCTTCGCCGAGGTCTCGACCGACAGGAACCCGGTGCATCTGGACGATGCCTATGCGCAGGACACCATCTTTGAAGGCCGGATTGCTCACGGGATGCTGACCGCCGGGCTGATTTCGGCGGTGATCGGCGAACAGCTTCCCGGTCATGGTACGGTTTATCTGGGCCAGTCGCTGAAGTTCATGGCGCCCGTGCGCCCCGGCGATACCGTCTATGCCGAGGTCAAGGTGACGGCCATTGACCATGCGAAGCGCCGTGTGACCCTTGAAACCCATTGCGCCGTGGGTAATACCGTGGTGCTGAAGGGCGAGGCGCTGGTTCTGGCGCCAAGCCGCAAGTTCGACTGAGGGCAGGACGGCCCTCGCCACGGGGTCGCATGAAGATAGTCAGGCACTGGCAGGGGCTGGCACCGCAGGATCGCGGCGCGTCGATTGCCATGGGCAATTTCGATGGCGTGCATCTGGGGCACCGCTCGGTGATCGAGGCGGCGGCTGCGCACGGGCCGCTGGGCGTGCTGACTTTCGAGCCTCACCCGCGCGAGTTTTTCGCCCCCGCCGCCCCGCCCTTCCGGCTGATGAATGCCGAGGCGCGGGCCAACCGGCTGGCCAAGCTGGGCGTAGCCCATCTTTACGAACTGCCGTTCAACGGCACCATGGCGGCCTTCACCCCGGCGGAATTCGCCGAAGAGGTGCTGGCACGCGGTCTGGGTGCCGCCCATGTCACCGTTGGCGCTGATTTCTGTTTTGGCAAAGGTCGCAGCGGCACGGTCGCGGATCTGAAGGCAGAGGGCGCGCGACTGGGCTTTGGCGTCACCGTCGCACCGCTGCTGAAGATCGGTGCGCAGGAAGTCTCCTCCACCGCCATCCGCACCGCCTTGGCCGAAGGCCGCCCGCGCGATGCCGCCGACATGCTGGGCCACCTGCATCGGATCGACGGCGAAGTGCTGCATGGCGAAAAGCGCGGCCGCGAACTGGGCTTTCCCACCGCGAACATGAGCGTGGCGGGCCTGCATCTGCCAAAGCTTGGCGTCTATGCGGTGAAGGTCGATGTGCTGACCGGGCCGCAGGCTGGCAGCTATGGTGGCGCGGCAAGCCTTGGCGTGCGGCCGATGTTCGGGGAAAACACCCCGAACCTTGAAACCTATATCTTTGATTTCAAGGGCGATCTTTACGGACAGCACATTTCCGTCGCGCTGGTCGATTATCTGCGACCGGAGATGAAGTTCGACGGCCTGCCTGCTCTCATCGACCAGATGAACACTGATTGCGCCCGCGCGCGCGACATTCTGGCGGGGGCATGATGCGCCCGGGCTTCTGGGAAACCGTGCCGCTGGACCGGATGCGCCCCGAGGAATGGGAAGCGCTGTGCGACGGCTGCGGCAAGTGCTGTCTGAACAAGATCGAATATGAAGACACCGGCGAGGTGGAATTCACCCGCATCGCCTGTCGCCTGCTGGACGGCGAGTCCTGCCGCTGCACGCAATATCCGATCCGCAAGCAATTCGTGCCCGATTGCGTGCAGCTGACACCCGCAACGCTGCCGAATATCGCCTACTGGATGCCCCGAACCTGCGCCTACCGCCTGCTCTATGAAGGCAAGCCGCTGCCCGACTGGCACCCGCTGCTGACTGGCAACCCGGAATCGGTGCACGAGGCCGGCGCCAGCGTGCGCGGCTGGACGGTGCCGGAATTTGAAGTTCCCGAAGAAGACTGGGACGATTACGTCATCGACGAAACGCCCTGACCCTGCCAGCGGAGGCCGCCCGATGTATTTCACCTCTGACAATGCCGCCGGTGTGCCGCCCGAGGTTCTGGCCGCGCTGACCAGGGCGAACACCGGATATACCAAGGGCTACGGCGCTGAAGACCTGTCACTGGCGGTAGAGGCGCGGCTGCGCGAGGTGCTCGAAGCGCCCGAAGCGCGGGTGTTCCTTGTCGCCACCGGCACGGCGGCCAATGCGCTGGCGCTGGCCTGCCTTTGCCCGCCCTGGGGCACGGTGCTGTGTCATCCGCAGGCCCATATCGCCGAGGATGAATGCGGCGCGCCCGAGTTTTTCACCCATGGCGCGAAGCTGGTGCATTGCGCGGGCGCGCATGGCCGCATCGCGCCCGAGGCACTGGTGCAGGCGTTGGGTGCCACAGGGGCGAGCGTCCATAACAGCCAGCGCGGCGCGCTGTCGCTGACCAATGTGACAGAGGCGGGCACTGTTTACTCCGCCGCGCAGACCGCGCAACTGGCTGGAATGGCGCGCGGCGCCGGGATGCCGGTTCATCTCGATGGCGCGCGCTTTGCCAATGCGGTTGTGGCCACAGGCGCCAGCCCCGCCGATCTGACATGGCGCGCCGGGGTCGATGCGCTGTCCTTCGGCGGCACCAAGAACGGGCTTATGGGGGTAGAGGCGGTGGTGATCTTCGACCCCGCCCGCGCCTGGGAATTTGAGCTGCGCCGCAAGCGCGGCGGGCATCTGCTGTCGAAAGGCCGCTATCTGGCGGCGCAGATGGCAGCGATGCTGGAAGGGCGGCGCTGGCTGGACTGGGCCGCGCAGGCCAATGCCATGGGCGCCCGGCTGGCCGAAGGGCTGGTGGCGCGCGGCGTCGCACTGCGCCACCCGGTCGAGGCCAGTATCCTGTTCCCGCTCTGGCCCAAGGGAACCTCGGCCCGGCTGCGCGCGGGCGGGGCGATGTTCTATGACATGCCCGCGCCCGAGGGGCAGGAGGGCGCCCGTCTGGTGACAAGCTGGGCCACGACCGAGGCGGATGTGGATCGTTTTCTTGCGCTGATCTAGCCTCGGATCGCCGCGACCACAGCGGCAGAATGGGTGATCGGCACCATATGCGCAGCTCCCGGCACCGAGACCCGCCGCGCGCCCGGAATGCGTGCTGCCAGCGCGCCATGGATCGCTCCGATCACAGCCGGGCTTTCCGCCCCTTCCAACAGCAGAACCGGCACGTTGATCGCCTCCAGCCGCCCCGGCGCTGTCAGACCCGGACGGTCCTCCAGCAGCACAGGATTCTGTGCCCGCACCAGCGGCATGCGATCCGCCATGTAGCGGCGCTGCATTTCCGGCAGGCTGCCGAAATCGCCGACACCCCAGTGTTTGTGGAACAATGCGGCAGCGGCGAAAGGATCGCCATCCATCTGCGCGTCAACCGCCATATAGACCCGCGCGAAGTCGTCAAACTCCGGCGTGCCGCGCACGATGGCGAACAGCACTGGCTCGATCAGCACCAGACGGCGGACCAGATCGGGGCGTTCCACCGTCAGACGCAGCGCCACGGTCGCCCCGAAACTATGCCCGAACAGATCGACCGGACCGTCCGCACGCTCTGCCAGTTCGGCGGCAATCGCCGTGGCAAGGCCATGCAGATCCCCCCCCGGCGGCAAGTCGGCGCTGCGGCCATGGCCCGGCAGATCCGGCGCAGTCAGCGAAAGCTCCGGCAACCCGGTCGCCACACCCGACCACGCCCCCGCATGGGCCAGCGAGCAATGCAGCGCCAGGGCCGGGCGCCCGCCCTGCCCCCAGTGCCGATAGGCCGTCGGATGGCCTGCGATGGTCTCCGGCATCAGAGCTTGCCCGACAGATGCAGATCAAGGTCTTGCAGATGATCCTGCCCCCAGAAGCCTTCGCCATCCACCAGATAGAAGGGCACGCCGAACACGCCGCGCGATACCGCCTCTTCCAGGTTGACGGCATAGGTTTCCGCCGCCGCCAGCATACCGCGCTGCGCCACAGCCGGGTCGAAACCCGCCTGTTCCATGACCGAGGCGATGACCGCGTCATCGGCAATGTCACGGTTCTCCGCCCAGCAGGCACGGGCCAGCCCATGCGTCAGTGCCCCCAGATCGCCGCCCCCCGCCGCCTGCGCCGCGATGATCGCATAGCCCGAGGGCGCCGGGTTGACCGGCCAGAACAGCGGTTGTTCGTTCAGCATCAGCCCATGCTTGCGCGACTGGCGGCGCAACTCCTGCAAGCGATAGGCACGGCGGCTTTCATGCCGCTGCGCCAGCGGCTGCCCGCCGGTCCGCGCGAACAGCCCCGCCGGGTCCAGCGGCTTGTAGCTGATCGAGGCACCGTGTCGCGCGGCAATCTCTTCCAGCCGCTGCCCCGCCAGGTAGACGAAGGGCGATACGGCGGCAAAGTAATAGTCGATATGCGGCATGGCGGCCTCCCCGAGGGCGTGAAGATTTGCGCCGACCGTAACCCGGTGGTAAGCGGTGTCAACGCTACCGGACGGTCGCGAATCCGCCGCTCTTTACAGGACCCCTCCCATGGCTGCCACCACCGAACCCAAGCTGATCGCCGGAAATGCCAACCGCGCGCTTGCGAAATCCATCGCGCGGCGCATGTCGATGCACCGCGGCATGCAGGTCGGGCTGGTGGATGCACGGGTTGAACGCTTCAATGACGGCGAAGTTTTCGTCGAGGTGTTCGAGAATGTGCGCGGCGAGGATATGTATATCATCCAGCCGACCTCGCGCCCGGCCAATGACAATCTGATGGAGCTGCTGATCATCGCCGATGCGCTGCGCCGCTCCTCCGCCGACCGCATCACCGCTGTGATCCCCTACTTCGGCTATGCCCGCCAGGACCGCCGCGCCAAGGCCCGCACCCCCATCAGCGCCAAGCTGGTGGCCAACCTGCTGACCGAAGCCGGGATCGACCGTATCCTGACGCTGGACCTGCATGCGGCGCAGATCCAGGGCTTCTTCGACATTCCGGTCGACAACCTTTATGCCAGCCCGATCTTCGCGCTGGATATCGAGCACCATTTCAAGAGCCAGATGGACGATCTGATGATCGTCTCGCCCGACGTGGGCGGTGTGGCCCGGGCGCGCGAGCTGGCCAAGCGCATCAATGCGCCGCTGTCGATCGTGGACAAGCGGCGGGAAAAGGCGGGCGAAGTCGCCGGGATGACCGTGATCGGCGACGTGAAGGGCCGCAAGTGCATCATCGTCGATGACATCTGCGATACCGCCGGAACGCTGTGCAAGGCCGCCGAGGTGCTGCTGGAGAACGGCGCGACCGAGGTCCACAGCTACATCACCCATGGCGTGCTGTCCGGCCCCGCCGTCGAACGGGTGCAGAATTCGGTCATGAAATCGCTGGTCATCACCGATTCCATCGAACCGACCGAAGCGGTGAAGAACTGCCCCAATATCCGCATCGTGCCGACAGCGCCGATGTTCGCGCAGGCAATCCTCAATATCTGGCACGGCACCAGCGTGTCGTCGCTGTTTGAAACCGAAACGCTGGTCCCGATCTACGAGGGGCTTTACCAGCGCGGCTGAGACAGACCGAAAGGCCGCCCCACCGGGCGGCCTTTTCAGTAAAGCTGCCAGTTATCTTCGTCCTGCACCGGACCAATGGCCATCCAGTCGGCCCGCACCCGTGCCACGCGCGTATCACCCCAGGTGCGAAAGACGATGTGAAATCCGGTCTCTGTCACGTTCTCGGCCGTCAGGTCCGCGCGGGAATTGTGCTTGTGGTCCATATCCCACATCGACACGCCCAGCGAGACCACGGGCGGATCAAGGAACGGCTCCTTGAAGGTGACGATGAAACGGCTTTCACGCGGCCCCTGCCCCGTCCACATCACACCGCCATCGGCAAAATCCGAGAAAAGCACGCGGCTGCCCTGATCGACCCCGAATGATCCGGTGTTGAAACGTCGCATCTGGCCTCCTTTTCGCGGCCATGCTCCGCGAGAATCTCGTCAAAAAATTGGTAACATAATGAAAAAGGCCCCGAAAGATCGGGGCCTTTCGATTGATGCCGGTTCCGCGATCAGTGGGTCGCGGCGTAGCGCAGGGCCTGAAGATCATTGACGATCTTGTCAGCGGCATCCTTGTCGTCGGCCATAGCCGCAAGGTCGCGCGCCTCCTGGATCATCTCATCCAGCAGGGTGCCGGTCAGGTCGCTGACCGGGATCGCCCGCTCTGCCAGAACCGTCACGCCCGAGGCGGTGATTTCGGCGAAGCCGCCGGTGACCGCGAAGGCCAGCGTGGCTTGCGGCGAAACCGCCTTCAGGATGCCGGGGCGCAGGGTGGTGATGGTGGCCGCATGGCCTTCCATCGCCGTCATGTCGCCATCGGCCCCCGGGATCTGCACCTCGGTCACCTGGGCGGAAGCAAGCTTCCGCTCTGGCGACACCAGGTCGAATTGCAGGGTGTTGGCCATTTACGCCCCCTTACGCCGCAGCCGCGGCGAGCTTCTGGGCCTTGGCCTTCACCTCTTCAATATCGCCGACCATGTAGAAGGCGGCTTCCGGCAGGTGGTCGTATTCGCCATTCACCACAGCCTTGAACGAGGCGATGGTTTTTTCCAGCGGCACCTGAACGCCGTCCGAGCCGGTGAAGACCTTCGCCACGTCGAAGGGCTGCGACAGGAAGCGCTGGATTTTCCGGGCGCGGGCCACGGTCAGCTTGTCCTCTTCCGACAGTTCGTCCATCCCGAGGATGGCGATGATGTCCTGAAGCGACTTGTAGCGCTGAAGGATGCCCTGCACCTGACGGGCGACGTTGTAGTGCTCTTCGCCGATCACGGACGGGTCCAGCAGACGCGAGGTCGAGTCGAGCGGGTCAACGGCCGGGTAGATGCCAAGCTCCGAGATCGCACGCGACAGCACCGTGGTGGCGTCGAGGTGGGCGAAGGAGGTGGCGGGCGCCGGGTCGGTAAGGTCGTCGGCCGGAACGTAGATCGCCTGCACCGAGGTGATCGAGCCGTTCTTGGTCGAGGTGATGCGCTCCTGCAGGGCGCCCATGTCGGTCGCCAGCGTCGGCTGGTAGCCCACGGCCGAAGGAATACGGCCCAGCAGAGCCGACACTTCCGAACCGGCCTGGGTGAAGCGGAAGATGTTGTCCACGAAGAACAGCACGTCCGTCCCCGACTGGTCGCGGAACTGTTCGGCCAGCGTCAGGCCGGTCAGCGCCACGCGGGCACGCGCGCCCGGCGGTTCGTTCATCTGGCCGTAGACCAGCGCCACTTTCGAGGCGGTCAGGTCGTCGGTCTTGATAACGCCCGATTCGATCATCTCGTGATACAGGTCGTTGCCTTCACGGGTCCGCTCACCCACGCCGGCGAACACGGAGTAGCCCGAGTGCACCTTGGCGATGTTGTTGATGAGTTCCATGATGAGAACGGTCTTGCCCACGCCGGCGCCGCCGAACAGGCCGATCTTGCCGCCCTTGGCATAGGGGGCCAGCAGGTCGATGACCTTGATGCCGGTCACCAGAACCTGGCTTTCGGTCGCCTGCGACGCGAAATCCGGGGCTTTCTGGTGGATGGCCCGCTTTTCGGTCGCCACGACCGGGCCCTTTTCGTCCACCGGCTCGCCGATGACGTTCAGGATGCGGCCGAGGGTGGCGTCACCCACCGGCACCGAGATCGGCGCGCCGGTGTCGCTCACCCTGGCGCCGCGGACGAGACCTTCAGTCGCGTCCATGGCGATGGTGCGGACAGTGTTTTCACCCAGGTGCTGGGCAACTTCCAGAACCAGCGGCTTGCCGTTGTTGTCGGTTTCAAGGGCGTTCAGAATGGCCGGCAGGGCGCCATCGAACTGAACGTCCACAACGGCGCCGATGACCTGCGTCACTTTGCCTTGTGCTTGTGCCATGTCGTTTCTCCGTTCGGGTCGTCAGAGCGCCTCGGCGCCCGAGATGATTTCGATAAGCTCTTTGGTGATCGCGGCCTGACGGCTCCGGTTGTACTGGATCGTCAGCTTGTTGATCATGTCGCCCGCGTTGCGGGTCGCATTGTCCATCGCGCTCATCCGGGCCCCCTGTTCGGAAGCCCCGTTTTCCAGAAGGGCGGTGAAGATCTGCGTCGCGACACCGCGCGGCAGCAGGTCGGCGAGGATCGCCTCTTCGCCCGGCTCGTAATCGTAGAGCGTGTTCGTGACCACCGCCTCGCCCGGCTGGGCGGGGATGATCTGCTGGGCGGTCGGGATCTGCGAGATCACCGACTGGAAGCGGTTGAAGAAGATCGTCGCCACATCGAACTCACCCGCGTCATAGCGGTTGAGGATGTCGCGGGCGATTTCCTGGGCATTGACATAGCCCACACGCTTCACGTCCGACAGATCGACATGGCCGACGAAATGATCGCCGAGATCGCGGCGCAGCTGTTCGCGGCCTTTCTTGCCGACGGTCAGGATCTTGACGACCTTGCCCTGGGCCAGAAGCTCGTTGGCCCGCGCGCGGGCAAGCCGCACGATGGTCGTGTTGAAACCGCCGCAGAGACCGCGTTCCGCCGTCATCACCACCAGCAGATGCACCTTGTCGGCACCCGTCCCGGCCAGAAGCCGGGGCGCGCCGTCAGAGCTGCCGACCGAAGTGGCCAGCCCGGCGATGACCGCATTCATGCGATCCGCATAGGGGCGGGCGGCCTCGGCGGCCTCTTGCGCGCGGCGAAGTTTCGCCGCGGCAACCATCTGCATGGCCTTCGTGATCTTCCGCGTATTCTTGACGCTTCCGATCCGGTTTTTCAGGTCCTTAAGGCTGGGCATATCCCTGTCCTCTCAGCCCGCGCTTACGCGAAGGTCTTGGCGAAGTCGGCGATAGCGGCCTTCAGTTTCTCTTCATCCGCGCCCTTGATCTTCGGGTCGGCCGAGGTCAGCCATTCCAGGATGTCCTTGCGCTGGCCGCGCAGATAGGACAGCAGACCGGCCTCGAACCGGCCCACATCCTTGACGGCAACCTTGTCGAGGAAGCCCGCGGTGCCCGCGTAGATCACGCAGACGATTTCCGCGTTGGTCAGCGGCGAATATTGCGGCTGCTTCATCAGCTCGGTCAGGCGCGCACCACGGTTCAGCAGGGCTTGCGTCGAGGCGTCAAGGTCCGAACCGAACTGGGCGAAAGCGGCCATCTCGCGATACTGGGCGAGCGACAGTTTCACCGGGCCCGCCACGGTTTTCATGGCGTTGGTCTGCGCCGACGAACCCACGCGCGACACCGAGAGACCGGTGTTCACGGCCGGGCGGATGCCCTGGTAGAACAGTTCGGTTTCAAGGAAGATCTGGCCGTCGGTGATCGAGATCACGTTGGTCGGGATGAAGGCCGACACGTCGCCGCCCTGGGTTTCGATGATCGGCAGCGCGGTCAGCGAACCGGCACCGAAGTCTTCGTTCAGCTTGGCCGAACGCTCCAGCAGGCGCGAGTGGAGGTAGAACACGTCGCCCGGATAGGCTTCACGCCCCGGCGGACGGCGCAGCAGCAGCGACATCTGACGGTAGGACACGGCCTGTTTCGACAGGTCATCATAGATGATCAGCGCATGACGGCCGTTGTCGCGGAAGTATTCCGCCATGGCAGTCGCCGAATAGGGGGCGAGGAACTGCATCGGCGCCGGGTCCGAGGCGGTCGCGGCCACGACGATGGTGTAGTCGATGGCGCCGGTTTCTTCGAGCTTCTTCACCAGCTGTGCCACGGTCGAGCGCTTCTGGCCGACGGCGACGTAGATGCAGTAGAGCTTCTTCGACTCGTCCGAACCGGCGGCCTCGTTGTACGACTTCTGGTTCAGAATGGCGTCCAGCGCGACAGCGGTCTTGCCGGTCTGACGGTCACCGATGATCAGCTCGCGCTGGCCACGGCCAATCGGGATCATGGCGTCAACGGCTTTCAGGCCGGTCGCCATCGGCTCGTGCACCGATTTCCGCGGAATGATGCCCGGCGCTTTCACGTCGGCAATGCGACGCTCGGTCGCCACGATCGGGCCCTTGCCGTCGATCGGGTTGCCAAGGCCATCAACCACGCGGCCCAGCAGGCCCTCGCCCGCCGGCACGTCCACGATGGACTTGGTGCGCTTGACGGTGTCGCCTTCCTTGATGTCCTGGTCGGAGCCGAAGATCACGACGCCGACGTTGTCGACTTCGAGGTTCAGCGCCATCCCGCGGATGCCGCCGGGGAACTCCACCATTTCACCGGCCTGGACGTTGTCCAGCCCGTGCACACGCGCAATACCGTCGCCAACCGACAGCACGCGGCCGACTTCAGCCACGGCAGCGTCAGTGCCGAAGTTCTTGATCTGCTCCTTGAGGATCGCAGAGATCTCAGCAGCCTGGATTCCCATCACCCAACCTCTTTCATTGCATTCTGGAGAGCCGCGAGCTTGGACTTGATCGAGGTGTCGATCATGGTCGAGCCCAGGCGGACAACAAGACCGCCGATGAGGCTTTCATCGACGGCGACTTTGACTTTCACTTCCTTGCCCACACGCGCTTTCAGCGTGGCGGCCAGCTTGGCGGCCTGCTCCGACGACAGGGCGGCGGCAGAGGTGACCTCGGCGGTCATCTCGCCCTTTTCAGCGGCGATGGCATCGCGCAGGTTCGCCACCAGTTGCGGCAGAACGAACAGACGGCGCTTGGACGCCATCAGGGCAAGCGTATTCGCGGTCAGGGTCGACAGACCCATCTTGGCGGCAAGGGCCGCAATGGCATTGCCCTGATCTTCGCGCGAGTAAAGCGGCGAGCCGATCAGGTCACGCAGGTCAGCGCTGGACTGGAGAGCGGCGTCGAGCGCATCGACATCCCCCTCCAGAGCCTTCAGGCCCTTCGCCTCTTTCGCGAGGTCGAACAGGGCAGTTGCGTAACGCGCGGCAATGCCGGAGGAGATCGAAGCTGTTTCGGACACGTCAACCCTTCCGCTGGCTGTGCCCCATGCCGGCGCGGGAGGGCGCAGGCCAGAGGCTTCCTGTGGCGCATGTTTGCACATGCGTCTCAAATTCGACGCGTCTCTAACAGAGGTGCCCTAATGCCGCAACCGTGAACAGCGCCAGAATCGGGCTTGTTTGTCGCAAACATACCGGGCTTTCGCAGCCGGTCCTTCGTTTGTGTCGCTACAATGACAGCCCGGCCAGAATCGCCACTTCTTTCGGCACCTCCGACACGGACTCGCAGCTATAGACCGCGCGCCCGCGCGAGGGGCGACTCAGGCCCCCTCCCCCGTGCGCATCGCGGGTTCCGGCGCGGCGGCCCCCGCCCCCTCCCAGACCCGCAGCGGCTTCTTCACCACGGCCCCCAGCCCGCCGCGCGTCGGGGCATAGATCTGTTTCGAGGCCTCCACCATCAGCACGCCGCCGGCGATCCAGGGCGCAAAGCGGCGGCCCGTGCGTTCCCAGAAATTCGCGGTCCGCAGCCAGAAGCGTTTGGTTGACGGCGGGGCGTAAAGCGCCGCGACATGCCGTTCCGGCGTGAAACCCGCACGGCGCAGCTGCGCCTCCACCTGACCCAGCGAATAGGGACGACCAAAGCCGAAGGGCGTGCCATCGCCCCGCGCCCAGAGACCGGAGCGGTTGGGCACCACGAACAGTACCTTCCCTCCCGGCCCCAGTACGCGATGCGCTTCCTCCAGCACGGCAGAGGGTTGTTCCGAGGTTTCCAGACCATGCATCAGGACAAGCCGGTCGACAAAGCCGGTCGACAGCGGCCATGCGGTTTCCTCGCACAGCACGCTTACATTCTCCATTCCGGCAGGCCAGGGCATGACGCCCTGCGGCCCGGGCATCAGGCCGATCACCCGCCGGGCCTCTGTGAGATAGGGGCGCAGCAGGGGCACCGCGAAGCCGAATCCCGCCACGGTCTGCCCCGTCATCGGCGGCCACATCGCCACCACCTGATCGCGGATGGCCCGCTGCGCCACCCGGCCCAAAGCGGTACGGTAGTAAAAGTTGCGCAGGTCGAGCACGTCGAGATGCATTGCGGGCAGGTCCGTTCACGGCCAATCTGGACCACGACCTTAGCCGATCAGACAGGAAACGCCATGCTGCAACTCGTCACCGTCCCCTGCCTTGCGGACAACTATGCCTTTCTTCTGCATGATTCCGTCACCGGCCAGACCGCGCTGGTCGATGCGCCGGACGCCGAGCCCATCCTGACCGCGTTGCGCCAGCATGGCTGGGGGCTGGACGACATCCTGCTGACGCACCACCACTGGGACCATATCGACGGCACTGCCGCCCTGGTCGCGGCGACGGGCGCCCGAGTCACCGGGGCCGCCGCGGATGCCCACCGCCTGCCACCGCTGGACCGCTCGGTCAGCCCCGGTGACCGCATCACCATCTGCGGCGAAACCGTCGATGTGATCGACGTGCCCGGCCATACCGTCGGTCATGTCGCGTTCCACTTTCCGGACAGCAGGATGGCCTTTACCGGCGACAGCCTGATGGCGCTGGGATGCGGCCGCCTGTTCGAGGGCACCCCCGCCCAGATGTGGGACAGCCTGACCCGGCTGGCCGCCTTGCCGACCGATACGCTGATCTGTTCGGGCCATGAATATACCACGTCCAACGGCCGTTTCGCGCTGAGCCTTGAAGATGTGCCGCCGGCACTTATCTTGCGGATGGAAGGGGTCGAACGCGCCCGCGCCGCCAGCCAGCCCACCGTGCCCTCCACCCTTGCCGAAGAGCTTGCCACCAACCCGTTTCTGCGCGCCCGTGACCCGGCGATGAAAGCCGCGCTGGGGATGACCGATGCACAAGATGCTGCGGTTTTCGCGGAAATCAGGGCGCGAAAGGACAAATTCTGACCTCCCGCCGGAAGCCGCCACCCCGGGCCGATCACATTTTGCAACCACCTCCGGGGAAACGGACGTTTTTGTCAAATAGCACTTGAAGCCTCGCGCAGAAAACCGAACTTTAATCTTATGAGGCCACGGTCGGACCGGGTGTCGCACCCTCCGGCCCGCAGGACAGGAGCACCGAACAGTGCCATCATTCTCGACCACACTCGAACAGGCCATTCATGCCGCCCTGGCGATCGCCAATGCGCGCCGTCACGAGCTGGCCACGCTGGAACACCTGCTGCTCGCCCTGATCGACGAGCCCGAGGCCGCCCGCGTGATGAAAGCCTGTTCCGTCGATCTGGACGACCTGCGCAAGACGCTGACCGATTTCATCGACGATGACCTTTCGACGCTCGTGACCTCGGTCGAAGGGTCCGAGGCGGTGCCGACCGCCGCCTTCCAGCGCGTGATCCAGCGCGCGGCGATCCATGTGCAAAGTTCGGGCCGCAGCGAGGTGACGGGGGCCAATGTTCTGGTCGCCATCTTCGCCGAACGGGAATCGAATGCCGCCTATTTCCTGCAAGAGCAGGACATGACCCGCTATGACGCGGTGAATTTCATCGCGCATGGCGTGGCAAAAGACCCGAGCTATGGCGAAAGCCGCCCGGTCAGCGGATCGGAAGAGCATCAGCACGAAACGCCCAAGGGCGAGGCGGGCGAGGCGAAGGAATCCGCCCTGTCCAAATACTGCGTTGATCTGAACGTGAAGGCGCGGATGGGGGATGTGGACCCGCTGATCGGCCGCGAGGGCGAGGTGGAACGCTGCATCCAGGTGCTGTGCCGCCGCCGCAAGAACAACCCGCTGCTGGTGGGCGATCCGGGCGTCGGCAAGACCGCCATCGCCGAAGGTCTGGCCAAGAAGATCGTCGATGGCGAGACGCCGGAAATCCTCGCCCATGCCACGATCTACAGCCTCGACATGGGCGCTCTGCTGGCCGGCACCCGCTATCGCGGCGATTTCGAGGAGCGGCTGAAAGCCGTGGTGAAAGAGATGGAGGATCACCCCGACGCGATCCTGTTCATCGACGAGATCCACACCGTCATCGGCGCCGGTGCTACCTCGGGCGGCGCGATGGATGCCTCCAACCTGCTGAAGCCCGCGCTTCAGGGCGGGAAGCTGCGCTGCATGGGAAGCACCACCTACAAGGAGTTCCGCCAGCATTTCGAAAAGGACCGCGCGCTGTCCCGCCGGTTCCAGAAGATCGACGTGAACGAACCTTCGGTGCCCGATGCCATCAAGATCCTGCAAGGGCTGAAGCCGCATTTCGAACAGCACCACGACCTGCGCTATACTAACGAAGCGATCAAGTCGGCGGTGGAACTGGCGGCGCGCTATATCAATGACCGCAAGCTGCCCGACAGTGCCATCGACGTGATCGACGAGGCGGGCGCGGCGCAGCATCTGGTGGCCGCCAACAAGCGGCGCAAGACCATCGGCATCCGGGAAATCGAGGCCGTGGTGGCCAAGATCGCCCGCATCCCGCCGAAAACCGTCTCGAAGGACGATGCCGAAGTGCTGCGCGATCTGGAAAAGACGCTCAAGCGTGTGGTGTTCGGGCAGGACAAGGCCATCGAGGCGCTGTCTGCCTCGATCAAACTGGCCCGCGCCGGTCTGCGCGAACCCGAAAAGCCCATCGGCAACTACCTGTTCGCCGGCCCCACCGGCGTCGGCAAGACCGAGGTGGCCAAACAGCTTGCCAGCACGCTGGGGGTGGAACTGCTGCGCTTCGACATGTCAGAATACATGGAGAAACATGCGGTTTCCCGTCTGATCGGCGCCCCGCCCGGCTATGTCGGCTTCGATCAGGGCGGCATGCTGACCGATGGTGTGGACCAGCATCCGCATTGCGTGCTGCTGCTCGACGAGATCGAGAAAGCCCACCCGGATGTCTACAACATCCTGCTGCAGGTGATGGACCACGGCAAGCTGACCGATCACAACGGGCGGCAGGTCGATTTCCGCAATGTCATCCTGATCATGACGACCAACGCGGGTGCCTCGGACATGCAGCGCGCCGCCATCGGCTTTGGCCGCGACAAGCGGCAGGGTGAGGATACTGCGGCAATCGAGCGGACCTTCACGCCGGAGTTCCGCAACCGTCTGGACGCCGTGATCGCCTTCGCCCCGCTGACGAAAGAGACCATCATGCAAGTGGTCGAGAAATTCGTGCTGCAACTGGAAGCACAGCTCATGGATCGCAACGTCCATATCGAGCTTTCGGATGAAGCCGCGCGCTGGCTGGGCGACAAGGGCTATGACGACAAGATGGGCGCGCGTCCGCTGGGCCGGGTGATCCAGGAGCACCTGAAGAAACCGCTGGCGGAGGAGTTGCTGTTCGGCCGGTTGCAGAAGGGCGGCGTCGTCCGGGTGAAGGTGAAGGACGACAGGATCGACCTCATCATCGAAGAGCCTGGCAAGCCGCAGCTGACCGGGCAGAAACCCCCGCTGCTGACGGCGGAATGAAGGCCGCGCTTCTGGCGCTGCTGCTGGCCCCCGCTTCGGCGGGGGCTTTCGAACTTGTGCAGCCCATTGACTGCACCCTGGGTGAAACCTGTTTCATCCAGCAATATACTGATCGTGACCCTGGCCCCGGCGCACGGGATTTCACTTGCGGCTCCCTCGCCTATGACGGGCACAAGGGCACCGATTTCGCCCTGCCCGACGATGCCGCGATGCAGGCAGGTGTCACCGTGCGCGCCGCCGCCGCCGGTACGGTGAAGGGCGTGCGCGATGGCATGCCGGATATCCGCGCAGGTGATCCCGCGGCCCCTCCGCTCGAAGGACGCGACTGCGGCAACGGGCTGGTGATCGACCATGGCGACGGCTGGGAGACGCAGTATTGCCACATGCGTCAGGGTTCCGTCCGTGTGCGCAGTGGTGACCGCGTGGCGGAAGGCGACATGCTCGGGCTGGTCGGCCTGTCGGGAAATACCGAATTTCCGCATCTGCATCTGTCGGTGCGCCATGCAGGCGCCGTCATCGACCCATTCGCCACGTCGGATCTGAGCAGCTGTGGCGCCACGCAGGCCAATCTTTGGCGCGACGACATCGCCTATCAGCCCGGAGGCTTTGTCTCGGCGGGCTTTGCCACAGCGATACCCGATTACGCGATGATCAACGCGGGCACCGTGACCTCGCCCGATGTGCAGGCTCCTGCTCTGGTGTTCTGGGCCAATCTTTTTGGCACGCGGGCAGGCGACAGGCTGCATCTGGTGCTGACCGGACCCGAGGGCGAAATCGCGGCGCAGGATGTGGCGCTTGACCGCACGCAGGCCCGCGCGATGCGCGCCATTGGCCGCAAATTGCGCGGGGCAGGCTGGCCCGCCGGGAACTATGACGGGATCGCCAGCCTGCAGCGCGACGGGCGACAGATCGCCCGCATCTCAGCCCGGCTGACCTTGCCCTAGCATCGGCGCAGGTCCCAGCGGCAGCGGGCCAAGCATCATCCGCCCCGATTGCATGGCCAGCGGCAGGCTCAGCCGGTTGGCATCGCCTCCCTGATCGGCCAGGCTCGACAGCATGGACCGCAGCGCGACCCGGAACCGCTCGGGCACCAGTCCCGCCGCCTCCGCCGCCGCCAGCCCGGTTTGCCAGTTGTCCACCGTCACAGTGATCAGCCCCTCGGCCTGCCCTTGCGGATCGGCGACCAGTTCGCCCGCGGCTTTGGCACTGACCGGCCCCCAGACCAGATTGGCCTCGGTCAGATTGACCTTGCGCACCACGGGCGGCGCCGGATTGCGCAGCAGGATCGGCGCGGCAAGCTGCACATCAGCCAGCAGATCCACCCGCGCAATCTGCCCCGGCAGATCAGTCCCGGTTAACGCCGAGGTCACCGCCTGATCCGGCACGATTTCCAGCCCGCGCAGCGCCAGTTGCACCTGATCGCCCTCGCCCGCGATTACAGAAAGGTTAGCTGATCCCAGGGCCATCGCCCAACCGGCATCCGACCGCAGGCTGATGCCCTCGGTCACTGCATCCAGCCGGTCCAGCGGCAGATCGCCGGACGGTTTCATGAA
Source organism: Gemmobacter nanjingensis (assembly GCF_014652195.1). NCBI lineage: Bacteria > Pseudomonadati > Pseudomonadota > Alphaproteobacteria > Rhodobacterales > Paracoccaceae > Gemmobacter > Gemmobacter nanjingensis. Next base: position 599,538 of record NZ_BMYI01000001.1, read on the forward strand.
CAGGGAGGCCCGCATCCGCGTTGAGCCGATGGTGACCTTCTGCCCGGGCAGAGTGAGCACCTGATCCTCGGGCAGCGCCGCAATCAGCTTCCACGGACTGTAGCTGAGCGAATAGACCTGCGCAAACGGTGCCTGCCAGCCGATGCCGCGCACGGGGTCGAACAGGTCCGGTTCCGTGACGGTCAGGTCAAACCGGCTGGGAAAGCCCGCAATCGACACGCCCTTTTGCTGCACCTGCCAGCCCCGCGCCTGCATCTGCGCCAGTGCCGCTTCGGCCCCGCGCTCTGCCGCACGCGCGCCGACGAACCAGTAGCCGCCATACAGCAGCCCCGCCGCAAGAACGATCCAGATCAACACCCGCATGGCCGCCCCTTTCCCTTGCCTGTCCCTCCGTCTACACCAGACTGCGGAAGGAGAGCCAGAGATGTGGGTATTCGGTTACGGTTCGTTGATCTGGCACCCGGGTTTTCCGGTGGCCGAGCAGCGCATTGCACGCGCTGAGGGCTGGCATCGCAGCTTCTGCATGAGGTCGATCCATCATCGCGGTACCGAAGACGAGCCGGGGCTGGTTCTCGCGCTTGACCGGGCCGAGGGCGCCGCCTGCACCGGTGTCGCCTTCCGCGTGGCGGCGGGCGCGGAAGCCGAGACGCTGGCCGCGCTGCGCGAACGCGAGCTGATTTCCTCGGCCTATCTGGAAACCCATGTGCCGGTTGAAAGCGGAGCCGACCGTTTCGACTGCCTCGCCTATGTGATCGACCCCGACCATGTGCAGTACTGCGGCGGGCTGGCGCTGGAAGAGCAGGCCCGCATCATCGCTCATGCCCATGGCGGCCGCGGCCCCAACCGCGAATACCTGTGGAACACCGCAAGCCACCTCGCCGATCTCGGCATCGCCGACCCTGATCTGGAATGGCTGTCCCGACGGGTACGCGAGCTGACCGCGTAACGGCACAGGCCCGACAGTCCGGTATGGATGCAAGGAAATGGTGCCCCCAGACGGACTCGAACCGCCGACCGTCAGTTTACAAAACTGCTGCTCTACCAGCTGAGCTATAGGGGCCTTGCACCGGCATTTAGCAATTCGGCCCGGGCTGCGCAATGGCGGACTGGGCAGCTTAATACTGCTTAATAAATGATCACTTCGCCCGGACAGCGGGCAATTGCCGCCCCTTGCCGCAAAGCCGTTCACCTCCATGCCCCCACCCCGTTGCCCTCGCCTGCTCGCGGGCAAACGATGAGACGTCGGGCTGCACAGTCAACCGGTAGCCGACAGGGGCATGGGGAGGGTACCGGGCAGGATGGCCGATGGGGGTTTTCAGAAAATCCGCATGCAGCGGAGCCAAGGCGAGGCTGCGCTGTCCGTCGCATGCCGGGACGGGCATCCGCGACTCGGGCTCTTGCGGCAGCGTGGCTCGGCCAAGATCATGCTGCCCCATGTTGCGGGTCCGGTCCCCGAGGCTGTTTTTCTGAACACATCCGGCGGACTGACGGGCGGTGACCGCCTTGGCTTCGATCTGAAACTGGGCGCCGGGGTATCGCTCTGCGCCACCACGCAAACGGCCGAGCGTGCCTATGCCAGCGGTGGCACAGCAGCCACAGTCCGAATCTGCGCCCGACTGGACAGCGATGCTGAACTGGCCTGGCTGCCGCAAGAGACAATCCTGTTCGAACACAGCATGTTGCAACGAGAAACTACAGTGCATCTGACGGGAAGCGCCCGACTTCTTCTGGCGGAGTCGGTCATTCTGGGGCGGCACGCCATGGGCGAGGCTCCGCTTCATGCGCAACTGACAGATCGCCGCCGCATTCTCCGCGATGGTCGTCCGGTCTGGGCCGAAACAACGCGGATCGACAGCCGGGTTCTGGCCGAAGCCGCTACGCCCGCCTTGCTGGGCGATGCGCGCGCCTTCGCCGTGCTGGCGCTGATTGCGCCGGGGGCAGAGGCTGCCCTGCCCCGCCTGCGCGCCGAATTGTGCGAACCGGGTGTCGAGGCCGCCGCTTCCGGCTGGAACGGCCGTTGCATCGCGCGTCTCAGGGCGCGCGACGGCTGGCCACTGAAACGACAGCTCGCAAGGGCAATCCGCGCACTTCGCCCCGGCCCGCTGCCGCGGGTCTGGCAGATGAATGGAGATATCGCATGAACCTGACCCCGCGCGAACGCGAAAAGCTACTGGTCAGCCTTGCCGCCATGGTCGCGCGCAACCGGCTGGCGCGCGGCGTGAAGCTCAACCATCCCGAAGCCATCGCCCTGATCACCGATTTCGTGGTCGAGGGCGCCCGTGACGGGCGCAGCGTCGCCGATCTGATGGAGGCGGGCGCCCATGTCATCACCGCAGAGCAATGCATGATGGGCGTGCCCGAAATGATCCATTCCGTGCAGGTCGAGGCCACCTTCCCCGACGGCACGAAGCTCGTCACCGTCCATCACCCGATCCGCTGATCCGCTACCCTGAGAGGCCGCCCATGAACCGCATTCTTCTGTCCGCAAGCCTGTTCCCGCTGTTCCTGCCCGGCATGGCGCTGGCGCATCCCGGCCATATCGGCGGTGACGTCTTCGCCGCCGGGATCGGGCATCCACTCGGAGGGGCCGATCACGTTCTGGCGATGGTTGCCGTCGGCCTTTGGGCGGCACTGATGGGCGGGCGGGCCATGCTGACGCTGCCACTGGCCTTCGTCACGGCCATGCTTGTCGGCGGCCTCGCCGGGGCGGCTGGCCTGCCGCTGCCAGGGGTGGAGCCGATGATCCTTGCCTCCATCGTTGCGCTGGGTGCCGCCGCAGCACTGGCACTGCGCCCAGCCCTCGCGCATGCAATGGCGGCGGTGGCATTGTTCGGCCTGTTCCACGGCCATGCCCATGGCGCGGAAGGCCCCGCAGCTGGACTGGCGCTTTATGCGGCGGGCTTCGCGCTGGCGACCATCGCGCTGCATCTGGCCGGGGTCGGGCTGGGCCTCGGGTTGATCCGGCTGTCCCGGGCAGCGGTGGTGCGCGGCCTCGGCGGCGTGACGGCCATGGCGGGCCTCGCGCTTGCCATCGCGGGGTAAGCCCATGATCCCCGGAGAGATTTTTCCAGCCGACGGCAGCATCATCCTGAACGAGCGCGCCGAAAGCCTGACCCTGATGGTCGCCAATACCGGCGACCGGCCCGTGCAGGTCGGCAGCCATTACCATTTCGCGGAAACCAACCCCGGCCTCAGATTCGATCGGGCGGCAGCGCGCGGCATGCGGCTGGACATCGCGGCGGGCACTGCTGTGCGATTTGAACCGGGGCAAAGCCGCGAGGTTCGGCTGGTGCCCTTTGGCGGTACGCGCCGGGTGTACGGCTTCAACCACAAGGTCATGGGAGATCTGTGAATGGCCGTGAAAATCTCGCGCCCCGCCTATGCGGCGATGTATGGCCCGACCACGGGCGACCGGCTGCGCCTTGGCGACACCGACCTGGTGATCGAGGTCGAGCGTGATCTGACGATCTATGGCGAGGAGGTGAAGTTCGGCGGCGGCAAGGTCATCCGTGACGGTATGGGACAAAGCCAGCTGACACGGGCAGAGGGCACACCGGACACGGTGATTACCAATGCGCTGATCGTCGATCATACCGGCATTTACAAGGCCGACATCGGCCTGCGGGGCGGGTTGATCGCGGCCATCGGCAAGGCGGGCAACCCCGACACGCAACCCGGCGTCACCATCCCCATCGGTCCGGCGACCGACATCATCGCGGGCGAAGGCCGCATCGTCACCGCTGGCGGGATGGATGCGCATATCCACTTCATCTGCCCGCAACAGGCCGAGGACGCGCTGCATTCCGGCGTGACCACCATGCTGGGCGGCGGGACCGGCCCCTCGCATGGCACGCTGGCCACCACCTGCACCCCTGGCCCCTGGCATATCGGGCGGATGTTGCAGGCGCTGGATGCCATCCCCATGAATTTCGGGATCGCGGCCAAGGGCAATGCCTCGCTTCCCGCAGCGCTGGTCGAGATGGTGGAGGCCGGAGCCTGCGCCATGAAGCTGCATGAGGACTGGGGCACCACCCCCGCCGCAATCGACTGCTGCCTCTCGGTGGCCGATGACATGGACGTGCAGGTGATGATCCACACCGACACGCTGAACGAAAGCGGGTTTGTGGAAAACACGCTGGCCGCCATCAAGGGCCGCACCATCCACGCGTTCCACACCGAGGGCGCGGGCGGCGGCCATGCGCCCGACATCATGAAGGTGGTCAGCAGCCAGAATGTGCTGCCCTCGTCGACGAACCCGACGATGCCCTACACCGTCAACACGGTAGAAGAGCATCTGGACATGCTGATGGTCTGCCACCACCTCGACCGTTCGATCCCCGAGGATGTGGCCTTCGCCGAAAGCCGCATCCGCAAGGAGACCATCGCCGCCGAGGACATTCTGCATGACATGGGGGCGTTTTCCATCCTGTCGTCGGACAGTCAGGCCATGGGACGGGTGGGCGAGGTCATCACCCGCACCTGGCAGACCGCGCACAAGATGAAGCTGCAACGGGGGCGGCTGGCCGAGGAAACCGGCGCGAACGACAATTTCCGCGTGCGCCGGTATATCGCGAAATACACCATCAACCCGGCGCTGGCGCATGGCCTGTCGCGCCATATCGGCAGCGTCGAGGTCGGCAAGCGTGCCGATCTGGTGCTGTGGTCGCCTGCCTTCTTCGGCGCCAAGCCCGATATGGTGCTGATGGGCGGCATGATCGTACTGGCGCAGATGGGCGATCCCAACGGCTCGATCCCCGTGCAGCCGATGTATTCGCGGCCCATGTTCGGCGCCCTTGGCCGCGCCCGCTATGAAAGCTGTGCCACCTTCCTGTCGCAGGCGGCCATCGCCAACGGGGTCGGTGCGCAGCTTGGCCTTCAGAAACAGCTTCACGGCGTGGAGGGCACGCGCAAGGTGACGAAATCCGATCTGGTTCTGAACGCGGCGACGCCCCTGATCGAGGTGAACCCGGAAACCTATGAAGTGCGGGCGGATGGTGAATTGCTGACCTGCCAGCCAGCGGAAAGCCTTCCGCTTGCGCAGCGATACTTCCTGTTCTGATCCGTGATCCGGCATCGGCGCCCCCTCCCCTCACTCAGACAGCAAAAGGTTGAAAGACCATGAATATCCCCGTGGCTCAGGGCATTCTTCGCAGCGGCCAGTGGCTGAAGGCCGACGGCCGCGTCGTGCTGGGCTATGACGCGCGGTTCCTGCGGCGCAAGCGGCTGGTGGCGGAGAATGGCGGCGCCTTCCTCGTCGATCTGGCGGAAACCACGAGCCTCGATCAGGGTGATGCATTCCAGCTTTCCGACGGGCGGCTGATCGTCGTCATCGCGGCTGCGGAGGAGATCATCGAGGTGCGGGGCGATCTGCCGCGATTGGCCTGGCATATCGGCAACCGCCATACGCCCTGCCAGATCAGCGCCACCCATCTGGCGATCCGCCGCGATCATGTGCTGGAAAAGATGCTCGCCGGGCTGGGGGCGGAGCTGACGCCCTCGACCGCGCCGTTCCGGCCAGAGGGCGGTGCCTATGGCCATGGCCGCACCATGGGGCATGATCATGGGGGCCACGATCACGGCCCCTTCGGCCATCACCATGGCGACGGCAAGTTCCATGTCCATGGCTGAGGCGACCGACCGGCTGCATCTGGTGCAATGGCTGTCGCCCGCCTTTCCGATCGGCGCTTTCGCCTATTCGCAGGGGCTGGAATGGGCGATTGCCGAGGGCGGGCTGACCAGCATCGAGACGCTGCACCCCTGGGTGCGGGCGGTGCTGCATCATGGCAGCGGGCGGGTCGATGGCATCCTGCTGGCGCGGGCCCGCACGGGCGACGACCCGCAGATGCTGGCCGATCTGGCGCTGGCCTTCGCCACCGCAGCCGAACGCGAGACCGAGATGCTGGAACAGGGCGCCGCTTTCGCCCGTGCGCATCTGGCGATGACCGGCATCGTCTTGCCCGAGGGCCTGCCCTATGCGGTGGCAGTGGGGCTGGCGACCCGCCCCCTTCGCGTGACAACGGAGGAGGTTCTGACGCTCTGGCTGCATGGCCTTGCCGCGCAGCTTATGTCGGCCGCCGTGCGCTTCGTCCCCTTGGGGCAAGGCGCGGGGCAACGCCTGCTGCGCGAGCTTGCCCCCGGCCTGACCACGCTCGCCGCCGAACTGGCCAGCACCCCGCTGGACGACATTTCCGGCTTCACCCCCGGCGCCGATCTGGCGGCAATGCGGCACGAAACCATGGACATCAGGATTTTCAGAACATGACCAGCATGAACGGCCCGCTGCGGGTGGGGATCGGCGGCCCGGTGGGCGCAGGCAAGACAACGCTGACGGAAAAGCTTTGCGCCGCGCTGGCCGGCCGCTGCTCCATGGCCGTCATCACCAATGACATCTACACGCGCGAGGATGCCGAATACCTGATGCGCGCGCAGGTGTTGCCAGCGGATCGCATCCGGGGCGTCGAAACCGGCGGCTGCCCCCATACCGCGATCCGCGAGGATGCCTCGATCAACCTCGCCGCCGTGGCGGATCTGCGCCGCAATTTCCCCGACCTCGATCTGATCCTCATCGAATCCGGTGGCGACAATCTGGCCGCGACCTTCAGCCCTGAACTGGCGGATCTGACGATCTATGTCATCGACACCGCCGCCGGGCAGGACATTCCGCGCAAACGCGGGCCGGGGGTCACGCGCTCGGACCTGCTGGTGGTGAACAAGACCGACCTGGCGCCGCATGTCGGGGTGGATCGCATTCTGCTGGAGGAAGACACCGCCCGCGCCCGTGGCCCGCGGCCCTATGTGATGGCCGAGCTGCGCCATGGTCGCGGCGTCACCGATGTCGTGCGCTTCCTGCAAGAGGAAGGCGGTCTCGCGCTGGCCTGAGCGGCGGGCGTGGCCCGCATGCGGCACCCGCTGCGAAATCCCGTCCCGGCGCTTGCCGCATGCGGCGGGCTCGTCTAATCAGGATGCCAACGAAAGGCTTTCCGAATGCGCATCCTGATTACGAACGACGACGGTATCAACGCCCCCGGACTTGAGGTGCTTGCCGCCATCGCCGCCGAAATCGCGGGGCCTGAGGGCGAAGTCTGGACCGTGGCACCCGCCTTCGAACAATCCGGCGTCGGCCATTGCATCAGCTATACCCATCCCATGCTGATCGCCAAGCTTGGCCCGCGCCGTTACGCCACCGAGGGCAGCCCTGCCGATTGCGTTCTGGCCGCGCTTTATGATGTGTTGCAGGGGGCTGCCCCCGATCTGGTGCTGTCGGGCGTGAACCGGGGCAACAATGCCGCCGAGAACACGCTTTACTCCGGCACCATCGGCGGCGCGATGGAGGCGGCGCTGCAAGGCATCCCCGCCATTGCACTGTCGCAGTTCATGGGGCCGCAGACCGCCGAACTGGATGACCCGTTTCAGGCTGCACGCCAGCACGGTGCGGCAGTGGTGCGCCGTATCCTCGACACCGGGCTCTGGCAGCCCGAGGCCGATTACCGGCTGTTCTACAACGTGAATTTCCCGCCCGTCGGGGGCGCCGCCGTGAAAGGCATCCGCGCCGCCGCTCAGGGGTTCCGCCGCGATACCAGCTTTTCCGCTGATCCGCATATCTCGCCCTCCGGCAAGAAATTCCTCTGGATCAAGGGCGGCCCCCAACATCGCCCCACCGCGCCGGGCACCGATGCCGCCGTCAATCTGGACGGTTATATCTCGGTCACACCGATGCGGGCCGATCTGACCGCCCATGATGTTCTGGCCGATCTGGCGGCAGGTCTCGCATGACCACAGGGACGCCGGATCACGAGGACGACCCGGCCGAACGCAAGATGCGCTTTCTCTTTGCCCTGCGCTCGCGTGGCGTCACCGATGCCCGCGTTCTGACCGCGATGGAGCGGATAGACCGTGGCCTTTTCGTCAAAGGTCTGTTCGCCGACCGCGCCTATGAGGACATGCCGCTGCCCATCTCCTGCGGGCAGACCATTTCGCAACCCTCGGTCGTCGGGCTGATGACCCAGGCGCTGGGGGTCCAGCCGCGCGATGTGGTACTGGAAATCGGCACCGGCTCCGGCTATCAGGCCGCGATCCTCAGCCAGCTGGCGCGCCGGGTCTATACAATCGACCGCCACCGCCGCCTCGTGCGTGAATCCTCGGAACTGTTTCGCCAGCTCAGCCTGACCAACATCACCGCCGTGGCGCGGGATGGCAGCTTTGGCTGGCCCGAACAGGCCCCGTTCGACCGCATCCTTGTCACGGCCGCTGCCGAAGACCCGCCCGGCCCGCTGCTCGCACAGCTGAAACCCGGCGGCGTCATGGTGCTGCCGGTCGGTCAATCCGATGCGGTGCAGAGCCTGATCAAGGTCACACGCCTGCCCAACGGTTTCGATTACGAAGAGTTGCGGCCGGTTCGTTTCGTTCCTCTGGTCGAAGGGCTTGCGTCCGAATAGTCTGGCGCGCACTATATGAAGCGTAACGCAACGCGACCCGGATCAACCGGGCAGGAACGAGGCAGAGCTATGCGATCGACCTTTCTTACCTTGCCCCCGCTCCGCGCCCTCGGCCTTGGCGGCAGCCTTCTGCTCGTCGCGGCCTGCGGCAATGGCGGCGGCAAACCCTTCGACTGGGATTTCCGGCCCGGTGGTGTCTCTACCGCCGATGCCGCCCGTGCCGCCACCGCCGCAAGGCCCAGCCCTGACGCGCGCGGTATAATCTCTTATCCCGGCTATCAGGTAGCCGTTGCCCGGCGCAACGATACCGTGGCCAGCGTCGCCGCCCGCGTCGGCATCGACCCCGGCGAACTGGCGCGCTACAATGCCGTCAACCCGAACGACCCCGTGCGCGAGGGCGAAATCCTTGCCCTGCCGCGCCGCGTCGCGGAAGGTGCTACGCCGGTCGCACCGGCCACCGGCGCGATTGTCGGTGCTCCGATCAAGTCAGGCTCCATCGACGTGGCCCCTCTGGCCAGCGCCGCCATCGACCGCGCCGCGCCGAAACCTGCCGCCGCGCCGCAGGGCTGGCAGAAAGGCGCCGATTCCGCTGCTGCGGCGCCCGGCGTCGAACCTGCCCGCCATCAGGTGAAGCGTGGCGAAACCGCCTTCATCATCGCGCGGGCCTACAACGTCTCTGCCAAGGCGCTGGCCGACTGGAACGGGCTGGATGCCAACATGACGGTGCGCGAGGGGCAGTATCTGCTGATCCCGGTCGCCGCCACCCCGGCCCCGGCCACCCGTGCGCCGGAACCTGTCACCCAGCCCGGTGCCGGTTCGCCGACGCCGGTGCCGCCCTCGGCCGCCAAGCCGCTGCCCGCCAAGGACGAGCCGCCCGTCGCCACCAAGAAGCCTGACGGCAGTGCGGCCCCCGCCCCGGCGCAGAAACCCGCCGCCGATCTCGGCGCGAACCGCAGCAGCGCCTCGGCTTCGAAGCTGGCGATGCCGGTTAGCGGTCAGGTCATCCGCCCCTACGCCAAGGGCAAGAATGAAGGCATCGACATCGGTGCCAGCGCGGGCACCGGCGTGGTCTCGGCTGCTGACGGGACCGTGGCCGCCATCACCAAGAACACCGATGGCGTGCCGATCCTCGTGATCCGCCATGCCAACAACCTGCTGACGGTCTATGGCGGCATCGACGCGGTGGCAGTGGCCAAGGGCGCCTCGGTCAAGCGTGGCCAGCAAATCGCCAAAGTCCGCGCCGGAAGCCCGTCCTTCCTGCATTTCGAGGTGCGCAAAGGCTTCGACTCCGTCGATCCCATGTCCTACCTCCAATAAGCATCCTACCTGCAATAAACGCAAAGGGCGGGTGCCGCACAGCACCCGCCCTTTATCTTGGCCCCAATATTCCCACCGAAGGCTCCGCCGCCCGCCGTCCCGCATCAGGCCGGGCCACCTTCCGCGCCAGCCGGGGTGACGGGGGCTCGATGCCCCCGGCGCGCCGTCCCTTGGTTCAGGACGCCGGTTTCAGGATACGCGCACGCCGTGACGCGCCGCCAGATCGGTGAAGAACTGCCAGGCCACCCGGCCCGAGCGGGCGCCGCGCGTGGCCTGCCATTCGATCGCCTCGGCCCGCAGCACCTCGGGCGCCACCTGCACGCCATAAGCCGCGCAATAGCCGTCGATCATCGCCAGATAATCGTCCTGCGAACACGGGTGGAAGCCTAGCCACAGCCCGAAACGGTCGGAGAGCGACACCTTCTCCTCCACTGCCTCGCTCGGGCTGATCGCGGTCGAACGTTCGTTCTCGATCATGTCGCGTGGCATCAGATGGCGGCGGTTCGATGTGGCGTAAAGGATCACATTCTCCGGCCGCCCCTCGATCCCGCCATCCAGCACCGCCTTCAGGCTCTTGTAATGCTGGTCATCATGGCTGAACGACAGGTCGTCGCAGAACAGCACGAACCGCGCATCGGAAGCGCGGAGGAGGTTCAGCAGACGCCCGACCGAAGGCAGATCCTCGCGCGCCAGTTCGACCAGCTTCAGGTCTTGTCCCTCGGCCCGCACGGCGGCATGGATCGCCTTCACGAGGCTGGATTTCCCCATCCCCCGCGCGCCCCACAGAAGCGCGTTGTTCGCAGGCAGACCCTGCGCAAAATGCCGGGTGTTCGCCAGCAGCGTGTCACGCGCCCGGTTGACCCCGATCAGCAGATCCAGATCCACCCGCGCCACTTTCGTCACCGGCTCCAGCCGGTCGGGGCCGGTGTGCCAGATGAAGGCCGGGGCCGCGCCGATATCCGGCGCGGGTTGCGGTGGCGGCGCCAGACGCTCCAGCGCCTCGGCGATACGCAGCAAAGGGTCGGTCACTTGTAATCCTCGCCTTCGGGGTCGTCGTCTTCTTCCTCGACCCAGGTGCCATCGGCACGGGCTTGCGCCTCACGTTCGCGTTCGAACCGCGCGATAAGGAAGATCGAGATTTCATACAGCGGATAGATCGCCGCAAAGAGGATGATCTGGCTGAACATATCCGGCGGCGTCACCACAGCGGCCACGGCAAGGATGCCGACCACCGCGTATTTCCGCATGGCTTTCAGCCCCTTGGAGGAGATAAGCCCCGCCCGCCCCATCAGCGTCAGCAGCACGGGCAGCTGGAAGCACAGACCGAAGGCCATGACGAAGGTCATGGTCAGCGCCAGATAACTTTCCATCGAGCCCTGGAAAACCACCCCCGCCGGAGGCGCTGTCAGGTCGCCGCCCCCCAGATCGCTGGCGAACTGGTCCTGAAAGCCCAAGAAGAAGCCAAAAGCGAAAGGCAGGATGATGAAATAGGCGAAGGCCGCGCCGATCAGGAACATCGCGGGCGAGGCCACGAGGAACGGCAGGAAGGCCTTTTTCTCGGATCGATACAGCCCCGGCGCCACGAAGCGCCACAGCTGATAGGCGATGATCGGGAAGGCCAGCGCAAAGCCACCCCACATGGCGATGCGGATGGCGACGAAGAAGCCCTCCTGCATCTTCACGAGGATCAGCTGGCATTCCTGCCCGCGCTCGGCCAGCACGACGCACATCGGGCGGGCCAGAAAGGCGAAGATCGGCTTCCACAACAGATAGCCGATGATGAAGCAGACGGCGAAAGCCCCGATCGCATAAAGGATACGGGTCCGCAGTTCCTTCAGATGTTCGATCAGCGGCGCCGCGCTGTCGTCGATGTGGTCGTTCGCACTCATGCGTCAGGGGCCTTTTCGGCGGGGGTCTCGCCGTCTTTCAACGCGCGAAGCCTGTCACCGGTCTCGTTCAGGATGGCACGGCGCGCGGCCTGCTTTTCTGCCAGCGCCTGCGTTTCTGTGCCGGTTGCCGGCGGCGTGGGCGCGGGTGCGTCGGCGGGCGCGGCCGCATCCGGGTCGGGCTGCGCCCTGGCCGGACCTGTGGTCGGCTTCAGCGGGTCCCATTTCTCGAACCTGTCAGCCGCCTGCTTCACCGCATCAAGGCCCAGCGACTTGGCGCTGGTGGCCTTTTTCAGATCATCCGCCGCCTCTTTCACGCCTGCCTCGCGCGCGGCATCTTCCATCGCGCCCTGAAACTCGCGCGCCATGCGCCGCAGCTTGCCGGTGAACCGGCCAAGCTGCTGGAACATCATGGGCAGATCCTTCGGCCCGATGACGATCAGCGCCACGACGCCGATCACCAGAAGCTCGGTCCATCCGATATCGAACATCGCTTTCCCCCGTCAGAACCCGCCTGCCTGTTGCGCGGCTCAGACCTTGTCCTTGTCGGCCGGGGTCACGTCTTTCGCGCTGTCGGCCTTCACGGTGTCATCGGCGGCGTTCTCGATCTCGCTCGCGCCGTCCTTCACGCCCTTCTTGAAGGCCGTGATGCCCTTGCCGACCTCGCCCATCAGCGAGCTGACCTTGCCGCGGCCGAACAGAACCAGCACCACGACGGCGATAAGCAGCAGTTGCCAGGGTCCCATCTGCATGTCGAATTCCTCCAATGGGAAGTGTCTTTGGCCACAGGCTTACCCAAGCCGTCGCCCGGCGTAAGCCCCGAATCCGCTGCGATGCGGCGGATTGCTGACAGCTATATGTCAGTTGCCCTCTGCGAGAAAGCACCATCGCAACAACAGGAGATTCCCATGCGACAGACCCTATCCACCCCGGTTGCCATCGCCGAAATCGTGCAATTTCATCTGGTTGAAGGCACACAGACCGCGCAGTTTCTTGCGGCGGCAAAGGGAAGCGCAGCGCTGGTGAAAGCGCAGCCCGGATTCCTCGCCCGGCATCTGATGCAGGGCGAAGATGGCAGTTGGACGGACCTCGTGCTCTGGGCCGACCTCACGGCGGCCCGGACCGCCGCCACAGCCGTGGTGAAAGACCCGGCCTTCGCCCCGTTCATGGCCCTGATCGACGGCGCCAGCGTGCGGATGCGCCATGACCGGGTGATCTGGTCTCTGGCGGATTGACGCCGGGGCGCCAAGCCGTCAGCCTGTGCCATCATGCGCCGCACCGACCGCCTTTTCGAACTTATCCAGATCCTGCGCGACGGGCGGCTGCACCGCGCCTCGGAAATGGCAGAGCGGCTTGAGGTTTCGGTGCGCACGATCTGGCGCGACATGGCCACGCTGATGGCTTCGGGCCTGCCTGTGGAGGGAGAGCGCGGGGTGGGATACATCCTGCGCGCGCCGATCACCCTGCCACCGATGATCCTGACCCCGCCCGAGATGGAGGCGCTGCGGCTCGGGGTGCGGCTGGTGGCGGAAGGTGCCGATCCGGGGCTGGCGCGCGCGGCACGCGGGCTGGCGGCGAAAATCGCCGCCGTGGTCCCTGCCCCGGCGACGCCCGAGCCCGACGATCTGTTCGTCTATTCCGCCGATGAAACCCAGCGCGCCGCGCCGCATCTGCCGGTCCTGCGGCAGGCGATCCGCGCGCGGCAGCGGCTGGCCATCACCTATATCGACCCGCACGGCGCCGAGACGCACCGCGACATCCGCCCGCTGCAACTGGAATTCTGGGGCCGGGTCTGGACGCTGGCCGCCTTCTGCGAGGCGCGCGCCGATTTCCGCAGCTTCCGCGTAGACCGGATCGTCGCCATCACCGAAACGGGCGAAACCTATCCCGACGAGCCGGGGCGAAGGCTGGAGGATTACCGCGCCCGCATCGCCGCCGAACTTACGCCCGCCGATGCGCCGGAAACACGAAACAGCGATCCCGCCGGATCATAAGCCACAACGCCGTGCCCGGTTTCGGCAGAAACACCCCCGGCACGGCAGCGGTCAGGGTCGAGCCGTCGTAATCCATCACGAATTCCACAAGGCTCTCGCGTCCCATGAACCGGGCGCGCTGCACCGTGCCGCGTGCGGGCGTGCCATCCATCGGCGTCGGGTTTGGCCCGCGCCCGGCACGATCAAAGTCAATCTTCAGATGCTGCGGCCGTATGACGATTTCCACCTCGCCGCCATCGGTATGACCGGGGGTCAGGAACTCGCCAAACGGGGTCAGGGTCAGCGCCCCGCGCGATACGCCCCGGATCACATTGACATCACTGAAGAAAGCCGCCGCCGCCCGATCCGCAGGCCGGGTGTAGACATTGTAGGGCGATCCCTGCTGCACAATCCGGCCATCCCGCATCAGCGCAATCTCGTCAGCCATGCGCATCGCCTCATCAGGTTCATGCGTGACCAGCAGGACCGCCGCGCCCTCTTCCTTCAGCACCGCCAGCGTGGTGTCGCGGATACCGTCGCGCAGCCGGTTGTCTAGGCCGGAAAACGGCTCGTCCATCAGCATCAGCCGCGGGCGAGGCGCCAGCGCGCGGGCCAGTGCGACGCGCTGCTGTTCCCCACCTGAAAGCTGGTGCGGATGCTTGTCGCCATAGCCCGAGAGGTTCACCTTCTCCAGCAGTTCGTCCACCCGACGCGCCTGAGCAGCACGGTCGCCCTTCAACCCGAAGGCCACGTTGCGTGCCACTGTCAGATGCGGGAACAGCGCGAAATCCTGAAACATCAGCCCGATGCCCCGCCCTTCCGGCGGCACGCGGGTCACCGTGTCGCAGACCAGACGCCCATCCAGATGGATGGTGCCGCTGTCCTGCATCTCGACCCCGGCGATGATGCGCAGCGTCGTGGATTTGCCGCAGCCCGAAGGCCCGAGAAGGCAAGTGACCTGCCCCGGCATCACGGTCAGCGACACATCGTCCACCACCCGGCGGGCGCCGAAACGTTTCACGATGTCCCGGATTTCGAGACGGGGAGGCAGGCTGGTCACGATGGCGTCTTTCAGTCCGGCAGATTTCTCGACTGAAACGATTGGGTTTCCCTCGTCCCTTAGCAACCCAACCCCGCCAAGGCAACCCCGCCGGGGGGTGCCCCGGCGGGGCGCGGCTTACAGTGTCGCGTTGGTGGCGCCGCCGTCCAGCAGGATGTTCTGCCCGACGATGAAGCCTGCATGCTGCGAGGCAAGGAAGGCGCACATCGCGCCGAATTCCTCGCGCGTGCCATAGCGGCGGGCGGGAATCGTCGCCATGCGTTCGGCCCGTGCCTCGTCCCGGCTGATGCCGCGTGTCTGCATCACCCCGCCATCCAGCGCGGTCGCGCGGTCGGTATCGTGGATGCCGGGCAACAGGTTGTTGATGGTCACGCCGAAAGGCGCCACCTGCCGCGAGGTGCCCGCCACATAGCCGGTCAACCCGGCGCGGGCGGAGTTCGACAGGCCAAGCTGGGCAATGGGCGCCTTCACCGATTGCGAGGTGATGTTGATGACCCGCCCCCAGCGGCGTTCGATCATCCCCGGCAACAGGGCCTTCATCAGCGCGATCGGCGCCAGCATATTGGCTTCCAGCGCACGGATGAAATCGTCGCGGCTCCAGTCCGACCACAGGCCGGGCGGCGGGCCGCCCGCATTGGTGACGAGGATATCGACATCCTTCGCCGCCGCCAGAACCTCGACCTGACCGGATTCGGTCGTCACATCGGCGGCAACCGTGGTGACCGGCACGCCAAAGCGCGTGCGGATGTCATCGGCAGTCGCAAGCAACGCCTCGGCCCCGCGTGCGTTCATCACCAGTTCGACCCCGGCGGCAGCCAGCGCCTCGGCACAGCCACGCCCCAGCCCCTTGGACGAGGCGCAGACCAGTGCCCTTTTCCCCTTGATGCCCAGATCCATCGCGCGTTCTCCGTTATAATGCGGCCCGACCGTAGCAAGCGGCCCCCGACTTGCCAAGGCGCACCAATCGGCCCTTACTTCTGCCCGAATGCTGGCACATTTCCGTGACTTGATGCAGAAAACTGCATAGCGGCCGGCCTGCGCCTGCCGTCCCTTTCGCACAGCCCCGGAAAGCCCTTTTGCCATGACCGACGTACCGACCCGCCTTCTGCCCGGACAGGCCTGCATGGTCTTCCCCGCCGATGCGGTTTATGTCGCGCATGGCGTGAACATGGGTGACGGGCTGGGTCTGCCAGACGATGTCTGCGCGGGCGATGTCTACGAACTTGAACCCGGCACCGAGCCGCTGCGCCTGGTGGTGGCGCGTGCCGCAAAGGCGCAGCAGGTGGCGACGGGCTCCGGTCTGGGGCAACCGGGCGATCCGGTGCGGGTCGTCGCGCGCTACACGCTGATGGGCGACGATGCGAACCGGGTCGAACTGTTGCTACTGGCGCTGGAGGGTTCGGGCGACGGGCTGTTCGCGCTGCCGCTGTCACCCATGGCCGCCGGGCTTGGCTATACGCTGGTCAAGGTCGAGGACGCGCCCGAGGAAACGCCGCTGTCCGATCTTCTGTGCGTGAGCTTTGCGCGCGGCACGATGATCACCATGGCGAATGGCTCGCAACGTCCCATCGAGACACTGACCGCCGGGGACCGGGTTCTGACGCGCGACCACGGGCCGCAGCCGGTCCGCTGGGTCGGGAATGCCACCCTGCGGGCCGTCGGGGCCTTCGCGCCGGTCGTCATTACCTCCGGCGCTATGGGCAATGCGGGCGATCTGATCGTCAGTCAGCATCACCGCATGTTCCTGTACCAGCGTCAGCGGACGCCGGGCCTGCCAACTTCGGAACTGCTGGTGCAGGCCAAGCATCTGGTGAACGGCGAAACGATCTTCCTGCGCGAAGGCGCCTTCGTCGATTACTTCAGCCTGGTGTTCGAACGCCACGAGATCATCTATGCCGAAGGTGTACCCGCCGAAAGCCTGATGGTGACAGAGGCGGTGGTGAACCGCCTGCCGGTCGAGCTGTCGGCCGAAGTGCGGGCGCGATTCCCCGGCCTGAGCCAGAACCAGCATTTCGGGACCGAGGCCGGACGGCAGGAACTGGAGGAGATCGGCCTCGGTCGCCGCGAATCCGCAGGTGGAAAATAGGGAACCTGTCGCAGCCCCAGGGGCTTGACCCTGACGCGCCACAGACGATGCTGGCGCCAGAACCGGAGACCCCGCCGATGCGCCTGCTGCTGCCCGCCGCTCTGCTGATCGCCGCCACCCCGCTGGCCGCGCAGGATCTGCAACCCGTCGATCCGCTGCCCGAAGGGGCACTTGCGATCCTGTCGGAAACCGAAGCGCCGGAATTTGTACTTGGCTGGCAGGGGGATCTGGATGGCGACGGTGATGCCGACCTGCTGGCGCAGGGCGCTTATACGGCGGGCGATGGCGGCAATGCCGCTGTGCTGCGGCAGATGGTGTTGCGGCGGGACGGCGAAAGCTGGACCATCTGGCAGGAGTTCGTGGCGCCGGACGGAATCAAATCCGCCCGGCTGGACACCACCGCCGCAGGCCGCGAACTGGTTCTGACGCTGTTCAGCTACCAGCCGGACGACCCGCATTGCTGCCCGTCCGGCAGTTCGGAGATGCGCCTGCCCCTGAAGTGAGGCAGGCGCAACGGCTCACTTTGCCGAAAGCATCTCGGCCACGTCCAGCAGGATCACTTCGTTATCCGCCGCCGCATCCAGCTTGCGCCCCGATGAGAACGGCAGGTTGTTGTCATTGGCCACCATGATCTGCGTATCGCTCACCCGCATCACATCCTCGATGGTGAAGAAGGGGAAGGTGTGCTTGCCGGTCAGATCGCGCGCAGCCTGGGTTTCCTGACGGTTCACGCCCTCGGGGTCGGCAATGTCCATCAGGTCGATATGGCCGATGCGGCGCACGAAGCCCTCGGCATCGACGCTGGCGGTGTCGATCAGCACGACATTCTTCACCAGCGCGGGCAGCGGGAAGCAATCGGGCGCCGGATCACCGGCGCATTTCAGCGACGGATCGCCCTCGCCGTTGTCACGCTCGATCACCAGCGCACGGGTCTCGTCGATGAAGTTGAAATCACCGATCGCGGTTGCGCCTTCCGCCAGACGGAATTTGAAGCCCTGCCCCGTCCACTTTTCCGCTGCCGTGTCAAACGCTATGACGCGAAGGAAGGCGCCTTCGGGTTGTCCCTCGGCAGTCATCACCGGCTTTTCCAGCATGGCCCACAGCAGAGGGGTGCCCGGCTGATGTGCCATGCCCTCATACCCGCCCGAGCGCGGCACGATCCAGTCCTTGCCGACCACCGAGGTGCCGGAATTGGCCGGGTTATCCACCGATTTGATGACCTCTTCACCCTGCATGGTCGGATAGACCGCCAGCACCTTGCCATCGAGCGTGGCGCGGATGAGGAAGGGGCCGAACTCTTCACCGATCCAGACCTCGCCATTGATGATCTGGATGCTTTCAGGGTCGAAATCCGCGCCGGTCAGATAGCGGCTGTCCGAGCCTTCATAGGCGATGCGGAACGGCACCTTTCGGTCGGGGTCGTGCAGGAACACGGTTTCCTTCACCTCGACCTTGCCGCTGGTGAAATCGGGCATGATCCGGCTGAAGAACAGCAGCGCATCGGGGCTGTTCAGCTTGGTGCCGAAGCCGTTGTCGGTCAGCACATAGGTGCTGCCATCCTCAGCCTGCTGCATGGCGAAACCGGAAAAGCCCTGAAGCGGCTGGCCGTTGAACGGCAGGTTCAGCCCGGTCGGGCGCTTGCCATGCATCGCGCCGGTATCGCCGGCCACGCTTTCGGCCACATCATTGCGGGCAGCGCCGGTGAACTTGCCCGATACGCGCGCATCCGCAGGGGCATCGGCCGGCGGGTCGATCAGCGTCAGGGCGGGCAGCACGGCCTGCCCTTTCAGCACTGCCGGGAAGGTGGTTTCGGCGAGTGCCGGTGCGGCGATCAGCGTGGCGCAAAGGGCGGTGGCGGACAGAAGGCGCGACAGCATGGGAATCTCCTGCTTGGGTGTTGCTGCGCCGCTTCTGGCCGCACCGCATTGCAGGAAGATGGCGCACAGACAAAGCTTCGGTGACGGCTGCGTGACGGGCTTTCGCGCCAGTGGACGGCAGGCCCACTTTGAGCTAAAGCGCGGCCATGCTGGACAATCGCCCCACCCTCCCGCCCGAAATCGCCCGCCGCCGGACCTTCGCGATCATCGCGCACCCGGATGCGGGAAAAACCACGCTGACCGAAAAGTTCCTGCTGTTCGGCGGCGCGATCCAGATGGCGGGTCAGGTGCGGGCCAAGGGCGAGGCGCGGCGCACGCGGTCGGATTTCATCAAGATGGAACAGGATCGCGGCATCTCGGTCTCGGCTTCGGCGATGAGCTTTGACTACCGCGAGTTCCGCTTCAATCTGGTCGATACGCCCGGCCACAGCGATTTTTCGGAAGATACCTATCGCACACTGACGGCGGTGGATGCGGCGATCATGGTGATCGACGGCGCCAAGGGCGTGGAAAGCCAGACCCGCAAGCTGTTCGAGGTCTGCCGTTTGCGCGACCTGCCGATCCTGACCTTCTGTAACAAGATGGACCGCGAGGCACGCGATACGTTCGAGATCATCGACGAGATTCAGGAAAACCTGGCCATCGACGTGGCACCGGCAAGCTGGCCCATCGGCTCGGGGCGCGAGTTTCTGGGCTGCTACGACATCCTGAACGACCGGCTGGAACTGATGGACCGCGCCGACCGTAACCGCGTCGCCGAAACCATCGAGATCAAGGGGCTGGACGATCCGAAACTGGCGCAGCACGTCCCGGCCGGGATGCTGGCGCAATTGCGCGAAGAGCTGGAAATGGCGCGCGAGCTCTTGCCCGCTTTCGACCGCAAGGCGTTTCTGGAAGGCCATATGACGCCGATCTGGTTCGGCTCTGCCATCAACTCCTTCGGGGTGAAGGAACTGATGGATGGCATCGGCAATTACGGCCCGGAGCCGCAACCGCAGCCCACCGCCAGCCGCAAGGTCGCGCCCGAGGAAACGCCGGTGACCGGCGTGGTGTTCAAGGTGCAGGCCAATATGGACCCCAAGCACCGCGACCGCGTGGCTTTCATCCGGTTGGCCTCCGGCCATTTCGAACGGGGCATGAAGCTGCTGCATGTGCGGTCGAAAAAGCCGATGGCGGTGTCGAATCCGGTGCTGTTCCTCGCTGCCGACCGCGAACTGGCGGAAGAGGCCTGGGCCGGTGACATCATCGGCATTCCGAACCACGGGCAGCTTCGCATCGGCGACGCGCTGACCGAGGGCGAGGATCTGCGCTTTACCGGCATCCCGTCGTTCGCGCCGGAACTGCTGCGCGGGGTGCGGGCCGCCGATCCGATGAAGGCCAAGCATCTGGAAAAGGCGCTGATGCAATTCGCCGAGGAAGGCGCCGCGAAAGTGTTCAAGCCGATGATCGGCTCGGGCTTCATCGTGGGCGTGGTGGGCGCACTGCAATTCGACGTGCTGGCCAGCCGGATCGAGCAGGAATATGCGCTGCCCGTGCGGTTCGAGGCGTCGCAATTCACCTCTGCCCGCTGGGTGGCGGGGCCGAAGGCGGAAATGGACAAGTTCCTCAACGTGAACAAGGGCCATATCGCCCATGACCACGATGGCGACGTGGTGTACCTGACCCGCCTGCAATGGGACATTGATCGCATCCAGCGCGATTACCCCGAGCTGAAGCTGACCGCGACGAAAGAAATGCTGGCGTGACGCGGCAAAACCGCGTCTTGCCAACGGGCGAGATCGCGGCGCTGCCGTTTCGCGGCGCATGGATGGGCAATCGCGGGATATTGCACGATGCAGCGGGCCAGCCTGGCCCGGCGCGCTGGCGGCACAAGAACTGGATCTGCTGCAAGCTGGCCTTCAAGGGCCGCAAGCGCCCGCTCATGGCGCCTCATAGCTATACCGAACTGTTCTTCTATGACGAGCCGCAGGCGCTGGCTGCTGGTCACCGCCCCTGCGCCGAATGCCGCCGCGAGGATTACAACCGCTTTCGCGGGATCTGGGAACGGTTGTTCGGCCCGGCGGATGCGAAAGCCATCGACGCGGCCCTGCACAAGGCCCGGCTGGCCGGACGCCCGGCGCAGCAATGCCGCCATCAGGCACCCTCACCCGACCTGCCTGACGGCGCCATGATCCTGACCGAAGACCAGCCCGGCCTGATATGGCAAGGCGCCTTGCATCCCTGGACGCCCGACCACGGCTATGGCCCTGCCCGGCCCGTGCCAGATGGCCCTGCAACCGTGCTGACCCCTGCCCCGCTGGTCGCCATACTGGCAGCAGGCTACCGGCCCCTCCCGCATCCCGGCCTGACCGGAGTGTGACCGGAGGCGCCCTTGCGGCCCCTGCCTAATCGCGCCAGACTGGCCGCGTCCGACAGGAGGTTCCATGTCCGCCCCCCGTGCCTTTCTGGTTGCCACTGCGAAGAACGAAGGCCCCTTCATTCTTGAATGGGTCGCCCATCACATGGAAGTCGGCTTCACCGACATCGTGATCTACCAGAACGATTCCGACGATCTGACGCAGGACATCCTGACGGCGCTGCAAAAGCTGGGTGCCATCCGGTATTTCGACAATAGCGCCGCCGCGCGCGGCACCCATCAGGTGCGGGCCTATATCCGCGCTTCACGCCTGAAATCCTATGCCGAGGCCGATTTTGCCATGGCTCTGGATCTTGACGAGTTTCTGGTGATCAAGACCGGCAACGGGCGGCTGGAGGATTTCGTTGCGGCCAGCCCGCCCTTCGACGTGGCACAGATCAACTGGCGGCTGTTCGGCAATTCCGGCAAGCGGCTGCAAAGCTTCCGCATGCAGACCGAACGCTTCACCATGGCCGATTATGTGATGGCCGACGACGAACGGTTCAACGCCTATAAATGTCTGTTCCGCCCGAAATATTTTGAACGCCCGGGCGTCCACCGCCCCAATCCCCGCGAGGGCGTGGATGAAGACGCGTTGCGTGTCGTCAACGGTTCGGGGCTGGTGCCGGGGCAATATCAGATCAAGAATTACAACTCCACCGATCCGGGTGGACAAAGCCTTGCGCAGATCAACCATTACATCGTGCGCGATCTGGATACGTTCATGGTCAAGACCCGCAGGGGCTCCGCCCATCAGGATGACCGCGAGGTCGGGCTCAAATACTGGGCGCTGCGCAACAAGAACTATGTCGAGGATGACAGCATGGCGCCCTGGCGGGCGCGACTGGTGGATCGGTTCAACGCCTTGAACGATGCGACCTATGACCGGCTGAAGCGGTTGCGGCGCCAGTCGGTCGCCATTCACAAGCGGAAGTTCGAAGAGGTCATGGAAGACCCCGAGGCGCGCCAGCTGCGCCGCGAATGCATGAAATTCGAAGGCAATATCCCCCTGCTGGGCAGTTACAAGGATGTGCTGGAACATGGCGGGCCAACTTGACGACGGATCAAATTTCCGGTAGGGGGCGGAAGGCAAAGTATGCCATGACGCCGGGGCGCCCGGACAAGCAGCGTCCCTCCACCTCCCCGCGGGCCGATCCCGCTGTGACAGGACGTTGATGACCAAGTTCTCCGATCTCGCGCTCGATCCGCGCGTTTTGCAAGCCGTCGCCGAAGCCGGCTATGAAACTCCCACCCCGATTCAGGCGCAGGCCATTCCGCCCGCCCTTGAAGGCCGCGACGTGCTGGGCATCGCCCAGACCGGCACCGGCAAGACAGCGAGCTTCTCGCTGCCGATGATCACGCTGCTGGGTCAGGGCCGAGCCCGCGCCCGGATGCCGCGCAGCCTCGTGCTGTGCCCGACGCGTGAGCTGGCGGCGCAGGTGGCCGAAAACTTCGACACCTATGCCAAGCACACCAAGCTGACCAAGGCGCTGCTGATTGGCGGCGTGGCCTTCGGCGAACAGGACAAGCTGATCGACCGCGGCGTGGACGTGCTGATCGCCACCCCTGGCCGTCTGCTGGACCATTTCGAACGCGGCAAGCTTCTGCTGACCGGCGTGCAGATCATGGTGGTGGACGAGGCCGACCGGATGCTGGACATGGGGTTCATTCCCGATATCGAACGCATCTTCAATCTGACGCCCTTCACCCGGCAGACCTTCTTCTTCTCGGCCACCATGGCGCCCGAGATCGAGCGGATCACCAAGACCTTCCTGTCGAACCCGGTGAAGATCGAAGTGGCGCGGCAATCGACCACCTCGGAAACCATCGAACAGGCGCTGGTGCAGTTCACGCCCAGCCGCAAGGACCGCAGCTTTGCCGAAAAGCGCGCCGTCCTGCGCGCCCTGATCCGGGCCGAGGGTGAGAGCTGCACCAATGCCATCATCTTCTGCAATCGCAAGATGGATGTGGATGTGGTCGCCAAGTCGCTGAAATCGCATGGGTTCAACGCGGCCCCGATCCATGGCGACCTGGACCAGTCGCAGCGCATGAAAACGCTGGATGGCTTCCGCGACGGGTCTCTGCAACTGCTGGTCGCCTCGGATGTGGCGGCGCGCGGGCTGGATATTCCATCGGTCAGCCATGTGTTCAACTTCGACCTGCCCTCGCATCCCGAGGATTACGTCCACCGCA
Organism: Gemmobacter nanjingensis; assembly: GCF_014652195.1. Lineage (NCBI taxonomy): Bacteria > Pseudomonadati > Pseudomonadota > Alphaproteobacteria > Rhodobacterales > Paracoccaceae > Gemmobacter > Gemmobacter nanjingensis. Next base: position 622,760 of record NZ_BMYI01000001.1, read on the forward strand.
TCGGTCGTACCGGCCGCGCCGGGCGCAAGGGCAAGGCGTTCTCGATTGCCACGCCGCATGACGAGAAATACCTGACAAATATCGAATTGCTGGTGAAGCAGGAAATCCCGCGCGGCAGCCTGCCCGAGGGCTTTACCCTGCCCGAACCGCGCGAGCGGGATGACCGCCGCAAGGATGACCGCCGCCGCGACGACCGTGGCCCGAAGGGCAAGGGGCCGAAGCCGCAGCGCGAGGCCACTCCGCGTGAGGCATCGCCGCGCGAACCCGAGGTGGTGGAAGACCGCAAGCCCGCAAGCCCGGCGCCCGCCCCTGCCCCGGCGCAGGTCCATACCCATGGCACCGGGCATCATCACCATCACCACCGTGAGGACCGTCGCGACGACCGCCGCCGCAATGACCGCGACGACCGTGTTGTCGGTATGGGCGATCATGTGCCGGACTTCCTGATGCGCAGCTTCAAGCTGAAGGAACGCCCCGCAGACGAGACGGCAGAGCCGCAGGTGGAAGACGCCACCGCAGAATAAGAAAGGGGCGCCGCGCGGCGCCCCTTTTCATTTCCGGTCTGGCAGCGCCTGTCATTCCTCTGACAGGCGGCTGACCACAACGGTGACCTCGGGCTTCTTGCCGATCTCCTCGACCGCGACCTGACGCACGATCCGACGGATCGCCTCTTCGGTCTTTTCATCGTCGCGCATGATCTTGGGTGGCGCGGTTTCAAGGAACTGCGTCAGCTCCGCCTCCATCGCCTCGGCCAACGGCTGCCCGCGCTTGCCGGTTTCCGGCAGGCCCATCAGTTCCACCCAGGCCTCGCCCAGCGGCTCGTTCTGTTCATCCAGGATGACGTTGACCATGGCATGCCCGTTCAGCGCCATGCGGATGCGGTTGCGCACCACGCCATCCATCGCACCGATCAGCACCGATCCATCCAGATAAAGCCGCCCGGTCTCGATATATTCCGCGACCTCGGGGGCATCACCGCTCAGATCCAGCATCATGCCATTGGTGGCAATCTCACCGGCGATACCGCGCGCCTCCGCCAGTTTCACATGCTCGCGCAGGTGGCGGTGTTCCCCATGCATCGGCACCAGCATCTGCGGATGCAGGACTTCATGCATCTTTTCCAGATCCGGGCGGTTGGCATGGCCCGAAACGTGGTAGCGCCCGCCCGTATCATCCACCACATCGACGCCCATTTCCGAGAAGCTGTTCATGATGCGCAGCACATCACGTTCGTTCCCCGGAATGGTTTTGGACGAAAACAGGAACATGTCGCCCTCTTTCAGCTCCAGCCCCAGATACTTGCCGCGCGACAGCTGCGCCGTCGCCGCACGCCGCTCGCCCTGACTGCCGGTGACGATCAGCATGAGGTTCTGGCGCGAGACTTCCGTGGCCTGTTCCGACGGGATGATGGTCGGGAAATCGGTCAGCACGCCGGTTTCCTGTGCCACCTTGACCATGCGTTGCATCGCGCGGCCCAGCAGACAGACAGACCGGCCCGCTGCCCGCCCGGCCTCAGCCAGCGTTTTCAGCCGCGCGACGTTCGACGCGAAGGTCGTCGCCACAACCATGCCACCCGCATTGGCAATCAGGCCATGGATCGGATCGGCCAGCGTCGCCTCCGACCGGCCCGGCGCAGGCGAGAAGATGTTGGTGGAATCGCACATCAGCGCCTTCACCGGCACTTCGTCGGCAATGGCGCGGAACGCGGCTTCGTTCCAGCCCTCGCCAACGATGGGGGTCGGGTCCAGCTTGAAGTCGCCCGAATGCACCAGCCGCCCTGCGGGCGTGTCGATCACCAGCGCCGAGCTTTCGGGGATCGAATGGGCGATAGGCACGAACTGCACGCGGAACGGCCCGGCCTCGACCACCGCGGGGCGCGGCTCGACCGTATGGATCACATCCAGCGGATGGCCCTGTTCCTCGAACTTCAGGCGACCAATTGCAGCAGTGAAGCGCCGGGCATAGACCCGCTTCTTCAGCTTGGGCCAAAGATGCCCCAGCGCGCCGATGTGATCCTCATGCGCATGGGTGATAAAGATCGCCTCGATCCGGTCGGCACGCGCCTCCAGCCAAGCGATATCGGGCATGATCAGATCGACGCCCGGTGTGGTGTCCATGTCCGGGAAGGTCACGCCCAGATCGACGACGATCAGCCGCTCACGCCCTTCCGGCCCATAGCCGTAGACATAGCAGTTCATCCCGATTTCGCCGGCACCGCCGAGGGGCAGATAGATCAGGCGGTTCTTCACGCTCATGCGGTTTCCAGTTCCTTGTTATGGCGGTGGATGAGAACGAGCCCATGCATGGTCAGATCGTCCTCCACCGAATCGAACAGGTCGGTGCCCTGCTGAAAGAGAGGTGCAAGCCCCCCCGTGGCAATCACTTTCATCGGCCGGTCACGTTCGGCGCGGATCTGCCGGACGATGCCTTCGGCCAGACCGATATACCCCCAATACACGCCCGACTGCATGCAGGCCACAGTATTCGTGCCGATGGCCGTTGCCGGTTTGGTGACATCCACATGCGGCAGGGCGGCGGCGGCCATATGCAGGGCCTCAAGGCTCAGGTTCACACCCGGCGCGATGACCCCGCCGATATAGGCGCCATCGGTATCCACCACGTCGAAAGTGGTGGCGGTGCCGAAATCCACCACGATCAGGTTACCGCCATGACGGTCAAAGCCTGCCACGGTATTCACCAGCCGGTCCGGCCCCACCGTGGTGCCCTGATCGACGCGCGGCGCCACCGGCAGCGCGCATTCCGGCTTGCCCACCACCAGAGGGCGGCAATCGAAATAACGGTTGCACAGCACGCGCAGGTTGAACACCACGCGAGGCACGGTGGATGAGATGATGGCCTCGTCAATCTGCGCCTCGGTCTTCGTCAGCATCATCAGCGAAGACAGCCAGACGAAGTATTCATCCGCCGTGCGCTTATGATCGGTGGCGATGCGCCAGGTGGCGATGAACTCGCGCCCGTCCCAGATCGAGAACACCGTATTGGTATTGCCGCAGTCGATGGCCAGAAGCATGGCTGGTGCCTTTCAGAAAAAGACCTCGGCGGCGGGGATCGCCTCCCGCCGTCCGTCGATGTTCAGGACCAGCGCACCGCTGTCGTCGATTGTCTCGAAAATCCCGTGCCGTTCGGTCGTGCCGGTGCGCGCACGGATGCGCTCGCCGCGCCGCGCTGCCCGGTCAAGCCACGCGGCGCGGATGGGCGCGAAGCCCTCGGCCTGAAAGCGGGTTTCCCACAGCGCGAAGGCCGCAGCCAGATGGGTCAGAAACCGTTCGGGTGTGATGCGCAGGCCGGTCTCCGCCAGCAGGTTGACCGGCGTCACGGCACCGGGTTCCACCGCCTCAACCGGCGGAGCGCCGATCAGGTTGACGCCGATGCCGATGATCAGATGACTGACACGCCCGCCTGCCCCGCCGCTTTCCAGCAGGATACCCGCCAGCTTGCCGCCATTCAGCAGCACGTCATTGGGCCATTTCAGCGCGAAGGCACCGGGCAGATCGGTCAGCCCTGCACAGGCGTCATACAGCGCCAGCGCCGCGATGAAGCTGCGCAGCGCCGCCGTTTCGGGCCGCCCCTCGGGGCGCATCACCAGACTGCCGTAGAAATTGCCGCGCGGGCTGGACCAGGGCCGCCCGCGCCGCCCGCGTCCCGCTGTCTGCTCTCCCGCAATGACCCATGCCGGACCTGTCAGGCCCGGCACGAGGGAAAGCGCATAAGCATTGGTACTGTCGACCGTATCGAGGGCATGGCGCGCCACGCCCTCGGGCCAGACCGGGTCCGCGTTACCGGACAAGGGCTTCGGCCGCCACGGCCGCCGCAGGGTCGATCCCGAACAGGTTGACCGCCCCGACCAGCATGATCAGCGCCGCCGCCACGAAAGCGATCCACTGCGGCGCGCTCATCCGGCTTTCAACGGTTTCGCCGTCCTTCCCGAAGAACATGAAGTAGACGATGCGCAGGTAATAGAAGGCCCCGATGGCCGAAGCCACGGCGCTGGCCACCACAAGCCAGGTCAGCCCCGCCGAAAGCGCCGCCTGCCACACCGCAAACTTCGCGAAGAAGCCGACGAAGGGCGGCACACCCGCAAGGCTGAACATCAGCGCAAGCACGGCATAGGCTTTCATGGGTTCACGCTTCACGAACATGTTCAGCGCCGCGATATCGGTCACCGGCTTGCCGTCACGCTCCAGCGACAGGATGAAGGCGAAGGTGCCGATGTTCATGGTGACGTAGATCGCCATGTAGATCAGCATGGCCTGCACCCCGGCCGCCGTGCCCGCCGCGAGGCCAAGCAGCGCATAGCCCATATGCGCGATCGACGAATAGGCCATCAGGCGCTTCAGGTCGCGCTGGCCAATGGCCGCGATGGCACCGACGAACATCGACAAGAGCGACATCACCGCGATGACCTGCTGCCAGTCGCCCGGAATGGCACCGAAGGCATCATAGGCAAGACGGGCCAGCAGCGCCATGGCGGCAACCTTCGGCGCGGTTGCAAAGAAGGCCGTCACCGGGGTCGGCGCGCCTTCATAAACGTCCGGCGTCCACATGTGGAAGGGCGCCGCGGAAACCTTGAAGGCCAGACCCGACAGCATGAACACCAGACCGAACAGAAGGCCCAGCGGGATCTCGCCACCCAGCGTCGAAAGGATGCCCGAGAACAGCGTGGTGCCGGCAAAGCCATAGGTCAGCGAGGCGCCGTACAGCAGCAGGCCCGAGCTCAGCGCGCCAAGGACGAAGTATTTCAGGCCCGCCTCGGTGGATTTGGCACTGTCACGGCGCAGGGCCGCGATGACGTAAAGCGCCAGCGACTGAAGCTCCAGCCCCAGATACAGCGCCATCAGGTCGCCCGCCGAAACCATCATCATCATGCCGACGACCGACAGGGAAACGAGGATCGGATATTCAAACCGCGCGAGATCGCGACGGCTCATGTAGTCGAAGCTCGTCACCAGAACGGCGGCGGCCGACAGCAGGATGGTGATTTTCGCATAGCGGGCAAAGGGATCGTCGTTGAACATGCCGCCGAAGGCAGTGCGCGCGCCCTCGCCGTTGGTGCCGATCCAGAAGGCAAGTACGAGGAAAACCCCCGCCGTCACCCAGGTGATCAGGCCCGCAGCCTTGTCCTTGGTGGTGTAGACCCCGAACAGAAGCGCCGCCATGGCGTAGATCGAAAGTGCGACCTCGGGCAGGAGGATGTTGAAATCGGTGCCGGTCATGGGCGGGCCCTCAGTGCGAAGCCGCTTCCGCCACGTCGGCAGACGCAGGCAGGGCAGCATGGTAGTCGGAAACCAGCGTCTCGACCGAAGGACCGATGATATCGGTCACCAGCGACGGATAGACGCCGAGGAGAAGGGTCATCACCACCAGCGGCGCGAAGATCGCGCGCTCGCGGCCATTCATGTCGGTGATCGACTTCAGCGCCTCTTTGATCAGGTCGCCGAACACGACCCGACGGTAGAGGTAAAGCGCATAGGCCGCCGAGAAGATCACGCCCGAGGTGGCGACCACGGCCACCCAGGTATTGACCTGGAAGATGCCCATGAGCGTCAGGAACTCGCCGATGAACCCGCTGGTGCCGGGAAGACCCACATTGGCCATGGTGAAGAACATGAAGATCAGTGCATAGGCGGGCATGCGGATCACAAGGCCGCCATAGGCGTCGATCTCGCGGGTATGCATGCGGTCATAGATCACGCCGACGCAAAGAAACAGCGCGCCCGAGATGAAGCCGTGGCTCAGCATCTGGAAGATGGCGCCGTCGATCCCCTGCTGATTGGCCGCGAAGATGCCCATGGTGACATAGCCCATGTGTGCGACCGAGGAATAGGCGATCAGCTTCTTCATGTCGCTTTGCGCCAGCGCCACCAGCGAGGTGTAGACGATGGCGATGGCCGACATCCACAGCACGAGGCCCGACATCACGTCGGCGCCCACCGGGAACATCGGCAGCGAGAAGCGCAGGAAGCCGTAGCCGCCCATCTTCAGCAGGATCGCCGCCAGAACCACGGAACCGGCAGTCGGCGCCTGAACGTGGGCGTCGGGCAGCCAGGTGTGCACCGGCCACATCGGCATCTTCACCGCGAAGCTGGCGAAGAAGGCGAGGAACAGCAGCGTCTGCATGCCGCCCACGACGTGAATGCCCGCGATGTTCAGCGTGTCCGAGGCGAAAGTGTGGTTCAGCAGTTGCACCATGTCGGTGGTCCCTGCGTCGACATACATCGCCACCATCGCCACCAGCATCAGCACCGAGCCGAGGAAGGTATAGAGGAAGAATTTGAACGCCGCATAGATGCGGTCCTTGCCGCCCCAGATGCCGATGATCAGGAACATCGGGATCAGGCCCGCCTCGAAGAACAGGTAGAACAGCACCAGATCCAGTGCGCAGAACACGCCGAGCATCAGCGTTTCCAGCAGCAGGAAGGCAATCATGTATTCCTTGGTGCGATGTTCCACCGTCCAGCAGGCCGCGATGGTCAGCGGCATGAGGAAGGTCGTCAGCATGACGAACAGCACCGAGATGCCGTCGACGCCCATCTTGTATTTCAGGCCGAGGATCCAGTCGTATTCCTCGACGAACTGCATGCCGGTATTGGCCGGGTCGAAGCCCGACAGGATGGTCAGCGACACGAGGAAAGTGGCGGTCGTCGCGACCAGCGCCACCCATTTGGCGTTGCGCTGCGCGGCGGCATCATTCCCGCGCAGGAACAGCGCCAGAATGGCAGCCGCTACAGCCGGAATGAAGGTGATGATGGAAAGGACGTTTTCCATTAGTGCGCGCCCCCCGAGAGCGACATCCAGGTGATCAGGGCAGCGATGCCCAGCACCATGGCGAATGCGTAGTGGAAGATATAGCCGGATTGCATCCGGTTCACGACGCGGGTGAGCATCGGGATGAAGCCCATGGCCACGCCATTGATCGTGCCGTCAATCACCGCGCCGTCACCCTTCTTCCACAGGAAGTTGCCAAGCCAGCGGGCCGGCGCCACGAAGATCGCGGCGTAAAGCTCATCGAAATACCACTTGTTCAGCAGGAATTCGTAAAGCGGGCGCTGCGCCGTCGCCAGACGCCGCGGCAGATCGGGCCGACGAATGTAGAAGATCCAGGCGACGAAGAAGCCAAGCAGCATGGCGATGAAGGGCGAAACCTTCACCCAGGTCGGCGCCTCATGCGCCGCGTGGATGACATGGTTTTCGGCGCCAAGGAAGATCGCACCTTTCGGGGCGCTCGCCACGGCATGACCTTCGGTTGCCTGCTCTCCGGCAGCCGGGGCCGCATGGCCTTCCGTCGTCCCGGTCGCGGCAGCCTGGTCGCCCTCACCTTCCGTAGTGGCATGCCCGGTGTCGGCGGCCACATGCTCCATGGCCGGTTCCATGCCGAACCACGACCGCATCTTCGCCTCATCGCCGAAGAAGCTGTTGTACCACAGCATCCCCGAGAAGGCCGCCCCCAGCGCCAGAACGCCCAGCGGGATCAGCATGACAACAGGGCTTTCATGCGGCTCGTGGTGATGGTCATCATGGCCGTGGCCATGCCCGTGACCATGCGCCCGGCTTTCGCCGTAGAAGGTCAGGAACATCAGCCGCCACGAATAGAACGAGGTGAAGCAGGCCGCGACGACCAGCATCCAGAAGGCATACTGGCTGCCGACCCAGGCGCTTTCGATCACCGCATCTTTCGACAGGAAGCCCGCGAAGCCGATATGAGTCAGTGGGATGCCGACGCCGGTGATGGCCAGCGTGCCGATCATCATGGCCCAGAAGGTCAGCGGGATCTTCTTGCGCAGGCCACCGTAGTTGCGCATGTCCTGCTCATGGTGCGTCGCGTGGATCACCGAACCGGCACCGAGGAACAGCATGGCTTTGAAGAAGGCATGCGTGAACAGATGGAACATCGCCACCGAATAGACGCCCACGCCCGCAGCCACGAACATGTAGCCAAGCTGCGACATGGTGGAATAGGCGATGACGCGCTTGATGTCGTTCTGCACCAGACCGATGGTCGCCGCGACGAAAGCGGTGGTCGCCCCCAGAACGGTGATGAAGGCCAGCGCCTGGGGCGCATATTCATAGATCGGCGACATCCGGCAGACGAGGAACACCCCCGCCGTCACCATGGTCGCGGCGTGGATCAGAGCCGAGACCGGGGTCGGGCCTTCCATCGCGTCGGGCAGCCAGGTGTGCAGGCCGAGCTGCGCCGATTTACCCATGGCACCGATGAACAGCAGCACGCCGATCAGGTTGGCCGCGTTCCATTCGGTCCAGAGGAAAGTCAGGTTGGTCTGCGCCAGTTGCGGCCCCGCCGCGAACACGTCGTCGAAACGGATCGAGTCGGTCAGGAAGAACAGCGCCATGATCCCCAGCGCGAAGCCGAAGTCGCCGACGCGGTTCACGATGAAAGCCTTCATCGCCGCCGCATTGGCCGAAGGCTTGCGGTAGTAGAAGCCGATCAGCAGGTAGGAGGCCACGCCCACGCCTTCCCAGCCGAAGAACATCTGGACCAGGTTGTCCGATGTCACCAGCGTCAGCATGGCGAAGGTGAAGAACGAAAGATAGGCGAAGAAGCGCGCCTTGTAATGCTCGCCCTCCTTCCAGTTGTCGTCATGCGCCATGTAGCCGAAGGAATAGAGATGGACGAGCGCAGAAACCGAGTTCACCACGACCAGCATGATGGCGGTCAGCCGGTCAAGCCGGATCGCCCATTCCGTTGCCAGCGAACCGCTTTCGATCCAGCGCATCAGCACGATGCGCTGCGTCTCGCCGTCGAAACCAAGGAAGATGATCCAGGACAGCAGTGCCGCAAGGAACACCAGCGAGGTGGTGATGACCTGACCGGCCGTTTCACCGATGAATCGCCAGCCGAAGCCGCAGATCAGGGCCCCGACAAGGGGCGCGAGGAGAATGATCGTGGCCATTCGTTCAGCCTTTCATCACGTTGGCGTCTTCGACGTCGATGGTGCCGCGCGTGCGGAAGAAGCTCACCAGGATCGCAAGGCCGATGGCCGCCTCGGCGGCGGCGACGGTCAGCACGAACATGGTGAAGACCTGCCCCACCAGATCGCCCAGGAAGCTGGAAAAGGCGACGAGGTTGATGTTGACCGACAGAAGCATCAGTTCGATCGACATCAGGATGACGATGACATTCTTCCGGTTGAGGAAGATGCCGAAGATGCCAATGACGAACAGCGCCGCCGCCACCGTCAGGTAATGTTCAAGTCCTACCATTCTCGTCCCTCCGGGTGTGTGCCCGTAATTGTTCCGCTTGCGGGACAGACCCGCGATCAGGGCGCATCATTGTGCGCCCCTCTGAATTGTCAGAGCCCCTGCCCCGGCTTCACGTCCTTCAGCTCCATCGCCTTGGCCGGGTCGCGCCACATCTGGTGCAGCACGTTCTGGCGCTTCACGTCCTTGCGGTGGCGCAGCGTCAGGGTGATGGCGCCGATCATGGCAACCAGCAGCACGAGGCCCGAGGCCTGGAAGAGGTAGATGTATTTGTCGTAGATCAGCAGACCCAGCGCCTTGGTGTTCTGCACATCCTCGATGGCCGGGGCCACCGCCTGACGCAGACCCAGCGCGCCCTCGGCCTGGGTCCAGGCCGCATAGGCCATACCGAATTGCAAGATGATGATGACCCCGATCAGCAGCGCCAGCGGCATGGTGCGCGCCATCTCGCCCTTCAGTTCCGCGAAATCGACGTCCAGCATCATCACGACGAAAAGGAACAGCACCGCCACCGCGCCGACGTAGACGATGATCAGCAGCATGGCCACAAACTCCGCCCCCAGCAGGACGAACAGCCCCGCCGACGACAGGAAGGTCAGGATCAGCCACAGAACCGAATGCACGGGGTTGCGCGATACGGTGACCATGAGGCCCGCCGCCACCGTCACCACGGCGAAGCAATAGAAGGCAATATCCGCAACGCTCATGCGTTCTTCTCCTCGGTTTCCGCAAAAACCACCTGAGCCATCTCAAGCGCCTTCTGCATGGCGGGCAGCCCGCCGAACATGCTCATCTGCCAGATCACTTCCGCGATCTCGCGTTTGGTCGCGCCCGCCTCCAGCGCATGCCGGATCGTCAGCTTCAGCTGCGCCTCGGCATGGGCGCCCAGAACGGTCAGCGCGGCGATGGTGACCAGAAGCCGGGTCTTGGCATCCAGCCCCTCGCGGTTGAACGTGCGGCCGAACCACATCTCCATCATGTCCTTGGTCATGGTGGGGATGAAATTCTCGAACCCTTTCACCGACATGTTTTCCAAGGACGGGTTGAAGGCACGGACCATCTCCTGCCCCTGCTCCATCATCGTCTTGAAAAGTTTGGTGAAATCATCGTTCATGGGGATTACCGATAGGGCGCGTCGATTTCGAGATTGCGGGCAATCTCGGCTTCCCAGCGGGCGCCGTTGTCCAGAAGCTTTGCCTTGTCGTAGTAAAGCTCCTCGCGGGTCTCGGTCGAGAATTCGAAATTCGGCCCCTCGACGATGGCATCCACCGGGCAGGCTTCCTGACAGAAGCCGCAGTAGATGCATTTCGTCATGTCGATGTCATAGCGCGTGGTGCGGCGGCTGCCATCTTCGCGTGGTTCCGCGTCGATGGTGATGGCCTGCGCGGGGCAAATCGCCTCGCACAGCTTGCAGGCGATGCAGCGTTCCTCGCCGTTCGGATACCGGCGCAGCGCGTGCTCGCCCCGGAAGCGCGGCGACAGCGGCCCCTTTTCATGCGGGTAGTTCAGCGTCGATTTCGGCGCGAAGAAATACCGCAGGCCCAGACCGAAGCCCTTGATGAAATCCACCAGCAGGAAATATTTCGCTGCCCGGTTGAAGTCGATTGCGCGCGTTTCGCCCATCTCAGCCCCCGATGGTCCAGCGTGCCCAGAGGCCGCCCAGAACTTCGTATTTTGCAAGGAATGCCACGATCACCACCCAGGCGAGCGACAGCGGCAGGAAGACTTTCCAGCCAATCCGCATCAGCTGGTCATAGCGGTAGCGCGGCACAATGGCCTTCACCATGGCGAACATGAAGAAGAAGAAGGCCATCTTGGCGACCATCCACAGCGCGCCATCCGGCAGGCCCGGAATGGGCGACAGCCAGCCGCCGAAGAACAGCAGCGAAATCAGCGCGCACATCAGGAAGATGGCGATATATTCGCCCGCCATGAACAGAAGGAACGGCGTTGCCGAATATTCCACCTGATAGCCGGCCACCAGTTCGGATTCCGCTTCGGGCAGATCGAAGGGCGGGCGGTTGGTTTCGGCCAGCGCCGAGATGAAGAACAGCGCCACCATCGGCAGATGCGGCAGCCAGTACCAGCCGAACAGGCCCCAGCCGGTATCCTGCGCCCGCACGATGTCACCGAAGTTCATCGAGCCGGTCGAGATGATGATGCCGATGATGATCAGACCCAGCGACACTTCGTAGGAAATCATCTGCGCGGCCGACCGCAGCGAGCCGAGGAACGGGTATTTGGAGTTCGAGGCCCAGCCGCCCATGATCACGCCATAAACCTCCAGCGAGGAAATGGCGAAGACATAAAGGATGGCCACGTTGATGTCCGACAGCACCCAGCCATCCGAGAACGGCACCACCGCCCAGGCGATCATCGCCAGAACGAAGGACAGCATCGGCGCAAGGAAGAACACCGGACGGTCGGCACCGGCGGGCACCACGACCTCTTTCACCACATATTTCAGGGCGTCGGCCACCGATTGCAGCAGGCCGAAGGCGCCCACCACGTTCGGGCCCCGCCGCATCTGGACGGCCGCCCAGATCTTGCGGTCGCCATAGACGAGGAACAACAAGGAGATCATCACGAAGGCGATGACCAGAAGACATTGCGCCGCGATCAGCAGTGCTGTCCCCAGACCTGTTTGCAGAAATTCAGCCATTTGCCTCTGGTCCCTCAGCCCAAGTCTTTTTCATACCGTCGGTATCCCCTGCGCGCCGCAATCGCGCACCGTTACCTCGGCGTCGATCGTCCGCAACCCGCGGGGCAGCGCGGCCGAGATCACATAGACCGCATCGCCGCGCCAGTTGTTTCCATCCTGTGCCACCGTGGTGCGCACATGCCGCGCGAACCCGAAACCCCGGATCAGCGCATATTGGGCCGCCGCGCAGCGCGCATAGGCCTCGACATCCCCGTCATTCCGCGCGCCGGTCATGGCGACACGGAAATTGACCAGATCCCCGTCAAGCAGGATCGTCTCGATCCGCTCATACCGGGCCGAACGCGGCGCCGCGTCGCTGTCGCCCGCGCAGCCCGACAGCACCGCCGCGGCGGTCGTCAGGCCAAGCAGTGAGGCGGCGGCGCGCATCCGGTTATTCCGCCGCCAGCGGCGCGTCGGTGCGCGCGGCAGCCATCGCCTGCAACTCGCCCATCAGGCTCGATGCACGGGCAATCGGGTTGGTCAGGTAGTAATCCTTCACCACCAGACCGAAAGGCGCATTCCCCAGCGCCGCACGCGGCAGAGCCGCGCCTTCGTTGCTGGCCAGTTCGTCGATCCGGCCCAGATGCGGATGGGCGGCCACGATGCGCGAGCGTAGCTCGGCCAAGCTGTCCCAACCCAGGGTCGAGCCGATCTCGGCCGACAGCGCCCGCAGGATCGCCCAGTTTTCCTTCGCCTCGCCCGGCGCAAACCCGGCCCGCATCGCCAGTTGCGGACGGCCTTCGGTGTTCACGAACAAGCCGTTTTCTTCCGTGTAGGCGGCGCCCGGCAGGATGATGTCGGCGCGATGCGCCCCGCGATCCCCATGGCTGCCCTGATAGATCACGAAGGCACCGGCCTCGATCTCCACCTCATCGGCGCCAAGGTTATAGATCACCTCGGCCCCTTCGGTCGCGCCTTTCAGCCCGCCCTCGGTGGTGCAGCCCACATCCATCGCGCCCACGCGGGCAGCGGCGGTATGCAGGACCAGCAGCTTCGCGCCGGTGGTGGCGCAATAGGCCTGCGCCTCGGCCAGAACGGCGGCGCCATCGGCCTCAACCAGCGCGCCCTGCCCGACGATCACCAGAGCGGGCTTGTCGGAGGCCGAAGCCTTGCCCACCAGCGCGGTCAGCGCGTTCCGGTCGGTGCCGAGATGCGCGTAATCATAGGTCAGATCGACCGCGCGGCCGATCAGCGCCACATCGGCACCCCGCGCCCAGGCCTTGCGGATCCGGGCGTTCAGAACAGGCGCCTCGTTGCGCGGGTCGGTGCCGATCAGCAGGATCGTTTGCGCCGCGTCGATATCCTCGATGGCGGCAGTGCCGACATAAGCCGCGCGGTTGCCTGCCGGAAGTTTCGCGCCATCGGTGCGGCATTCAACCGCGCCGCCCAGCGTTTCCACGAGCGTTTTCAGGCTGTAAGCAGCCTCGACCGGCACCAGATCACCCACGATGCCGGTAACCTTGCGGCCCTTCATGGCAGCAGCGGCAGCGGCCAGCGCCTCGCCCCAGCTTGCCTTCCGCAGGCGGCCGTTTTCCCGGATGTAGGGCGTATCAAGCCGCTGGCGGCGCAGGCCGTCCCAGATGAAGCGGCTCTTGTCAGCCAGCCATTCCTCGTTCACGCCGTCATGGTTGCGCGGGATGATGCGCATCACCTCGCGCCCCTTGGTATCGACGCGGATATTCGACCCCAGCGCATCCATCACGTCGATGCTTTCGGTCTTGGTCAGTTCCCACGGACGGGCGGTGAAGGCATAGGGCTTCGAGGTCAGCGCGCCGACCGGGCAAAGGTCGATGATATTGCCCTGAAGGTTCGAGGCCAGCGTTTCATTCAGATAGCTGGTGATCTCGCTGTCCTCGCCCCGGCCGGTCTGGCCCATCTGGGTGATGCCCGCGACTTCAGTGGTGAAGCGGACGCAGCGGGTGCAGGAGATGCAGCGCGTCATCTCGGTCTTGACCAGCGGGCCAAGGTTCAGGTTCTCAGAGGCACGTTTCGGCTCGCGGTAGCGGCTGAAATCCACACCATAGGCCATGGCCTGATCTTGCAGGTCGCATTCGCCGCCCTGATCACAGATCGGGCAGTCGAGCGGATGGTTGATGAGCAGGAACTCCATCACCCCCTCGCGGGCCTTCTTCACCATGGGCGAGTTGGTCTTGACGACCGGCGGCTCGCCATTCGGGCCGGGGCGCAGGTCGCGCACCTGCATGGCGCAGGAGGCGGCGGGCTTCGGCGGGCCGCCGACAACCTCAACCAGGCACATCCGGCAGTTGCCCGCGATGGACAGACGCTCGTGGTAGCAGAAGCGCGGAATTTCGATCCCCGCGACCTCGGCCGCCTGAATGATCGTCATCGCGGCGTCAACCTCGACTTCGATACCGTCGATGATGATTTTCTTGAGGTTGCTCACGTCAGATCTCCACTTGATCACGGGAGTTATTGAGAACAGGCCATTTCAGCATGGCCAGTATGGCAAGCGGTGCGATGCAGCCAAGAAGCAGAAAGATATTTCGCGCGATCTGGACCGCGATGAAGCTGCCGGGGGGGGCCACAATGAACAGCACCCAGAGGGGGGGCGACAGATCATCGTTCATGGCCTGATCGACCATGGTTTCCATGATCAACGGAAATACCAAACCACCCAATACCATCGACACCGGCGAAACGAGAGCCAAGCCGAGTAGCGCACCACGAACACCGGCACGGCGCAGAAGCAGGAATGTCAGAGCCGGGTTTATCACCAGAAAGGCAAAAGCAATCACCGCTGGATAGAGGTGCATCAGGGCATGCTGAAAGCTCATGCACAGCCCCCCTCGAATTCCCATGCGCCAGCGGCATACCCCCCCACAGCCTGCGGCTGGAAGCGGCCTCCGGCCTGCGTGCAGGCCATCGCCGCCACGTCCTTGGCGCGCTTGCCCTGATCCATGCCGAAGGGCGCCACGCGCACCATCGCACCGGAAACCGGCTGCGCGCCCGCGCGCGTCAGCACCTTGCCTGCCCGGCCCGCACTGACCTGCGCCTGATATTCCGCCCCCTCCTGCATCACCGCATAGGTGCCCCCCTTCACGGAGGCCCCCTGCGGCGCGGGCGCAGCGACGCAGGCCGAAAGGCCCGCTGCCATGCCCGAAAGGAGGATGGGGGTCAGGTTCATCCGCACAGCCCCTTCCAGAAACCAGCATCCCCTTGGCACGTCCCAAGGAAGACCCATTCCTCGTCGGTATGCGCCAGCGCCTTGACCGGCATAGCGCGTCCATTCAGATACGGGCAAATCGTCAGGTCAGCCGCCAAGGTGGCGGAAGGTGCCGCCTGCTTTTCAGACCACAGATCCTTCGGGCGCACATGCATGACAAAACTGCGGTTGGCTGCGTCATGCTCCGACAGGGTGATGATACCCTTCGGCCCGGCCCCTTTTGCATCAAGCTCAAGCCGCCCGAGGTCGACCTGACGGCCGCCGCAATCCACCAGCCATTGCTCCGCCATGGCGGGACAGGCCGCAAGCAGCCCTGCCGTCATCGCAATGTAATGGGTGAATACGCGGTTCATCAGGCTCACTCCGCCGCCATCGCGCCCATGCGACCGGTCTTCTTGGCCTTGATGCGGTCCTCGATTTCCTCGCGGTAATGCCGGATCAGGCCCTGGATCGGCCAGGCCGCCGCGTCGCCAAGGGCGCAGATCGTGTGGCCTTCCACCTGTTTGGTCACGCTCAGCAGCATGTCGATTTCCTCGACCTCGGCCTCGCCGCGCACCAGACGGTCCATCACGCGCATCATCCAGCCGGTGCCTTCGCGGCAGGGCGTGCACTGGCCGCAGCTTTCATGCTTGAAGAACTTCGCCAGACGCCAGATTGCCTTCACGATGTCGGTATTCTGATCCATCACGATCATGCAGGCAGTCCCGAACGACGATTGCAGCGCGCGCATCCCGTCGTAATCCATGATCGCGTCTTCGCATTTGTCGGCCGGGATCACCGGGCAGGAAGCCCCGCCGGGGATGACGGCCTTCAGGTTCTTCCAGCCGCCGCGCACGCCGCCGCCATGCTTCTCGATCAGTTCGCGCATCGGGATCGACATGGTTTCTTCGATCACGCAGGGCGTGTTCACATGGCCGGACATGGCAAACAGCTTCACGCCCGCATTGTTCGGGCGGCCGAAGCTGGCGAACCATGCGGCGCCCCGACGCAGAATGGTCGGCGCCACCGCGATGGATTCCACGTTGTTCACCGTGGTCGGGCAGCCATAGAGGCCCGAACCCGCAGGGAACGGCGGCTTCATCCGCGGCATGCCCTTCTTGCCTTCAAGGCTTTCCAGCAGCGCGGTTTCCTCGCCGCAGATATAGGCGCCCGCCCCGTGATGCAGGTAGACATCGAAATCATAGCCCGACTTGCAGGCGTTCTTGCCGATCAGACCCGCGTCGTAGCATTCGTCGATGGCGGCTTGCAGCGCCTCTTTCTCGCGGATGTATTCGCCCCGGATGTAGATATAGGCGGCAACCGCCCCCATCGCGAAACCGGCGACCAGACAGCCCTCGATCAGCGTATGCGGATCGTGGCGCATGATCTCGCGGTCCTTGCAGGTCGCGGGTTCGGATTCATCGGCGTTCACAACCAGATAGGACGGGCGGCCATCCGATTGCTTCGGCATGAAGGACCATTTCATGCCGGTCGGGAAGCCCGCGCCCCCCCGGCCACGCAGACCGGAGTCCTTCATGATCTGGATGATACCGTCACGGCCAAGCGCCAGCAGATCGGCGGTCTTGTCCCAGTGGCCGCGCGCCATGGCCCCTTTCAGGCTGCGGTCGTGCATCCCGTAGAGGTTGGTGAAGATCCGGTCCTGATCCTTCAGCATCTTGTGCCCTCAATTTCCCCGGTTGACGGCTTTGTGCCGCCGCCAGATCTGGTAAGTGACGACCAGCGCCCAGAAGAACGCGGCCAGTGCGGCGAGGTCGAACAGGAAGGCATAGCGGGCTTCCAGCCCCACCTGCCCGCCAACCCATTGCGCCCCCATCCACAACAGCATGGTCCCCGCGATCACGAAGGCAACCAGACGCGAGTCACGCGCCAGCCGCTTCTGTTCGGGGGTGGGGGTCGTCATCGCCAGCTCCTCAGTAATCGTTGGTCTTGGCGCGTTCGAGGAAGGCGTCCATCCCCTCGGTCACGATGATCTTCGCCTGATTGACCCATTTGTCGCGGGTCACACGCCCACGGAAGCCCTTCAGATTGCTGTCCATCCACGCGATTTCGGCTTCGCCCCATTGGGCGATCTGGTCAAAGTGGAAGATGCCAAGCTCATGGCACAGCTTTTCCAGCGCCGGTCCGATACCCTCGATCTTTTTCAGATCGTCAGCCTGGCCATCGCGCGCCGCCGTCAGGCCCTTCGGCTGCGTACCTTCCGGCGCCGCAGTCGTTTCAGGCTTGGCGGTCAGCACTTCGGCAGTGGCCTGGTCGATGCCACGCGCGGCGGGCGCCGGGGCTTCCTCGGTCACAGCCGGGGCTTCCGCCGCAGGCTTCTGACGCCAGGGTGTCAGGATCGGAACTTCGGTGCCGTCGATCCGCTTCACCGTATCGCCGACTTTCACTGCACGATCCACCGAGGCGTTATACTGCGTGCGACCGCTGTCATATTCCTTCAGCGAGGTCAGCCCGGTCGCCGGTTCCGACGAATAGCGCCCGGTTTGCGAACCCGGCACCGGCACCTCACCCTTCGAGAAGCGGGCGATCATCTCGCGCAGCTTCTCGGCGCTCAGATCCTCGTAATAGTCCTTGCCGATCTGCGCCATCGGCGCATTGGCGCAAGCCCCGAGGCATTCGACCTCTTCCCACGAGAACTTGCCATCCGCCGACAGCGTGTGCGGCGTCGGGGCGATCAGTTCCTTGCAGACCGCGATCAGTTCTTCCGCGCCGCAGATCATGCAGGACGTCGTGCCGCAAATCTGAATATTCGCAACAGTGCCAACGGGTTGAAGCTGGAACATGAAGTAGAAGGTCGCCACTTCCAGCGCCCGGATATGCGCCATGCCCAGCAGGTCGGCCACATATTCGATGGCCGCGCGGGTCAGCCAGCCCTCCTGTTCCTGCGCGCGGAACAGCAGCGGGATGATGGCGCTGGCCTGACGGCCCTCGGGGTATTTGGAAATCTGCCCCTGTGCCCATTCCATGTTGGCGGGCGTGAAAGCAAAGGAAGCAGGCTGTTCTTTATGCAGACGGCGGAGCATTAGCGGTCGATCTCCCCGAACACGACATCCATCGTGCCGATGATGGCGGCCACATCGGCAAGCTGATGGCCCTTGGCGATGTAGTCCATGGATTGCAGGTGCGGATAGCCCGGCGCGCGCAGCTTGGCGCGGTAAGGCTTGTTGGTGCCATCGGCCACCAGATACACACCGAATTCGCCCTTCGGCGCTTCGACGGCGGCATAGACCTCGCCCGCCGGGACGTGGAAACCTTCGGTGTAAAGCTTGAAGTGATGGATCAGGCTTTCCATCGAGGTCTTCATGTCACCACGCTTCGGCGGGGTCAGCTTGCCGCGCGCCAGAACGTCGGTCTTCGCTGCCGGTTCGCGCAGCTTGGCGATGGCCTGACGCATGATCTTCACGCTTTCGCGCATCTCTGCCATCCGGCAGAGATAGCGGTCATAGCAATCGCCGTTTTTGCCGACCGGGATCAGGAAGTCGAATTCGTCATAGCACTCATAGGGCTGCGCCCGCCGCAGATCCCAGGCGAGGCCCGAGCCGCGCACCATGACGCCGGAATAGCCCCAGTTCAGAATATCTTCCTCGCTCACCACACCGATATCGGCATTGCGCTGCTTGAAGATACGGTTCTCGGTCAGCAGACCGTCAATATCATCCAGAACCTTCGGGAAAGTCTCGGTCCAGGCTTCGATATCGTCGATGAGCGCGGGCGGCAGATCCTGATGGACACCACCGGGGCGGAAATAGGCGGCGTGCAGACGCGCGCCGCAGGCGCGTTCATAGAACACCATCAGCTTCTCGCGCTCTTCAAAGCCCCAGAGCGGCGGGGTCAGCGCCCCCACGTCCATCGCCTGCGTGGTGACGTTCAGCAGGTGGTTCAGGATGCGGCCGATTTCCGAATAAAGCACGCGGATCAGCGAGGCGCGACGCGGCACCACGGTGCCGGTCAGCTTTTCGATGGCCATGCACCAAGCATGTTCCTGGTTCATCGGCGCGACATAGTCCAGCCGGTCAAGATAGGGCAGGTTTTGCAGATAGGTCCGGCTTTCCATCAGCTTTTCGGTGCCACGGTGCAGCAGGCCGATATGCGGGTCGCAGCGTTCCACGATCTCGCCGTCCAGCTCCAGCACCAGGCGCAACACGCCGTGCGCCGCGGGGTGCTGCGGGCCGAAGTTGATGTTGAAGTTGCGGATCTTCTGTTCGCCCGTCAGCGCGTCGTCGAATTGTCCGTCCATCGTCTCACCTCATATCGACACGAGGGGCGCAGGCACCGCCGCACCCCTGACGCGCTCAGGCCTTTTTCTCGTCGCCGGGCAGCACATGTTGCGCGCCCTCCCACGGGCTCAGGAAATCGAACTGGCGATATTCCTGCACCAGCTTCACCGGCTCGTAGACCACGCGCTTCTGCGCCTCGTCATAGCGGACCTCGGTATAGCCGGTGGTCGGGAAATCCTTGCGCAGCGGATGACCGCGGAAGCCGTAATCGGTCAGGATGCGGCGCAGATCCGGGTGACCCGAGAACAGGATGCCGAACATGTCGAACACTTCGCGTTCAAACCAGTTGGCGGAAGGGTGGACCGACACGATGGACGGCACCATCTCGTCTTCGCGCACCGCCGCTTTCACGCGGATGCGCTGGTTCTGGTACATCGACAGGAAGTGATAGACCACATCGAAACGCGCCGGGCGTTCGGGATGGTCCACCGCCGTGATATCCACCAGCGTGGAGAAGCGGCAGGCACTGTCGGACTTCAGAAAGTCGATGAAGGAAACCAGTTGTGCCGCCGTCACCTCGACCGTCAGTTCGCCGAAGGCGATGGAGGCGCCGATCACGGCTTGCGGGCGCTTGAGCTGGATATGCTCGGCCAGTTGCGTCAGAGCTTCGGACATCTTCCCCTCCTCAGCGGACCAGCGTGCCGGTGCGGCGGATTTTCCGTTGCAGGGCAAGGATGCCATACATCAGCGCCTCTGCCGTGGGCGGGCAACCGGGGACGTAGATGTCCACCGGAACCACACGGTCGCAGCCGCGCACCACTGAATAGCTGTAATGATAGTAGCCGCCGCCATTGGCACAGCTGCCCATCGAGATCACATAGCGCGGCTCGGGCATCTGGTCATAGACCTTGCGCAGCGCCGGGGCCATCTTGTTGGTCAGCGTGCCCGCAACGATCATCACATCGGACTGGCGCGGCGAGGCACGCGGGGCAAAGCCATAACGTTCCACGTCATAGCGCGGCATGGCGGTGTGCATCATCTCGACCGCGCAGCAGGCCAGACCAAAGGTCATCCAGTGCAGCGAGCCGGTGCGCGCCCAGTTGATGATGTCCTCGGTGGTGGTGAGCAGAAAGCCCTTGTCCTGCAAGTCGCGGTTCATCGCGACCATGCCGGCATCGCGGTCGTTCGCCGCCTGGTTCGCGCTGGTGCTCACGCCCATTCCAAGGCCCCCTTCTTCCATTCATAGGCAAAGCCGACGGTCAGAACGCCCAGGAAGACCATCATCGACCAGAAGCCCACCATGCTCATGTCCCCGAAGGCAACCGCCCAGGGGAAGAGGAAGGCCACTTCAAGATCGAAGATGATGAACAGGATCGACACGAGATAGAACCGCACGTCGAACTTCATCCGGGCGTCGTCGAAGGCGTTGAAACCGCATTCATAGGCCGACACTTTTTCGGGGTCGGGGTTCCTGACCGCAAGGATCACGGCGGCGAGGATCAGCACGAGGCCAAGACCGACGGCAAGAACCAGAAAGATGATAATGGGAAGGTATTCTCGGAGAAGTCCGTCCACGAGTGGCTCCTTCGGCTGGCGGCATAGGGCACAGGACGCCCGGCGCGCGCGGATCGTTGCTGCGACCCGTTTACTCCTGCCCTCACGCGCGGTCAACCAAAGGCGGAACGAAAAACCTGAGGCCGGAGCGTGATTTCATTGATTGTATGCCACCGCATACCGCGATTATTCCGCAGCGCGGCATCGCGCGGGGAAATGCCCTCGCGGAAAGCCCGGTCAAAGGCTTTCCCAACGGAATCTCTCGGACTAGCCGCGACTCGCCCAGGCGGGCGGGCGTTTTCCGAAGAAGGCGGCGATGCCCTCAGCGGCCTCCGGGCTTTCCCAGCGGCGGATCAGCAGATCGGCCGTGTCGGAAATAAGCGCCTCATCTACCTGCGGCCCAAGCCGCGCCACCAGCGCCTTGGCATCCGCCACCGCACCGGGCGCACAGGCGAGGATCGGCGCCACCTCGGCCTCTACCGCCGCATCCAGTTCGTCCGGGGAAACCACGGCATGCAACAGACCGATGCGATGCGCCTCGGCACTGTCGAACAGCCGCGCCGCCATGAAATGCCGCCGCGCCGCCGCCGCGCCGATCCGCGCCACGACGTAGGGCGAGATCGTCGCCGGGATCAGACCAAGCTTCGTTTCCGTCAACCCGAAGCGTGCGCCGCCGACCCCGATGCACAGATCACAGACCGACATCATGCCGATACCGCCCCCGAAGGCCTGCCCCTGCACCCGCCCGATCAGAGGCTTCGGCAGGGTATCGAGCGCGTTCAGCATCCGCGCCAGCGCCAGCGCGCCCTCGCGCCGCATCACGGGCCCGCCGTCGATCTGTGCCCGCATCCAGGACAGATCGCCCCCGGCACAGAAGCTGGCCCCTTCCGCGGCCAGAACCACGGCCCGCACCGAAGCGTCCCCGCCCAGCCGCGCCGCTGCCTCGGTCAGTTCGGCAATCATGGTCGCCGACAGCGTATTGTGCTTCTCAGGCCGGTTCAGCACCAGCCGCGCGACGCCGCGCGTATCCTGTGCGATGGTGATGGTCTCGAACATATCCGTCCCTCCGTGCCGCAAATTTCTTGCAAAGAAATTTGCAAATCTTTTGGTCAAAAGATTTGCGCCTGCCCCCTCAGGCCGCGCGCAAATCCGGCGGCTTCGTCCAGCACCACCGGGTCAAGCCCGGTGTCGAAACCCAGCGTTTCCAGACGCGCCGCCACCGCCTCGGTCGCGACATTGCCCGCCGCACCCGGCGCGTAGGGGCAACCGCCCAGGCCCCCGACCGCTGCGTCGAACACGCGCAGGCCCAGCGCCAGCGAAGCCTCGATATTCTCCAGCGCCCTGCCCTGAGTGTCGTGGTAATGCCCGGCGAGCCTTTCGGCGGGCAGTTCCACCAGCACAGCCTCCAGCATGGCGCGGATGGTGTCGGGCGTGCCATGACCGATCGTGTCGCCGAGGCTGATTTCATAGCATCCCATGTCGCGCAAAGCGGCAGCGACCTTGGCCACCTGAGCGGGCGGGGTCGGTCCGTCGAAGGGGCAATCGGTGACAACCGAGACATAGCCGCGCAGCGGGATGCCATCGGTGCGCGCCGCTTCGGCCACAGGCGCGAAGCGATCAAGGCTTTCGGCGATGGTGCAGTTGAGATTGGCCCTGGAGAACCCCTCCGAGGCCGAGGCAAAGATTGCCACCTCGCTGGCGCGGGCGGCGCGGGCGGCCTCGTATCCTTTCAGGTTCGGCGTCAGTGCGGCGTAGCTGACGCCCGGCGCACGGGAGATCCCCGCCAGCACATCGGCGGCATCGGCCATCTGCGGCACCCATTTCGGGCTGACGAAACTGGTTACCTCGATCCGGCGGAAGCCTGCGCGCGACAGCATGTCCACCAGCCGGATCTTGTCTGCCGCCGGGATCAGGCGCTTTTCATTCTGCAACCCGTCACGCGGGCCCATTTCGAAGATTTCGGCGCGGTCGCTTGACATCGGTTCAGCCCTCGGGGAGTTCATAGAAGTCGCGGGTATAAAGGACATCCTCCCCCGACCGTTCCAGCGCGCGGGCATAGGCCGGACGTTTTGCGATCCGCGCGGCATAGGCGGCAAGATTGGCAAAGCCGTCGGGCCTGACGAAGCGGAAACAGGCGGTGACGTTGAAGGCCATCATCAGATCGGCACCGCTGAAGCCCTTGTCCAGCAGCCAGTCACGCCCCGCCAGCGCCGCCTCCTGCGCCTGCATGGTCTTGACCAGACGCCGGGTTTCCAGCTGCATCATGGCAGGGGAACGGGCCGAAGCCGGGCGCAGGAAGATATGCTGGATGTTCAGCGATTGCAGGATATTGGCCTGCGTTTCGGCGAAATGCACCCATTCCAGAAAGCGCGCGCGCTCTGCCGTGCCGGGGGCCACACCAAGGCCTGCCTCGGGAAAGCGTTCGCACAGATATTCGATGATGGCGCCGCTTTCAAAGATCGCCTGACCGTCAATCTCCAGCGCGGGCACGCGCCCTGCGGGTGACAGCGCCATAAGTTCCGGGCGGCGGGTGGAGCCGTCGTCGAGCCGGTAGCTCACCAGATCGTAGTCAAGGCCAAGCTCCTCCAGCGCCCACAGGACACGCATCGACCGCGAGCCGGGACAGTGATGCAGCCGGATCATGCCGCCACCTCGGCGGTTTCGGCCTCCAGCAGGATCAGCGCCGCCCCCGCCTCGACCTGGGTGCCGGGGGTGACCAGCACTTCGGCCACCACGCCATCGCGGGCGGCGGTCAGCGTATGTTCCATCTTCATCGCTTCCAGAATGGCCAGCCGGTCGCCCGCAGCGACGGCCTGTCCGGGGGCCACGAAGACCGCCTTTACCAGACCGGGCATCGGCGACAGCGTGGCATTCCCCGCCGCGCCGCCACTGGCCTCACGCGCCAGCGGATCGACCGGAGCAAAGCTGTGGCAGGCACCTTTGTCGAAGACATGGATCAGGCCGCCCGCCTGCACCACCGGCAGCGCGGGCGGGACGAGACATTCCCCCTCGACCGTGATGCGCGGGCCTTCGGCGTCGAGGGTCAGCAACCCTTCGGTGACCTCATCCCCTTGCCGCACCGCCAGACGCCGCGCCAGCGGCGCCCAGAGTGTAAAGCCCAGCGCAGGGCGTGCGGTCAGTCCGGCACTGGCCAGGAGCGCCGCCGCACGCACGCCTGCCGAAGGCGCGGGGTCGGAGACCAGCGCGTCCAGATCCCGCTCGATCAGCCCTGTGTCGACATCGCCCGCCGCGAAACCCGGATGCCGGGCCAGCGCGCCAAGGAAACCAAGGTTCGTCACCGTGCCCGCGACCTGCGTTTCCGCCAGGGCGCGGGACAGTTTTTGCAAGGCAACTTCGCGGGTCGGGCCATGCACGATCACCTTGGCGATCATCGGGTCATACCACGGGCTGATCGTATCGCCCGTCCGCACGCCGGTATCGGCACGCGCGCCCTCGGGGAAGGCGAGATGGGCCAGTGTGCCGGTGGCGGGCAGGAAGCCCGCGGGCACATCCTCGGCGTAAAGCCGGGCCTCGAAGGCATGACCCTTGATGGCAAGCTGATCCTGCCGCACCGGCAGCGCCTCACCCGCCGCCACGCGGATCTGCCATTCCACCAGATCGACGCCGGTGATCGCCTCGGTCACCGGATGTTCGACCTGAAGGCGGGTATTCATCTCCATGAACCAGAAACGGTCTGCGCGCAGGCCATCGGAGGCATCGACAATGAATTCGATGGTGCCCGCGCCCTTGTAGCCAATGGCACGCGCGGCGCGCACGGCGGCCTCACCCATGGCCGCGCGCATTTCGGCGGGCATTCCGGGGGCCGGGGCTTCCTCGATCACCTTCTGATGGCGGCGCTGCAAGGAGCAGTCGCGTTCGAACAGATGCACCGCATCACTGCCATCCCCGAACACCTGAACCTCGATATGGCGGGGCTTTTCGACATATTTCTCGATCAGCACGGCATCATTGCCGAAGGCGGTGGCGGCCTCGCCCTTCGCACTGTCCAGCGCGGCAGCGAAATCTTCGGCACGGGTGACCTTGCGCATGCCCTTGCCGCCGCCCCCTGCCACGGCCTTGATGAGCACCGGCCAGCCAATCGCCTCGGCCGCACCAGCCAGATGTTCGGGATCCTGATTGTCGCCGTGATAGCCGGGCACAACCGGCACACCGGCCTCGGACATCAGGCGCTTGGCGGCGTCCTTCAACCCCATGGCGCGGATGGCTTTCGCGGAAGGGCCGATGAAGGTGAGGCCCGCAGCTTCCACCGCATCGACGAAATCGGGGTTTTCCGACAGGAAGCCGTAACCGGGATGGATGGCCTGCGCGCCGGTCGCCTGCGCGGCGGCGATGATCGCATCGCCGCGCAGATAGCTGTCACGCGGGGCCGGGCCGCCGATGGCCACAGATTCGTCCGCCAGCGCGACATGGCGGGCATGGGCATCAGCCTCGGAATAGACCGCCACAGTAGCAAGGCCCATGCGCCGGGCGGTGGCGATGATGCGGCAGGCAATCTCGCCGCGATTGGCGATCAGGATTTTCTGGAACATGTCAGACCTCCGGCGCGGGGTGATCGGGGGTGGACGGGGGGCTGTCTGCCCCCCGCGGGGCCTCTGGCCCCTCCTCCCGAGGATATTTGTGAACAGATGAGAACGAGAGGCGCTGCGCGGCATCGGCCGTGAGACGGGCGAGGATATCGGCGGCGGGGGCAATGTCATGGATCAGCCCCACCGCCTCGCCCGCGACGGGCGAGCCATTGGTGGCATCGCCTTGCGTCTGGGCCGCGGCCCAGTCGGCGCGGGCATTGGCGGCGCCGGGCGCGCGCAGGGCTTGCGGATCGGCATGCCACCTGTCGGTGAAGGAGGAGCGCAGGACGCGGATGTCGAAAGGCGCGGGCCAGTCGAAGCCGCGCACCGCATCCACCGTGCGGGTGCGCAGGGTGGCATCGCCGTCGGCTGCGATTGCAGCGGCATGAAAGCCCGGCGGCACCAGCGCCTCGGTCGCGGCCCAGAAGCGGCTGCCGATCAGGGCGCCATCGGCCCCGAGCGTCAGGCTGGCGGCAAGGCCGCGCCCGTCAGCGATACCACCTGCGGCCAGCAGCAGTGTCCCGGGCGCGCGTACAGCGATGAGGTCGGCGAGTTCCGGCACCAGCGTAAAGGTGCCACGCGACTGGCCATGGCCACCCGCCTCAGCGCCCTGTGCAACGACCGTGCTGGCCCCGGCATCCAGCGCAGCGCGGGCGTGATCGAGTGTCTGGCACTGGCAGATCAGCGGCACACCTGCCGCATGAATCGCGGCGGCGAAGGGCGCAGGATCTCCAAAGGACAGCATGACCGCGCGCGGGCCGCGGTGAAGGCATTCGGCCAGCAGCGCGGGCGTCAACCGCCAGGTGATGAAGCCGATGCCGATGGGGGCGCGTTTGGCCAGCGCCCATTCTCGGGCGATCCAGTCGGCATCGCCATAGCCGCCGCCCAACAGGCCCAGCCCCCCGGCTTGCGCCACGGCAGCAGCAAGCCGCCCGCCCGTGGTCCCTGCCATCGGGGCCAGAGCGACCGGATGGCGCAGGGCAAAGGCGCGGGTGAAGCGGGTGTCGATCAGGGTCTCAGCCATTTGGCACCTCCGCTTGCGGCAATCCGGGCGCACCAGTCGATGCGCTGCGCCCCGTCATAAGCAACAGCCAGCCCCTCGGCGATCATACGGTCGGCGATATCCTCCCCCCCCGGAAGCCGCAGGCGGATCAGGCGGCGGCCATATTTGTCGGTGCCAAGATCGGTCATCGCAGGGGTCGCGGCGCGCAGCAGCACGCGCAGCCGGTCGGTTGCTCGGGCGCCCAGCGTGGCCTCGGCGGCACAGCCGGGTTCGTGCGTTTCCGGCGCATCATAGCCCGCAAGCCGGGCCCGGTCGCGCCTGTTGCCGCAGATCAGCTCGACCGTATCGCCGTCATAGATATAGCCTGTCTTGCAGCCGACGAGACCGCCCGGCGCCTCGCGCGTCACCGGCTTCTGCGCCTCGCTGGACCGCGCAGCAACCGGCGCATAGCGATGCGCGGCGGACCACAAGACCAGCAGCGTGACGAAGATATAGGCGACAAGTTCTGGATTGAGGCGCATCGGATCACTTTGCAGGGGCTTTGCCCTGTCATGCGCGACCCGGCGGCGCGGGGCAAGCGCCGCACCGCCGGTCCGGCCAGGGGGGAGCGCCCGCATCGCCATCACATCCGGAACACGCCGAAGCGCGTGGGTTCCACCGGCGCGTTCAGCGCGGCGGAAAGCGAGAGGAACAGTACCTCGCGGGTGCGACGCGGGTCGATGATCCCATCGTCCCACAACCGGGCGGAGGCATAAAGCGGGTGGCTCTGCCGGTCGAACATCTCGATGGTGGGGCGCTTGAACTCGGCTTCTTCCTCGGCCGTCCAGGCGCCGCCTGCGCGTTCGATCCCGTCGCGCTTCACGGTGGCCAGCACACCCGCCGCCTGTTCGCCGCCCATAACCGAGATGCGCGAGTTCGGCCAGGTCCAGAGGAAACGCGGCTGATAGGCGCGGCCTGCCATGCCGTAGTTCCCGGCCCCGAACGAACCGCCCACCAGCATGGTGATCTTGGGCACATTGGTGGTGGCGACCGCCGTCACCATCTTGGCACCGTGGCGGGCAATGCCCTCGCTCTCATACTTCCGGCCGACCATGAAGCCCGTGATGTTTTGCAGGAAGACCAGCGGGATATTCCGCTGGCTGCACAGCTCCACGAAATGTGCGGCCTTCTGCGCCGCCTCGGAAAACAGCACGCCGTTATTGGCGACGATGCCGACCGGGCAGCCCATCACATGCGCAAAGCCGGTGACGATGGTTTCGCCGAAACGCGGCTTGAATTCATCGAAGCGCGAGCCGTCCACCACGCGGGCGATGACCTCGCGGATGTCATAGGGCGTGCGCAGATCGCCCGGCACCACGCCAAGAATTTCCTCGGGGTCATAGGCCGGAGCCTCGACCGACTGCCATTGCACCGTGGCGGGTTTCGCGCGGTTCAGGTGGCTGACGGCACGACGGGCCAGCGCGAGAGCATGGGCATCATCCTCGGCCAGATAATCCGCCACCCCCGACAGCCGCGTATGCACATCGCCGCCGCCCAGATCCTCGGCGCTGACCACCTCGCCCGTCGCGGCCTTCACCAGCGGCGGACCGGCGAGGAAGATCGTGCCCTGTTCCTTCACGATGATCGTCACATCCGACATCGCGGGGACATAGGCGCCGCCTGCGGTGCAGGAACCCATCACCACCGCAATTTGCGGAATACCCTTCGCGCTCATCCGCGCCTGATTGTAAAAGATGCGCCCGAAATGGTCGCGGTCAGGGAAAACCTCGTCCTGGTTCGGCAGGTTGGCACCGCCACTGTCGACAAGGTAGACGCAGGGCAGATTGCATTCCTCGGCAATCTCCTGCGCGCGCAGATGCTTCTTGACCGTCATCGGGTAATAGGTGCCGCCCTTCACGGTGGCGTCGTTGCAGACGACCATCACCTCCTGCCCGTGGATGCGACCGATCCCGGCGATCACGCCCGCACAGGGCGCGGCACCATCATACAGCCCGTGCGCCGCCGTTGCGCCGATCTCAAGAAAAGGCGAGCCTGGGTCCAGCAGATCCGCCACCCTTTCACGCGGCGGCAGCTTGCCCCGCGCGACATGGCGCGCCATCGCCTTCTCGCCGCCGCCAGCCGCCGCAAGGGCCGCCGCTCCGGCCACGGTTTCCAGCATGCCAAGATGCGCGGCACGATTGGCCTTGAAGGCATCAGAGCCGGTAAGGATGCGCGAGGTCAGTTTCATGTCGGTCAGTCCTGCTGGTGGTTCTGGACAGAAGGGGCAGCGGTATGCGCGGCCTGGGCAAAGCTATATGCAAGATTCATCTTGAACCCATATATTTCAGTGACTTGCATGAAAAAATGTCGCACCCTGAACCTTTGCGAAATTGATCCACGTCAAGGTTTCCGGCGCCCCCGAAGGTGCAGGTTCGCCCGGTAAACAACCTGTGAGACCTGCGATGAAAACGCTTGCCTATGCCCTTCTGGCCACCGCCGCGCTGACGGCCCCCGCCCTTGCCCAATCGGCGGGCGACATGACGCTCGGCCTCGGGATCGGCTATGTCGCGCCGAAAAGCAACAACGGCACGCTGGCCGGGGCCCCCGCCGATGTCGGGGACGATGCGCGCCCGACCATCACCTTCGAATATTTCGTCCGCGACAATATCGGCATCGAACTGCTGGGCGCCCTGCCCTTCAAGCACAAGGTGAACGTGGGTGGGGCCTATGCGGGCAATACCAAACACCTTCCGCCCACCATCACGGTGAACTGGCACATCCCGACCAGCGGCCCGATCACGCCCTTCGTGGGCCTTGGCCTGAACTACACGACCTTCTTCGAGGAAAGCTCGCCCCTCGGTGACCTGAAGATCGACGACAGCTTCGGCCTCGCCGCCCATGTCGGCATGGATTACGCGCTGAACGACAAGGCCGCGCTGCGGATGGACCTGCGGTATATCGACATTGATGCCGATGTGAAGCTGAACGGCACCAAGATCGGCAAGGTTAATATCGACCCGGTGGTGGCCGGTATTTCCTACATCATGAAGTTCTGATCCCTTTACGGGACGGAAAGGTGCGGAGGGGTGCGGGTTCTGCCCGCGCCCCTTTTCCATAGCACCAGTTTCCCCTGAACTGGTCATCCCTGCGCCATCAGCTCGCGGCCGATCAGCATGCGCCGGATTTCCGAGGTGCCCGCACCAATCTCCATCAGCTTGGCATCGCGGAACAACCGGCTGACCACACTGTCATTCAGAAAGCCAGCCCCGCCCAGCGCCTGCACCGCCTGATGCGCCTGCACCATGGCCTGTTCGCTGGCATAAAGCACGCAGCCCGCTGCATCGGCACGGGTGATCTCGCCCCGATCACAGGCGCGGCCCGCCTCGTAGACATAGGCGCGGGCCGAGTTCATCGCGACATACATATCGGCGATCTTGGCCTGCATGAGCTGGAAATTCCCGATGGGCTGGCCGAACTGATGGCGTTCCTTTGCATAGGGAAGCACCTCGTCCAGACAGGCCGCCATGATGCCGGTGCCGATGCCCGACAGCACCACGCGCTCGAAATCGAGGCCGGACATGAGGACGCGCACGCCCTTGCCCTCCTGCCCCAAAACATTCTCGAACGGCACCTCGCAATTCTCGAAGATCAGCTCGCCGGTGTTCGACCCGCGCATCCCCAGCTTGTCGAAATGAACAGAGGTCGAGAACCCCTTGAAACCGCGCTCGATGATGAAGGCGGTGATGCCCTTCGGCCCCGCCTCGGGATCGGTCTTGGCGTAAACGATCAGCGTATCGGCGTCGGGGCCATTGGTGATCCAGTATTTGCTGCCGTTCAGGACGTAATAGCCATTCCGCTTTTCCGCCCGCAGCTTCATCGACACCACATCCGACCCGGCACCTGGCTCGCTCATCGCCAGCGCGCCAACCTTTTCACCGGACACGAGGCCCGGCAGGTATTTCGCCTTCTGCTCGGGCGAGCCGTTCAGCTTCATCTGGTTGACGCACAGATTGGAATGCGCACCATAAGACAGGCTGACCGAGGCCGAAGCACGGGCAATTTCCTCGGTCGCGATCACATGTGCCAGATAACCCATACCGGAACCGCCATATTCCTCGGACACGGTGATGCCCAGCAGACCCAGCTCCCCCATCTCGCGCCAAAGCTCGGCCGGGAACACATTGTCTCGGTCCACCTGCGCGGCGATCGGCTTCACCCGCTCCTGCGCCCAGCGATGCACCATGTCCCGCAGCGCGGCGATATCCTCGCCCAGATCAAAGCGCATCGGCGATGTGAACATGGTTCCCTCCCAAGAAATGAACACATGTTCAATTAAGGCCGGTTTCCGAGTCGCGTCAAGCATTTCCTTCGGAACGCCGCGTCACCCTTGCGGGTTATTCCACAGCCCCCCAAATTCTGACCGTCAGGAAAAGGAGCCCCCCATGCGCCTGCCCACCACCGTCACCGCCCTCTGCCTGTCCCTCACCACCCTGCCCGCAACTGCCGATGTGGTCGGGAAGGTCAGTGTCGACTGGGTCGGCAATGACATCATCGTCGAGGCGATCCCCGATCCCAAAGTGCAGGGCGTCACCTGCCATCTGGCCTATTTCGACCGCTCGCTGATCGACCGGCTGAGCCAGGGCAACTGGTTCGAAGACCCCAGCTATTCGGCCGTCGACTGTACCCGGACCGGCCCGATCACCATGGGCGACATCGACAAGGGCCGCGATGGCGAGGCGGTGTTCAGCGAAGGACGATCGCTGATCTTCAAATCGCTGAAACTGACCCGGATCTACGACGCGAAGAACAATGCCCTGATCTACCTCGCCCATGCCAGCGAGGTGACGCAGGGGTCCGGCAAGATGTCCCTGTCGGTAGTCCCGCTGCCCTGAGGCAGGGGGCTGTCTGCCCCCTCTTGAGCCTGCGGCTCAATTCACCCCCGAGGATATTTCCCGACAGAAAATGCCTGGAACGCTCCGCCCCTATTTTCTGTCCGAAAATATCCTGCGGGGGAGGCTCCGAAGGAGCCGTGGGGGCGCAAAGCCCCCGGCGACAGATCAATCTGCGCGGGGTGTCAGGTCAGGGGCGCTGGTGTCGCCCTGGAACACTGCCGAAACCTCCGCCCGGATGATACGCGCGATCTGGGCGCAATCCTCAAGGCTGAAGGTCAGCGGCAGGCGCATGTCGATGATCCCGTGCAGGATGCGGTCGGTCGCGGGCATCGGGGCGCTGGGTGCGTAGGTCCAGCTGTCATAGCGGCTGGTGAACGCGACGGGTTCAGGGGCGCCAAACCACTTCAGTTCCACCCCCCGCGCGCCACAGCGGGCGATCACGGCGCGGATCGCCTCCGGCGTCCAGTCGAGCAGCAGGAACTGGAAGGAGGAGGCGACAAAACCCTCCGCCGCAGGGCGCTGAATCCGGGTCAGGCCGGGCGTTTCGGCCAACCCCGCCTCGACCGCCCGGTAGCGCTCGTTCCAGCGCGCGCACTGGCGCGGCAGATCGGCCAGTTGCGGCCGCAGGATCGCCGCGCGCAGATTGTCCATCCGGCCCGAGATGTTGGGCGTCGTCAGCCGCAGGTCGGCAAAGGCCTCGGCTGGTGGCGCGGCGCGGTGGCGATTGTAAAGCATGTAGCTGCCGGACAGCAGCACCGTCCGTGCCATCAGCGCCGGGTCGTCAGAGATGATCAGCCCGCCCTCGCCCGAATTCATGTGCTTGTAGGTCTGGGTCGAGAAGCAGCCCATCGCTCCCCAGCGCCCGGTCAACTGCCCGTCCCACGTCGCGCCCATCGTATGTGCGCAATCCTCGATCACGGTGATGCCGCGCGCGTCGCACAGGCGCATCAGCGCCCCCATGTCGCAGATATGGCCACGCATATGGCTGAGCATCAGCACCCGGGCACCCTCTGCCTTGGCCGCAAGATCGTCGAGGTCGATCACCAGCCCCTCCGTGACGCCCACGAAAACCGGCACCGCACCCACCGAGGCGATCGCCCCCGGCACCGGGGCCAGCGTGAACGCATTGGTCAGCACTCTGTCACCGGGTTGCACCCCCATGGCCCGCAAAGCGGTTGCCAGCGCGTAGCCGCCCGAAGCGACGGCAAGGCAATAGCGCGCGCCGGTGGCGGCGGCGAATTCCTCCTCCAGCAGGGCGGCCTCGGCGATCTCGTCCGGGGCGGTGTTATAGCGGTGTAGGCGGCCCGACTGCATCACCCGCAGCGCCGCGGCGATGGCGGTGTCAGGGATCGGTTCCTGCTGGGTGAAGCTGCCGGTAAAGCGTTCCATCCCTGACCTCTGCACCCGCGCCACGCGACTGTCAACGGCAGCACTGGCCCCCGGCCTGACTGGTGCGGCATGGCATAGAGAAGTTCTTGTGATGAAGATGAATGAGGCGATTCTCTTCACACGCATACGCAAGCGGGTTGGGAACAGCGCCCGACCAAGCGCAGCCCCCGCTCCGTCGCGAGAGCTGAGGTTCAATCCAGCATCGACACGCCCAGACCTTTCGGCCTCGCCATCAGGCGTGGTTTCATTTGTATCAGGTAGTTAAGTGAAATATGGCGTCAGAAGCCCCCGAAAACAAGGAAGCCTTAAACGCCGAACCTGGACCCTTTGTCGATCCGGGCGTCAGGCGGCAAAATATTGAATTTCAGGCATGCCAGTTCTGCTTGCGACACCTTTCAATGGCACATGACCCCTGCCCGGTCAGTGGTCGCGCAGGAAGGCTTCCTCTTCCGCGCTGACGTCGATGCCCATGGCCTCCAGCCCCGCCTCAAGGTTTTCCGCCAAATGCGGCATGCCCATCAGATACTTGTCCGTGGGCACCGCGCGTTCGCGGTAGGCTGTGGCCAGCGCCTCGGCGTAATCGCCAGCCTCGTAGACCCCACGCCCGACCCAGGCGATCGCCACAAGATGCGCCTGCTCATCCTCGTTCAGCGCGCGGATGAAGGCGTGCAACTCGCGGTCGCCCATATCGCCCTCACGGGACTGATAGATCACATGCACCACCTTGGCCGGGCTAATCTCGATCATGGGAACCTCCTGTTGCGTCATGCTGCGCCCGTGTCCGGGCGAATGCAAGTGGCAGCATGGCCACCCTGGCACCGGCCCGCGATGTGCTGCCGAATTTCCAAACTTTCACCCGAGAGGGGGCTGGAAATGGCCCGCACGAATAATCACCTTTGCAGCGTGCCACTGATGGACCCTCATGCAGCTTTTCCACACCCTTCATACCGAAGCCGATTACCTTCTGTCCCGCCTGACCGGACGCAAGGCCCGGGCCCGGCGCGCAGCCTTCGAGGCTTTCGAAACTGCCCTGTCCCGGCTTGGGCCCGGTACACTGGCGATTGATCTTGGCGCAAATGTCGGGGTCTACACGGAACGGCTGGCCGAAACCGGGGCGGATGTCATCGCCTTCGAACCTGATCCGCATGCCTTCTCACTGTTGCAGGCGCGGGTCGGAACCCGCCCGAATGTGCGGCTGATCCCTGCTGCGGCCGGTGTGGCGGATGGAAGGATCAACCTTTATCGCCGCACGGATTTCGACGCCGCGCCTGACCGGCGCACCAGTTCCTCCTCCATCTTTTCCGACAAGCACAAGATGGACCCTGGCCGCCCGCATGAGGTGGAGATGATCGGCTTTCCTCGCTTCCTCGCCGGTCTGAACCGCGAGGTTGCGGTGCTGAAAATCGACATCGAGGGGGCGGAAGTGCCGCTGATCGAGGCGCTGCTGCAATGCCCGGATTTCGCGCGCGTGGATCAGGTCTTCATCGAATCGCATGAACGGGTGGTGCGCGCGCTCGCGGCCCGCACCCGTGCCCTGAAGGCCCGGACCCACAACCTGACGCGACCGAGGGTGAACTGGGACTGGCATTGACCGCGCAGGCCATGGACGGCGACGGCCCGAGCCCTTAGGTTGGCCGGACAGACGAAGGGAATGCCATGTCCGAAACCGCAGCGCAGGGCTATCAGGTTCTGGCCCGCAAATACCGCCCAGCCACTTTCGCCGATCTGATCGGGCAAGAGGCGATGGTGCGCACGCTGAAGAACGCCTTTGCGGCGGATCGCATCGCCCATGCCTTCGTGATGACCGGGGTGCGCGGTGTCGGCAAGACCACGACTGCCCGCATCATCGCCAAGGGGCTGAACTGCATCGGCCCCGATGGTCAGGGTGGCCCGACGATCGAACCCTGCGGGATCTGCGACCAGTGCCGTGCCATTGCCGAAGGCCGCCACGTCGACGTGATGGAGATGGACGCCGCATCGCGCACCGGGGTGGGCGACATCCGCGAAATCATCGAAAGCGTCCACTACCGCGCCGCCTCGGCCCGCTATAAAATCTACATCATCGACGAAGTTCACATGCTGTCGAACAGCGCCTTCAACGCGCTGCTCAAGACGCTGGAAGAGCCGCCGCCGCATGTGAAATTCATCTTCGCCACCACCGAAATCCGCAAGGTGCCGGTGACCGTGCTCAGCCGCTGCCAGCGGTTCGATCTGAAACGGATCGAACCCGAGGTGATGATGGCGCATCTGGCGAAGGTGGCGGAAAAGGAAAGCGCGAAGCTCGCCCCCGATGCACTGGCGCTGATTACCCGCGCCGCCGAAGGGTCCGTCCGCGACGCGATGAGCCTGATGGATCAGGCCATTGCCCACGGCGCCGGGGAAACCACCGCCGATCAGGTGCGCGCCATGCTCGGGCTGGCCGACCGGGGCCGCACGCTCGATCTCTTCGACATGGTGATGCGGGGCGATGCCCCCGCCGCACTGGCCGAACTGTCGGCGCAATACTCCGATGGTGCCGATCCGATGGCGGTTCTGCGCGATCTGGCCGAGATCACGCACTGGATTTCAGTCATCAAGATCACGCCCGAGGCGGCGGATGATCCGACCGTTCCCCCTGACGAACGCGCCCGTGGCCTTGACATGAGCCAGCGCCTGCCGATGCGGGTGCTGTCGCGGATGTGGCAGATGCTGCTGAAAGCCATTGAAGAGGTGGGGTTGGCCCCCAATGCCATGATGGCGGCCGAAATGGCGGTGATCCGGCTGACCCATGTGGCCGATCTTCCCGACCCCGAGGCGCTGATCCGTCGCTTGCAATCCGGCCCGCCGCCCGCACCGGGGCCAGGCGGCGCCCCGGCTGGCGGGGGTGGGGGTGGTGGCATGGTTCATGCCCCCGCCCGCATGATGGCGCCCGCACGAGGCCCTGCCATGGGACCGACCATGCAGGGCGGTGCCGCGCTGGCGGTGGCCGAGGACAGGCTGACCGTCTACGCCACTTTCGATCATGTGCTGGACCTGATCCGTGACAAGCGCGACATGACGCTGCTTCTCGCGGTTGAACGCCATGTGCGGCTGGCGAAATACGCCCCCGGCCGGATCGAGTTCGAACCGACGGCTGACGCGCCTTCCGATCTTGCCGCCACGCTGTCGCAGCGGCTGCAAGGCTGGACCGGCGCGCGCTGGGGCGTCTCGGTCGTCTCCACCGGCGGGGCGGCAACCGTAGCGGAAACCCGCGACGCGGACCGCCGCGCGGCAGAAGCGGAAGCCCTGCAAAACCCGCTCGTGCAGGCGGTGCTGGCGAACTTCCCCGGCGCGAAGATCACGGAAATCCGCACGCCCGAAGCCATGGCGCAGGAAGCCGCCGTTCAGGCCCTGCCCGAGGTCGAGGATGAATGGGACCCCTTCGAAGAGGATTGAGCCCGCCCCGGCGGCGCCCTATCTTCCACAGACAGAACAATGAGGATGCGATGCTGAAAGGTTTGGGCGGGCTTGGCGACATGGCCAAGATGATGAAAGCCGCGCAGGACATGCAGGCCAAAATGGCCGAAATGCAGGAAACGCTCGCCAACAGCGTGGTCATCGGCGAGGCCGGGGCCGGGCTGGTCAAGGCGCGCTGCACCGCCAGGGGCGACATCACCGGGCTGGACATCGACCCGGCCATCCTCGTGCCGTCCGAAAAGGAAGTGGTGGAGGATCTGATCGTCGCCGCGATCAAGGACGCGCAGGCCAGGGCGGCACAGCGCGGCCAGCAGGAAATGGCGAAGATGACCGAAGGGCTGGGCCTGCCGCCCGATTTCAAGCTGCCCTTCTGATGACCGCCCCCTCGGACATCGAGGATCTGATCGGGCTGATGGCCCGGCTGCCGGGGCTTGGGCCCCGTTCGGCCCGGCGCGCGGTGCTGACGCTTCTGAAGAAGCGCGGACCGCTGATGGCGCCCCTGGCACAGGCCATGGCCCATGTCGCGCTGACCGCGCGCGACTGCGCCACCTGCGGCAATATCGGCACTTCCGACCTCTGCCCGATCTGCGCCGACCCGAAACGCCAGACCGGCGAGATCTGTGTGGTGGCCGATGTGGCCGACCTCTGGGCGATGGAGCGGGCAGGTGTGTTTCACGGCCGCTATCACGTTCTGGGTGGTACGCTGTCGGCGCTGGATGGCACGGGCCCCGACGAATTGCGCATCCCCGCGCTGGTGGCCCGCGTGCGGGACGAGGCAACGGCCGAGGTAATCCTTGCGCTCAATGCCACCGTCGATGGCCAGACCACCGCGCATTACATTGCCGACGCGCTGGAGCCGACAGGCGTGCGCATTACCTCGCTGGCGCAGGGCGTGCCGGTGGGCGGCGAGCTTGACTATCTCGATGATGGTACGATCGGCGCGGCCCTGCGCGCCCGCAGACAGGTTTAGAGGCCCCACATGGCAGACATCGACCGCATCGCCGCCAGCCTGACCGGGCAGGACGACCTTTACGCCGCCCTGCGCCGCGCCGGAACCGGCCTGCCCCCGGCTGAGGTCGAGGTGCTGCTGCCCGCGCTGCTGGCCGCCCTGGGCGACGCGCCCGAGGCGGCACGGCTGGCCTCCGTCGATCAGGGGCTTCTCCGTGCCGTGCTGCGCGCGGGCGCGGGCCTGCCCGCCACACGCAATGCCGCCGCCATACGCGACTGGCTGGCACAGGCCGAAGTGGCGCCCGTCTTCCAGCCGGAAATCGCCACCAGCCGACATATCGCCCTGCTGACCGGCGGCCAGATGCCCGACATGCCCGCCTATTCCGACACCGCCTTCGACCGCTGGTTCGAGGCAACAGGCGCCGATTATGGCCTCGGCCCTTATGGCGAGAAACGCAGCGTCTATACCGCCGCGCAATTCGCCGATGCCGCCAGCGCCGAACGGCGGATGATCCATATGGGGATCGACGTCTTTGCACCGGCCGGCACGCCGGTCCACGCGCCCCTGCCCGCCCGTGTTCTGTCAGTCACCTACAACGCCGACCCGCTGGACTACGGCCACACGCTGATTCTGGAACACGAGGCGGCTGAGACACGGTTCTTCACACTATACGGCCACCTCGGCGCCAGCCTGCCCGGCCTCTGCGAACCCGGCCAGACCGTCGCCGCCGGTCAGATCATCGCCCATCTGGGCGACTGGCCCGAAAACGGCGGCTGGGCGCCGCATCTGCATTTCCAGATCATGACCGACATGCTGGAACAGACCGATGGCAACTTCTTCGGCGTCGGACACGAAAGCCTGTGGGACGTCTGGCAGGACATCTGCCCCGACCCGAACCTGATCCTGCGGCTGCCGGAAGGCGCCTTTGCCCGCTGACCACGCGGGGCGCCCCGGCCGGGTAATTTGAGTATTTTGACAAGAAGCAAACGGCAAGGCGCACGCCCTGTCCCTTGCTTCTTGCCCAAATACTCAAAATCCGACAGCGCCACCCGGCGCGGCGACGGCGGTCAGACCGTATGCAGGTAAAGGTCGAAATCCACCTCTGACACCGTGCGCGCAACGCGGGCATATTCGGCTGCCTTGATCGCGGTGAAGGTGCGGTGCATGTCCTCGCCCAGTGCCTGTTTCAGGAAGGCCGAGCCCTTTGCCACCTCGATTGCAGAACGCCAGTCCACCGGGATCGGCGGCGCGTCCTGCCCGCCCTCATAGCCGTTGCCGGTGGTTTCCGCGCCGGGGTCGAGCTTTTCGGCCAGCCCCTTGCGGATGCCGGCCAGCACGGTGGCGGCGACCAGATAGGGGTTGGCGTCCACCCCGGCGGGGCGGTGTTCGATCCGGCGGGCGCGGATGTCACCAGCCGGGATGCGCAACGCGACGGAGCGATTGTTCACCCCCCATGTCGGGCTGACCGGCGCATAGCTTTGCGCGGCAAAACGGCGCCAGCTGTTTGCGTGCGGGGCAAAGACCAGCATGCTTTCGCCCATGGTCGCCCGCAGTCCTCCCAACGCGTGCAGGATAGTATCGGACCACTGGCCTTCGACCGCCTCGACAAAGACGTTGCGGCCTTCGCCATCCTGCATCGAGACATGGAAATGCATGCCGGAGCCTGCATAATCCTCGTTGGGCTTGGCCATGAAGCAGGCGGTCACGCCATGTGCCCGCGCCTGCGCCCGGACGATGCGTTTCAGGCGCATCAGATCATCCGCTGCCTGCATCACATCCTCGCGGTAATGCAGCGTCAGTTCATACTGGCCGGGGGCATATTCGGAAATCAGGGTTTCTGCCGTGATCCCCGCCTTCCCCGCCGCTGCGTAGATGTCGGAAAACAGCGGCAGCATCCCGTGCAGGTGATCGACCGAATAGACCTCG
The DNA here is from genome assembly GCF_014652195.1 of Gemmobacter nanjingensis. NCBI lineage: Bacteria > Pseudomonadati > Pseudomonadota > Alphaproteobacteria > Rhodobacterales > Paracoccaceae > Gemmobacter > Gemmobacter nanjingensis. The sequence continues at coordinate 661,809 of NZ_BMYI01000001.1, forward strand.
GTCCTGGAAGACGGACGGCCATCCAGCACGTCGCGCGCCGGGACCATCTTGCCATTGGCGTCGCGGTCATTGGCCAGCAGGAAGAACTCCAGCTCGAAAGCGCCCGCCGGGTGCAACCCTTCGGCTGCCAGCGCGTCGACCTGCCGTTGCAGGGCGTGGCGCGGGTCCGAGGTCATCTTGTTGCCGTCGAGATCATACATCGACATGAAGACCTCGCCGCGCGGCGGGTTGGTGTTGTGCAAGGGCTTCAGCGTGCCGGGGATCGGCCAGGCGCGCAGGTCGCCATCGCCCTGATCCCAGATCAGCCCGGTTTCGTGCACATCCTCGCCACAGATGTCGAGGCCGAGGATCGAGATCGGCAGATGCCGCCCGCCCTTAAAGAAGGACAGCAATTCGTGGCGCCGGATGATCTTGCCGCGTCCGATGCCATTGGCGTCGTGCAGCACGATGTCGAAGGCTTCAATCTCGGGGTGGGCGGCAAGAAAGGCTTCGGCCTCGGCAAGCGTCGAGCCGGAGGGGCTGTGAGTATCGGTCATGTCTCAGAACAATTCGGTGAGGATTTCGTCGAAGGCGGCAATCAGGCGGTCGATCTGGCGTTTTCGGGTGACCGGGCTGACCAGCATCATGTTGTGGAAGGGGGCGATCAGGCTGCCGCGATTCAGCAGCGCGGTGTGGATGGCCGCTTCCAGTTCGGGCTGATGGGCAGTCGCGGCTTCGGCGCCGTTCGTCAGCGGACCGGGGGCGCAAATGAACTCCACTCGCGCACCAACGCGAACCACATGCCAAGGGGCTCTGTGCGCCTCGATCACGCGGCGCAGACCGGCCGAAAGGCGTTCGGCGCCCTTTTCCATATGAGCATAAGCCCCGGGCGTCATAACCTCGGCCAGATTGGCCTTGAGGCAGGCGAATTGCATCGGGTTGGCCGAAAGCGTGGTGCCCATACCGGAATGGCCGGAGGGGCGGTGCGCGTCATATTCTGCGAAGCGCGCGGCCACCTCGTCCGTCATCCCCCAGACGGCGGTGGGCATCCCGCCCGCCACGCATTTTCCGGCCACGAAGATGTCGGGCGACAGCGAATGCACCCGGCTGTAACCGCCAAGGCCCGAGGAAATCGTATGCGTCTCGTCAATGATCAACAGGGCGCCATAGCGGCGGCTGAGCGTGCGCAGCCCGTCATGGAACCCCGCCTGCGGCAGCACCATGCAGGAATTGGTCATCACCGGCTCGGTCAGGATGGCGGCGATATCGCCCTTGGCCAGCGCGGCCTCCACGGCGGAAAGATCATTGAACTCTACCGCTTCGGCGACCAGAGACAGATCCTCGACCTGCCCGACCAGCCCCTGCCGGGCGTGTGTATGACCGTCGCGCAGCTCGATCATCGTGTCGTCCACGGTGCCATGGTAGCAGCCGTTGAACACCAGCACCTTCGGCCGCCCCGTCACCGCCCGCGCCACGCGCAGGGCAAAGCGGTTGGCATCGGTGGCTGTGGTGGCGATCTGCCAGCGATAGGGGCCGAAGCGGCGGTTCAGCAGCGCGCCCGCCTCCAGCGCGGTTTCGGTCGGCAGCATATAGGTCAGCCCGCGCCGGGCCTGACGGCGGATGGCCCTTGCCACCGGCGCCGGGGAATGGCCGAACATCGAGCCGGTATCGCCCAGACAGAAATCGTCAATGCGGAAGCCGTCAACGTCGGTCAGCCGTGCGCCCTCGGCCCGTTTCACCAGCATCGGAAAGGGCATCGGCCAGTCCCGCATCCAGTGCATCGGCACATCGCCCAGATAGGCTCCCGCCCCGGCGTCCAGCGCCGCGCGGGTTTTCGGCCGGGCCGCAGCGTAGCGTTTCGCCTCGCGCGCGGCCATGGCCCGCAGCCGCGTCACTTCAACCCCAGCGATCCGCACGGAATCCGTCATGGTCCATCCTCCAGAATGACGGGGTTATGCGGCATGATTTGATCAAATTCAAGCGCCATTCCACGCCCTTCAAACGACACACGCGGCCCCGGGCAGAGGCCGCGTGATCAGGCAAAGATGAAAGCCGCCTTACTTGCGGGTGATGCGCCCATCGGTAAAGGGCGTGTAGGGCGCATTCTTCGCCAGATAATCTGCCGTCACATCCGCCAGATCCGGCCCGAAATCATAGGGGTTCTTGGCGTCAATGAACATCTTGTAGCCGTCACCACCGCCACGGACATAGTTGTTCGTCACTGCCAGATAGTCCTTGGCCGGGTCGATGGGTGCCCAGGCGTCGCCCTCCTTCACCAGCACATCCGAGACGCGGCTGCCTGCGGGTTGCGCCGGATCAAAGGTGAATTTCAGCCCGGCCACCTGCGCGAAGCGACCTGCGCCTTCCTCGATCTGGCTCACCCCGTTTTCCAGCGCGGCGACAATCGTCGCACCATCGACGGTGAAGGTGGACAGCGTGTTCTGGAACGGCAGCACCGTGAGAACCTCGCCCATGGTCACGGGGCCGGCGTCGATCCCTGCCCGCAGCCCCCCGCCATTGGCAATGGCGATCTGCGCGCCCTGATCCTTCACACGGTCCAGCATGGCCTCGGCCACCAGATTGCCCATCTGGCATTCAACCGCCCGGCAGGAATCGCGCGAGCCGTCGATGGCTTCGGCGGTTTCGGCCACTACCTTGCCCTTCAGCTCTTCGATGGGCCCGGCGAGTTCCTTCACCCTGGCCTCGACCGCCGCATCCGGCACGACCGAGGCATCCAGCAGCACAGGTTCGCCCTTTGCCTCTTTCAGCACACCGGCATCGTCGAAGGTCAGTTCCAGATGGCCGAGGTATTTCGAATAGGCATAGGCCGTGACCACCGGCACCGCGCCGACCATGGTCGGATAGGGCCCCGCCGCCTTTTCATCGGTGTTGGACAGGAGCGTATGGGAATGCCCGCCCACCACCGCGTCAAGACCGGGCACCCCGGCCGCGATTTCCTGATCGCGCTTGTAACCCACATGGGTCAGCGCGATGATCTTGGTGACGCCCTGCGCCTCCAGTTCGGCCACGTCGCCCTTCAGACTGTCGATGTCATCCCTGAAGATCACGGTCGGCCCCGGCGAGGCGGTTTCGGGCGTATCGGTCGCCAGCGCCGAAACGATACCGATCTTCTCGCCCCCAACTTCCAGAACCAGATGCTTCTGCACCCGGCCCGAAAGCAGATTGTTCTGGCTGAAATCCAGATTGCCGGAAATCACCGGCACCCCCGCCCGCTCCAGAAACGGCACGACGCCCTCGGGGCCGTTGTCGAATTCATGGTTGCCCAGCGCCATGGCGTCGAATCCGATCTCTTTCATGAAATCGGCCTCGGCATCGCCCTTGTAGGTGGTGAACATCAGGCTGCCCTGCGACTGATCCCCCGCGTCCAGCACGATGACATTGCCTCCGGCGGCGCGAATCCCGTCGCGCAGTTCGTTCACCTTGGTCTTGATCCGCGCAACGCCACCGAAACAGGCATTTTCGGCGGCTTCCTCGGCACTACAGGTGCTGTCGTATTTGTTGACGGCCTCGATCCGGCTGTGGAAATCATTGATGTGCAGGATATGCAGCGTGTAATCGGCCTGCGCGGCACCTGCACCCAGCGCAAGTGTCGCTGCGCCAAGATAAAATCGTGCGAACATCCAAAGCTCCCTCTCAGGTTGATCGGTCCAGACTGCGCGGTGGGCGGACGCGTGTCAAAGCCTTCTGCCCTGCCTTGCCGCAGGAAGATCACGACAGCGTGACCACCAGCAATTTTCCGCGCAAGCCCGGCAGGCATTGACCAAAAGCCTTGCACGGTGCAATCAGGCCACATGCTGATCTACAAGATCTTCCGCCGCCCCGAATGGGATGCCTTCCGCGCCGCGGGCCAGACTGCGGGCGCCCCCGTCGATCTGGCGGACGGGTTCATCCATTTCTCGACCGCCGGTCAGGTGGTCGAAACCGCCGCCAAATGGTTCGCGTCGGAAAGCGATCTCGTACTGGTCGCCGTCAAGGGCGACGGCCTCGGCCCCGACCTGAAATGGGAAGCCTCGCGCGGTGGCGCGCTGTTCCCGCATCTTTACCGGCCTCTCCGCCTTGCCGATGTGGTGTGGGACAAATCCCTGCCGTTGGGCATTTCCGGCCATATCTTCCCCGAGGGCGTGATTTGAGCCTGATCGAAACCCTGGGCCTCGCCGCCCTGCATCGCTGTGACCCCGAGCGTGCCCATGGCCTGTCGCTGACCGCGCTGCGCAGCGGGCTTGTGCCATTGCCAGGCGTCGTAACCTCGCCGCGTCTGGCGACCGATCTGGCCGGGATGGCGCTGCCCAACCCGGTCGGGCTTGCCGCCGGGTTCGACAAGAATGCCGTCGCGCTGGACCCGCTGATGCGGTCCGGCTTCGGCTTTCTGGAAGTGGGCGCCGCCACACCGCGCCCGCAGCCCGGCAACCCGAAACCGCGCCTGTTCCGGCTGAGCGAGGACCGCGCCGCGATCAACCGCTTCGGGTTCAACAACGAAGGTGCCTGCGCCATCTCGGCGCGTTTGGCTCTGCGCCCGAAGGGGCCGGTTCCGGTGGGGCTGAACCTTGGCGCCAACAAGGATTCGGCCGACCGCGCCGCCGATTTCGGCGTGGTTCTGGCCACCTGCGGCCCTCATATCGACTTTGCCACCGTCAACGTAAGCTCGCCCAATACCGAAAAGCTGCGGGACCTGCAGGGCCGCGCTGCGCTGGCCGCACTGCTGGCCGGGGTGATGGAGGTGCGCGCCGGTCTGGCCCGCCCGGTGCCGGTTTTCCTGAAGATCGCCCCCGATCTGTCAGAGGGCGAACTGGAAGACGTCGCCGGTGTCGCGCTGGAATCAGGGATCAGCGGCATCATCGCCACCAATACCACCCTGTCGCGCGACGGGCTGGCCTCGCCCCATCGCGATCAGGCGGGTGGCCTGTCCGGTGCCCCCCTGTTCGAGAAATCGACCCGCGTTCTTGCCCGCCTCTCGGCGCTGACCGAGGGCCGCCTGCCCCTGATCGGCGTGGGCGGTATCTCCAGCCCGGAACAGGCGTGGGAGAAAATCCGCGCCGGGGCCACGGCGGTGCAGGTGTATACCGCCATGGTGTACGAGGGCATCTCGCTTGCTGCCCGCATCGCGCGCGGCATGGATGTCATTGCGGCCCGAGAAGGCTTCACCACCCTTGCCGGCGCGGTCGGCACCGGGCGCGACCGCTGGCTCTGAGCCGCAAATTTCTTCAAGAAGAAATTTGCGTCGCCCGGCGATCAGGCGCGCCCGGCAGAGGGCGACAACACCAGCGGATCGATTCCCATCGCTTTCAGCGCCGCCGACCACTTGCCACCGTCATCGGCCGCGAAGATCAGGCCTGGCGGCGGTTCGGTGGTCAGCCAGTCATTGCGCGCGATTTCAGCCTCAAGCTGCCCGGGCCCCCAGCCCGCATAGCCCAGGGCCAGCAACGCATCGCGCGGCCCGCCGCCCTGCGCCAGTTCCTGAAGGATGTCCAGTGTCGCGGTCATCGCATAGCCGCCCGCCACCTGCATCGTGCCGCCAACCGCCCGATAATCCGCGGAATGCAGCACGAAGCCGCGTCCCATTTCCACCGGCCCGCCGAAATGCACACGAATATCACGCCCCTCTGGCGCTGCAGGGATTTCCAGATGCTCCAGAAGCCCTGCAAAATCGAGCTCTTGCGAGGGTTTGTTGACAATAAGGCCCATCGCGCCCTCGTCACTGTGGGCACAGATCAGGATGACGCTTTTCTCAAAGCGCGGATCGCCCATGGCGGGCATCGAGATGAGCAAGGCTCCGGCGAGGTCCATGACGATCTCCCTTCGCCCTATCATATGGCGCGAAGCCCGGCGGGCCTCAAGCCCCCGCTTCCCGACATCGGCGCCAGCCGGCACGCGCCCCTGCGGCATGCAGGACACGCACACGTCACTGTCGCCGGAATGTGATTTCGCATTCCGCCCCCGATGCCTATCTTGGCGCCATGATGATGCGCCCGTTCCTCGCCCCCCTGCTCGCCCTGACCGCCCTGCCAGCCCTGGCCGAGGTGCCGACCCAGGCCGACATCCTGCAAGCCGAGCTGCGCCCCGGCTGGCGCGAGGCGGACGGACGCCATTTCGCGGCCCTGCATCTGCGCCTTGCGCCGCACTGGAAGACCTATTGGCGCAGCCCCGGCGATGCCGGAGTGCCGCCGGTGTTTGACTGGGCGGGTTCCAGCAATCTGGGATCGGTCAAGGTGCATTGGCCGCGCCCCGAAGTGTTCGATTTTCTCGGGATGCAGACCATCGGCTACCGCGATGAGGTCGTGCTGCCGGTCGAGATCACCCCCGCCGACCCGAGCAGGCCAGTGTCCCTGCGCGCGGATATGGAGCTCGGGGTCTGCAATGACATCTGCATGCCCGCCACACTGGAACTCGGCGCTGACCTGACGGGACCGGGGGCGCCCGATGGCCTGATCAGCGCCGCGCTGGCCGCACAACCCCGCCCCGCCACCGAGGCCGGGCTGACGGCGCTGCATTGTGAATTTACCCCCACCGGGGACGGCCTTCGGGTGACCGCCCGGTTGCACCTTCCTGCAGCCACATCTCCGGAAACCGTGGTGATGGAACCGGGCGGCAGCCTCTGGGTCTCGGATACCGAGGTGCGTCGGGAAGGCAACGAACTGGTCGCTGTTGCGGAAATGGAACCGCCGCGCGGCACACCACTGAGCTTCGACCCGGCAAAGCTGCGCCTTACCGTGCTGTCTGCCACCGAAGCGCTCGAAGTTACCGGCTGCCCGGTGGAGTGATCAGCCCAGCGCCGCCGCGATCCGCGCGGCAAGCCGGCGCGCCACGGCGTCCTTACCCATGCGTGGCCAGACCTCCGCACCCTCGCCGGTGATCAGGACCACTGCATTCTCCGCCCCGCCCATGATGCCGGTCGACGGGCTGACATCATTGGCCACGATCCAGTCGCAGCCCTTGCGCGCCCGCTTGGCCGTCGCATGCTCCACCACGGTTTCCGTCTCGGCCGCGAAGCCCACGACCAGCCGGGGCCGCCCCTCGGCAAGCCGGGACACCGTTGCCAGAATGTCGGGATTTTCCGCGAATTCCAGCGCAGGCGCCCGGCCTGAGCCATCCTTCTTCATCTTCTGCACCCCGGCATTGGCCACACGCCAGTCCGCCACCGCCGCCGCAAAGATCGCGGCCTCAGCCGGCAGCGCCGCCTCCACCGCCGCCAGCATCTCGCGTGCGGTTTCCACCCGTACAACCCGCACCCCCGCAGGTGGCGGCACACTTGCCGGGCCGGTGACAAAGGTCACATCCGCCCCCAGATCACGCAACGCCACCGCCAAGGCCGTGCCCTGCGCCCCGGAGGAGCGGTTGGCGATATAGCGCACCGGATCAATCGGCTCATGCGTCGGCCCCGAAGTGACCAGCGCATGCCGCCCCGCCAGCGGCCCACCGCCCAGCGCGGTCTCGACTGCCGCAACAATCTCCAAGGGTTCGGCCATACGCCCCTCGCCCGCTTCGCCCGCCTCGGCCATCTCGCCCCGGTTCGGCCCGATGAACAAGACCCCGTCCCCGGCCAGAACCACCCGATTGCGCCGTGTCGCCGGATGCGCCCACATGCGCGGGTTCATCGCGGGCGCCAGCAGCACCGGCCTGTCCGTCGCCAGCAAGACGGCAGACGCCAGATCATTGGCATGACCGTTGGCAAGTTTCGCCATCAGATCGGCGGTCGCGGGCGCCACCACCACCAGATCGGCCTCACGCGCCAGCCGGATATGCCCTACATCCTGTTCGTCCTGCCGGTCAAACAGATCGGTGAACACATGATCCGCTGTCAGCGCCCCCACGGACAAGGGCGTCACGAATTCCTGCGCCGCCGCCGTCATCACCGCCCGAACGCTGGCGCCCCGCTCGCGCAGCCGCCGGATCAGATCCAGCGCCTTGTAAGCCGCGATTCCGCCGCCGACGATCAGAAGAATACGTTTTCCTGCCAGCATCGCGCCTCTCCAACCCGTTACCGAAGGTGTAGGGGGCAAAACCCGGAAACTCAACCGGGCGCGTCTGCCCGGCCGAAATCAGAACGGCAATGTCGCATGAGTATTTGGACAAGAAGCAAGGCCCTTTGCTTCTTGCAAAAATACTCCCGCCGGAGGCACCCCGGCGCAGCCGGAAGATGAAAAGGTTTGCGCGGCCCCGCAGGGCCGCGCTCCGCCTGACCGGCGTTTCAGGCGTGACGGGCGCGGTGGCCGATCTGGTAGTAATGGCCGGTCCGGGTGTCCAGATAGGGCTTCAGCGGGATGTCCTCCTGCTTCAGGAAGCCCTGTTGCGGCAGGGCGCCGCCGCGCACCATCTCGATCACCGCAACGACCGAGGCCGAGGTGGTCCAGGCGATCGCGGTGCGGGACTTGCCGCCAATCTCGACCGGATAGTAGCTGCGCACGAATTCCTTGCGACGCATCTGGCCATCCACCCGGCCCTCGGCGGCGACGTGAACATAGACCACATCCTCGTCCACCGGCGGTTTCGCATTGGTCAGGATGCGCCCGGCTTCTGCACGGTTCTCGCGCATCAGAAGCTCGTGGAAGAAGAAGTTCATCAGCTGCACATGGCCCGGATAGCGCATGGTCTTGTAATCAAGGTTCTCGATCTTGCCGAGATAGGTTTCGCACATGGTGCCAAGGCCGCCCGAGGTGGTGAAGGCTTCAAGCTGCATCCCGTCGATATAGATGGCTTCCGTCCACTCCATCGCGGAGACGGTTTTCAGCACGCCTTCCTCGATCACTTCGCAGTCATTGAGGTATTCATTCACCACGCCTTCGGGCGACCAGTTGAAGGCATAGCCCAGCAGGCCCGTCGGGTTCTGCGGCAGCGCGCCGACGCGCAGCTTGATGGAGCGCACGCTGTCGAACTGGTTCGCCAGATCGGCGGCCACGATCCCGACGAAGCCCGGCGCAAGGCCACATTGCGGCGCCATCAGACCCTTCGAGGTCTTGGCGAGTTCGCGGATGTGTTTCGTCGTCGGCACGTCTTCGGTCAGGTCGAAGTAATGCAGGCCCAGGCCATGTGCGACGGTCGAGACGCCAATGTTCAGGTGGTAAGGCAGGCAGGACAGCACCGCCTCCTGCCCTTCCAGTGCGGCTTTCAGCGCAGCGGTATCCGACAGGTCGACGGTTTTCGTCGCAAAGCCCGCCTTCGTGTCGCGGGCGTCGATGCCGGTGACGGTGAAGCCGCTTTCCACCAGCAGCTCGGCCGCCAGATGGCCGACCTTGCCAAGCCCCAGTACCGCGATCTTGTTGAAAGACATTGTATTTACCTCATTCCTGCTCCGCCTTTGCGGAGGCGCATATCTGGCAGAATGACCGAGGGGAGTGCCGAATGCGCCCGGCATAGCGCCCGAAGTGAAGCGTTTCTTCGGCAGAATGCCGGGCGGACCGTCGAAATGACAGCCCGCCCGATGTGATCAGAAGTCGAACTTCACGCCCTGCGCCAGCGGCAGGGTGGCACCGTAGTTGATGGTATTGGTCTGGCGGCGCATATAGCCCTTCCAGGCGTCCGAGCCACTTTCGCGCCCGCCGCCGGTTTCCTTCTCGCCGCCAAAGGCACCGCCGATTTCGGCGCCCGAAGGGCCGATATTGACATTGGCGATGCCGCAATCCGACCCGGCGGCCGACAGGAAGGTTTCCGCCTCGCGCATGTTCAGCGTGAAGATGCAGGACGACAGGCCCTGCGGCACGTCGTTCTGGATCGCCAGCGCCTCGTCCAGCGTGTCATAGCCCATGACATAGAGGATCGGGGCGAAGGTTTCCTCGCGCACGGTGTCGGTCTGTTGCGGCATCTCGATCAAGGCGGGGGTGACGTAGGCGCCGCCCTGCGGCACGTCCTCGGTCACGGTCTGGCCGCCATGGACGGTGCCACCCTCGGCGCGGGCCTTCTCGATCTGCGCCAGCATCCGGTCGCGGCTGGCATGATCGACCAGCGGGCCGATCAGCGTGGTCGCGCGGCGCGGGTCGCCGATGGGCAGGCTGGCATAGGCCTTGGTCAGACGCTCAACCAGTTCGGCACGGACCGAGTTATGTGCGATCAGGCGGCGCAGCGTGGTGCAGCGCTGACCGGCCGTGCCAACCGCCGAAAAGGCGATGGCGCGCACCGCCATATCCAGATCCGCTGAAGGCGCGACGATCATCGCATTGTTGCCGCCAAGCTCCAGAATCGGGCGGCCCCAGCGCGCGGCGACCTTCGGGCCAACGATGCCGCCCATCCGGGTCGAGCCGGTGGCTGACAGGATCGGCACGTCTTTCGACGCAACAAGCGCCTCGCCGATGGCCGGGCCGCCGATCACCAGTTGCACCAGCCCCTCGGGTGCATCGCCAAAGCGGGCCAGCGCGCGTTCCATGATCTTCATGCTGGCCATGGCGGTCAGCGGGGTTTTCTCGGACGGTTTCCAGATCACCGGGTCGCCGCAGACCAGCGCCAGCGCCGCGTTCCAGGACCACACGGCCACGGGGAAGTTGAAGGCCGAGATGATGCCGCAAGGCCCCATCGGGTGCCAGGTTTCCATCATCCGGTGCGAGGGACGTTCCGACGCGATGGTCAGACCGTAGATCTGCCGCGACAGGCCGACGGCGAAATCGCAGATGTCGATCATCTCCTGCACTTCGCCCAGACCCTCGGAGGTGATCTTGCCCGCCTCCAGCGTCACCAGCGCGCCCAGCGCCTCTTTGCTGGCGCGCAGTTCTTCGCCCAGCAGGCGGACGAGTTCGCCGCGGCGCGGGGCCGGAACGGTGCGCCAGGCACGGAAGGCTTCCTGCGATTTGGCAATGATCGCGGGCATGTCACCCGCGTCGGTCTCGTGGACATGAGCCACCACCTCGCCGTCGATGGGCGAACGCACGGCCAGCGTGCCGCCGGTCAGTTCGGCTTGGCTCAGGCCATTGGCCTTCAGGATTTCGGCATGGGTCATATCAGTCTCCCTTGGTGACCTGACGGCGTTGATCCTCCATCCCCATCGAAACCAGAAGGGGATCGGCGGATTGCCGCGATTGGAAATCGGATTTGCTGCGCATCCCGCGCCAGTCCGCGAGGATGAGCGATTGCGCCACCGCGCCGCCCAATGTGGTGCCGGGGCCGGTGACGATGAAGAGGTCGGGCGCGAATTCGCGCGCCGCGTGGGCGATGGCGCGGGTGAAGTCGTAAGGCTCCACCACCTGATGCCCCAGCGTATAATCCCACAGCGCATGCAGATCGCAGGCGCCGGGCCACCAGATATGGCCGCGCCCGTCGATCATCGGGATCTTCGGTTGTGCGAACAGGCCCGGCGCCAGACGGGCGCGCCCCGCCTCGGCCACCGGGGCCTGCATGGCGGTGTGGAAGCCCGCGTGATTGGCGAGCCGCATCGGAAAGCGGCCCTGTACCGGCGGTTCGGCAGCTTCGAACGCCTTCAGCCCCGCCTCGTTGCCAGCCAGAACCAACATGCCGCCAAGATCGATCGACAGGCCCAGCACATGATCGGGCCGGGCGCCGATACCTGCGACGACGGCCATGATCTCGGCCTTTCGGGTCGGGTCGGGCAGCCAGTCCTCGCCCATGAAGGGATAGATGATCTGGCCGCCGATCAGCCGTTCCTGCATCAGCGTGCCCATGGTGTTGACCACCTCGAACCCGCCTTCCGGCGTCAGCGCGCCGCCGCAGGCCAGCGCCGAATACCAGCCCATCGAATTGCCGGTGACGGCGACCACCTCCACGCCTTCAATCGCGCGAAAATCGGCCAGCGTCGCGGCATAGATCAGCGCGCTGGCATTGTCGCCCCGCGTGTGCTTCGCCACTGAATAGCCGGCGGCGCCATCCAGCGCCGACAGGGTTTCCTGTCCCAGCGCGGCGCGGCGGGCGTCGAAATTCGCCAGCAGCGCCTTGTCGTGGAAATGCCGGCCCAGCACGCCCAGTTCAGTCTTGGTATAGGTGCCCCGTCCGGGGCAGATCACGACCGCGGTTTTCATTTCATCATCTCCTGCGCGGCCGCGACGATCAGCGCGGTGGAGGGCATGGTGGCCGCATAGGCCGGGCCGGTGGCGATGAAACTGTCCTCGGCGGTCAGACGCGACAGCGGCGTGCCGGGGCAAGCCTCGTGGAAATGCGCCATCAGGGCTTCGGCAAAGCCGCCGGTATGGCGGGTTTCATCGACGATCAGGATGCGTTTCGCGCCCTTCACGGCCTCCGTCAGCGCCTCTTTCGGCAGCGGTGACAGCCAGCGCGTATCCACGATCCGGGTTTTGATACCCGCCGCCGCCAGCACGGGTTCGGCCTGACGGGAAAGGTAAACCCCGTTCCCGAAGGTGACGATGGCCAGATCCTCGCCCGCGCCATGTGTGCCCACCTGCCCGAAGGGGATGATCTCGGACGGGTCGGGATAGCGGCACATCCAGCCGCCATCCTTGTCGCCATGCAGGTCGCGCATCGGATAGAGCGCGATGGGTTCCAGAAACACCACCAGCCGCTGCTCCTCGCGCGCCAGCCGCACGCATTCTCGCAGCATCCGCGCAGCATCGGCCCCGTTCGACGGGCAGGCCAGGATCAGCCCCGGAATGTCACGCAGCACCGCGAAGGAGTTGTCGTTGTGGAAATGCCCGCCGAAGCCCTTCTGATAGCCCAGCCCCGCGATGCGCAGCACCATCGGATTGGTATATTGTCCGTTCGAGAAGAAGGGCAGCGTCGCCGCCTCGCCGCGCAACTGATCCTCGGCATTATGCAGATAGGCGAGGAACTGGATTTCCGGCATCGGGATGAAGCCGTTCTGTGCCATGCCGATGGCAAGGCCCAGAATGCTTTGTTCATCCAGCAGCGTGTCGATCATGCGGTCCGGCCCGAAGCGGGCCTGCAACTTCTGCGTCACGCCATAGACGCCACCCTTGCGACCGACATCCTCGCCCATCATCACGATTTCGCGGTGGGCCAGCATCAGGTCGGTCAGCGCCCAGTTGATGAGGCGCGACATGATCTGCGGCTCGGCCATCTGCTTCATGTCGCTGCCGAAAGCCGCCGCACGCGCCTCGGACGAGGGCCCGTTGGTCGGCGCGCAATTGCGCTTCGGCGGGATCAGCGAAGCCATGACACCCGCCGCATCATGCAGACGCGGGCGCGTCACGGCCTCGGCGGCGATGCGGGCCACACGGGCATTGGTGTCGGTATAGACCTGCAAGGCAGCCTCGGCCGTCATCGCGCCCATCTGGTCAAGCCCGCGCACCATATGCAGCAGCGGGTCCTGCGCCTCTTCGGCCTCCACCTCCTCGCGCGGCATGTAGGTCGTGGGCATGTCGGCACCGGCGTGGCCGTAAAGCCGGATGGTGCGGACATGCAGGAAGGCGGGCTTGCGCCGGGTCCGCACATAATGTGCCGCCTCCTGCGCGGTGGCGAAAGTGTCAAAGATGTCCAGCCCGTCACAGGCGAAATACTTCAGCCCCGGACGGTTCTGGAAGCTCGCCCCGATCCAGCCTTTCGGCGTCTTGGTGGAAATACCGATGCCATTGTCCTCGCAGCAGAACAGCAGCGGCAGCGGGATCGACTGATACGAGGTCCATTGCGCGGTGTTGAAAGCACCCTGCGCGGTGGAATGGTTGGCCGAGGCATCACCAAAGCTGCAATAGACGATAGCATCGTCGGGCAGTTCGGCATGTTCGGGACGGTGGCGCCGCGCGGCGCCGACCGCATAAGCCGCGCCCACGGCCTTCGGCAGATGCGAGGCGATGGTGGAGGTCTGCGGCGGAATGCTCAGCGCCTTCGACCCCAGCACCTTGTGCCGCCCGCCGGAAATCGGGTCTTCGCTGGAGGCCGCGAAGGACAGCAGCATGTCCCAGGCAATGCTTTGCCCCGGCACCTGCGCGCTTCGGCCGATCTGGAAGGCCGCGTCGCGGTAATGCAGGAAAGCCATGTCGGTCGGGCGCAGCGCGGCAGCCACCGCCGCCAGCCCCTCATGCCCGGACGAGCCGATGGTGTAGAACCCCTGCCCGGCCCGCTGCATCACCCGGCTTTGCCGGTCCAGCGCCCGGCTCAGACAGGCGGCGCGGTAGATTTCCACCGCCTGAAACGCCGAAAGCGCCCCCGAAGGAGCGCGGCCATGCGGAAAGTCCCGCGACGCGATGCGGCGCAGGAAATTGTCGTGAACGATATCGGCGCGATCCATGCCGGCCCCTGTTGTTGATAATTGGCCGGGGCGCGCGCCGCGGATCGGCGCGCGCCCCGACGTCGTCTCAGAAGAATGCTTGCAGGCCGGTGACAGCGCGGCCCAGGATCAGGGCATGCACGTCATGGGTGCCTTCGTAGGTGTTCACCGTTTCCAGGTTCACCATATGGCGGATGACCTGGAATTCCTGCTGGATGCCGTTGCCGCCGTGCATGTCGCGGGCCCAGCGGGCGATATCCAGTGCCTTGCCGCAGTTGTTGCGCTTGACGATGGAAATCATCTCGGGCGCAGCATTGGCCTCGTCCAGCAGACGGCCGACGCGCAGCGAGGCTTGCAGGCCAAGGCTGATCTCGGTCAGCATGTTCGCAAGCTTCAGCTGGTAAAGCTGCGTTCCGGCAATGGGCTTGTTGAACTGCTTGCGGTCCAGGCCATATTGGCGGGCCGCCGACAGGCAGAACTCGGCCGCGCCCAGCACGCCCCACGAGATGCCATAGCGGGCGCGGTTCAGACAGCCGAACGGCCCTTTCAGCCCCTCGACGCCCGGCAGCAGCGCATCTTCGCCGACCTCGACATCCTTCATCACGATCTCGCCGGTCACCGAAGCGCGGAGGGAGAGCTTTCCACCAATCTTCGGTGCCGAGAGACCTTTCATGCCTTTCTCAAGCACGAAACCCCGGATCTTGCCGCCATGCGCCTCGGATTTCGCCCAGACGACAAAGACATCGGCTATGGGTGCGTTGGAAATCCACATCTTCGCGCCGTTCAGGACATAGCCATTGGCGGTCTTGCGGGCGACGGTCTTCATCCCGGCCGGGTCGGAACCGGCATCGGGCTCGGTCAGGCCGAAGCAGCCGATATATTCGCCCGAGGCGAGCTTCGGCAGGTATTTCATGCGCTGCTCTTCCGAGCCGTAAGCGTAGATCGGATACATCACCAGCGACGACTGCACCGACATCATCGAACGGTAGCCCGAATCGACGCGCTCCACCTCGCGGGCCACCAGCCCGTACGAGACATAGGAGGCGCCAAGCCCGCCGTATTCCTCCGGCACGGTCACGCCCAGAAGGCCCATTTCGCCCATCTCGCGGAAGATGGCCGGATCGGTCTCTTCATCGGCGAAGGCCTTGATCACACGGGATTGCAGCTTGTCCTGCGCATAGGCGCGGGCTGCATCGCGCAGCATGCGCTCGTCCTCGGTCAGCTGGTCTTCCAGACGGAAAGCATCTTCCCAGTCGAAGCGGCCGAGGTCGGGGGCGTCTTTCGGTTTCAGGGCCATGTCTTTGCCTTTCGGGTGAAGCGATTGGGTATGTCTATAAGGGATTGTTCACCGACAGAATAACGATAGATTGACGTTATCCTATGCATGGAAAGCATACATGGCCACTCCTCGCCGCCTTTTGCCCTCGATCTCGCTGCTGATGGCCTTCGAATCCGTCATCCGCACCGGATCGACCCTTGCCGCCGCCCATGACCTTGCCCTGACGCAGGGCGCGGTAAGCCGCCTTGTGCAGAACCTTGAAGCACAGCTTGGCGTACAACTGTTCCGGCGTGAGGGGCGGCGGCTGGT
The DNA here is from genome assembly GCF_014652195.1 of Gemmobacter nanjingensis. Taxonomy (NCBI): domain Bacteria; kingdom Pseudomonadati; phylum Pseudomonadota; class Alphaproteobacteria; order Rhodobacterales; family Paracoccaceae; genus Gemmobacter; species Gemmobacter nanjingensis. The sequence continues at coordinate 677,510 of NZ_BMYI01000001.1, forward strand.
GCCCACCGAAAATGCGCTGGCCTATGCGCGCGACGTGGCAAAGGCGATGGACCTGATCAGCCGCGCCTCGATGCGGGTGCGATCCACCACCGGGGGCGGCACGCTGGCGCTGTCGATCCTGCCGACCTTCGGTACGCGCTGGCTGGCGCCGCGGCTGCCGCGCTTTCTGGCGGCACATCCGGGGGTGACGATCAACCTTGGCACCCGGCTGCGGCCCTTCGATTTCGCGGAAGAAGGCTTTGACGCCGCCATCCATTTCGGGGATCGCACCTGGCCCGAGGCTGGCTTTGCGAAACTCTTCGACGAAAGGATGATCGCCTGCGCCGCGCCGGGCTTTCTGGCCAGCCACCCCATCGACAGCCCGCGCGACCTGATCGGCCTGCCGCTTTTGCAGCTGGAAACCCGGCCGAATGCTTGGGCCAGCTGGTTCTCGTTCCACGGCGTATCCGCCTCGATCCCGCTGGGGATGCTGTTCGATCAGTTCGCACCGATGATTCAATCGGCCATCTACGGCATGGGCGTGGCCCTGCTGCCCGAATTTCTGGCCAAGGCGGAACTGGCCGATGGCCGTCTGGTCGAGGCCTGGGGCGGGCCGGTGCCCAGCGTCGGCAGCTACTACCTCGTCTGGCCCGGCATCGGCGAAAACTACCCCCCGCTGGTCGCGTTCCGCGACTGGCTGATCCAGGAGGTTTCGGGCCGCGCGGCAGAAGAGCTTCTGGCGTGGTGAACGCGCCACGGATGCCAGATCCTTGCCGGACCGGATTTCCTTTCAACGACAATCGGCAGATACTCGCCCTGGTTGAATGGGGCGATCTTCATGGACGCATTGGCATATCTGGCGGCACTCGAAGCTCCGGCCTGGCTGTTGCCAGAAACGACAGATGGGCCCATCATCCCCAATGCCGCCGCCGAAGACATGTTCCCCGGCTTCACCCCCGCCACAGCGGCAGAGGTGATCGGGGCGGTGAACAGGCGGCTTGCCATCACCTGCTGGACCTTGCCCTTACAGCTGAACGACAGGCGCCGCTCAATCCTTGTCGCGCAATGCGGGCATGAGAACCGCGCGGGCATTGCCTTGCGTGCCGCCGGGCATGTGATGTTCGACTGGGACATGACAAGCGGCCGTCTGGACTGGTTTGCCCATGCCACGAAGGCGATGGGCTATGATACCACCCAATTCCCCGGCACGGTGCAGAACTGGCTGGGCCGCATCCACCCCGAGGATCGCCCGCGCATCGCCGCCGCCGTCCTGTCGCCCGTCCCCCCCGATCTGGAGACATGGGAGGAGGCCTATCGTTTTCTGCGCGCCGATGGCACGGCAGCCCATGTGATCGACCGGGGTTTCCTGTTGCGCGACGAGGCCGGGCAGGCCCGCCGCATGATCGGCACGATGATCGACGTCAGCGCCGTCCACGAGGCCGAGGCCCGGTTTCAGCTTGCCACCTCGGCCTCAACCGATGTGTTGTTCATCCACGATCTTGTCGAAGACAAGATCTGGTGGAGTGACGCGCTGTTCCGGCAATACGGCCATGCCGATGTGCCCGGCGTCGAAAAGACAGACTGGTGGCTGTCGCGCGTGCACCCCGAGGATGCGCCACGCCTGCGCGAACGCTTTGAAGCGGCCCGAACAGGAGCCGATGACCACTGGACCGAGGAATACCGCTTTTCCCGCGCCGACGGCAGCTATGTCTGGGTCGTCGACCGCGCACGGTTCCTGCGCGATGCCGACGGTCGCGCACTGCGCAGCGTCGGCTCGATGGTCGACATGACTGCGCTGCGCGAGGGGCAGGAACGCTTTCGCCTCGCGGCCGAGGCTTCGCAGGATGTGATCTATTCCTGGGAGCCGGAGACCGGCCGCACCTGGCGCAGCGAAAGCTACAGCCGCACCTTCGGGCTGGACCCGTTTGCCCCGGCATCCGGTCCGGGCAGCTGGCGCGCGGCGATCCACCCTGACGACCTGCCCCGTATCCTGCATCTGCGCGATACGGCGATCACGCGCGGGGATGACCGCTGGGAATATGCCTACCGGGTGATCCGGGGTGACGGATCGGTGGCGCATGTTATCGACCGCGCACTGGCCCAGCGCCGCCCGGATGGCCGGTTGCACCGGCTGATAGGCTCCATCGTCGATGTCACGCGCCTGCGCGAAGAGGGGGAACGCCTGCGCGCGGTGCTGCGGCTGGCCTCCGATGTCGTGTATGAAATTGACCTGCGCGCGGGCACCGTACTTTACAGCGAAGGCGCGGTGGCGATCTTCGGCGCCGAATGGGAAGGCGAGCAGCCGTCGCCCGGTATCTGGACACAGTCGCTGCATCCCGAGGATGCGCCGCAGGTTCTGCGCCAGTTCCGCACTTTCATCGCCGGACGGCGCGAGGACTGGCGCGCCGAATACAGGCTGCGCCGCTCGGACGGCAGCTATGCCCATGTCCGCGACCGTGCGCTGGCCCTGCGCGATGACGAGGGCGAGGCCTTTCGTATCGTGGGGGCAATCGAGGATATCACCGATGAGGTGGAGCTTGCCGCCAAGCTGCAACAGGCGCAGCGGCTGGAGGCCCTGGGCAAGCTGACCGGCGGGGTGGCGCATGATTTCAACAACCTGCTGTCGGTCATTCTGGCCAATGCCGAACTGCTGGCGGATACGGCTGAGGATGCCGAAACGCAGGCCCCGGCAGCGCAGGTCGTGCAGGCCGCCGAACGCGGCGCAGAACTGGTGCGCAGCCTGCTGGCCTTTGCCCGCCGTCAGCCGCTTGCCCCGCGCGCACTGGCCAGCGCCAGCGTTCTGACCGAATTGCGCTGCATGCTGACCCGTACCCTGCCCGCCTATATCCGGCTTTCGGTCGTCACACCCGATGACCTCTGGCCGGTCGAGGCAGATCCGACGCAATTGCAGACCGCGCTTCTGAACCTTGCTGTCAATGCCGGCGATGCGATGCCCGACGGCGGCGATCTCGTCATCGAGGCCGAAAACTGCGTGGTGGACAGCAGCTATGCCGCCGCCAATCCCGACGCGCAGACGGGCGAGTTTCTGCGGCTGTCGATCACCGATTCCGGCACAGGCATGCTGCCGGACGTCGCGGCGCGGGCTTTCGACCCCTTCTTTACCACCAAGCCCGTCGGGCGCGGCTCCGGGCTTGGTCTGTCGATGGTGCATGGTTTCGTCAGTCAGTCGGGCGGCCATGTCACGCTTTACAGTGAGGCGGGACAGGGCACCACCGTCCGGCTGTATCTGCCGCGCAGTCGCCAGGGATCAGAGGCCCATGTCGGCTCGCTCGCAGACCCGGCAGAGGCCATTCCCATGGGGGCCGGTCAGCATGTGGTCGTGGCCGAGGATGATCCCGCGCTTCGCCCGCATGTGGCGCGGCTGGTCGAAAGCCTTGGCTATCGCGTCACCGCTGTCGCGGATGGCGCCGCTGCGCTGGAGGCGATCCGCGCTGCCGGGGATGTGAGCCTGCTGTTCACCGATGTGGTGATGCCGGGTGAGATGAACGGGCTGGTGCTGGCCGAACGTGTGCTGGCCGATTTTCCGGGGCTGAAGATCCTGTTCACCTCGGGCTATTCGGAAAATGCGATCCTGCGGCGCGGCAGTCTCGTTTCCGGTGCAAGACTCCTGTCGAAGCCCTACCGGCGCCGCGACCTCGGGCTGCGGCTGCACGAGGCGCTGCATGGGGATGCAGCGCCCCGCCCCTGAAGGTTCATCAGCCCTTGCGGGCGGTGTAATGCATCGGCCCGCCACGCCAGCGCGGGAAGCCGTAGCCGTGGATTTCCACAAGGTCGATGTCGGACGGGCTGAGCGCGATACCCTCCGCAAGGATCGCCTCCCCCTCGGCGGCCATCTCACCGACAAGCCGTTCGGCAATGGCCGCATGATCCAGCGCCGGTCCGGCGGTGATGGCAGCCGCCAGCACCTCGGCCACCCTGGCCGATGCCTGCGGCTTGCGGTCGCCCGGCGCATAATCATACCAGCCACCGCCGGTTTTCTGCCCCTTGCGACCCGCGCGCACCAGCAGGTCGCCCAGCGTTTCCGGCACGTCCTGCCCTGCCGCCCGCGCGCCCTCGCGTTGCAGGAAGGCAATGTCGAGCCCGCCCAGATCCTGCGCCTCGAAAGGCCCCATAGCAAAACCGAAGCCGCGCATGGCCGCATCAACTTCGGCAATCGCCACGCCCTGCCGCACCAGCGCTTCGGCGGCAGCGCGATAGCGTTTGAGGATGCGGTTGCCGATAAAGCCCTCGCAGATGCCCGCCTGCACCGGAATCTTGCCCAGCGCCCGCGCCAGCGCAAAGCCGGTGGCCAGCGTTTCCGGCGCGGTCTCGGGTGTCGGCACGATTTCCAGCAGTTTCATCACATTGGCCGGGCTGAAGAAATGCAGCCCGATGAAGCGACCGGGGTTCGCAAGCCCTTCGGCAATCGCGCGCGGATCGAGGTAGGAGGTATTGGTCGCCAGCACCGCATCGGCCCGGCAATGGCGGGCAAGGTCGGCAAAGACCGCGCGTTTCACGCCGATCTCCTCGAATACCGCCTCGATCACCAGATCGGTGTCGGCAAGCGCAGCGTAATCGGTGGCGCCGGTGACGCCTGCCATACGCGCCGCCGCCTGTTCGGGCGTCAGCTTGCCGCGTTTGACCCCGCCGTCGAAGATGGTTTGCAGGTTGGCAAGCCCGCGCGCCAGCGCCTCGGCATCGCGCTCGATCAGCACGACCGGAAGGCCCGCATCGCGCAGTGCTGCGGCGATACCCGCCCCCATGGTCCCACCGCCGATCACCCCGGCATTGCGCAGGGGCAAGGGCTTGGCCTCGCCCAGATGCGCCGGTCGCGGCGCGGCACGTTCGGCGAAAAACACATGGCGCAGCGCGGCAGCCTGATCAGAGCCGCGCAGGTCAAGGAAGGTGGCACGTTCAAAGGCCAGCGCTTCGGCAAAGGGCGCCTGAACAGCCTTCTGCACGCAGGCAAGCGCGCTCAGCGGGGCGGCCTCGCCCTTCGCCCGCTTGGCAACCGCCGCCTGCTGTTCGGCCCAGAACGCCGCCGCCGGATCGGTGACAGGACGTTCCGAGGCGGGCAGCGGCAGCGGGGCCTCCAGCGCGGCTCGTGCGAAGGCGATGGCGCCTTCGCGCAGATCGCCGGACAGCACCGCATCAACCAGCCCCATCGCCTGCGCCTTCGCGGCCTTCACAGGCTTGCCGGTCGTCACCAGATCCACCGCCGCCGCAGCCCCTGCCACGCGCGGTGTGCGCACCGTGCCGGAAGCCCCCGGCACGATGCCCAGCCCCACTTCGGGCAGGCCGACCGAAGCACCATCCAGTGCCACCCGGAAGCGGCAGCCCAGTGCCACCTCGAACCCGCCGCCCAGCGCGCTGCCATGAATGGCGGCGACCCAGGGCTTCACCGCACCCTCGATCCGGTTCACCACATCGGGCAGATGCGGCTCGACCGGCGGCTTGCCGAATTCGCGCACATCGGCCCCGGCGATGAAGGTGCGGCCCGCGCAGATCAGCACCACCGCCCGCACATCCGGGTCGGCGTCCAGCGTGGCCACCGCATCCCACAGCCCCTGCCGCAGCGCCTGACCCAGCGCGTTGACCGGCGGATTGTCCACGGTGACGACGGCGATTTCGCCCTCGCGTTCGATGCTTACAACGCTCATCTCAGATCCCCAGATAGGCTTCGCGGATGCGCGGATCGGCGATCAGCTCGGCCGCCGTCCCGCTCATGGTGATATGCCCTGTTTCCATCACATAGCCACGATCCGCAATCTTCAAGGCACCGAAGGCATTCTGTTCGACCAGCAGGACAGTGACGTTCAGCGCCTTCAGACCCTTCACCACGTCAAAGATCTGCTGCACGACAATGGGCGCCAGACCCATCGAGGGTTCATCCAGCAGCAGGCAGGACGGCCGCCCCATCAGCGCCCGCGCCATGGCAAGCATCTGCTGCTGGCCACCTGACAGGCCACCCGCCGCCAGATTGCGCTTTTCCTTCAGGATCGGGAACATCTGGAAGGCGTCTTCCATGTCCTTTTCCACCCGGTCATCCGAGAACAGGAAGGCGCCAAGCCGCAGGTTTTCCTCCACCGTCAGATTGGTGAAGATCTGCCGCCCCTCGGGCGATTGCGCGAGACCGCGTTTCAGCCGCTTGTAGGCGGGCACCGGGGTCAGCGCCTCACCGCGAAAGGTGATGCTGCCGCCCGTGACCGGCTGCACGCCCGACAGGCAGCGCAGCAGCGTCGTCTTGCCCGCGCCATTGGCGCCGACCACGGTGACGATCTCGCCGCTGTCCACATGCAGGTCGATGCCATGCAGCACCTCGATGCGCCCGTAGCGCGAGCGCAGCCCTTCAACCGTCAGCATTCTCGGCCTCCGTTCCCAGATAGGCCGCGATCACCGCCGGGTCGCGGCTGACCGTGGCCGGGTCGCCCTCGGCGATCTTCTCGCCATGGTCCAGCACCACGATGTGACTGGAAATCCGCATGACCATCTTCATGTCATGCTCCACCAGCAGGATCGCCACGCCGGATTTGGCGACCTCCGCGATCAGGTGGTCGATCTCCTCGGTTTCCACGGCATTGCAGCCTGCGGCGGGTTCGTCCAGCAACAGAACCTTGGGGTTCAGCGCCAGCGCGCGCGCAATCTCCAGCCGTTTCAGCGCGCCGTAAGACAGGTTCCCCGCCTCGCGTTCGGCAGCGCGTTCCAGCCCCACCCGCGCCAGCAGCGCCCGCGCGCCTTCCTCGGCCGCCTTTGAGCGCCGCCGCGACGAAGGCAGGCCCAGAAGATCGGCCAGCACCGGCCCGCGTTCCTGCAGGTGATAGCCGGAAATCGCATTTTCCAGCACCGTCATGCTTTGAAAGATTTGCAGGTTCTGGAAGGTCCGGCTCATGCCGCGCCGGGCCAGAAGATCGGGGCGCATGCCCGTCACATCCTCGCCGTTCAGCACCACCTGTCCCGCGCCGGGCAGATAGACGCCCGAAATCATGTTGAACAGCGTGGTCTTCCCCGCACCGTTCGGCCCGATGACCGAGACGATCTCACCGGGATTGACCGAAAAGCTGACCTCGTTCACCGCGCGCAGGCCACCGAAGGTGATGCCAAGACCCTTGATGTCAAGAAGGCTCATTCCCCGGTCCCCCGCAGCTTGCGCAGGATCGAAGGCAGAAGCCCCTCCCGCAGGAAGATCATCACCAGCATCATCACCAGACCCAGCACCATCTGTTCGTATTCGGCGAAGACGGTCAGAACCTGCGGCAGCAGCGTCAGGATGCCCGCGCCGAAGATCGCGCCCAGCACCGAACCCGCGCCGCCCAGAACCGCCATGGTCACCATCTCGATCGAGTGCATGAAGCCCGCGACATCGGGGGTGATGAACTTGTTTTGCAGGGCCAGCAGCGAGCCGGAAACGGAGGCATAGACCGCCGAGATCACGAAGGCCTGGAGCTTCAGGCGGCTGACATCCACACCCACAGTGCGGGCGGCGATTTCAGACCCGTGCAGCGCACGCAGGGCGCGGCCGGTCGGGCTTTGATGCAGGTTCAGCGCGGCCCATGCGCCGAGGATCATCACGATGCCGCTGAAGAAATACCAGAACTCGCCGTTCGACAGGTTCAGGCCCCAGTCCTTCAGCACGCCGCGCAGGCCGAGGTCGGGCACGTCGATCCCGTCAGGGCCGCGCGTCAGCCAGCGTTCGTTGTTCAGCACCATGGAAATCAGGATGCCCATACCCAGCGAGGCAACACCCAGGTAATAGCCTTTCAGCCGCAGGATCGGGCGCCCGACCAGCCAGGCCAGCGCGGCGGACATCACCGCGCCCAGCACCACGGCCAGCGCGGGATGCAGGCCCAGATGCACCGGCGCCAATGCGCAGGCATAGCCGCCGATCCCGGCGAACCCGGCGTGGCCAAGGCTCACCTGTCCGGCATAGCCGGTCAGGATCACGATGCCGGTCACGGCAAGCCCATTGACGAAGATCAGGGCGCCCACGCGGTAGTAGTAGCCCGAAGGGAAGAAGAACGGAGTGATCGCCACAAGCGCGGCCAGCACCAGAAGGGTTGCGGTTTTCGGGGTCAGTTTCATGGCGTCACACCCGATCCGTGGATTTGCGGCCGAACAGGCCCTGCGGCATCAGGAACAGCACCGCGAGGATGACCACGAAAGCCGCCGCATCCTTGTATTGCGAACTCAGGTAGCCCGCCGTCATCGCCTCCAGGAGGCCCAGCAGCAGCCCGCCCGCCAGCGCGCCCTTAGGGTTGCCCATGCCGCCCAGCATGGCGGCGGCAAAGCCCTTCAGGGCCAGCGTCAGACCGACGTCATACGAGGTCAGCGTGATCGGCGTCACCAGAACACCTGCCAGGGCCCCGATGCCCGCCGACAGCGCAAAGGAAAGCGTCATCACGAAATTGGTGTTGATGCCCACAAGCTGCGCCGCCAGCCGGTTGTTCGAGGTCGCCAGCACTGCCCGCCCCAAGAGCGTTCGGGTGAAGAACAGCCAGAGCGCCACGAAAACCAGCACCGCCCCCGCGATGACCCACAGGCTTTGCGGCAGGATCGTCGCGCCCAGAATGCGGATCGGATCGTCCCCCGAAAAGGCCGGGAAAGTATGGATTTGCTTATCAAATACCAGTTGCGCCGCACCGCGAATGAAGATCGAGGCGCCGATGGTGATGATGATCAGCGACACGACCGGCGCGCCGCGCGCGGGCTCGATCGCCAGCCGGTTCAGCGCCACCCCCACGGCAGCGGTGCCGACGATGGCGACCAGCGCCGCCAGCGGCAGCGGCAGCCCCGCGGCATGGGCGAAAACCGTGGCCATGCCACCCAGCATGACAAACTCGCCCTGGGCGAAGTTCACCACATCCGAGGCGTTGTAGATGATCGTGAAGCCCAGCGCGACAAGCGCATAGACCGCGCCGACCGTCACCCCGGAAAAGAGGAATTGCAATAGTTCCGACATGCAGGAGGCTCTCCGGCTGGCAGGGATCGCGGGGCGGCCAAAGACCGCCCCGTCCCGTCAATGAAAGTCAGTCGAGGGATGCCCGACGCTGGATCACTCCACGATGGTCCAGTCGCCGTTCTTGATTTCCAGCATCTTGAACGCGGTCAGGTCGAGACCAAGGTGGTCTTCTGCCGTCATGTTCACGATACCGCCGGTGCCGACATAGCCGGTGGTGCCTTCGATGGCATCACGGATCGCGGCAGGCTCGCCCCCCGCCTTTTCCAGCGCGCCTTTCAGGATCATGAAGGCATCATAAGCGTGGCCGCCGAAGGTCGAAACCGGGGTGCCGGTCTTCTTCTCGAACCCGTCGCGATAGGCGGTCACGACCGCTTTCTGCGGGTCGCTGTCGGGCAGGATGTCTGCCACCAGAAGTGCAGCGGCAGGCAGGCGCACGCCTTCAGCCGCTTCCACCCCCGCGAGGTCGATGAAGCCTTTCGAGGCCACACCATGCGACTGATACAGCGGCAGGCCGACGGCAAGCTGCTTGTAGTTGCGCGTCACGATGGACGGGCCCTGACCGAAGCCGGGGTTCAGAACGGCCTGAATACCAGCGGTGTTCTTGATGTTGGTCAGTTGCGGCGTCATGTCGGCGTCTTTGGGATCGTAGGTTTCATCTGCCACGATCTCGATGCCGTAATCCCCCACCACGCCCTTGCACTGCGCCTGCATCGAGGCGCCGAAGCCGTCGGTGCCCGAGATCATGCCAATCTTGGTCACGCCGCGCTTCTGCATGTCCTCGAAGATCTTCTGGCAGGCCATGCGGTCAGTGTGCGGGGTCTTGAACACCCAGGCTTTCACCGGGTCAATGATGTCCACCGCACCTGCCAGCGAGATGAACGGGATTTCCGCATCTTCCGCCACCGGGATGATCGACATGGTGGTGCCCGTGGTGGTGCCGCCGATGATCGCGGCAACCTCATCATCTTCGACGAGGCGGGTGGCGAAGGTGCGCGCCTTGTTCGGGTCGCCGCCGTCGTCATACATCACGAGTTCCAGCATCTCGCCGTTGATGCCGCCTGCGGCATTCACTTCCTCGACGAGCATTTCCAGCGTCTTGGCTTCCGGATCGCCCAGGAAAGAGGCCGGGCCGGTGGCCGATAGCGTGGCACCGATCTTGATTTCGGCCTGCGCCGCCGGGGCAAGGCCCAGCGCCATCAGGGTGGCGATTGCGGTGGTGGTCAGTCTGTTCATGGGGTTCCTCCTCCCAAAGAAACGAGAAAACGGTCAGGTCGCCTGCCGCAGGGGGCGGCGCCACATCACGCGGGTGAAGCGGCTGGCGACAAAGGCGGTGTCGGTCAGGCTGGCATTGCCCGCCGGATTGCCGCCGGTGACATGGAAGTCACTGAAAGCGGCGGATTGATTGACGAAGATATTGCCGGTCAGGTTGATCGACAGATTCACCCCCGCGTCTGCGAAAGCCCGGATCGCACGGGCGATGCGCGGCTCATCGGTGTCGTAAAGCGCGGCGGTGATGGCACCCTTGCGGCGGGCGATCTCCGCCGCCGCCGTGATGCCCGCATCGGCATCCGCGACCGCGATCAGGAAGGCGACAGGGCCGAAGCATTCGCCGTCCTGCGGGCCGGGCTGGCCATCCTCGACCGCCAGCAGCAGGGGCGAGCGCAGGCGGCCTTCGCCCGCGCTGTCGCGCACCACCCTGCCCTGCCCGCGCAGGCCTTCCAGCCGGGCGGCGGTGGCCGGATTGGCCAGCGCGCCGGAGACGCCCGCCGCGCGGGCCGGATCGGCCAGCAGATCGTCAATGGCCCCGGCCAGCGCCGCCGCTACCGCGTCAAAGCTCTTATGCCCCTCGTCGGTGTCGATCCCACCTCTGGGAATATAGATGTTCTGCGGCGCCGTGCACATCTGCCCGGAATAAAGCGACAGCGAGAAGGCGAGGTTGGCGCACATGCCCGCGTAATCATCCGTCGCGGCGAGGGTGATGCTGTTCACCCCGGTTTCCTCGGTGAACAGTTGCGCCTGCCGGGCATTGTCGCGCAGCCAGCCGCCGAAAGTGGCCGACCCGGTATAGTCGATCAGCCGGATCGCCGGATCGCTGGCCAATGCTTTCGTGACCTCGGCCCCCGGTTCATCCACCGCAAGAAGCACGGCGTCAGCGGGCAGACCCGCCTCGGCCAGAACCTCGCGCGCCACCCGCACGGTCAGCGCCAGCGGCAGGATGGCGCCGGGATGCGGCTTCACGATCACCGGATTGCCGGTGGCGAGGCTGGCGAAGATGCCGGGATAGGAATTCCACGTCGGGAAGGTGTTGCAGCCGATGGTCAGCGCCAGCCCGCGCGGCACCAGCGTCCAGTGTTTCTCCAGCACCAAGGGCGCGGCCTTGCCCTGCGGTTTTTCCCAGATCGCATCACGGGCGAAGCGCGTCATCTCGGACCAGGCGACAGCGACCGCCTCCAGCCCGCGATCCTGCGCATGGGGGCCGCCCGCCTGAAACGCCATGGCGAAGGCCTGCCCGGTGGTGTGCATGGTGGCATTGCCCAGAAGAAAACTGATCCGATTCAGCCGGGTCAGGATTTCCAGACAGATCCCCACCCGCGCCTCCGGCCCCGCCTCGGCCAGCGCCGGGGCGGCCGCTTCAGCGGCGGCAATCAGGGCAGGCACGTCCGCCGCCGGATAGGTGATTCCCAAGGCGCCACCAAAGGGCGAAACCTCGGCCCCCGCCCGGCGCGATTCGGGGTGACCGGGCAGCGCGAAGGGTTGCCCCAGCAGCGCGGCATAGGCGGCCTCGCCATCCGCTTTCGCGGATTCTCCATAGATTTTACCGCTGGGCACCTCGGGGAACGGGGTCCAGAAGGCACGGCTCTGGACGGCCTTCACGGCATCGTCCAGCATCTCGCGGTGGCGATCGAACAGGGCGGTCATGGCATCCTCCTCCCAGGCTGCGCTTTATCATTGACCGGCCGGTCGGTTTATGCAACATGAATTTTCGAGGGCCCCATGATTTCGGGGCAAGGGAGAGAGCGATGACCCAATCCGATACCGTTCTGGCCACACTGGCCGACGGCGTGCTGACGCTGACGCTGAACCGCCCCGACAAGCTGAACTCGTTCAACGAAGAGATGCACCTTGCGCTGCGCGCGGGTTTCCAGCGGGCGCATGACGATGCGGACGTCCGGGCCGTTCTGCTGACCGGCGCCGGGCGCGGCTTCTGCGCCGGGCAGGATCTGGGCAACCGCGATCCGCGCAAGGGCGGCCCCGCCCCCGATCTGGGCTATACGCTGGACACTTTCTACAACCCGAATCTCCGCCTGATCCGCAGCCTTGAAAAGCCGGTGATCTGCGCGGTGAACGGCGTCGCCGCCGGGGCTGGCGCCAATATCGCCTTCGCCTGCGACATCGTGCTGGCGGCGAAATCCGCGAAATTCATCCAGGCTTTCGCCAAGATCGGCCTCGTTCCCGATGCCGGCGGTACATGGAGCCTGACCCGCCTGCTGGGCGAGGCGCGCGCCAAGGCGCTGGCCCTGACAGCGGAACCGCTGATGGCGGAAAAGGCCGCCGACTGGGGCCTGATCTGGAAAGCGGTGGAGGACGCCGATCTGCTCGCCGAGGCGACCGCGCTGGCGCAATCGCTTGCCGCCGGGCCGACGCTGGGCCTTGGCATGACCAAGCGGCTGATACAGGCTGCGGGCAGCAACAGCCTTGACGAACAACTGGACATGGAGCGCGATTGCCAGCAAATCGCGGGCCGCAGCGCCGATTATGCCGAGGGCGTGACCGCCTTCCTCGAAAAGCGCAAGCCGGAGTTCAAGGGGGAATGAAGGACATGGCCGAAATGACCGCGCAGGACATCGCGCGCGCCTGCGCCGATGCGATGTGGAACAACGACAGCACCTCGCAGCGGCTTGGGATGGAATTGGAACACATCGCCCCCGGCGAGGCGACCCTTGCGATGACCGTGACCGACGCCATGTCGAACGGCCACGGCAATTGCCATGGCGGCTTCATCTTCACGCTGGGCGACAGCGCCTTTGCCTTCGCCTGCAACAGCCACAATCAGGTGGTGGTCGGCCAGCACTGCTCGATCACCTATATCGCCCCTGCCCGCATCGGCGACCGCCTTGTCGCCACTGCGACCGAGCTGTCACGTCAGGGCCGGTCCGGCATCTATGACATCCGCATCACCAACCAGCACGGCCAGCATATCGCGGAATTCCGCGGTCATTCGCGTGTCGTGAAGGGCAGCCATCTGCCGGTCGAAGCCTGACCGGACCCGCATTTCCAAGGGAGGACACCATGGAAGACCTGACGCCGCGCAAGCAGGATCTGGACCCGATCGAATACGCCTCGCGCGATGAAATCGAGGCGCTGCAATTCCACCGCATGAAGCGGTCGCTGAAACACGCCTATGAAAACTCGCCCTTCTACCGCAACCGCTTCATCGAGCACGACGTGCACCCCGAGGAGCTGAAGTCGCTGAAGGACCTGGCGAAGTTCCCCTTCACCACCAAGCAGGATCTGCGCGACACCTATCCCTTCGGCATGTTCGCCGTGCCACAGACGAAACTGGTGCGTATCCACGGCTCGTCCGGCACCACCGGCAAACCGACCGTGGTGGGCTATACCGCCGCCGATATCGACCATTGGGCGAACCTCATCGCGCGGTCCATCCGGGCTGCGGGGGGGCGTCCGGGCGACATCCTGCACAATGCCTATGGCTACGGGTTGTTCACCGGCGGTCTGGGCGCGCATTACGGCGCGGAACGGCTGGGCTGCACTGTGGTGCCGATCTCGGGCGGGATGACCGAACGGCAGGTCACGCTGATCAACGACTTCAAGCCGCGCATCATCATGGTGACGCCGAGCTACATGCTGTCGATCCTTGATGAGTTCCGCCGTCAGGGCCTCGACCCCCGCGAATCCTCGTTGAAGGTCGGCATCTTCGGGGCCGAACCCTGGACCAACGCCATGCGCGAGGAAATCGAACAGGCTTTCGACATGCACGCGGTCGACATCTATGGCCTGTCCGAGGTCATGGGGCCGGGCGTCGCGCAGGAATGCGTGGAAACCAAGGACGGGCTTCACATCTGGGAAGACCACTTCTACCCGGAAATCATCGACCCGGTGACGGGCGAGGTGCTGCCCGACGGCGAGATGGGCGAACTGGTATTCACCACGCTGACAAAGGAAGGCCTGCCGATGGTGCGTTACCGCACCCGCGACCTGACCCGCCTGCTGCCCGGCACTGCCCGCTCCATGCGCCGGATCGAAAAGATCACCGGCCGCAGCGACGACATGATCATCCTGCGCGGCGTCAACGTCTTCCCGACCCAGATCGAAGAGCAGATCCTGAAGTGCAAGGGCCTCGCCCCGCATTTCCAGATCGAACTCACCCGCTCGGGCCGGATGGACAACATGACCGTCCACGTTGAATGCACCCCCGACATGACAGCCGAGGACGCCCGCGCGAAGTCGGCCAAGGAACTGGCGCATCACATCAAGTCGGTCGTCGGCGTCTCGACCAAAATCGAGGTGCGCGATCCGAATGCGGTGGCCCGGTCGGAAGGCAAGGCCAAGCGCGTGATCGACAACCGTCCGAAGGAATGACGGCGAATTTCTGCGGCCGGGGTGACTCGGCCGCGACTTGCCGCTAAAGCAGAAACGGGGGCCCTGCCCCCTTTTTTCGGCCGAATGGCAGGAAAGCGAGAGAATGGCTCGGACCAGAGCGACAGATTTCGAAGAAAAGCAGCGCGGCATTCTGGAAAATGCCGCCGCCGTCTTTGCCGAACAGGGGATGGAGAAAGCCTCCATGTCCCAGATCGCCGCGCATGCGCAGGTGTCTAAGGCGCTGCTGTATCACTATTACCCCAGCAAGGATGCGCTGATCTTCGCGATCATCATGACGCATCTGGAGGGGCTGGAGACCGCCACGGAAGAGGCCGACGACCCCACCCTGCCCCCGGCCGACCGCCTGCGGCAACTGGTGGGGGCCGTGCTGGAAAACTATCGCGGTGCCGACAACCAGCACAAGGTGCAGCTCAATGCCGCCGCCGCCCTGTCGGACGACCAGAAGGCCGAGATCACCGGCGTCGAGCGCCGTATCGTCAAGCGCTTTTCCACCGTGCTGCGCCAGATCAACCCGGACCTCGACAGCAGTGACCGCCCGCTGCTGATGCCCGTCACCATGTCGCTGTTTGGCATGATGAACTGGGTCTACATGTGGTTCAAGGAAGGCGGCCGCATCAGCCGCGACGATTACGCCGACGTAGCGACGACACTGATCCTCGAAGGCATCAAGGCGGTGCGGTGAAGCACCGCCCTTCTGGGCATCACCTGACAATCATGGGTTTTCAATTGCCCTTCCAAGATGCGTGTGGCAATTTTCGCGCGCATTCCCTTGAAGGCTTTCAACCCATGCGACGCATCCTCCGCGCCACCGCGACCCTGGCGGCGATCCTTCTGTCGGTCGGCCCTGCCGCCGCAGCCCCGTCGGGCGCTGAGATCTGCAAAAAGATGATCAGGGAGGGCCGCGCGAATGGCATGGATCAGCGCAAGTGCCTCTGTGCCCACCGCCTTGCCGAAGCGACACTTGACGACGACATCACAGCTTTGCTTTTCGACTCCTGGTACAGGGGCGTCAACAACATGTCGGCGATCGAGCGTCTGCCGAACCAGAGCCGCGTCAAGAAGCAGATCGCGACCATGGCTCTGACGCTTGAGACCAGATGCAAGTGATGCCACCCGCCTGCCGTCGACGCCTGATCGTGACGGCACTCTCGCTTGTGGTACTGATCCCCTCCGGTGCGCTGGCAGAGGCTTCGGGCGCGTCCCTTACTCCGCTCTCGATATTCCGCGAATGTGATGCCTGTCCCGAAATGATCGTCATGCCGCCCGGCAGCTTTATAATGGGCGCAATACCGGGAGAATCCCGCGACCCGTTCTATTACGACAAGGCGAAAGACCAGTTCGGGCGCAGGAAACCGGGCGAGGTGAACATCCTGCCCGCCGAACATCCGCGCCACCGGGTCGAGATGGATGTTCCCTTCGCCATGGCGCGGAACGAAACCACCCATGCCGAGTGGATGGAATGTGTCGACGATGGCGGATGCAGCCGTGTTCCTGATCATCGGGTCGTCACGATCAACGGCTACATCCGCCTCGGGCCGCGGCATCCCGTCATCAATATCTCGTGGCAAGATGCGCAGACCTATGTGGACTGGCTGAACCGGAAGGTCGGACAGCCGGTCTACCGGCTGCCGACCGAGGCGGAATGGGAATATGCCGCCCGGGCGGGCACCGAGACACCCTTCGCACAGGGCGATGCGCTGACATCGGATCAGGCGAATTTCTCGCGGCTAGGAACCGAGAACATCCTTGGTCACCCGATGCCCGAGCTGCGCGATCCGAACGGCCCCGTCACCGTCGATGAACTGGACGCGGCAAACCGCTGGGGGCTGCGGCATATGTCCGGGAACGTCTTTGAATACACCTTGTCCTGCTGGACGCCGGAACATCTGGGCCTGTCCAGCGACAGCGCCTATCTGGCGCAGGCACGCGCAACCACCACCTGCCGCCGCGTGGAAAAAGGGGGCTCCTATCAGACTTCAATGGACAGCCTGCGCCCGGCACACCGCCGCTTTGGTTCTGAAGATTTCGCCATGCCGTCTTACGGGTTTCGCGTCATCCGGGAGTTGCGCGTGGAGGCGGGCGGAGGGTAGGCCCGCCCTACCCCTCGAACCCTGCCCGCGCCAGCACCAGCGGATCATATTCCGGTGCGGTGGTGCGGCGGCGGTCGGGTTCCGCTTCGGTCAGCGCCACTGCAGGGCGGAGCTTGTCGCGGGCCTCCAGCGCGAGGCGCTGATAGACGCCGGTGCCCTGCCGTTTCCAGGCGATTTCTTCAGGGCTGAGTTCCCGCACCACCTTGGCCGGCGAGCCGACAGCAAGGCTGTTGGGCGGGATCTGTGCGCCCGCCTTCACGAAGGCCATGGCGGCGATGATGGTGTTTTCGCCTACCACCGCCTCGTCCATCACCACGGCATTCATGCCGACCATGGCGTTCCTGCCGATTTGGCAGCCATGCAGCACCGCGCCATGGCCGATATGGCCGCTTTCCTCCACCACAACATCCTTGCCGGGGAAGGAATGCACCACGCAGGTTTCTTGCACGTTGCATCCACGCTCCAGCACGATGCGGCCGAAATCGCCGCGCAGCACGGCGCCGGGGCCGACATAGACCGCCGGGCCGATGATCACATCGCCGATGACCACCGCCTCGGGATGGACAAAGGCCATGGGGTCGATCACCGGCACCACGCCGTCATAGGCGTAGACGCGGCTCATGCGGCGGGCCAGTTTTTCGCGACCATGGTCAGCACGTCATATTGCGCCACCACCGCGCCGTTCTGGTTGGTCACCTGGCAATCCCAGCGCACCTCGCCATGTTCGGCATTGGCACGCGGGTTGATCTCCTTGCAGGTCAGCCGCACTTGCAGCGTGTCGCCGAAATAGACCGGGGTCAGGAAACGCAGGTTATCGACGCCGTAATTGGCCAGAACCGGGCCGGGGTTCGGTTCCACGAACAGCCCCGCCGCGAAACTCGCGATCAGATAGCCATGCGCCACGCGGTCGTCAAAGAACGGGTTTGCCTTGGCGGCGGCCTCGTCCATATGGGCATAGAAGGTATCGCCGGTGAAATGGGCGAAATGCTCCACATCCTCCAGCGTCACCTCGCGTTTCGCGGTGACGAGCTGGTCGCCGATTTTCAACTCAGCCAGCGATTTGCGGAAAGGATGGATGTCATGGGTGACCGGCGCGCCTTCGATCCAGCGGCCCGTCACCGCCGACAGAAGGCGCGGGCTGCCCTGCACGGCGGTGCGCTGCATGTAATGCTTGACGCCGCGAATGCCGCCCATTTCCTCGCCACCGCCAGCGCGGCCGGGGCCACCATGGACCAGCGGCGCGAGCGGCGAGCCATGCCCGGTGGAGGTTTTCGCCGATGCGCGGTTGCCGATCATCACGCGGCCATGGAACGGGGCAAGAGCCAGCACCACCTCCTCGGCCACTTTCGGATCATCGGTAAAGACCGAGGAGACCAGCGAGCCCTTGCCCATCGCGGCCAGCTCCGCCGCCTCGGCCGGGTCGTCATAGGGCATGACGGTGGAAACGGGCCCGAAGGCCTCCACATCATGCACCGCCGTGGCAGTGAAGGGGCGGTCGCAATACATCAGAACCGGGTTCAGGAAGGCGCCCTGCGTCGCATCGCCCGAGGCGACGCGCACATCGTCGGGGTTTCCAGCCACGATCTCGGCATCGGCTTGCAGGTCGCGGATGCGGGCGCGGACCTCGTCGCGCTGATCGAGGCTCGCCAGTGCGCCCATGCGGGTGGCCTCATCCCCCGGCAGACCCGGCAGGGTCTTGCCCAGCCGGTCCCGCAGCGCCTCCACCAAGGCCTGAACATGGGCGCGGGGGGCGATGACGCGGCGGATGGCGGTGCATTTCTGCCCGGCCTTCGCCGTCATCTCGCGCGCAACTTCCTTGACGAACAGGTCAAATTCCGGCGTGCCCGGCCCGGCATCGGGACCAAGAATCGAGGCGTTCAGGCTGTCGGCCTCCATAGTGAAGCGGACCGAGTTTTCGACAATCCCCTTGTGCGATTTCAACTTGCGCCCGGTCCAGGCCGAGCCGGTGAAGGTGACGGCGTCCTGCCCCGTCACATGATCCAGGAGATCGCCGACCGAGCCGCAGATGAGTTGCAGCGCGCCGTCGGGCAGGATGCCGGTTTCGACGATGCGGCGCACCATCAACTCGGTCAGATAGGCGGTCTGGCTGGCGGGTTTCACGATGCAGGGCACACCGGCCAGCAGCGTGGGCGCGATCTTTTCCAGCATCCCCCAGATGGGGAAGTTGAAGGCGTTGATATGCACCGCGACGCCGGTCAGCGGCGATAGGATATGCTGCGCGACAAAGCTGCCATCCTTGGACAGCACCTCCACCTCGCCATCGGTCAGCACGCGGGTATTGGGCAATTCGCGGCGGCCTTTCGACGCGAAGGTCAGCATCGTGCCGATACCACCTTCGATGTCGATCCAGCCATCAGCGCGGGTGGCGCCGGTGCGGAAGCTCTCGGTATAGAACTCCTCCTTCCATTCCATCAGCTTCAGGCCCAGCGCCTTGAGCATCCCGGCGCGGTCGTGGAAGGACATGGCCCGCAGGCGCGGGCCGGCCACGCGGCGGCCGTAATCCAGCGCGCCGGCGAAATCGAGCCCGGTGGAATCGATCATCGCCACCGGCGCCCCGGTGGCGGCATCGAGCAGCGTCTGCCCCTCGGCCTGCCCGGCCATCCAGTGGCCACAGAGATAGCTTTCAAGACGGCGCGGCGCGGCGGTCATGGCGTTTCCTTCAGATTTGTCGTTCATCAACGGGCGCGGCCCTGTTCCACCGCGCCCGCAGGTAGCGTGTCAGAGGCCCAGCGGGGCCAGCTTCTCGGCCACCAGCGCCTCCCAGCGGGACAGCAGGGCCTCGTTCGGGCTATGGCGCAGGCCGAATTTGCGCAGCGTATCATAGCGGCCGGAACCTGCGACGCCGAAGGTTGCGGCGACACGCGGGCGCCAATAGGCGATGGCGGCCTTGGCGTCAGAACGGCCCGCATCCGCTGCGGCGATACGCTCCAGCCCCTCCAGCCCCAGCTCAGTGTGACGCGCCTCGCGCGGGGCGATCTCGCGGAAGACCTCGGCCAGCGGCGCGTAAGAGACGCGGGTCAGTTCGGTCATCTGCACGCCGGTAGCAAGGCCCATCAGCACGTTCATCGCCACCGCATCCGCCCAGCCGGTGATCGGGTAATGGAACACCGACAGGCGCATGTCGCCCGCCTGCCGCGCCGCGCCCAGATCGGCGTCGCGACCCACACGGGCGGCCCAGTCATGCTGGCCCTGATAGCGTTTGGTATCGGTGCCGAAGCTGCCCATCACGTCCAGCACGCGCTCCGCATGATCGGCCTTTTCCAGCGTGATCCGGCTGGCACTGATGCGTTCCTTGATACCGGGGGCGAAGTTGATCGAGGCGGCAAAGCCCGCCGACCCGGCCAGCTCGCTGTCGACGAACGACCCCATCAGCCGCATCAGCTCGCCCCGATACCGTGCGGGAACGTTGCCCGGCGCGGTCAGAACACCGCCCTGCGCCAGATAGTCTTCGATATTCATCGTGTCGGACATTTCAGACCTCATTCGTCATAGGTCACGACCACACGGTCGCTGAGCGGGATCGCCTGGCAGGACAGCACATAGCCCGCGCGGACCTCGTAATCTTCAAGCGCGTGGTTCACGGCCATTTCCACCTCGCCCTCCAGCACCTTGCAGCGGCAGGTCGAACAGACGCCGGCCTTGCAGGAATAGGGGGCGTCCATCTGGGCGGCGATGGCGGCATCGAGGATCGACTGGCCCCCGCGCGGCATCTCGAAGCTGCGGGTCGCGCCGTCCAGCGTGACGGTCGCCTGCGTACCGCTGCCCGGCGTCACCGCGACCTTGGAAACGGCCTTGGCACGCGCCCGGCCCGGCTGGCCGCTGGCGAACAGTTCAAACTTGATCTGGCTGTCGCTCAGCCCATGGTCGCGCAAGCTGGCGGCGATAGCCAGCATCATCGGCTCAGGGCCGCAGATGAAGGCGATATCCACCGATTTCGCGTCGATCCAGTGCTCGAACAGCGCTTTCATCTTCTCGCCATCCACCCGGCCGGTGAACAGGTCGATGTCCTGCGCCTCGGCTTCCAACACATGCAGAACCGAGAGGCGGCCAAGATAGAGGTTCTTCAGATCCTCAAGCTCTTCGCGGAACATGATCGTGCTGATCTGGCGGTTGGCATAGACCAGCGTGAACCGGCTGGCAGGTTCGCGCGCCAGTACGGTCTTGATGATCGACAGAAGCGGCGTGATGCCCGAACCACCTGCAAAGCCAAGGTAGTGTTTCGCCGCCTCGGGTTCGAGCGCAGTAAAGAACTTGCCCATCGGCGGCATGGCCTCAAGCTCGTCGCCAGGGGCGAGGTTCTCGTTCGCCCATGTGCTGAAGGCGCCGCCATCGACGCGCTTGATGCCGACGCGCAGCACGCCCTCATCCTTGCCGGCGCAGATGGAATAGCTGCGGCGCAGTTCCTCGCCGTCGAAATCGCGGCGGAAGGTCAGATACTGGCCTTGGGTAAAGTCGAACAGCGCGCGGTCCTCGTCGCGCGGGGCGAGGGTCACCACCACGGCGTCGCGCGTCTCGCGGCGGACCTCGGTGACCTTCAGGGAGTGGAAGCGTGCCATGATGGGCTCCTGCCTATTGGGTCGGGCGCATCGTCAGATGCATTTGAAATAGTCGAAGGGTTCCAGACAGTCGTTGCAGACATAGCTGGCCTTGCAGGGGGTCGAGCCGAACTGGCTGACCTTGCGGGTCTGGGTGGAGCCGCAGCGCGGGCAGGCGATGGTCAGGTTCGACGTGCCCGAAAGCCGCGCGATCCGCCCCGCCAGACGCCCGTCGGCGGCGGTGCCGTCGATCGGGGGGGCGATGCCATAGGCGCGCAGTTTCTCGCGCCCCTCGGCTGTGATCCAGTCGGTTGTCCAGGGCGGCGACAACTGCCGCTCCAGCCGCAGATCGGTGATGCCCCGGTCGCGCAGCGCCTTTTCGATGTCGAGGTTGATGACCCCGGTCGCCGGACAGCCCGAATAGGTGGGCGTCACCGTGACGACCAGCGTCTCCCCCTGCCAGACCACATCGCGGATGATGCCCAGATCGGTCAGGCTGATCACGGGGATCTCCGGGTCCGGCACTTCCGACAGCCAGCCCCGGATTTCCGCGACACTCGGGCGTTCCTCCCCCCCCTGCATCGCGCTTACCAGGTCGCGCCGGGATAGGCGCGTTGCAGGAACTGCATTTCGGCCAGGATATAGCCAAGGTGTTCGGAATGAACCCCTTTGCGGCCGCCCTTATGCTGATAGGTCTCGCCCGGATGGGTCAGCGTGGCTTCAGCCAGCACTTGCGAAACCGTCGCATCCCATGCCGCCTTCAGGCTGGGCGGGGCCGGGGCGATCCCGGCGGCGACCACGGCCTCGTCCGAGGCATCGGCCATGAACAGCTCCCCCGTATAGGGGTAAAGCGTATCCAGCGCCTTCTGCATCCGCGCGCGGCTTTCCTCGGTGCCGTCCCCCAGACGGATCACCAGATCGGCGGAGCGTTCCAGATGATAGGCCACTTCCTTCACCGCCTTGGCGGCGATCTCCGCCACGCGGGCGTCGGAGGATTTCTCCAAGGCGCGCAGCAATTCGATATGCCAGGCGTCGAACAGGAACTGCCGCATCAGCGTATTGCCGAAATCGCCGTTCGGACGTTCGACCAGCAGCACGTTGCGGAAGGCCGCCGCGTCACGCAGATAGGCAAGCTGATCGGCAGTGCGGCCCTTGCCCTCCACCTCGGCCGCGAGGCCAAGCCAGAACTGCGTCTGCCCGATCAGGTCAAGCGCCTGATTGGCCAGCGCGATGTCTTCCTCCAGAACCGGCGAATGCCCGCACCATTCCGAAACCCGGTGGCCAAGGATCAGGCAATTGTCGCCGATCCGGCACAGCCATTCGAAGAAGGCGGCCTGATTGACTGCGCTGCCCATCACATATGCCCCACTTCCGGCGGAATGTCGAAGAAGGTCGGATGACGATAGACCTTGGAATTCGACGGCTCGAACAGCGGCCCCTTGTCCGAGGGGCTGGAGGCCGTGATGTCATTCGACTTCACAACCCAGATCGAGACGCCTTCATTGCGGCGGGTATAGACGTCGCGCGCATTGCGGATCGCCATTTCGGCATCCGGCGCATGCAGGCTGCCGACGTGACGATGGTTGAGGCCGTGCTGGCCACGGATGAAAACTTCCCAAAGGGGCCATTCGCTGGACATGGGTTCCTCCCGGTGATGGGTGTCTGGCTTGGGGGGCAGGCGCCCCCCTTTTCGATGTTTATTCGGCGGCCATGCGCGCGGCGGCGCGGCGGGCATCGGCCTTCTTCGCATGCGCCATCAGCCCGTCGCGGAACCACGCGCCATCCTCCCAGGCGGTCACGCGGGCCTCCAGGCGTTCGGTATTGCAGGGGCCGTTCCCGGCGATGACCGCGAAGAACTCGCTCCAGTCCGGTTCGCTGAAATCCCAGCCGCCCTTTTCCTCGTTCCATTTCAGCCCCTCGTCAGGGACAGTCAGGCCAAGGTAATGCGCCTGCGGTACGGTCTGATCGACGAACTTCTGGCGCAGTTCATCGTTGGTGTTGATCTTGATCTTCCACGCCATCGACTGCGCCGAATGGACCGAATCCTTGTCCGACGGGCCGAACATCATCAGCGCCGGATACCAGAAACGGTTGAGCGCATCCTGCGCCATTTCCTTCTGTTCCGGGGTGCCGGCGGCCATCTTCATCATGATGTCGTAGCCCTGCCGTTGGTGGAAGCTTTCCTCCTTGCAGATGCGGATCATCGCGCGGCTGTAGGGGCCGTACGAGGTGCGTTGCAGCGGCACCTGGTTCATGATCGCCGCGCCATCGACCAGCCAGCCCACCGCGCCGATGTCGGCCCAGTTCAGCGTCGGATAGTTGAAGATCGAGGAGTATTTCATCTTCCCGGCATGCAGCGCGTCCAGCAGTTCGTCGCGGCTGACGCCCAGCGTTTCGGCGGCGCTGTAGAGGTAAAGGCCGTGCCCCGCCTCGTCCTGGACCTTGGCCAGCAGGATCGCCTTGCGTTCCAGCGTGGGCGCGCGGGTGATCCAGTTGCCCTCCGGCAACTGGCCGACGATCTCGGAATGCGCGTGCTGACCGATCTGGCGGATCAGCGTCTTGCGATAGCCTTCCGGCATCCATTCCTTCGGCTCGATCTTCTCGCCCCGGTCAATGCGTTCCTGAAACGCGATTTCCTCGGGCGTCATGTCCTCGCGGGATTTCATCCCCTCGGATTTCACCATCTGTGCATACATGGGCCGGTCCCTCCCTGTTCAGACGCGTTCGATAATGATGGCGATGCCCTGACCCACCCCGATGCACATGGTGCAAAGCGCATAGCGCCCGCCGGTGCGGTGAAGCTGATACATCGCGGTCGTCACCAGCCGCGCGCCCGACATGCCCAGCGGATGCCCCAGCGCGATGGCCCCGCCATTGGGGTTCACATGCGCCGCATCGTCCGGCAGGCCAAGGTCACGCAGCGTCGCCAGTGCCTGACTGGCGAAAGCCTCGTTCAATTCTATCACATCCATCTGGTCGATGGTCAGCCCCGCGCGGGCCAGCACCTTTTTCGCCGCGGGCGCCGGGCCGATGCCCATAATGCGCGGCTCAACCCCCGCCGCCGCCATTGCGACGATGCGGGCCTTGGGCGTCAGGCCCTGCGCGCGCGCCGCCTGTTCCGACAGGATCGCCAGCGCCGCCGCGCCGTCATTCACGCCCGAGGCATTGCCAGCGGTGACGCTCAGATCCGGGCCGTTCACGCCCTTGAGCTTTGCCAGCGACTCGGCCGTGGTGCCGGGGCGCGGGTGTTCGTCGGTGGCAACGATGATCGGGTCACCCTTGCGCTGGGGAATGGTGACCGGCACGATTTCATCGGCGAAGATCCCGGCCTCTTGCGCGGCGGCCCAACGGGCCTGCGACCGGGCGGCGAAGGCATCCTGATCGGCGCGGCTGACAGCGAAATCGGCGGCCACGTTATCGGCGGTCTGCGGCATGCTGTCCACACCGAACAGCTTTTTCATCAAGGGGTTGACGAAGCGCCAGCCGATCGTCGTGTCATAGACCGCATTCGAGCGCGAAAAGGCGCTTTCGGCCTTGGGCATCACGAAGGGCGCGCGGCTCATGCTTTCGACGCCGCCGGCCAGCACGAAATCGCAATCGCCCGCCTTGATGGCGCGGGCGGCCATGCCGACCGCATCCATGCCCGATCCACAAAGACGGTTCACCGTGGTGCCCGGGACGCCGATGGGCATACCCGCCAGCAACACCGCCATGCGGCCCACATTGCGATTGTCCTCGCCCGCCTGATTGGCGCAGCCATAGATCAGGTCATCGACCGCCGACCAATCCACACCGGGGTTCCGCTCCATCAACGCTTTCAGGGGCAGCGCGGCAAGGTCATCGGCCCGCACCGAGGCCAGCGCCCCGCCATATCGCCCGATGGGCGTGCGTACCGCGTCGCAGATGAAGGCTTCCGTCATGGGCCTGTTCCCCCTCGCATGTATCGGATGAGGCTGGTGCGTCTCCCAATTCACCAACCGATCGGTCAACGTATAGCGCGAAAACATCACACTGTTAAGCGATTTATTGTATTCCTCGTGATGTTTTGATTGGCAGCCTGCCGTCGGCCGGGAAACGGCGCTTTGACAAGGGTTTGGCGGGATCAGTCCTCGGACAATGCCAGCAGGCGCGCCTGCGTTTCGGCGGTTCGGGCAGGCAAAAGGCCTGCGCCGCCCTCGAAGCGGGTGCCGATATACGAATCGGCGGCGGGCGACAGCGTGCGATAAAGCTGTGCAAACAGGGTCCGCGCCGCCTCGCCGGGCCAGTCGTCAGGCAAAGCGGCCTCGGGCAGACGCGGATCGCGCAGCAAAGCGCCTCGATAGGCATGAACCAACAGCAGCCGCGCCACCAGCGCCGTCTCTGCTGAAACCGGCAGGCCGGAGGCAAGCCGGTCCCCCAGCGGCGAGAATTGCGCGATCATGGCGCGATAGGCGGTCGCATGACGGTCCAGCGGCCACAGTCCGGCGACATATTCGGGCAAAAGCGCGATCCCCGTCAGAGGCTCGCTGCGAAAGCACAATCCCGGCGCGGCAAAACCCGGATGATCGGGTCGCAACCACAGATCCCCCGCCATGCGTGCCAGCGCGCCGCGCCGCGCCGCCTCCTCCGTCAGACCCGGCGCATGATGAATCTGCCAGCCGGTCGCGCGGGCGGGCTTGCCATAAAGCAGACGCGCCGCCGCCGAAAATTCCTGTCGGGCATTCTCGGCCAGCCGGTAGAAACTGCGCCGCCCTTCCCGCTCGCCTGCCAGTTGCCCGGCGGCCACCAGCCGCGACACCGCCGTGCGCACCAGCGTTTCACTGAAGCCCAGCGCGGCGCCGATCTCGATGAGGGTGCCCATCCACAGCACCCCCCCGCGCGGCACTACCACATCACCATAGATCGTGACGATCATCGCGGGCGCCCGCAGCGCCAGCCCGTCCCGCAGGGTCGTGATGAGTGTTTCGGCCATAGCCTGCCCGCCTGAAATGGCCTGAGAAACTGGCGATCCCGGTAGGGCGTCGCAAACCGTGCAATATCATACGGTTGCGCTGTAAACCACCTGATTTTGCAACTGAGATGAATCAACGACTTAGATGCGGCTGCTGTAAACGGTCAGCGCCAAAGAAAAGGCCCGCCAGCAGTGAGACTGACGGGCCTGTGTGGTGCCGGTGTTCCTCAACCGTCAGGCTGGGTAATGGCCGGTTTCGCGTCACCCATGGCATCTAGGGGTCTTTCACCCACTCTGCCAGCGCGGCCCGAGAATCTACGACCATGGGCTATCGGAGCAGCGTCCCCATGGAAGGCAGCAGAAAGACAGCCACCGCTTCTGCGTCATCGCGTATCACCCCACGCGCAGGGTTAGGTAGAGCACGGGCCGGGCGCAACTCCGGCTATTTGACGATCTTAAAGGCTTTCATCGGCAGCCACTGCCGCGTGTTCTGCTTTCCACGCCGCCGCGCTCTGGAGGATACATCTGCCGCGACTTGCTGAGACGGTCACGCGGCGGGCCTTGGCATAAACCGTCGTCCTTTTGATGCACCCGCCAGAAAGCGGTGCCGGCCTTTCCCGGCTGTCAGGTCGGCAGGGATCGGCCACGACCATCGTTGGCGCACTGCTCCCCTACTGAGTGGGCCGTAGCCCTGATACCGCCATTTCTGGCCATCGTGCATGTTGAGCGCGGCCCCATGATTAACGACCTTTGGGTGCCGAGGAACGGTCAGGCTCGACCGCGCTCTGGTGGATTGCCAGCAATCCGCTAATCTTGCCTATTTGGCCCGTGGGCTTTTCGCAGCAAGCAAGGCAACCCGCCAGAAAGCGGTGACGCCACCATATCACCGCAGCGGGGGCTTGTGAATCCCCCACCACCTGAAGCCACGCCGCAGGGGCCAGCGGCTGCGCATCACGTCGCGCCGCCCGACGCCTTCGCCCTGCGCGATGCCCACCACGTCCCGACATAGCCCAGCAGGCCAGCACCAGCCTGCCAAGCGGCCGCAAGTGTAAACTGGATCGTCAACGTATCTGTAGCCTTGTCGAACTGCACGAACTCCGCCGCGCCAGTGCCGCCCAGCCAAGCAAAGAAGGGGTAAAGGATCACCATGCGGATGAAGAGGAAAAAATCCATTGATCAGGCTCCGTTGATATAGGCCACACAGGCCTTGTGAATGCCCTGCACCAGGGCGGCATAGTGACGGTCGGCGGCGGCACAGTCGGTCGGGTTGCTGCCAAAATACGGCTCCAGCAGCACCGCAGGCGTGCGCCCCGCATGAAGGCTCAGGCCGCCTCGATCATTGCGCGCGCGGACGATGATGCCGCGATCCCGCAACCCGAGCGCCTGCACCATGGCGGGCTGGATCAGACCGGCCAGACGCCGCGAACCCTTGGACCCACTGGTCAGGGTTTCGGCACCGCTGGCGCTGGTCGGCCCACCGTTGAAATGCAATTCCACCGATGCCGCCGCGCCCTTGGCGTCGACAGCGGCATAGGTCTCGCGTATCTCTGCGCTGTAGGGCCGACCGGCAGGGCGCCGGAAAACCTCATACATCCCCGGCGCGCAGGCGCTGATCGCGGCGGCCAGATCCCCGCACCAGTCATATTCGGTGCGCCCGTCAGTCTGACGGACAGCACCCTGCGACCGGGCGTTATGCCCGACCACCAAGGCGACCTTGGTCATTTCGTTGCTCCATGAAAAAGCCCGCGCGAGGCGGGCAGGGTTACGGTCGCGGTTGCAGCTTTTCCAACTGCGCCTCGATACGACTGATGCCGATCTGGATGCTGCGCAGGTCGCTGGACTGACTGGCCTGCGCAATTTCGACAGCACGGATGCGCGCCTCGCGCGCCTCGGCCGCGCGCTGCATCGCCAGCACGTCGGCAGACAGACGTTCTTGCTGGGCTGACAATGTGGCGTAGCCCATGATGCAGGCGGCCAGCACCGTCACGATGCTGATGACATGCCCGAGGCTGATCTTATTGTCGAACTGGACGGGCAATGGCGCCTCCTGGGCAAGAAAAAGCCCGCCGAAGCGGGGTGTTGGAATTGCGCGCGGATGATGCTGCTATTATTCAGAGATATTTGTCACGCGACGCCATACATCGCCTTGAGACGCGCCTCGATGCGCTGCATGGATGTCAGCCCTGACCCAGCATTGCCAGCCGCGTGCATGATTGCGACCGCGCCAATCTGGCCAATATACGTCCGCTCGATTGCAGCGCCGATGTCGCCCGCCGAGCCGATCCGCAGCTGCCGATACCCCGCGCGCTCGGCAGTCGGCGCGGACTGAGTGACAGCCGTGACCGCGACCTGCACACCATTGCGCCGCAGCACATACTGATTGCCAGCAAGATCAAAGATGCCAGACAGGATCACCCACGCGTCTGTTGCATCGTTGCTCGTGCTAACAGCCGCCCCAACAAGACCGCGACCCGCGAAAAACCCGCGATTTTCCGAAATCGATCCGAGGCCGATGCCGATGCCAGCCCAGTCGTTTTGGTTGACAGAGGTCGAGTCCGGGAAGCGCGTCATCGTCCCGGCAATGGCGCCCGGATAGATGTCGTCGCCGACAGCGCTGGCAGGCGTCTTGCACGCGACGACGATGCTGTATGGGTTTGCGATCCCCATCGCATCATCTTGCGGCGGGAAAAGCAGAGCGTCGAGCGGACAGGCCAGCGCGCCGTTGTGCGTATCGCTGAGCGATCCGCCAGACAGCCCGGCATTTGCGCCGGACCCAAATTTAAGCGCGCCGTAGCCGGACCCGCCGTCCGCGACATAGGTCGGCTGATATCCGGCCTCGGCAGGCGTCATGCGCACCCCGGTCTTGAGACCGCGCCACGCGAACGGCTGATCGGTCCCCGCCGCGATGCCGCTGATCGACGCCTTGCCGGGGTGAAAATACTCTGCAACCAGCGGATCGGCGCAGATCTGGGCGTCAACGCCAACGACGGCGGCGGGCTTGCGCTCATCGTCGGTAGATGTCGGGATGCGGGTGATAAGTGCGGTCATGATATGGTCCTCAGATAGATGCGGCGTTGCCGATGCGGGATTGCAGAGTTGCGATGTTTACCTGGTGCGTGCTTTTCAGGTTGCCCTCGACCATCAGCGCGGCAGCCTCGCCCGCTGCCTCGCCGACCATCGCCTCGGACGGCTCCATGCGCAGCGACATCCACGCGACATGCGTGCAGCCGATGCAGACAGACGCCAGCAGGTTGGGGACGTGCCCGGCCGCTGTGTGATCCGTGCGCAGCGATGTGTACGGGATGTCATAGACATCAACATCGTGATCCGGCGGCGTCGGTCCCTCGAATACAAACCGCCCCGGCGTTGCTGCGTCCTCGTAAATCCGCGTTGCGTGGGCATCCAGAAAATACGACCAGCGCGACACTTGCGAGGATTTAGTGCTGGTACGGCCAGCACCGGAATGCCACGTCTCCCACCCAGCCGGGATCGACGAAGATGCGTTGTCGTAGAGGTCTGCTTGCGTCATGACATAGGCCGCATCCAGCCGCAGCGCCTCTCGGACATAGACCCACTCGGGCCACTCTGCGCCATGATCGGACGCCGGATAGAGCGACGGCGCCATGCCCCAGGTCTGCGCGTCTGCCATCAGTGCTTGCGTGCTGGGGGTGTCAAAATCTGACACGATGTCGTTTGCGAGGTAGTAATATAGCCCCTGCTGCCAGCGGTGCTGCGCATCGACAATCGCGCGGCGCGTGGCCCAGTTGCCAGAGGCGTAGCGCGACCCAGCGTCACCGATCTCGTTGGAGACGATGGCGCCTGTCCCGTTGTTGGTCTGTCGCGCGGAGACGCCGTCGCGGAGGATGACAGTGCCCTGATACGCCAGAGCAGCGGCAGGGTCGGCAAAGCTGTTGGTCATCAGCTTTGTGTAGCCAGCCAGAGCCGCGCCCTCGCCAGCGATCAGATAGTCGGCCTTGTTGTAACCGGCAGGCTTGGCGAAAGGCACGCGGCTGGCGTGCTGCGTCAGGATCGAGCGGACGGAGAGCGTCTGCACCCGATCATCTGCATCACCAGCCGACAGACCAGCGACCGACGATGACGCCTCCACCAGCGCGCCGTCTGCCGGGGTCGTAAACCCGCTGCGAGAGATTGCGCCATGACCGATGGGTTTAAACCCCGCAAAAGGTTCGCCGGTCTCGCCTTGCCCCTCACGACCGATGCGGTATGGCGCACCGCTCGCGCGGATCAAATCGCCCTCATAGCTGGCATCGATGCATACCTTGCAGCGCAACCACCCGACCGCGGATCGGATCGCGGTGATCGCACCGGATGCGGACTTGCGCAGGTCGCCCTCCTCGAAAATTGGCGACGACTGGACGATCAGGTCAATCTCGCGCGTCCAGAGCTTGATCGCCGCTTGATAGGCGCGCGGGTCGTAGATCTGCATCATCTGCGTCGCGCTGTGCAGATAAGACCGCGCCGCAACAGGGTCGTCATACCACGCCTGCAACTGGCCAAAAAATTGCCGCGTCAAGCCCTGCACGATGCCCCAGTTTGCCTGCGTCCCCGGAAAATCTGTCACGACCAGCCCGCCGCAGAGGATCGCGCCACCCAGACGCGGCCACGGGTCGACAATCGCAACGCGCAGCCCGCGCCGCTTGGCCCGCACCGCCGCCATGATGCCGGATAGCGTGCCACCGTAAACGACAAGATCAAATGACTGATCCGCGCGACCATCATCGACCATGAGATTGTCGTCCGATGCCGTAAGACCGCGACCGTCGCGCGCCGCTACGATCACACGACCGTCGGCGTCGAGACTGATCGCATCGACAGCGCCCTCGCGCTCGATCCACACATCACGGTGATCTGCACCCGATACGACTGCATCCGAGACGATTGCAGCCACAGCGCGCCCGTCAGCGTCGATCTGCGCCACAGATGCGATACCTGCGCCCTCGATCCATGCAGTCGTGTCAGTCTCAATCTCGCCGGACGTGAGCACCGGCTCAAGCCCGCCGGTAGTCTGGCTGGTGGCATGCGCGCTCGTCACCGTCGCCGCAAATGTGGCGCGGCTGTCAAGATCAATCTCGGCCCGGTCAACGATCCCAATACCCTCAACCCAAACGTCACTCTGCGCGTCGATATGCGACAGATTGGACCGCTCCACCCCCGTCATGATCTTGGCGTCAGCAGTCTCCGCCAGCACTGACACGGCGTCGCCCGGCTGGACGGCGGTATCGGCCAGAGCGCCCTGCGCCGCCGTAGCCTTGCCATCCAGCGCGGCTTGCGTCGCGGTAGAGATCGGTTTTGCAAGGTCGCTGGTATTGTCAACCAGACCGAGGCCGACCTGTGCCGCCGTTACGGCATGCGGATTGTCAGCCCGCGCGGCATGCGCGGCAAGATCAGCATCAACTGCGGCGATGTCAGCGTTGGAGGTCACGATGTCCGTCACGTCCTCCCACGACAGCGCCTCGATATCCGTCGTCGCGCCATTGCCATGGATGCGGATCGCGGGCGTCATGTATCGAGATGTCGCAGGCGGCGCATAGGCTGTCACGCCAGCAGGCGGCGTGCCACGGCAGACATATGCGGAGATTTCCACGCGGCCATCTGCCACGGCAAGCGCGATGGCCGGTGCGATAGCGACATATGATACGGCTGATTTCGCGGCGCTAAGATTGCGACCCAGCAACTCGACACCGTGCCCGAGCGGGTCAGCCGGATTGACGACGCGCCGCACGACAGCGCGGACCAGATATACCCGGTTTGGCTCCATCGCATGTGCTGCGCGCGGCGCAAAGTCGCCATACCCCAAGCCGCCGTCAATATCAGTCCCGGTGATGCGCAGGACAGCGCCGTCAGCATTGGCCGTGACCGTGCCGACTGCGACCGGCGCGCGATCCTCCGGCGCTCCGGTCGTCGTCTGCGACCACAGATCGATATTTTCGCCGGGTCGATATGCCTCGACCACATCAGCCTTGTCGCGCGCGTCGGCCTCTGCGGAAATCGCTGCGGTCATCGCGCCCGGCTGGACGGCACTGTCGGCTTTTGCCCCCTGCGCCGCCGTAGCCTTGCCATCCAGCGCGGCTTGCAATCCAGTCACCGTGCTGATGGCTTGCGACCCGGTATGCGTGGCCCGGTCGCGCAGGGCGGCATCTGTCGCATTGGCGGTGGCGGCAGGCGCGACACCAGCAAGCTTGGTGCGCTCCACCCCCGTCATGATCTTGGCGTCAGCAGTCTCTGCCAGCACTGACACGGCGTCGCCTGGTTGCACCGCGCTGTCAGCCAGATCGCCCTGTGCAGCCGTAGCATATGCGCTCGCGGCAGTGGTGGCGGCAGTCCCAAGCCCAAGCGCCGTGCGCTGCGCTGCGGCGTCTGTAGCCGTCAGCAGGGTCCGGCCAGCCGCCGTGCTGTCGCTGATCTGAGATGCGGTATGCGTGTGGACCGTCGTGGCCTTGCCATCAAGCGCGGCTTGCAGGCCAGTCACGGTGCTGATGGCCTGCGATCCGGTATGCGTGGTGCGGTCGCGCAGGTCGGCGTCGGTGTCGTTGGCGGTGGCTGCTGGCGCGATACCTGCGAGCTTGGCGCGCTCATCGCCGGTCATGATCTTTGCTGTCGCGGTCTCGG
This sequence comes from Gemmobacter nanjingensis, assembly GCF_014652195.1. Lineage (NCBI taxonomy): Bacteria > Pseudomonadati > Pseudomonadota > Alphaproteobacteria > Rhodobacterales > Paracoccaceae > Gemmobacter > Gemmobacter nanjingensis. Next base: position 710,273 of record NZ_BMYI01000001.1, read on the forward strand.
CCAGATCAGACACGGCGTCTCCGGGCTGGACTGCACTGTCAGCAGTGGCCCCCTGCGCTGCGGTGGCATATGCGCTGGCGGCAGTGGTCGCGGCGGTCCCGAGGCCAAGCACGGTGCGCGCCTCTGCCGCCGTCATGTCCTGCGGCGCGCCAGTACCGGCGCCAGCCTTGCGGCCTTTGATTCTGGCCTCAGCCATGTCGGACAGCTTGCCATTGGTCACAACCCCGGCGTCGATATCTGCCGACCCGACAGTCGTCTTTGCTGCCAGCGCGCCCAGACCATTGATGTCGCTCGCAGAAATCGCATTCTGGACCCGCAGGCGCGGAGAGGCCCCGGTGGCCTGCACCCGCATCCGGTAGACTGCACCAGTCCGTAGGTCGCCAGCGTCCAGCGCGCTGCCGTCGCGCCGCCTGACGATATACGTCACGCCGCCGATGGTCGCCGTCGGGTCTGGAGCCGTGTTGTTCGCCGGCCAGAGCAGGTCGATATACTGGCCGACGATCATCGAGATATGCCCTTGCTCGGTCGGCACATCTGCGGTCACAGCGTCTCCGGTGCCCGCGACATTGGTCATGCGGATCGTATCTCCGAGAGAGTCGGCCGCCTCAGCAGCGTCAAGCGCCTCGGTCAGCCCCGGAACGTCCGCGATGCGCGTCAGGCTGAGCAGGCGGATCACCGTGCCGGAGTGGATGCGCGCGACATACGAAGTAGCCCGAAGATCACCTGCTGCAAGGTTAGTGCCATCGGAAGCGCGCAGCGTGTAGACGGTAGAGTCGATGGTGAGCGACGGACCAACGCCAGTGTTAGCCCCCGGCCACGCAAATTGGATCAGCTGCCCCGCACTCAGTGTCAGAGCGGCCTGCGCCGCGACGACCCCATAAACCGCGTCCTGCCCGTCGCCGGACACATAGGCCAGCCGCACCTGATCACCAGCAGAAGCCAGATCGAGCAGGGCAGTATCGGCGGCAGCGCGGGCGCCAGCTTCGGTCGAGATGGCATTGGCAAGGGCCGTCGTTTCGCCGTTGATTGCGTCCTCATGATCCTCCACGGACGCAGCCTGAGACGGCCCGCTCCCGGTGATGGGCAGGGTATAGGTCATTGATGCACCTCAGATAGTTTTAGGGGGTGCCGACGATGCGGCGGATGCTGTGCTGCGACAGAGTGGGCCAAAATCCCGGCGACACGGCTCGATCTGCAAGCGTCGCGGTCGTGCCGTCTCCATAGGTCACGGCCAAGTCCATCGTGGTGGTGATGCCGCGCATCTCTGGGTCATCCGCCGCGCGCGTGGCCGTGTCGCCTGCGGTCGGGATGTAGCTGGACACGCCGTCAGTCTCTAACTGTGCGCCCCACAGGTGCACTGACCCAGAGCCCGTCCCGGTGTATGGCGTCGCGCCCCCGCTCAGGAGGTAAGCCAACCCGGCCGCCTCCGTCGCACTGGCAGCCGCCTGCCCGATGATCCAGCACCGATACCAGCCTGAGCCAAGTGCCACTAGATCGGCGTCAAGTAGGCTGGCACCCGCTGAAATCAGCGTCCCGGATGACAGATCAAATTTCGCCTGCCATGTCGCGGGCGACGGGAATACTGCGCCGCCGCCGCCGAATTGCATCATGATTTGAGACAACGTACCGGCTTTGGCGTAGACCGACATTGCATAAACTTGGCCTGCCGACCATGCCACTCCCGCCCTAAATAGCGCGTGCGTTCCGGTTGTCGCGTCATCTGTCAGCGTATCGGCCGTCGTAGTGCCGTCTGGCGCGGCGACAGTATTTGCTGAGACGCTGGCTCGCGATTTGCTCCAATATGCGTTGTCCAGCGCCTCCGACCGCTGGAAAGTATTGGTCGCCGCAGGCTCGACAAGCAGGCACCGGCTGCCGGTTAGATAATCAAACCGCGCCACATCTGCGGCCGCCGTCTGGATCACGCCCAAGGCATCAACATAAGTCGCCGTGCTGGCGCGCGTCAGGCCGAATGCCGTGGCCTGCGCAACGGCGGTGCGGTCAATCTCATAGAGCGCATCCTCGAAATCCGCCCGATATCTCGGCACCCCGGTGGTGACGACGATTGCCGTCTCTGTAACCCAGTCCGATGTGCGGCCCTCCGACATGGCGCGCACGCGGATTTCATAGGTGCGAGTGTCAGAAACATAGTCGAGATAGGCAAACACCCGGTCATCGGCATTGCGCACATCCGCGTCAATCATGCCGCCGTCGGTCCAGTCACCGCCAGTCACGCGCCACTGCCACTCATAGGCCATGACGCCAGATGAGGGGGACGGCGCGAACTCGAACAGCACGCGGGCCACATAGCCGCCCCACGTCTCCACCACCACATCGGCCCCGGACGTCGTGAGGATGTCACCCGGCGGGGCCAGCGTCAGGCTGGCGTCGATATCGACCGCGACCGCATAATCCTGCTCATCCGTCTCCGGGTTCCAGGCATAGACCGATGACGCAATGCCAGATGCCTCAAACGGTAGCCTAAAGGCTACACCGTCGCCCGCGTCCAAGAAATGCGCGGGGTGAATGCGCGTGATCTGATAGACCCCATTGCGCGGGTCGGTGGCGCGCGGCAGGTCCATGGTGATGTTGGCCCCTGCCACCAAATCGAGGTGGCGCGGGAACAGGATACCACCGATGCGCTTTTGCTGGCCCCGCATCCGCGCCTCGATCTGCGCGAGACGGTTGGCCTGCCGCGCATAGGGCACAAGCGATAGCTCCAGATCCTCCACACGATCATCGCCACCATCCCAGCCCCCGCCGCCCGGAACCTCGATAGGCGTCAGTGTCGTATCCTCCCAAGCTGCCCCCGGCTCGGGATAGATCGCCCGGATCGCGCGCGGCATGTCCCGGCCCCGCGAAATCGCCGTGAAAGATACCGGCGCCTCGTCCAGCACGTCGGTAATATCGGCAGACGGCGCCAGATACTCGCCCGGCTGATAGCCGATCATGCCGCCGATCTGGACCAGCCCACCACCGCCCGCAACCTCCAGCGGGCGCAGAAGCTGGTAAAGCTCGGATTGAGGGTTCCAGACCACCACGCCGCCGACGCGATACCGTGGGTCCGATTCAAGCCCGCCCTTGCGCTGCACCAGTTCGTCGGCCACCTCGACCTGCCGGTTGATGCTGGCCATGTGGATCAGGCTCGTGGGCAGCTTGGCAATCGGATTGGTGCGCAGCGCATCCAGAATGCACAGGCCCTGATTGTCCGACCACTCCCACGTCGCCGGATCGTCCGCATCCTGCGCGACGTCTGCCGGGTTCCAGACCAGCGACCACTTGCCGGTGACGTGCACCTGCGGGCGGCCCTGCGGCCAGCGCTCGCCAGCCGATTTCGCAGAACCTTTCTTGAGCCTCAACCACAGGACCGTGCGGCCAGCCCATGCATCGGTCGGCCAGAATTTCGCGGCGTCCGTCGATCCTGCGTCGCCCCACTCCGACATGATCAGGTCAGGCGGCGCGGTCTGGTCGCCCAGCCCCAGCCATGCAGTAACATAGCCGTCGAATGGGTCATTGATCGCGGTCGCCCCGGTCGAGAAATCCAGCATGTCCCCGCTGAACTCGACCAGGCGGTTATCGAACTCGATTGCCGACACGCTGTCGGACCGGCGCGAATTGAGGATGATGCAGGCATACAGGATGCCATCATTGACCACCCAGCCCGGCGCCCATGATCCGACGATCCGCGCCTCGCCATAGGCGGTGCGATAGACCGGCAGGCTGCGCGTCACCTCCAGCTCGCGCGATTGGTCGCCCATGCTGGGCCGTTTTGCCAGCGCCCGCGACACGGTGGACAGCAGGACAGACATGCCGATCTGCGCGATGCCGGTGGCGATACCCGCCTCTACTCCAGCAGCTACCAGCCAGCCAGCTACGGTTTCGACCATATCCGCCCCACGTCCCGCAAAATCTGATACCCGCCCTCGCAGCGGCCAGCCCACCAGCCCGGCTGATCCAGCCCGACCACCAGCGCCGGGCCGGTCGGCATGACCGCCGTTGCCAGCGCACCGGGCTGCCAGCCGCAGCGCGCCAGCCCTGCCCGCTCGGCCAGATCATCGGCCAGCGCCTCAAACCCGCCCGCCCGTGCAATGATCAGTGCCGCTCCTATCGCCGTGCTGTAGCGCCCCCGCAGCGGCGCCATTGGATCAACGCCGTGTAGCCTATGGAATACATCGCAGGCAGCCGGGCAGCAGTCCGACACGCCCATGACAATCGGCCCGCGCATCACCGCGAGGACGTGATCAATCACCACTTCGGCAGCGCCGTGGTCGTGCGGGCCAGTGCTGCAGTCAGCCACCGGCCAGCGGTATCGCCGGGATACTCAGCCGCCTGATCCGCCTCGCTGTGATAGGCGGCAGGTCGCAGGCGCTGCGAGGCGCGCGACACCACCGGCAGCGTGATCGTGCTGCGGACCTCCTGCCCCTCATAGCCCTCGGTCGATACCATGCCATCCACATAGCCGGACCATGCCAGCACCGGGCCAGACACCAGCGTCGTTCCGTTGCGCACCGTCGTCAGCCCGAAATAGATCAGCACCTCAGACCCGCGCGGATCGACCGACAGCAGATCGTCAATCACCTCGGGCAGGCCGCCCAGTGTCAGCGCGCCGTCATCCGAGGCAATGCCGGTCATTTCGCCGGGCAGCGTCACGCCGCCCATGCTGCCCACCCCGGTCCAGTCGTGACCGCCCCATGTGATCGTGCCGAAATTGCTGTGCGCACGCTGCGCCCCGCCCGGCCAGTCCACATACACCAGCATCACCGGGTGCATGGGGCCATCCAGCGCGGCCAGCATGCCAGAGGGAACACCGCGCGACATCACCATGGATCGACCTCCGTTGCACCGGCATATTCGTCAGGCAGCACCTCGCGCAGATCGACGGTGAGCGCCCAGTTGTCGGCCACAGGCTGCGTGCCGCGCGGCGCTCCCAGCACCTCGAAAACCACGCTTTCCATATCCTGCAAGCTGATCACCCCGGCAGGCAGGGCGCTGGTCAGCTTGATCGTCACCTCCCCATCGGCATCGCTAATCGCCAGCGTCACAGCCCGCGCCGTCTCGCTGTTTGCCCCGGCTGGATAGGACCGGATCACATCGTCAGGCCGGGCCACGATAGTATTGGGCGGCAGGCCAGTCAGCGTGATCGTCGGATAGCCGTCGGCGCTGGTGCCGGTCGTGGCAATGCGCACCGGGCCGGTAAACCAGCGCAGTGGATCGCCGCCGGAAGTCCATGACAGATCCGGGTCGGTCGGGGTTGTCCACGTCAGCGGCGCGGTATAGCCACCGCCCCGCGCCTTCGACCGCGCCTGATCCATCCACCAGTTATCGCCGCACACCGACATGCGGATCAGATCCACCCCGCCGTCAATCTCGCGCCAGAGCTGCGCCATGAACCCCGCCCCGGCCCGAGACTCGCGCGCGATCTCACGCGCCTGCGCTTCAAGCGCCCGCACAAGCGCGCTGGTGATCGGCGTTCCCGCAGCCCGTGCATCCGCAATCAGGTTGGTCTTGATCCGCGACACGTCCGCGCTGCGGGAAAGCGCCGATACCGACAGGCTTGTGACGCGGCGCGCTGGCCCGGCAGACGACACCGCGCGGGCACCAGAGAAAAGGCCCTGCGACCGCGCCACGGGCCGCTCGACCACGGGCGCGCGGGACATGAAACCGACAGGCGGCCAAGCAACAATCCTCATCCGATGGGCACCTCTTGCGCGCGGCGATAGGTGGCAGCGACGGCCTGCCCGACCATACCGGGCGTGGCCTGCGCGACGACGCGCCCTGCCTCATCCCGCACCGTCGCGCGGAAATTGCCAATGCTGTCATCCCAGCCAATTGAGACGTCCATCCCACCCATGGCGGCAGGCGCACTTTGCCGGGCGGGCACGGCCCGCGACACGCCATTCCGCCGCATCGCCTCGACCGCCGCGACACCACCGGCCCGCGCAACGTCATCCTGAGAAAACACCACCTCGCCCTTGTGGACGATCCCGGCGGGCTGGTTGCGCCCTCCCGCCCCGGTATAGCCACCGGATGCAAACCCAAGCATCTTCAGGAAGCCCCCAGCGGCGTCACCCAGACCAGCGCCCCAGATCCTATCGAAACCCTTCATCGCCAGCATTTCGGCCAGCTTGCCGATGACGTTCCCCAGAGCATCCCTGAAACTCAGCACGCCCGTAACAAGCCCGGTGAAGGCGCTGGACAGCGTGCCCTTGGCTTCTTCAACCGCCGACTTGAATTCCTCATGCCGCTCTTTCGCGCGCTCCAACTCGACCGCCGCATTGGCATAGCTTTCGGCCAGCTTGTCGATTTCCACCTTCAACTGCGGCGTGATCGTCTTGCCCGCCTCTTTGGCCTCTTGCAGCAGTTCCGCCTTTTTCCGGGCAACATCAACGGAAATGCCGTATTCGTCATAGGCCAGCACGAGGTTGTTCAGCGCCTCTGCTTCGGCCAGCATCCCCTCGACCTCGACGCGCCAGTCTTTCATGCCGTCGCCAAAGCGATCCTTGCCGCCGCCACCACCGCCCTTGGACTTGCCCCCGCCTCCCTTGGATTTTGCGGCCCTCTCGCGCGCCTCGTCCACAACATCCGGCACACCGTTGTTATCCATGTCGGTGTCATAGCCAGATGGCTTGCTTGGCGGCTTGACGGATGTGCGCGGCGCGCTTTCGGTCGGTGGCATCTGGATATCACCGACGCCCATCGGCGTGCCAACGGACACATTCGCGGCCCCACTTCCGGCACCAGCCGCCGCCTTAAGCCAGGAATAAAGCTGCTGAACCTTGGCAGTTACTGCATCAACAATGCCACCAAGCCGGTCAACCTCAGATATCGCCCCACTGAAGTTCACACGATCAGCAGCATCAAGCGCAGCGAATGCATCGCTGGCCGAACGCTGGACCTCATCCATCCCCTTGCTGAAGGTTTCCCCGTCGATAGCACCAGATTGGAAATCATCAGCCAATTTGCGCATTTCAGAAGACGCCCGCGCCAGCACCTCCCACAATCCGTCCAGACCCATCATGTCAGCTTCACTTGCTGCCTGTGCGAGAACGTTTGCGGCCCGGTCGGCTTCCTCGGTCAGCCCACGCCACTCGCCACGAAGTGCTGTCAGGGTGACAACCTGCTCATCAGATAGGGCACCCACCTTGCGCAGTTGGTCGTAGACCTCATCACCGAGGATATGTCGCCCTTCTGCTTCGTTGAAGATTTCGTTGATCCGATCTTCCACAATCGCAAATGGAAGATCGGCCAAAGCAATGGCAGCCCGCTTGCCGAAGTTTTCAACTCTGTTGGCAAGCTCATTCCATTTCTGATCAAGCTCCGCCGCCTTCTGGATGGCTGCCTCATCCATCACAAGGCCGAGTTCTCTCGCCCGGTCAATGGTGCGCCGCAACCCTTCGTCGCCTTGCCCCAGCAACTCCACAAAGCGCTCGCCAGCCGAACCACCAAACACCTCATCCGCGATGCGGATCTGCGCGGCCTTGTCCATGCCTTCCATGCGCCCGATGATTTCCAGCATAAGGGCAGACGGGTCTTTCAGCTTCTTCGCCAAATCGGCAGAGGTGTAGCCAAGCCGCGCGAAACTCTCGGCCGCCGGACCAGCTCCAGTCTGCACCAGCTCATCGGCCCGCAAGTTCAATTCCTTGAAGCCATCTACAAGCTGGTCAATGCCGATGCGGTTCTGTTCCGCAACGAACTTCCATTCCTGGAACGCCTCTACGCCAAGGCCAGCCCGGCGCGCCTCATCGCCAATGCTGGCAATTCCCTTCACCGTCTGCGCGAGGCCGGTGGTCAGCTTGTCGATGGCCCCCGTTACCAGACCGCCAGCGATACCACCGGCAAAGCCGACCGCGAAGCTTCCAACCGCTGACGTCATGGCGTCAAGGTTCTTCTGGACGGTGCGCGACATGCGAGTGGTGCCCTGCTCGGCATCACGCGTCAGCTTGGCGATTAGCTTGTTGTTGCGGTCCATGGCCCGCGAAAACTCGCGATCCTTTGCTTGCAACAGGATCGTGATGCGCTCAAGGTTATCGTCAGTCATTGCATATCTCGGGGATTGTCATGCCGCTTCTACTTTTCATCTTAGCTTTGGCGATAGGTTTCCCACTTCACCAAGCCAAGGCGGAGTTCAGGCTTGATGTAGGCGAAAAAGCCTATCTGGAATGGAAGGGAGAAACTGCATTCTCCGATCTGGCTGTCGGAGAATCCGCCTATCTGAAGAGGTTCGATTTCTGCGCGATGGACGGTCAGCTTTGGTTGGATCGCGGGGCGATCATCGCAGACTCTCCATCGAAATATACAGTCAGTTTCTTAGCGACACGAAGGCCAAATAACCGCGTTGCTATAGAGTTAAGACCGCCAGCCGGATCACAGCTTGCCGGTGGTGATGTCTCAATTGCCGCCCTAGTTTCGCCGCCGCACGCGAAAAGCGATTGCGCGAAACTTGGGCTAGGCACTGAAACAGTTTTCGAAATCGAAAGCATCAATGGAATGGCCAGAGCAAGCGAACTCATCAAGGCATACCCTTGATCACCCGTAACGCCTGATCAGATCGTCCATTTCTTCCATTGTCGGGGCGGCTGGCATCTGGTCGCCCTGCGCCTCGTTCCAGCCGGTGATCAGCAGATCGGTGTCAAGCGGCGTCATCGCCCAGACCTGCGCAGGCAGCAGGCCCATTACGCCGCAGATGTTTCCGACCCGCTCGCGGGCGTCGTATCGCTTGGCTCCGCCCTTGCTTTCACGCTGCGCGAACCATCGCTTTTTTTTTGAGGCTTGATCGCGGCAGGCACGAAGGCCAGCCCCAGCAGCCGCACCGCCACGCCGCGCAGGAACAGGTTGTCAGACGGCGGCAATGATGCCAGCAGCCCATCGGCCTTCACGTCATCCATACCGGCACCGATCAGCCCCAGCGCCACCAGATCGCGCACATGGCGCACCTGCGGCGGCGCGGACTTGCCGATCAGTTGGTCCCACAACTCGAAAATCCCGAACGGCGCATACTGCACCTCGAAACGCTCGATCTCGGAATTGCGCAGGATCAACCGGCGGCTCTCACCGCCGATGACCTCCACAAGCTCAGCGGATGTGCGGGCAACTGCCATCAGGCAGCCGTGAACGTGACGGCCCCGGTCGAGGCCAGCGCGAGGCTGTAGGTCACGCCGCCCTCCTGTTCGCCGCCGTATTCGACGCTCGACACGAAGAAACCGCCCCGAAAGGTGCCGAAGTCCGGCACGATCACCTGAAAATTTGCAATCGGGTCATCGTCCATCGCCAGCGTGTTCAGCGTCGCCTCGGCGGCTTCATCTTTGAACAGGCCGTTTCCGCTGACCGAAACGCGCTTGGCCCCGGCCAGCACCTCGGTCCACATCGCGCCGCCGGGATCGGTGCAATCCGCCGTAGTCACGTCGATCTCATTGTTGTTGATGGTCATCGTCTTGGACGTCAGACCGCACAGCACCGTGAAAACCTCGGTCGGGGTGGCGCCGTTGCCAATCTTGATCAGGAGCTTGCGCCCCTTTTGCTTTGCCATGATCTGGCTCCTTTATGGTGGAGTGCCTTGCCAAAGGGCGAGATTGGCTCAGTCGGCCAGAGCGGCCTCAAACGCCACGATTGCGACGTAACTTTCACCGTCAGCGGCGCGGTTCGCCGTCTGGGTCATATAGGTACACCAGTCGGCGCTGTAGCCGGTCATCGCGGCATTGATCACCGCCTCCTGATCGTTCAGCGCGACGCGGACTGCATCAGCGATGCGGGCGGCTTCGACTCGGCCCGAGGTCGGACGCGAATGCGCCTCAACCGAAAACACGATGCTATGGTCATCGACGCAGGACAGGCGCTCGGGCGACAGATCGAGATTGCCGATGCGCACATACGGAAACGCCACGGCCTGCGGCGGCTCATCATAGACCCGCGCGCCGACCAGCGCCGATACGCCAGCATTGGCACGCAGCACGGTGATCAGCGCCTTTTGCAGCGCAAGGCCGGGGCCGTCAGCCATGGATGGTCACCGCGACATTGCCAGCAACATAGGTTTTATACCCATCCACCTCGCCGTTTGGAATAACCTCTCGACTGACCTCGATCTGATGTCCGGGGCCGAACTCCGCCTTTACTTCTTTACCATCGACCAGCTCGACGATGACGTGGATACGGTTGATCTCAGCCATTGAACAATTCCTTCACCGCCTTGTTGACGGCGCGCTTGGCCCGGCTCTTGTGGCGCTTGCGCGTGACGGATAGAGCCGGGTTCACGAAAGGCCGAGGCCCGCGGTCGCCCTCGATGACCTTGGATTTCGGACCGAAATCCACCAGCACAGACCCATCCGCGTTCTGGGTCGCGTGGATCTTGTCACGCTCATGGCCGTCGCCATGCGCATCCTTGCCGACCGGGATCAGCACCTTGGCAGTGCGCACCAGTTCATCGCCGGAGGTTTTCACGGCCCGATCCACATTTTTCTTGATCCGATCGGGAAGCTGCGAAAGCTTCCGCATCACCCGGTCTGCGCCAATCACCGTCATGTCGCCACCTGTGTTTCGCAGAGCATTTCCAGTTCCTCGTTCGCACGGCCCACAGCTGCGATACTGCGGATGTTCCAGGTCTGACCGCGGGCTACGATCCTGTCGGCCTCTGTCACGGCCAGAGTTTCCGGGGCGCGCAGCACCCTGATCGTTGCGAGGCGAGGCGCTTCAAGTGCGCCGGACTGGATCTTTTCGCCGCCCAGACGTTCCAACATATCCGCCCAGCAGGTCAGCAGGTTCGACCAGTTGGACATGACGTTGCCATATCCATCATCGCTCACAGACTGACGCTGGAAGGTGATGCGATCTGATCGTTTCCCCGCCTGCATCACAGCACCCTGCGCCAGCGGCCCAGCAACGCCTGCGCGGACATCGGGATCTCGGATACCGCGACAGTCACCACCACGCCGCGATGCTCATGCCAATGCTCGACCATCATCTTCATGGCCATCTTGATCGCCGGCGGCACGTCCGCTGCATCCCCGAAACCACAAACCATCGTGATCCGCACCGGGTATGGATCAGATGCACTCAGCGCGGGCTGGGTGAAACCGCTGGCAAAATGCAGCTCAGCGGCCATTCCGGGCGCGCGCTGCAACCATGTCATGCCGACATCGACATCCTGTTCCGCTCCGTCCTGATCCAGATATGCAACAGCAACGGAAAGGACCGGCTCGACAGGCAACACGATGGCACCCGGCCATGCAGTAAGCTCCAGCAGCCATTCCTGCCGAACGATGGCCCGGCCGAGCATGCCGGTCGGGCCATCCAGAAGATCGACCGCCGTGTCGATCCATGCCGCAAACAGATCATCCTCGTGATCGAAGTCCACGCGGCAATGCGCCTTCGCCTCTTCCACGGTGACCGGCGCTGCGGCAGGACCGACAGTTCGCGTAAGCCGCATGGTCAGGACTTCTTGCCCGTATCAGCCTTGGCCTGCGCGGCATCAGCGTCGGCCTTGGCCTTGGCAGCCGCCGCATCGGCCTCAGCCTGCGCCTTCGCTTCTGCATCAGCCTTGGCCTGCGCGGCATCAGCCTCGGCTTTCGCTTCCGCTTCGGCACGCTGACGTTCGATTGCCTCAGCATCAGCGGCGACACCACTGGCGATCAGGCGCTGCGCCGTGGCGTCATCGAAACCTGCGCTCTCACCGGGCTGGTACATCTTCCAGCCCTTCACAAGAATAAGCCGCTTCATTGGGGCAAGCGGTCCATGCCGCCGAAGACGATCACCGCCGACAGGGCGGCGGTATCGGTGTTGGCTGCCGACAGGTTCGGCGTGAAATTCAGACGCACATAGCGCCCCGCCCCGGCCAGCGACACATTGGCTTCGAAGGTGCCCGCCACCGTGCCACCACCGGAAGGCCCGGTCGCGACGACAGCCGCCGTCGCCGAGGTCAGCACTTCCGCATCCGACAGGGCGGAATCGTTGCCCTCGTCGACATCGAACGCGATGGTCAGCGTCGCGGCGGCGGCAAGCGTGGCCGTGAACGGGATCGCCACGACACAGGATTGCGGGAACCCGATGGCGGCCCGGTCGATGATGACACCGGCAACCTCGGTATTATCGCCACTGCCGCCGGCGGTGACGGCGGTATTGGCAGCAGCACGTTTCACGGCGACAAGATCGCCGATGCTGCGGATCTGCGTGGTCATTGTCTTGCTCCTTGGGCGATGCCCACAAATGTGAAACGGGCCGTCAGTGCGGCCCGTCTGTAAGGTCAGCCAGCCGGATCAGGCAGCGCCCCAGGTCACCCCGGTCAGCACGGAAACGGCCGCCAGATGCCGCAGCCCGATGTCATGCTGCATGATCATGCGCAGAAGCGTCTCATCGCGGCTGAATGCGGCCTGCATGGTGCCGGAGGAATCCTTGTAGGCAGCCTCGGTCGACATCGCGATTTCGATGCCCATGTGCTCGCCGACCAGAACATGCTGCGGCAGGACCAGCATGATTTCCGATTCCGTCCCGCCCCCCAGATTGTCCGGGATTTCAGTGGTGACATGCACGGGCTTCCGGCGCAGCTGACCGTCCTGCATTTCCGGGAAGGCAAGATTGCCATTGCCGTCGCGCAGATTGGTCAGATACATCGCCGTGCGCGGCGACATGGTCCAGTGCGCGCCGGTATAAGGCAGATTGGCATTGCCAAGCGCCAGCTCCATCCGACCCAGATCATTGGTCACCTTCTGAAGGTCGGGCGTGGCCGTCATCGTCATGATATGGGTGGTCGCGAAGGGCGTCCCGAGTGCCTGCCAGCGCAGCCCTTTCGGCGCGAAGTCGGTGCCGGACCCGCGCAGGAAGAACCGATCCTGAATCTGCGCCGCGTCGGCCAGAACATCATCGCGCACCATACGGTCGACAGCGGTCGAGCTGGCGCGCAACAGATCGTTGGAGATCGGCACGATGCCTGCCAGCTTTTTGGCCGACAGCTTGACCTGACCATAGGTGTAGCCAGTCGCGTCGATGTCGGTCTGTTCGCCGGTGTAGCTGAAGTTGGCGCCCGTCGCGCGGCGGTTGGTGGTCAGGTTGCCATTGGGCATCGGCACCATGCGCGGCCCCATGGCAGTCACCACCGACGCGGGACGCAGCAGCTCAATCACCTCGGTCGACACATCCTCGGGCACGAGGAAACCACCGGCCGGGCCGCTGCCCATGTTCTGATTGGCGAACAGACCGCCGTCGCCATTCGCCTCGGCGATCTGCGCCGCCACATGCGGGATGCCACCAGCCGCTGCGATGGTGCGGCACATGCGCGCAAAGGTCAGACCCTTCTCGGCAGGCTGGGCCGGGACGGCGGGCTGACCGGCCACCGGCGCGGTCACACCAGGCAGCGGCGCAGCCGGGCGCGCAGCGGCGGCACGGCGACGCTCGAGATCCTCAGCCTGCGACAGCTGTGCCGCAACCCGATCATCCTCGGCGCGCAGCGCGTCGAACTGCGACTGCTGCTCCGCCGTCAGATCCTCGTTTTCGCCGACGGAAGCAACGATGGCCTCCATCTGTTCGATGATGCCCGCGCGGCGGGCTCGCAGGGCCGTGATACGGTCCATGGTCAGCTCCTGTCTGCGGCTCGCCGCCGCGTTTCAAGTTCGGCGGCCGCAAGCGCACGGCGACCACCTGTATTGCTCCGGGTGCGCCCGGAAACTTGTGAGAGCACGCCCTCCAGCGTGCCGATGCGGTCAGCCATGCCGACCCTGACGGCCCGTTCCGCCGCCAGCATTCCGCCCTGTCCGAAATCGCTGCTGATCGTCTCAAGGCTGACCCGTCGCCCCCTGGCGACGTCCGCGAAGAACACCGCCTCGGCCGCGTCCACATCGGCCTGCAAGGCGGCGAGCCCCTCTTCGGTGCTCGGGTCCGCACGCTTCAGCGGGGCACCGCTGCTGACGATTTCATAGGCCCGACGCCCATCCTGACCGACCGCCTCCTGCCGGGTGACCGTCGCCACCACGCCCAGCGATCCGGCATAGGCGGATCTGTCCATGACGATCTCGCGCGCCTGACTGGACAACCAGTATGCGGCACTGGCGCACATGCCGGTGACAAAGGCAGTCACCGGCTTGCGAGAGGCCGCAATCTCGTCTGCCGCCTCCCCGAGGCCGGACACCACCCCGCCAGGGCTGTCCACCAGCATAACAATGCGGTCGATCTGTTCGCTGGCATTTGCCACGCGCAGATCGCGCATCATGGTCGACAACGAAGTGCCATCACTGCTTGCGCTGATCATGCTGGACCGCGGAAAGATCGGCCCCAGCATCGGAATGATGGCAGCGCCGTCACGCTGCGTCGCACTGGTGGCCCCGTCCAGCGGCATCCCCACAGCGGCCAGCGCGGACCAGCTCGCACCGATAGTCCGATGGTGACTGTCACCGGCGATCCGGGCCAGCACATCGGCATCCAGCGCACGGGCGGCAATGGCCTCGATTGCCTCAAGATATTCGGGCATGATTGCCCATGGTTGCGCGCGGATCGCCGCGATGATCGCGGTCAGGTCATTGTGCATTGCTGTTCCCCTGGTTTCCGCCGCCCGGTGCAGCGCTGACCGGCTGACCTGCCAGCCCCATGTTCGAAGGCCGCCAGTATTCCGACCCGGCGTCGCCGCTGATGTTGTTCAGATTCTCGCGGCTGCGCAGCTCATTGGCATTGGCCAGCCCCATCTGGCGCTGCAGCCAGTAAGCCTCCATCCGGCTCTTGAGGTCACCGCGCACCAGCGCGTCGGTGATATGCTCGAAGTAAAGCCCGGCGCCGCCGAACTGCCGCGTTGCCGCGCCTGCGACCCGCGCAAAATGCGGGCCGAGGTGATAGGTGACAAACTCAAGGCTCTGTTGCTCGATATTCGAGAACGTCGCCTTGGACAGGTCGAAGATCAGATGCGGCGGCACGCCCCAGATGCGCGCCAGATCAACCACCTGAAACTGCCGCGTCTCGATGAACTGATCATCTTTCAGATTGTGCGACAGGAAAGCCGCCTTCAGATCCTGATCGAGCACGGCGACAGCATCGCCGTCCGACCCGGAGTAGAGCGACGTCCAGTCCTGCCGGATGCGCTTCTTGTCATCCGGGCCAACCTTTTGCTCTGTCGTAAGCACCGTCGAAGGACGCCCGCCCTTCTGCCAGAACCTGTTGGCATGATCTCCTGTCGCGATGGCCCCGCCCAGGGCGTCGCGCGCGAACTGGACAGGGTTCAAACCGACCAGCCCATCCCGCGACATTCCGCGGATATGCCAGATATCACGGGCCGCGAAGCGCTCGCGAGACCCGTCCGGAAGGCTCGCGTCATAGAACAGCACCTGCCCTTCGGCCCGGTCGAAATACTCGGCCACGATCACGCTTCCCGGTTTCAGCCGGGTCAGCGCAATGGGATCACCGCGAAAGCTTCGTGACACATAGGCATAGAAATTCCCGGCCATCAGAAGGTCGGACATGACCATTTCCCACAGGTCGAACGGCGACTGAAAGCTGTTCGGGCGCTGCGCCAACAGCACGCCGGCGGGGTGGTCATCCATCCGGTCCCGCCCGCCTTCGGTCTTGCGATAGAGATGCAGCGGCGCCATTGCAAAGACGCCGCTGATGATCCGCAGCGCCTGAAGGGTGGCGGGCAGCGAAAGCGCGGTGGCCTCGTTCACGCGAACACCGGATTTCGAAACGCCACCGATGGGCGTAAAGCCACGCCACTGGGATTCGGAATTGACCTTCGCGGGCTCTGCCGCGACGACGGGCGGTTCAACCCGCACAGCATCTGTCGCCCGGGCCGAAGCACCGGGGCGCAGGAAACCCAGAAGTCCCATCGTCACATCCCTGTATATTCGAACGCGCCGGGCCCGGCCGCCACCGGATCGCGCAGCATCAGCATGAAGGCGTTGAACGTTGCCATCAGCGGGTCGATCTTGGCTTTGCCCGCCACCTCCTTGGTGATGCGGACAGCAGATCCTTTGATTTCCGGCTTGGCGTTGCCGACCGTCCAGCTCATGAGCGGCTGCCCGCAGTGCCGGAACGTGCCCTGTTTCAGCATCCGCTCCATGCCCCAGATCGCTGGAGACAGGCGCCAGTCCTGCCCCACAACTACCAGCTGCTCATAGGTGATGCCCTTACCGAACATCTGAAACTGAATCGCGGCGGAGTTCGTGGTATCGACACCGACCGCGCCCTGTTCCGGCAGCAACCCGGCCGCCAGGAGCCGGGCCGCTGTTTCCGCTACGCCGCGCACATCGCCGCTCGTATCCTCATCCTTCAACTGGATCAGGTCACCATGCTCGGCGAAGTTCAGCAGCCGCGGCGCGATCTCCTTGCGTTCCTCAAAGACCTCGGGATGAGCAAAGGCCCTTGCCCAATGCAGCCAGCGCCCGGTTTCCCGGCACCGGCCAATCACGGCTTCCGCGAACAGATCGTCGAGCCCACCACCGTCAATTCCCTGCACCGCGACTTCGCTGCGCTCGATCAGCTCATCAAGCGACAGGCCGGCTTCAACGCAGTCATCCCAGTATTGCGCACCCAGCCATCCAGCAGACAAGCCGACACCGATCTCAATGTTCAGATGCTGGCTGGCCCAGATCTGTTCAGTATGCTTCGTCACCCGGCCGTTGTTTTCGTAATCATCGACAAGCGCCTGTTCGTCGATAGACAGACCGAGGTTCGGCAACACCAGATGCCAGTTCGTGCGGGCCCGCCAGAAGTCCTGCGACCTCTGAAGCTCTGCCGGAAACTCGTAAAGGACCGGCAGCATGATCGGGTTCGACCCGCCGCGCCCGTCGCGGATTGCCCTCGCCTTGTCCAGTTCGATCTTCCAGATACCAGCCGGGGATTCGTCCGACTGGGTGGTGATCATCAGCACCCGCCCGCGCTGCTTGGTGATACCGCCGCCCCGGATCTGCTGCATCACCGCCGCCGCGCGGGCCTTCTTGCCCAGCTCGTGCAGTTCGTCGATGATCGTGAGGACCGGGATTTCGCCCGTGACAATCGACGTGTCGAAGGTCTTGACCTCCAGCTTCGTTCCGGTCTGACGCCTGGTCACCGTCTTCAGGTGATCCTGCACGAGGAAGATGCTGTCCAGAATCGGATCGAGCCGGATCATGCCCTGCGCCTGATCGAAGCACCGTTCCGAAATGTTCTGCGATGGACCGACCAGAAGCATCTGACGGTTTGGCGCATCCTCCATGTAGAGCGCGGTCAGGGCCAGCGCCGCCACATAGGTGGATTTCGAGTTCTTCTTGGGAACCATGCAAAGCAGTTCCCAGACGACAGGCTGATAGGTCTCGGGATCTTCGCTGGCGAGGAACGCCACCAGCACATCCTTGAACCACTCGCCACAGGCGACTGACATCGGCGGGTTGCCGGGAATGTCCGGCAGCCTCATCCGGTTGAAAAACGCCAATGCCTTGGCGGCCTTCTCTTCGTTGATCGGGACATCCGCCATCGGCGGAAGCCCCTGACACAGCCGCTCCCACCAGTCCGGGCAGGCGAAACGCGGCAGCGCCAGGTTACTGTCGTGGTGACCCACGGGATGCCTCAAGTTCAAGCGCGGCCTGCAATGCCGCTTCGGCATCTGCCGCCTTTACCTTGTCCATCGCCTTCTTGCCCTGACGGTCGGCAGACTGGGCCGGCGATGTGATCTTCTTGGCCTGCCGCTCAGCCTGCATCCGGTCATTCCGGTCCATCAGCTGTTGCAGCACCCGCATGGCACCTACGTTCCCGCTGAAGGCTGCCTGCGCCGCGACCAGCAGTTGCTTGGCGTTCAGCTGGTCACGCGCAAAGTCCCGCGATGCCAGCTCGGCTCTAAAATACCGCTTCAGCGTCGGCACACTGATCTTTATCCCGGTGCGCGGATCAAGGATGGTTCCTGCGATCCGCTCATTCGACCAACCAGCAGACAGCAAGATACTGACTTTAAATGAGTTTTCTTCTGTCCACTCAAACGGTGGGCGGCCACGCTTACGCTTGACGCGATAGACCGGATCGCCCCAGAGCGTGTAGCCGATCAGGTCATCCCCGTTTTTCACGTCGCCCAAGAAAAAAATCTCCAGATGAAGGAACGCACCGGTCTGGCGTCCCGACGGCCCCAGGGATCACACCCCCCCTCCCCGCCCGGCCGCCCCGGCCTCGGCCCGTTGCTTCGCCCCGTCGTGACACCGCTTGCAGAGGCATTGCAGGTTGCCCGCATCCCAGAACAGGTCCGGGTCGCCCCGGTGCGGGACCTTGTGGTCAGCCACCAGCAGCGACGTGTCGGAACCCTTGACCACGCCGCACATGGCGCAGGTGAACAGATCCCGCACCAGCACATCCCAGCGCAGCCGCTGCCAGCGTGCGGTCTTGTACCACGCCCGCCAAGCGAGCCGCGCATCCCTGTCCCGCGAGGCCTGCGCCGCCGACCGCGCGAGATAGCCGACCATCGGCGGCAGCCTGTGCGTACCGTCGCGCAGCATCTTCAGCCGTGCCATTGCTCACCGATGTCAGGATGGAAAAGGTAAAGCCCGCGAGGTCTGTGACCTGCGGGCGCACCTGTGGATGATGGCAAAGAACATGCACGCGGCGGACCTAAGCGTCAATCCCCTTTTTCACGGTATCCCTGCATACGGTCCAGAGCGGCCCTGAGACCAGCCCTGAGCGTCGCCCGCGTCTGCCCCTTCACCGCCCAGCGATAGCGTGCCAGCACGGCGCTCAGGTCCAAACCCTCGATCACCACGGCATCCAGAGCCGCAAGCGCCGTAACCTTGCGCCGTGCATTGCCGCGATCCATCTGCCGGCGGATATCGAGGATCACCACATCACCGACGCGGTGGCGCAGATCCGCCAGCCAGTCACCCTGCCCGATGAACGTGTCAATGAACAGGCCACCCTGCCCACTACCGCGCCCAGCCTCAAGAGAGGCGCATTTCATGGCCGATCCGTTGCGCCACTCGACCAGCGCCCGATAGTCCCTCGCCACCGCGATCTGCCCCGGAGTGAATGGGGCGACGAAGGCAGCGGGGTCCAGACCCTTGTCGAGGTGCCGCTGGGCCGCCTGCGCCACCATGACCTCAAGCTGGCACATGTCCCGCCAGTGGCTGCCATCCCGTCGCCGCGTGCCACCGCGCTCGACAATCCAGTTCTCAACCAGCTGCATCGGATCACGCGCCGCTGCCATCGGGGCACCCGTGCGCGCCGCAAAGGCCCGCGCGGCCTCGACCCGCCGCCGCACATCAGCCTCATCCCACAGATGCGGCGCGATCTGCTGTGAGGTCAGCCCCGACCCGGCCTCGACCAGACGGTCAATCCGGTCGCGCACATGGTCAAATCCATTTGACCGCATGATCACGCCGCACCCCGCTTGCTCTGCCCCGCCTCGACCAGCGCCATGGCGTCGACCTTGTCGCGCAGATAGGCCGCCTCCCACCGCAGCTCTGCATCGGTCAGGCTGGCCCCGCGATCACGCTTGTCCGCCAGGATGCGCAGACCCCGCGCATTATCCTCGGCCTCCTGCGTGATGCCCCGCTGTTCATATTCAAACGGCGGGCGCGGATACTTGCGCAGGAACCGATAGACCTCGACCAGATCCCCGCGCCCCAGCGCCTTCGGTCCTTCGACCGAGCCGAGCCAGCTGACCAGCGCCCGGTTATGCGCCAGCGGGCGCGGCTGCCAGACCTGAGCCCGGTGCATGATCAGCACTTCGGACGGCCAGTCAGCCTTGCCGCCCGACAGGTCAATCAGTTCGTCCGCCAGTGCATCCAGCTTGTCCGGGTCCATGTAGGACAGTTTTTCCACGATCACCGTCATCCGCGCCTCATGCGCTTCAAGCGTCACGCCGCGCTTGCGTACAAAACCGGCCTGTTCCAGCCGGGCAATCAGATGCTCCCGCACAGCCTTTCGGCCATGTCCTTCATCGGTCTCTGCGCCTTCGGTCATCGCATCCTCCATTTTCTCAGCCTCTGCCCCATCTGCCATCCCGCGCTTTGCCCCGCGTTCCGGGAAGGAATGTTCTGTCAGGTCCTGTCCTGTCATTCTTTGTCCTGTCCTGTAGGGCAATTTCAGCGAAACCCCTGAAAAAAGAGCGAAATCGCCCTGAAACCTTTCACCGTGTTACTGAAACCATTTCAGCGATTTCAGCGTGTTTCACCGTCACCGCCGAGGCTGATCACACGCGGCCCGCCCGCCACCGCATCCGCCGCGACGCGCACATTATCCTCGTTCACGAACAGCCCATGCTCATCCAGCCACCGCGTGATTGCCTCGACCGCATGGGAGGAATTGGCGATCCGCGTCATGCCCGCGATGCCCTTGAGCTTCGATTTCACCCGACTGCGCATGACGGCCAGGCGGCTTTCCTCGCGACTGCGCGCGCGGCCTTTCTTGCGCTTCACCGCCCGTTCAGCGAGTTCGGCGATGAAGGGATGCCCCAGCCGGTCAGATCGCATCTGGCCGCCCGTCTCTACATGGCATTGCCGCCAGCCGTGCAGCACGCCCTCGCGCACCGCGCGCCAGCCCTCGACATCCGCGCCGAACCGGGCCAACTGCGCCAGCTCCACATCATCATCGGGCAGCGTGCCCGCCGGGTCCTGCCGGTAGCACTCCGACCACAGGATCAGCGCGGTCCCAATGTCGGCCCGGCGATCCTCGCGCAGCGCATAGGCCAGAAAGCGCGAGGTCAGCAGCTTGTGGATGTGCAACTCCACCCATTCATGCGAGGCCAGCGTATCGCCCTCGCGCAGCGGATATTGCCAGAAATCGCCCACGAGATCCGTCATCTGCGCTTCCCCCCGTCATTGGAGGCCAGCACACCCGCGATCCGGCAGGCCGCCATGGATCGTGCCGCCTCGGCCTCCATCCGCACCCGCATTTCAGCCTCGAAGAACTGTGCCAGCGTCACTTGCGCGACCCAGCCCTTGCCGCGCGGCGGCAGACCAAGCTTTCTGACGACATGCGGGAACGAAGAGCGGTGCATGCCGAAATGGCACCCGATTTCGGCCATCGACACCCCGGCCTTATATAGGCGGGTGAACAGAGCCTCATCATATTTGAGCTTCGGCCCCTTGCGCCGCGGGGGCAGCCCCAAAACCTTCGCCGTTTGCGACAGCCCGCGCGCGGACCGATTCAGCCGTGCCGCGATCTGGTCGCAGGTCAAATCGCCATCAGCCCGGAGCGCACGAAACTCGGCCAGCGGAAACCGATTGTAGGTGGTCAGAGAGGTCACAGCATATCCTCAGCGAACAGTGAATGCTGGCGGTTATCGACGCGATCCATGAACCGCATCTGCATCGGCACTTCGGCCCAGTCGCGCTGCCAGACGAACCAGGCATTGCGCTGCGGCGGGCTGCCCTCGCCCGTGAAGTCCAGCTTCCAGCGCATCAGGTAGCAGTAGGAGAACGGCGACGCCTCCAGCAGCTCGCCCAGCCCGTTTGCCCGCGCGGCTGGCCAGTCCCACGACAGCAGCAGGGCCATGTAAGACCAGCCCGGCATATCCAGCGCATGGCGCAGCCACCGGCCGCGCCCATCCCGGGCATTGATCAGATTGTAGGGTGGATTCGTGATGATCGCCCGCGCCGGGCTTTCGCCGACATCGAAGTAGTCGCGCACACCGGCATCCGGGCAACCACGATCAACGATGTCGGATGCCACCACGCGCAGCCCCGCCTCGCGCAGCGGCATCACCAGCGCCCCATCGCCACAGGCACTTTCCCAGACCGACCCGCAAAATCGGATCACCTCACCATCATGCGCCAAAAGGCCACGAATGGCCTCGGGCTGGCCGGTCGGGTAAAAGTCGTGATCGCGCCGTACATCCGGCGCCCGCGCCTCGGGCAGATCCATCAGGGCAGCCTGCCGCGCATCAGGGCGGCGTCCGCCCTGTATCGCCCGAAACAGCGGCTTCGCACTGGGCGCCACCATCACACCGCCCCCATGCAGATGCGGCCCGGGCGGAACAACCCGGGCCGCTGCACCAGCCCCGCAAGGGCCTGCCGGGAAAGCGCCCGGCGCGCATCCACGGGCCATCCCGCGAATTTCGCCCCGTGGACGCTGACGGGACACGAACCGCACCCCGCCAACGCTCCAACAAGAGGCGGGCACGCCATCGCCAGCAGCCGCCGTGCCCCGGTGCGGCGCCGGGAGGATCTGGGGACCCGGCCTCGTGCTGACGTGTGGGAAGAAAAGACGAGCGGCGCGGCGCCGCCCGAGTTTGCCACCTCGACAGAGACAGAGAGGTCGAGGCAGCCGCACCAAACAGGGAGGTGGTGCAAAACGGTGGAAATGGAGGGGTCAGACATCGCCGTCCCCCGTGAACTCCTCTGGCCACATCCGCATGGCCATCATCACCTTGTCGCCGGTCGGACAGCTGAAACCGTCGAACCAGTTGCATGCCGTCTGAAACGTGACACCAAACACCACCGCGCATTCCTCGCGGCTGGCACATCGCCGCGACACCAGATCGGCCCAGAACACCGTCGCCGCATGGCGCGTGATGACTGGCGGCACGCTGACCCGTCTCGCCGCCGCCGCACCCCTGCCCCGGCCCGCGCGGTCAAAACCATTGGCATGGGACATTTGACCCCGGCGCGGGGCAAGGTCAGCAGGTGCGATTTTGCGGAGCGGGAACGATGACATCAGGCGACATCCTGCTTTTGTTCGGGCGGAGGCAAAGCCTCAAATGAAAACAGGTCACGCGAGGGCGGCTCTACCGCTCGCTCTGCCGCCAGTGCCAGCAAGGCGGAATACCACTTCGGTGGAAGCAAGCCCGCCACCATGTAGCCGTGCATAGTCGTGGCGCTCACGCGCAACCGTTTGGCTACCGCGCGATAGCCCCCTAGGGTCGAGATGAACTGGCGAGGCGTCTGTGACATGCCCCCAAAGAGATACGAAATTTTCGTATTGTCAATGGCGCAGCAGCTACGGGGTTCGATTTTTTCGGATTGCAGGATATGACTTCGGCATGGACATGGCGGAAAAAGAGCGGATCGCTCGGTATCGGGACAGCAGCAAGGTCGCTATTGCGCGCCGCCTTAAGGCTGCGCGCATGATGCTTAACTTCAACCAGAAAGAGTTCGCAAAGCGCCTGGAAGTTCCCTACACGACCTACAATTCGCAAGAGTCCAAGGGCGTCCCCGGAATGGAAGTCTTGGATTACCTTTACAAAAATCACATGATTGGCGCGAATTTCATCCTGTTTGGCGAGGTCTTCAACCTGCCTTGCGACGTCCAAGATAGGATAATAGCCGCTCTCGTCGCTCACGACTGATGCGAGGCCAGAACACTCTTTGAGGGTTCAAGCCAATCCGAAGCATCCAGATCATCAACCGAATCTTCACCCCAGAAATGCCTCCCTGCTAACCTGTGTTCCCCTCGGGGACAGGAGCCTATTCCCGTTTGAGGCCTAGGCGTGGCCTTAACATGTCCGAAATTTTCGTATCGCGCAATTGACAATACGAAATTTTCGGATAGCTTGCCTTCATCCAACGATGGAGGCCTCTTTGCCAAACGACCAGTTTCCCCCCGACCTCATCGCGCAGTCGCGCCACCTGATCACCAACAGCCATACCTACCTGCACCTGCCCGCCGATGAGCGGCGCGAGCTGCTGGTGACGGCATGGGATGTGCTGATCTCCGACCGCCGTCGCCGCCTCGGCCGCCGTCCGGTCCTGCACTGCGGCAGCACCACGCCGGGGGATGCGGCATGATGGCGGGCCGCCACCCGCGCCGGGACGAGGGCTATGCGCCCATCGGCACCACCACGCACCCGGCGCTGCACCGGCTGCGCACGGCATGGGCCTATGCCCGCGAAACCAGCCCGGCGGTCGAGGCGATCAACAGCGCCTGCCCCGGCCTGCGCGCCGTGCCGGTCTGCGAGGGTACTTGGGTCTTGCAGGGCCCCACGCCCACCGGCGGCTCGGTCCACGCCTGCATCACGATCTTCGACCAGCTGACCGTGATCCGGGTCGAGGACGGCAAGCCCTATGAGCATCACCTGATCAACCTGCCTGATCCGCTCCGCACCGCCCGCCCGGCGGTCGCCTGAGAGGCTCCGGTGCGGGGCGGCGCGCCGCCCCCATCCCGAACCCCTCCACATCACCGAAGGCAAGCCGATGAAAGCGCCTCAAATCCATTTGAACTCTGCCGCCGCGCGCGCTGACCACATGTCGCAGATCCTGCATTTCGCGGCGACCGTTGCGCTGGTGCTGACCATGACCGGCGGCGCGCTGGTAATCGCCCGCGCCGCCATCGCCAACGCCATCGGCATGCCCGCCGTGCTGGATCAGGCCGCCGAACGCGGGGGGATGTGATCGAACCACCACCAACCGGAGAGCCCGCGATGCACGCGCTGAAACCCCACCCCCAGATCGGAGCCGCCGCAATGTTGCGCCACGAACTGAACTTCCTCGAATTCCTCCAGACCTTCCGGCGCGGCGAATTGCTGGCCGCAGGCGATGGCCGCCTGACCGAGTTGATGGAGGCGATCCGCGAAACCGGCCAGGGCGGCAGCCTGACCCTGAAGTTCAGCTTCAAGGTCAACAAGGCGGGCCAGCTGGAAATCACGCCCGACCTGTCGATCAAGCGCCCGGAACGCGCCATCGGCACCGGGATCTACTACGCCACCGATGATGGCCGCCTGACCCGGCGTGACCCCAACCAGCTCGACATCGAGGATGAAATCGAGCGGCGGCGCGGCAGCGACACCTGATTTCTCACCCAGAAAGGACGCCTCAAATGGCACAGAAGATTGAAACCACTGCCTCGGCACCGCTGCCCGTGATCAGCGCAGGCGAGGAACTTGAGGCCGCGATCCGCGCCGCGCGCCTCGCCGATCCCGTGATCGACGGCCCCGACGGGCGCCGGCATGTCTTTGTCCCGCGCGACTTCAACCTGTCGCAACTGCCCGACGACACCCGCCTGCCGGCAATCCCGGCGCAGCGCGTCATCGTGGATGACCGGGCCAGCCTTGTGACCTATGCCAACCGCTTCCGCGATGATCGCTCGATTATCGTGGCCGACTTCGACGCGCTGGAAATCGCGGCGCATCTCGACTGGCACCCGCACAACGCCATGCCCGACAGCTTCGGCCAAAGTGGCGCGCTGAAACACTCTGTCACGCTGAAGCTGCGCGCGTCAGAGGAATTCCAGCGCTGGGATGCGATGGAGGGCAAGGTGCACCCGCAGGAGGAATTCGCGCGGTTCCTCGAAGAGAACAGCAGCGACGTTGGCTATCCCGAGGCTGCGACCATGGTGGAAATCAGCCGCGATTTCGAGGCGACGGTGGGCCAAAGCTACAAGTCCAGCGTGCGGCTGGACAATGGCGACCGCAAGCTGCGCTTCGAAAGCGAAACCAAGGTGATGAACGATGTGATCATCCCCGAGCGGTTCACGCTGAACATCCCGATCTACAACGGTGAAGAACCCGACACGCTCACCGCCCTGTTCCGCTGGCGCGCAGTGGGCGGCGGGGCCGTCGCCCTCGGCTTCCAGTGGCATCGCGTTGAATACCAGCGCCGCGCCCACTTCGCACAGATCGCCAGCACCGCTGCCGAAGAAACCGGCCTGCCGTGGATCATGGGTCGCAAGGCCACCTGACCTTCCGGTGACCGCCCGCGCGCCGGGCGGCATCCAGAGGG
The DNA here is from genome assembly GCF_014652195.1 of Gemmobacter nanjingensis. Lineage (NCBI taxonomy): Bacteria > Pseudomonadati > Pseudomonadota > Alphaproteobacteria > Rhodobacterales > Paracoccaceae > Gemmobacter > Gemmobacter nanjingensis. The sequence goes on from NZ_BMYI01000001.1 coordinate 735,844, forward strand.
CCAGATAGGAGATAGGCCATGATCAGCCAAAAGACCGCATACGACATCGCCTGCGCCCATCAGGAAATCGAGAAGGCGCAGAAGCTCCTTGATAAGGTCAAGGAAGCAGTTGACCGCCGCAAGCAGCCGGATATCCGTGATGCCTTCGGCTACAGCCAAGGCGGTTTGCAGCTTGGCGTGCCGAGCGGAGAAAACAGCACACGCCTCTATATGGTCGAATGGTCGCTCTGCGTTCCGGTGCTGACGGCACATATCGGCCATATGCGGGCCAAGCTCGCCGCGCTGAACGAGGTGGCGCGGTCCGAGCTCGATTGTTCCGAGGCCACCCATGCCTGACCGCATCATCACCGTACACATCAGCCCGTATATCGCGGCGCAGGGCACCGCAGATGACCTCGCCGCGATGGGCGTGACGACCGCCAGTGACGACCTGATCACTATGGCAGCCCGCCAGATGCTGACCAACCACGACGCTTTCATGGGCGGCGATCCCTGCGACGAAGCCATGGAGCAACGCCTGTCCCGTGCGGCATGTTTTGCATCCGCCGCATATGCCGCCGCGCCGATGGAGGACGCTGCGCCTGCCGCTTTGATGCGGGCCTTCCTGCTGGCCTTGGTCGATCCGCTGCACCCTGATCTGGATTGCCTGCGGACCTATCCTGAGGCCGGTGCCAAAGCGCGCGGCTGCGATGACGTTGATTGCAGCAAGTGCGATGGCACCGGGGAGGTGCGGCGTGACTGACCTGACACATGCTCAGCAGACCCGCATGATCTGGATCGACGCGCGCATCGTCGGCGCTGGCAGGCTGAACCGGTCTGACATCATAGCCGCTTTCAAGGTGAGCGCCCAACAGGCAGCCGCAGACATCGGCATGTATAATCGGCTGCATCCCGGACGCCTGCGCTATGACCGTCGAGCCAAGACCTATCACGCCAATCGCGGCACGCTTCCAGCCTATCCCGCGGATCTGCGGCTGACTGTGGCGCATTCGGTCGAGGCCGTAGCTCAGGTGTTGGAGGTGCGGCATGACTGACCTTCCCCGCCTTGCCCTTTCGATCCGCCAGCCGTGGGCTTGGGCCATCATCAACGCGGGCAAGGACGTGGAGAATCGCGACTGGCCGACACGGTTTCGCGGTCCGGTCTGCATCCATGCGGCGAAGGGGGTGACGGCTGCCGAGTTCAACGACTTCATGCGGACGATCCACCACGTCAGCCTTACGCGGCCGTTCCCGAAAGGCACGATGGTGCCTGACCCGCCGAGCCTGCTGCGCGGCGGCATTATCGGCACGGCCGAGATCGTGGATTGCGTCGAGGCCAGCGCCTCTCCGTGGTTTTTCGGGGGCTATGGATTCGTCCTGCGCAATGCGCGGCCTGTCGACTTCATCCCGGTAAAGGGCGCCTTGGGCTTCTTCGACTGGCGCAAGCGGATGGTGGCCGACAATGCCTGACCCTCTCCGCGTCCTGATCGGCTGTGAATGCAGCGGCATGGTCCGCCGGGCGTTTTCTGCGCTTGGGCACGATGCATGGTCGGTTGACCTGAAGCCCGCAGAGGATGGCAGCAACCGGCATTTCGTCGGTGATGTGCGCGACTACCTGCACATGGACTGGGATCTGCTGGCGGTGATGCACCCACCCTGCACCAGACTTGCAAACAGTGGCGTGCGGTGGCTGAAAAGCCCTCCGGGCAAGCTGACCAGCAACTACAGCCGGGCCGAGCGCGAGGCATATGCGCAGATGGACGAGGCCGAGCGGCTGGTTTTCATGTGGCGCAGCCTTGAAGATGGCGCCGCCCTGTTTTCGGCGTGCTGGAATGCACCGATTGACCGGATCGCAGTCGAGAACCCGGTGATGCACCGCCACGCGAAACAGCGGATCATCGGATTTCAGCCGCATGCGCAGAGCGTCCAGCCTTGGCATTTCGGAACGACCGAAGACGGCCCCGACAACGTGAAGAAGCGAATTTGTCTGTGGCTGCGCGGCCTGCCGAAGCTGACGCGCACCGGCACATTGGACGGGTCAACTGCCCGCCCGGAAATTCATGAGGCTACCCCGAGCGAAGATCGCGCCGCAGATCGTGCGCGGTTCTTCCCCGGCATCGCCGCGGCGATGGCGGAGCAATGGGGCGGATATGCCGCCGCACAACACATGAGGACAGCATGACTATCGACACGAACAAAGAGGCGGTTGAGCGTCATCTGACATTGGATGACAATCACGAGGCAGGGCTGATCCCGATGGCTACGCAGATCCTGCTGCGCGCCCTCACCGCCGAGCGTGACGCGCAGACCGCCCGCGCCGATGCGGCAGAGGCAGAGGTGGCGCGGCTGACCGCCGAGAACGAGCGGCTGAGCAGTCTTGTGGATAGCGCGGAGGGCATCTTCGCTAACTGCGAAGTAAGCGCAGGCGTGTGTTGCTGCGGCGAAAATATGGACGGACATTCAAATCCTATGGAGTGTGGGCATAGCCCGGTAGACATGGGGGGTTCCTCCGCAAGTCAATGGCTCGCCGCCCTTCAACGCAAAGCGGGGTAATGAGGGATGCTGTGTCAACGTGAAGAACGCGCGGCTGGACGCCCGTATCCGCGCACATGCCCGACGTGCAAACTCGGACCCTGCCAGAAAGATCAGCCGCGCACACTAATCGGCGAAAATGCAATCATCGCGGCCAAAGACGCCGAAATCGCCCGCCTGACCGCCGTGCTGGATAAGGTTTCCAATGATCTCATGCATGCCGATATGCGCCGGATCACCGCCGAGGCCGAACTCACCGCCCTGCGCGCCGGTCAGGATGCGCTGGTGGCGGTGGCGTATGAGGCGGCGGAAGCTGCCATTATGAAGGCATGGCATTTCAGCGGTAGCATCACAGAGTTCGAGCGAACCTTCGATGATAATGACGCGGTTATTCGCGCCATAACACACCTGAAATCCATGACCCCAGCCGATGCCACCGCCGCGCTTGACGCCAAGCTGCGGGCCGAGCGGAACAAGGTGCGGCGTGATATAGCCGAGTGGGTCAGGCCGCAACGGAACCACATTCCTGCAACCGGAGAAGAATTTGCGAATGCCATCCTCGCCATGATCGAGCCGGAGGGGAAGTGATGGGGAAGCAGATCATCACCGCAATTGTGTCATGCTACATCGGAGCGGGCTTGTCTCTTGGGCTGGTCATGCAGCAAGTGCTTCCGCTCAACAACCTCGGTGTCGCAGTCTACGCGGTGACATGGCCGCGCCATGTCTATTGCGCGCGACCTGGAGCAGACTGTTTCGGACACGCGACGTATCTGCCTGACTGGTTCGGTCGCATGCTTTTTGACTTGGAGGCCACCAATGAATGACCGCATCACGGCGCTGGAAGAGGCGCTGCGCCCGTTCGCTGATTTCGCAGATGCGCGAGGTTTTGACCGCCTGCCTGATCACTTGCCAATGACACAGGGGTCGAGATTTGCACGAAGACAGGTTACTGCTGCCGACTTCAAGGCCGCCCGCGCCGCCCTTGCCGCCATTCGCGCGGCCCCTGACTGTCATCAACCGGATTTGGTGACAGCTAACCCGGCTGAACGCGCCGGGTGGAATGCGGCAATCGCATGGCTCGAAACGTATCTTGCCGACTATGTGAGCGAGCACGGCATCTATGACCATTCGACCGGCGTGACCGAATTTCCTGACGACGGCGAATGGGCTGGCAGCGTGCAGGAAATCATCTACGGGATGCGCCTCGCTATGCCTGCCGCGCTGGACCTGACGCCTGCGCCTGCGGTGGATCCGCGCACGGTAATCGGCGGTGATGTGTCGGTTGCCGTTTGCCCGATCTGCGACATCGCAGGGTGCCAGCATGTGCGCGGCGAAGCGCCTGCGGTGGAGCCGGTGGCGCTGACCTATACGAACTGGCGCGGGCAGACTGCGGTGCGCCGCATCGTGCCGCTGCGCGTCTGGTTCGGATCGACGGCATGGCACCCGGAACCGCAATGGCTCCTGACCGCGATTGATATGGACAAGGGCTTTGAGCGCGACTTCGCCCTTGCAGGGTTCGGCCAGCCCGTCACCGCACAGGACGCGGCGCGGGTGCCGGAAATCGCGGCTGCATTTGAGGCCGGGGCAATGGCGGTTCATCGTGAATGGCTGCGATCACACGAGCACGGAGAGGGTCCACCACGCGGCGAACCGGATTTCTCCGATGCCGCAAGCGACTATGCCGCCCTCCGCGCTATCGGGGGTGACGCATGACCGGGATCAACAGGCAAGAGCGGGCAATCCTTGCGCTGCACGATTATGGGACGCGGCCCGGCGCTACGGCAAAATCTGTCAAGGACGCTATGCTCAAAGACGGGTTTACGCTGGAAGAAATCGCATATGCGGCGAGGGCGATGGAAGGGGGTGACGCATGACCGGGCCGAATGACCGCATCCTGCCGCCTGGTGGACTTGGACCGAAGTTGGCACCGATAACTCAGCCATGCCAGCGTTGCGGCGGGACCGGATGGCTGCGTTTCCGCTGCGGCACCCCATGGCGCTGTGAATGCAATCGTTCGACAAGCAAACCGTGGCGTATGGAGGATTTCGAATGACCGGGCCTGATCGGATTTGGGCATGGCCCACACTCACAACGGCGCTCACGAGTATCCATGCTGACGATGAAGATTTGGATACCTACGGCCTCGTCGAATACATCCGCCACGACCCAGCTGTTCTCGCCGCGCTGCCCGAAGTGCAGGCGCTGATCCGGCAGGCGGTGGAGGCAGAGCGGGAGGCGTGTGCGCAAGTGGCACACGATTGGCAAAACGAAACAGGCACGAATATTGCAGCGTCGGCACGCATATGCCCGCAGATCGCCGCCGCCATCCGCAAGCGTGGGGAGGGGTGAGGATGACCATACTGCCATTCCCGATCAACACACCATCGCGCCGCGCCGAGCTTGTCAGCCACCTGCGTCACATCGCAGACCAAATCGAGGCAGGTGACGCGTTTTATGACCACCACGCGTTCCTGATGTGCCTGACCAGTCCGACCCACCACGAGGTGCTGACCTTTGGCTATCACACCGATCTGGAAGGGTGGCGCGGGGCGCATGCTGCAATGAACGCGATCATGCGCGCAAGCTTCCGAACCGAGGGCGGGAACATCAGGTCGCGCGACACCAGCCTTTACGGGCGAGTGTCAGACGAAATGCCGGTCAATTTGGCTGAAGCTATGACTCTGCGCAAGCGTGGGGATGGCTGACCATGGGAAAACTCGCGCCGATCACATATCAGCCGCGCATGCTGGGCCAGACCGAGGCGGCCGCATATATCGGCGTCTCGGTATCGACCCTGCTGACGCTCGGCATACCGCGCCGCGTGCTGGGTCGGCGCAAGCTATTCGACAGGATCGACCTTGACGCCTATGTGTCTGGCCTGCCCTATGAAGGCGAGCGGGATGAGGTGGCAGAGTGCGACGCGCTGTTCGGAGTGGTAAGACGGTGATGCTGCCACGGGTCCAGCGCATACGGCGCGGCGACCGCGTGCTGTGCTATCATCGCCCGACCGGAACGCGCCTGCCGGATCTGCCGGAGGATCACCCTGAGTTCGTCGCAGCATGGGCGCGGGCGGAATCAGGGATGCCAGACCGCGCTCCACCTGTCGCCAGCGGGTCGGTCGCCAAGATCATCCGCGACGTGCGCCAGTCCAAGCGGTTTCTGGACTATAGCGATGCCTACCGGGCGGCCATGCTGCGGCACATGGATGCAATCGCTGACAGCTACGGCAAGGCGCCGGTGAGCGGCGTGCGCGCCAAGCACATCGAAGCAGACCTGTCGAAACTTGACGCCAACCCAGCAAACGCGCGGCTCAAGGCGTGGCGTCTGATCATGGATCATGCAGAGACCGCCGGTCTGGCCGAGAAGGGCCTGACCGCATCGGTCGGCAATCGCATCGTTAAGACCGACGGACACGCCACATGGTCGCAGGCAGAGGTAGACCGATTCCGCGCGCGCTGGCCCATCGGGACACCGCAACGCGCCGCCCTGGAATTACTGGCGTGGACCGGCGCCCGCGTCAGCGACGGCGCAAGGCTCTCACGCGGCAACATCGGCGCCGATGGGGTGCTGTCATTTCGGCAGGCCAAGACTAGCGGTATGGCCTATGTGCCGTGGACCTCTCCCCTGCCGACATGGGCGCGGGGATGGGAGGCCGAGCGCGCTACGATGCGCGAGGCCGTAATGATCGGCAACGGGTTTACGCTGCTCGAAACATCATATGGCAAGGCGCGGTCGATCAAGGGTCTGTCCAACTTGATCAGCGACGCGGCGGTGCTGGCCGGGATCGTCGGCAGATCGGCGCACGGGCTGCGCAAATACCGGCTGACCGCGATAGCTGAAGCTGGCGGAACGGCGCATGCGATCATGGCTTGGGGCGGTCACACTACGCTCTCGGAGGCCGAGCGCTACACCCGCGCCGCGAACCGCAAGGCCATGATCATCGGGGCGGAACAGGAACAGAACGCAGTAAACGCCGCACCGGATACCTGTAAACAGGCAAAATAATCCAGCGATATCATGCCGCTACAAGAGGCATGGCGATCCCGGTAGGACTCGAACCCACAACCTAGCGCTTAGAAGGCGCTTGCTCTATCCGGTTGAGCTACGGGACCGGAGAATGCGGGACGAGCCCGCGCCCGCCCCTTTTGCCGCGCAGATCGCGGTTAGGCAAGGCTTCGCGTCATGAAATAGCTGTTCGGGTCATCCCAATAGCCCTCAAACGGCGGGCATTGCACGAAGCCTGCGCGTTCATACAACCCGCGCGCCGGGCCGAACATATCCTGCACGCCGGTTTCGAGGCTGAGCCGGGTGAACCCCGCCGCCTGCGCCTCGGCCACCAGATGATCCAGCAGACGCCGCGACAGCCCGCCGCCCCGACGTTCAATGAGCACATGCATCGACTTGATCTCGGCATGGCTGTCGTTGATCCGCTTGAAGGCGCCCATCGCCACCGGCACGCCCGCATCGCGCATCACGAAGAAAAACACTTCGGGAATATCCAGTTCCGAGGCATCCATCATGTGAATGCTCTCCGGCGGGGTATCCGCATGCATATCGGCGGTATGCCGTTCAAACAGCAGCGAAAGGTCGGCTCCGGTCGGGTTTTCCCGCGCGATGGTCAGCATCTGGCACATCCGTTCAGTCGTTATTTTCACCGCTTTGCGCGGAAGATGCGCGGACTATAGGAGCGCCGTTTGCCAGCGTAAAGCACCCGCGCCGCGGCGGAAACAGAAGGCAGGGTTACACTTCAACCGCGACCACAGCCACGCAATCGCCCGGCTTCACAAGGCCCGGAAAATGCCGCGCCATGAACAGGCCCGCCCGGCGTGCCGTCACCGTCACCGGCGCAAGCCCGGTCCGGCCGGTCGGATATATCTGCGCGACGGGCTGCCCGGCCGTGACCCGATCACCCAGATCGGCCAGAAATGTGATCAGCCCGCCATCCTCGGCAAAGGTGAAGCAATCGGCATCGGGCATGTCGAGCCAGCGGGTCGGGCGGGGCACGACCGCGCCCTGCATCACCCCGGCGGCGACCAGCAGGTTGCGCAGCCCCTCCTTCGCGATAGCCGCCGTCCGCGCCGATGCCGTACCGCCGCCGCCCAGTTCGGTGGTGACGAAGACCTTGCCCATTTCCTCGGCGGCGGTGTCATACATGCCGACCGCGTCGATTTCGAGCATCCGGCACGACCAGGGCGCCCCGAAGGCCCGGACCAGATCGAAGGCGCGCGCCTCGACCGCCTTGTCGGGCAGAACATGCGCTGCGCAATAGGGCAGGAAATCCAGCGTCTTGCCGCCCGAATGGAAATCCAGCACCACATCCGCCACCGGCAGCAGCACCCGTTGAAAGTAGTCGGCGATTTTCTGGGTCACCGTGCCATCGGGGCGACCGGGAAAGCTGCGGTTCAGATTGCCCCTGTCAATGGGCGAGGTGCGGGTTCCCGCCAGAAAGGCCGGGTAGTTCATCGCCGGAATGATGATCAGCCGCCCGCTGACCTCCCCGGCCTGCACCGTTGCCGCCAGATCGAACAAGGCAATCGGCCCCTCGTATTCGTCCCCGTGGTTCGCGCCGGTCAGCAGCACCGTCGGCCCACTGCCGTTGTTCACCACCGTCAGCGGGATCATCACCGAGCCCCAGGCCGCATCGTCACGACTGTAGGGCAGCCGCAGGAAGCCATGACTGACGCCCTGTGCATCGAAATCCACCGTTGCGGTGACCGGCGACGGAGGAAGCTGTGACATCGGCTCAATCCTTCACGAAAAGCTGGCGCGGCACATTGGCCAGACATTCGACCCCGGTTTCGGTGATCAGGATGGATTCGGTGATTTCCAATCCCATATCTTCCAGCCAGAGGCCGGTCATGAAATGGAAGGTCATGCCGGGTTGTAGTTCCGTCCGGTCGCCGGGCCGCAGGCTCATGGTGCGTTCGCCCCAGTCCGGCGGATAGCTGACGCCGATGCCATAGCCGGTGCGGTTGTCCTTCACGATGCCGTATTTCGCCAGCACGCCGAAGAAGCCGCGCGCGATATCCTCGCAGGTATTGCCGGGTTTCGCGGCGGCAAGGCCAGCCTCCATCCCTTCCAGCGTCGCCTTCTCTGCCTCCAGAAACGCCTGGGTCGGCTTGCCCAGAAACACGGTGCGCGACAGCGGCACATGATAGCGGTGATAGCAGCCCGCGATTTCAAAGAAAGTGCCCATGCCACGCTGCATCGGCCGGTCATCCCAGGTCAGATGCGGCGCCGAGGCGTCGCGCCCCGAGGGTAGCAGCGGCACGATCGCAGGATAATCGCCGCCCGCCCCTTCCACGCCTCGAAGACCTGCATCCTGGATTTCGGCCACCAGATCGCATTTGCGCATCCCCGGCTCGACCTTTTCCAGAATGCGCGCGTGCATCTTTTCCACGATCCGCGCGGCTGTGCGCATATAGGCGATTTCCTGCGGACTCTTGCAGGCGCGTTGCCAGTTCACCAGCGCGGTGCAATCGCTGAACCGTGCATTCGGCAGATGCTTTGTCAGGCTGGCGAAGGCCGCGGCTGTGAACCAGTAATTGTCCATCTCGACCCCGATCCGCGCCTTCCCGTGGCCCCGGTCGGTCAGGATCTGCGACAGCAGATCCATCGGGTGCCGTTCGGTCGACTGCACATAATGATCGGGATAACCGATGATGTTGTCGGGGCGCAGATAGGCGGTCAGCCGCGCGCCATTGGCATCCTGCCCCCGGCCATACCAGACCGGCTCGCCCTGCGGCAGCACCACGACACATTGATGGACATAGAACGACCAGCCGTCATAGCCGGTCAGCCAGTTCATATTGCTGGGATCGGTGACGATCAGCAGATCGACCCCTTTCGCCTCCATCGCACGCCGGGTCTTTTCCAGGCGGGCGGCATATTCCTCGCGGCTGAACTTCAGGATGACATCCGACATTTCCACGCCTCCGCTTCTGCGACGCATTCCCGCTCCGGCAGCGCGTCACGCCGATGCAGGTTAGCTTGCCGGGAGACATTATCAAGCGCCTGGCCTTGCGGCTGGATCGGCAGGGCGCCTTGGTCTAGCCTTGGGGCAAAGCGCAGGGAAAGGACCGACATGGCCGACCACGACAACGAGCTGAATGCCTGGGACCGCGACCATTTCTTTCACCCCTCCACTCATATGGGCATGCATGCGCGGGGCGAAAGCGCGCGCCGGGTCATCGCCGGGGGCGAGGGTTGCCACATCACCGATACCACGGGTAAGCGCAGCCTCGACGCCTTTGCCGGGCTGTACTGCGTGAACGTGGGATATGGCCGGACCGAGATCGCTGAAGCGATTGCCGAACAGGCCCGCGAGCTCGCATATTACCACGCCTATGTCGGGCACGGCACCGAGGCCAGCATCACCCTGGCCCGCATGATCATCGAACGCGCGCCTGCCCATATGAGCCGGGTCTATTTCGGTCTCTCCGGGTCGGACGCGAATGAAACGAACATCAAGCTGATCTGGTATTACAACAATATCCTCGGCCGCCCCGAGAAGAAGAAGATCATCTCGCGCTGGCGCGGCTATCACGGCTCGGGCGTGATGACCGGCAGCCTGACCGGCCTTTCGCTGTTCCACGCGCATTTCGACCTGCCGCGCGCGCCCGTCCTGCATACCGAGGCACCTTATTTCTTCCGCCGCGAGGATCGCTCGATGACCGAGGCGCAGTTCAGCGCCCATTGCGCGGCAAAGCTGGAAGAGCTGATCCTTTCCGAAGGCCCCGACACCATCGCCGCCTTCATCGGCGAGCCGATCCTTGGCACCGGCGGCATCGTGCCCCCGCCCGAGGGCTATTGGGCCGCGATTCAGGCCGTGCTGAAGAAATACGACATCCTGCTGGTGGCGGATGAGGTGGTGACGGGCTTCGGGCGCCTCGGCACCATGTTCGGGTCGACCCATTACGGGATGGAGCCGGACCTCATCACCATCGCCAAGGGGCTGACCTCGGCCTATGCGCCGCTGTCGGGGTCCATCGTGTCGGATCGGCTGTGGCAGGTGCTGGTGCAGGGATCGGATGACTTCGGGCCGATGGGCCACGGCTGGACCTATTCCGCGCATCCGATCTGTGCCGCCGCCGGGGTGGCGAACCTGCGGCTGATCGACGATCTGGGTCTGGTGCAGAACGCCGGCACCATCGGCGCGCATTTCCGCAGGGGGCTGGCCAATGCGCTGGCCGGGCATGCTCATGTCGGTGAAGTGCGCGGCGACGGGTTGATGGCGGCTGTGGAATTTGTCGAAGACCGCGACGACCGCCGCTTCTTTGATCCCGCACGCAAGGTCGGTCCCGCCATTGCCGCCGCGCTGCTGGATCGTGGCGTGATCGGCCGCGCCATGCCGCAGGGGGATATTCTGGGTTTCGCCCCGCCGCTGTGCCTGACGGAGGCCGAGGCCGATACGGTGATCGCCGCCGCCGCTGATGCGGTGAAATCCGTGCTGGGCTAACCTGCGTTAGGCATTCGTCAACCAATCGGCGCGCAAGGTGGCAGGATGCGAATCCTGCTTTTGCTCCTGCTCTGCGCCGGTTGCGGCGCCCAGCCCGCACCGCTGATGTTCGGCGGCGCGCGGCATGAAACCGTTGTCGACGGCCATCGCTACACCGTCTACCGCAAGGCCAATCAGGTGGAGGTCATCCGCGAAGGCTGGGCCGCGCCAGGGGAACATGCGAACATCCGGGCGACCATGGTCGCCGTGGTTCCGTGGCTCACCGGCTGCGACGTGCTGCCTTCGACCGTGCGGGGTGACAGCGGCGAGATGCGCGCCCGCGTCACTTGCCCGAAGGGCCGACGATGATCAGTTCGTAGACCGCAACCGCGCCCGCCAGACCGAACATGACTGCCCAGCCGGTATTCCCCGCCGCCAGTTCCAGCCCCGCCCAGATCAGCGGCAGCACCGCCGTCAGCCAGCGTACCACGGGCCGGGCGAACATCGGATGGTCGGCGTCGATGAGGCGCATGTTTCCTCTGGCTTTTTCTGTTAGGCTGCCTGGGCAGGAGGAGCCAACCATGCCAGACATCCGCACCGCCTTTCAAGGCCAGACCGTCATCACCACATTCGAACTCAGCCCCGGCACCGCCCATGACCTGATGGAGGCGCTGGAAGACGCCTATCGCGAATTCATCAGCAAGCAACCCGGTTTCATCGCGGCGGGCCTGCATATGAATGATGCGCAGACCCGGATCTGCAACTATTCGCAATGGCAGCGGCGCGAGGACTACCAGGCCATGCTGCGCAGCCCCGAGATGCGCCAGCGCAACAAGGTTATCGCCACGCTCTGCCGCAGTTTCGAGCCGGTGATGTACGAAGTGGCGGCTGTTCTTTAACGCCGCAACCCGGCGGGCGGGCCCTGCCGGTCCGGTGACGCCGGTTCAGCGCCGCCGCTTGTTGCCGCCGCGCTGACCCGCCCGCCCGGCGGTGGACCGTCCGCTTTGCTTCACCGCTGCATCGACGGCCTCTTCCACGGCTTCCTGCCGGGCCAGAGGATCGTCCGCAACGGCAAGCTCCACGGCCTCCAGACGCTTGACCTCGTCCCGAAGGCGCGCGGCCTCCTCGAATTCGAGGTTCTCGGCGGCCTTGCGCATCTGCACCCGCAGCGCTTCCAGATGTGCCGCGAGGTTCTGCCCAACCATGGGCTTGTCCACCCTGGTCGTGATACGCGCCTGATCGGTATCGCCCTGCCAGAGACCCGCGAGCACATCCTCGACGTTCTTCTTCACCGTCTGCGGCGTGATGCCATGCGCCTCGTTATAGGCCATCTGCTTTTCGCGCCGCCGATTGGTTTCGGCGAGTGCGCGCTCCATGCTGCCGGTGATCCGGTCGGCATACATGATCACCCGACCCTCGGCATTCCGCGCCGCCCGCCCGATGGTCTGGATCAGCGAGGTTTCCGACCGCAGGAACCCTTCCTTGTCCGCATCCAGAATGGCAACCAACCCACATTCGGGGATATCCAGCCCCTCGCGCAGCAGGTTGATGCCCACCAGCACGTCAAAGGCCCCCAGACGTAAATCCCGCAGGATTTCAATGCGTTCAATCGTGTCGATGTCCGAGTGCATATAGCGGATGCGGATGCCCTGTTCGTGGAAATATTCGGTCAGGTCTTCGGCCATGCGCTTGGTCAGCGTGGTGACCAGAACCCGCAGCCCCTGCGCCGCGACGCGGCGGATCTCGTCCAGCAGGTCATCGACCTGCATTTCCACCGGGCGGATCTCTACCACCGGGTCCAGAAGGCCGGTCGGGCGGATCACCTGTTCGGCGAAGACGCCGCCGGCCTGCTCCATCTCCCACGCCGCCGGGGTGGCCGAAACGAAGATCGACTGCGGGCGCATCGCGTCCCATTCCTCGAACTTCAGCGGCCGGTTGTCCATGCAGGAGGGCAACCGGAAGCCGTGTTCCGCCAGCGTGAACTTGCGCCGATAGTCACCGCGATACATGCCGCCGATCTGCGGCACGGAAACGTGGGATTCATCGGCGAAAACAATGGCATTGTCGGGGATGAATTCAAACAGCGTCGGCGGCGGCTCACCCGGCGCGCGACCTGTCAGATAGCGTGAATAGTTCTCGATCCCGTTGCAGACGCCGGTCGCCTCCAGCATTTCCAGATCGAAATTGCAGCGCTGCTCCAGCCGCTGTGCCTCCAGCAGCTTGCCCTCCCCCACCAATTGTTCCAGCCGCTGCTTCAACTCCAGCCTGATACCCTTGATCGCCTGCTGCATGGTCGGGCGCGGCGTGACGTAGTGGCTGTTGGCGTAAATACGGATCTGCTTGAACACATCGGTCTTCGCGCCGGTCAGCGGGTCGAATTCGACGATGCTTTCCAGTTCCGGCCCGAAGAAAGAAAACCGCCAGGCCCGATCCTCAAGGTGGGCGGGCCAGACTTCCAGACTGTCGCCCCGCACCCGGAAACTGCCGCGCTGGAAGCCCGAATCGTTGCGCCGGTATTGTTGGGCCACCAGTTCGGCAATCACCTGCCGCTGTTCATACATCTGCCCGACGACCAGGTCCTGCGTCATGGCCGAATAGGTTTCGACCGAGCCGATACCGTAGATGCAACTGACCGAGGCCACGATGATCACATCGTCGCGTTCCAGAAGCGCCCGGGTGGCCGAGTGGCGCATCCGGTCAATCTGTTCGTTGATCTGGCTTTCCTTCTCGATATAGGTGTCCGACCGCGGCACATAGGCTTCGGGCTGGTAGTAATCGTAATAGCTGACGAAATACTCGACGGCGTTTTCGGGGAAGAAGCCCTTGAACTCGCCATATAATTGCGCAGCCAGCGTCTTGTTGGGCGCAAGGATGATGGCGGGACGCTGGGTTTCCTCGATGATCTTGGCCATTGTGAAGGTCTTGCCGGTGCCGGTGGCGCCCAGCAGAACCTGATCATGCTCCCCCGCCTGCACGCCCCCCACCAGTTCCGCGATAGCCGTCGGCTGGTCGCCTGCGGGCTGGAAGGGCGAATGCATGACGAAGCGACGCCCGCCTTCAAGCTTGGGACGGGTCAGCACCTCGGGCCGTTCGGTCGGGGCGTTGGTATTGTTGTGCGGCATGGCGATTCCTTGGCTTGCCCTCAAGATGATCCGTTTTTGTTCCGGTTCAAGGGGCGAATACCTGCTGCCTTTCAGACAGCGTTAACCCTGATTGCCAGAGTCTGAAGATGGACGGATCAATTTTACAGAAAATTGATTGCGTCAATTTCAGCTTTTGGTTGCGAAGCTTTGCAGAATGCCGCATCGTAACAGGGCAAGCAACGCACTGTCGGCTGGTCGCACCCCACACCCCAACCACACTCCCAGACCAGCCGACAGACCTTGCTCAGGTGGCGGATTTCGCTGCGGCGGCCCTTGCCTAACCTGCGGTTTTCGCCAATAAGAAGGCAGATCTGCAAGGAGCTTCCCATGCGCGCACGCATCTACCAGCCCGCCCGCAACGCCATGCAATCGGGCACCGCCAAGACAAAGGGCTGGGTGCTGGAATTTGCACAGGCCAGCGCGCGCGAGGTCGATCCGCTGATGGGCTGGACTTCGACCACCGATACCACCACCCAGGTCAAGCTGCGCTTCGACAGCCGCGAAGCTGCGGAAGTTTACGCCCGTGACAACGGGATCGAGTTCGAAGTGCTGGAAACCCACAAGCGCAAACCCAACGTGCGCCCGCTGGGCTATGGCGAGAATTTCGCCACCAACCGTCGCAGCGCCTGGACGCACTGACCCTGCCGCGCCCTTGACCGGGCGCACCGCTGGTCCCATGTGATTTCCCGGACCGAAGCAAAGGACAGGCCATGCGCAACGCCGCTCTGGTATTGGGATTGATTGGCGGCATCTTCGCCATGATCGTGGGCTTTTTCAGCTTCGGCTATACCGAGGTCGTTCAGAATCACGCCGAAGTCGGGCGGATGTTCGGCCAGTTCGAGAATGCGCAGACCATCCGCATCGCCAGCTTCCTCGCCCCTTTGCTGGCCATTGCGGGCGGCGCCATGGCGCGGGCGCGCGCGCTCTGGGGTGGTATTCTGATGCTGTTGTCCGCGGGTCTGATCTATCTGGCCTTCGGCTTTGGCGTCTTCACCATGTTCCCGATCGGCTTCTGCCTTGTCGGCGGGTTGCTCGCCGTAGCGGCGGGCAAACCGGATGAGCCCAAGGCACATTTCTGACGACCACAAATGAAAACCGGCCCCGAAGGGCCGGTTCAGGATCAGGCTTCCATCGCCTCAAGCTCGTCGATGAAGCCCGCGATCATGTCGAGCCCCTTCTGCCAGAAACCGGGATCGGACAGATCCAGCCCGAAGGGCGCCAGCAGTTCCTTGTGGTGCTTCGAGCCGCCCGCCTTCAGCAGATCGAAATACTTCTCCTGGAACTCCGGCAGACCATCGGCATAGGCCGCGTAAAGCGCGTTCACCAGCCCGTCACCGAAGGCATAGGCATAGACGTAGAACGGCGAATGCACGAAATGCGGGATATAGGCCCAGAAGGTCTCATACCCATCCATGAAATCGAAGGCCGGGCCAAGGCTTTCGGCCTGCACGCTCATCCACAGGGCATTGATGTCGTCGGGGGTCAGTTCCCCTTCCGCCCGCGCCGCATGCAGCTTGCATTCGAAATCATAGAAGGCGATCTGACGCACGACCGTGTTGATCATGTCCTCGACCTTGCCCGCCAGCAAGGTCTTGCGCTCGGCCGGGGTTCTGGCGCCGTCCAGGAGCTTGCGGAAGGTCAGCATCTCGCCAAAGACGCTGGCGGTTTCGGCGAGCGTCAGCGGGGTCGAGGACAGCAGTTCCCCCTGTGCCGCCGCCAGCCGCTGATGGACGCCATGACCAAGCTCATGCGCCAGCGTCATGACGTCGCGCGGTTTACCAAGATAGTTCAGCATCACATAGGGATGCACGGTGGTGACGGTCGGATGCGCGAAGGCACCGGGGGCCTTGCCGGGCTTCACACCTGCGTCGATCCAGCCCTGCGTGAAGAACGGCTCGGCCAGTTCGGCCAGACGCGGCGAGAAGGCGGCATAGGCATCGGAAACCGTCTTGCGTGCGGTATCCCAGTCCACGGTTTTCGGCTGTTCGATGGGCAGCGGCGCGTTGCGGTCCCAGACTTGCAGCCGGTCGAGACCCAGCCATTTCGCCTTCAGCGCATAGTAGCGATGGCTGAGCTTGGGATAGGCGGCAACCACGGCATCCCGCAAAGCCTGCACCACCTCGGGTTCCACATGGTTCGACAGATGGCGGCCATGCTGCGGGCTGGGCATCTTGCGCCAACGATCATGGATTTCCTTTTCCTTGGCCAGCGTGTTGTGCACCCGCGCAAACAGCTTGATATGGCGATCAAAGACTTCGGCCAGCGACCGCGCCGCAGCCTCGCGTTTCGCGCGGTCGGTATCGGTCAGCAGGTTCAGCGTGGCTTCGAGGTTCAGCTCCTCCTCCTCGCCCGCGACCTTGAACATCAGGCCTGCCATCGTCTCGTCGAACAGCTTGTTCCAGGCCGAGGCGCCGACGACGCTTTCGTCATGCAGGAAGCGCTCCAACTCGTCCGAAAGCTGGTGCGGGCGCATGGCGCGCATCCGGTCGAACACCGGCTTGTAGCGGGCCAGATCGGCATTGGCGGCCAGCAGCCGGTCCAGCGCCGCATCTTCCAGACGGTTGAACTCCAGGCTGAAGAACACCAGCGGCGTGGTGAAGGTGGTGACACGGTCCTGCGCATCGGCCATGAACTTGGCGCGCTCGCTGTCCATGGTGTTCTGGTAATAGCGCAGCCCGGCGTAAGACATCAGGCGCCCGGCGATCACGTCGATTGCCTCGTATTCCTGCACGCAGGCCAGCAACCCGGCAGCATCGAGGTCCGCCAGCTTGCCTTCATAGGCCGCCGCGAAATCGGCACAGGCTTTTTCCAGCCAGGCCATGTCGCGCGCAACTTCGGGCGCATCCGGCGCGGGGTAAAGATCGGTCAGATCCCATTCGGGCAGATTGCCCAGCCCGCCCCCGGCGGCATTGGCATCGAAAACCGGCGAAGGAAGCGGAAGAGTCATGGAGGAACCTCAAGCATGTTTGTTCCCATCTAGGTTCCCGAAGGGACCAAGCGCAAGCCTCAGGCCCTTCCGGGCCATGCAAATCTGATGCACGCGATAGGGAATTTTCGCCCGGATTCGGCCATCCGAAAGGCTTTGGCTCCTGCAATTCACCAAAATTTGCTCAAATATTAGGCGAATGACCCTGTTCCCGGCAGGTTTCAGGCCTTTTTGCCGCGAAAACCGTCACCGCCGCTTTCATGTCCGCCGGGGCGACGCTTAACTGAAATCAGCAAGATCGGGGGCGCTTCAGTGACGACCTATTTCAACGAAATGTATGATAACGGCGCAGTGCGCGCGCCTTATGCGCGGCTGGAAGACTGGATGCGGCATATGCCGGCCGAGCTCAGGCAGATGAAGCAGGCCGAGGCTGAAACGTTGTTTCGCCGCATCGGCATCACGTTCGCGGTCTATGGCGAGGGCGGCGACCCGGATCGGCTGATCCCGTTCGACATGTTCCCCCGCGTGTTCACCGCCCCGGAATGGACCCGGCTGGAACGCGGCATCAAGCAGCGCGCGCGGGCGCTGAACATGTTTCTGGCCGATGTCTATGGCCGGGGCGAGATCGTGAAGGCCGGGCGCATCCCGGCGCGTCTGGTGTATGAAAACGAGGCTTACGAAAAGGCCGTCGTCGGCTTCGTGCCGCCCAAGGGAGTTTACAGCCACATCGTCGGCATTGACCTCGTGCGCACCGGGCCTGACGAGTTTTTTGTGCTGGAAGACAACTGCCGCACGCCCTCGGGTGTCAGCTACATGCTGGAAAACCGCGAAATCATGATGCGGATGTTCCCCGATCTGTTCCGCGAGAACCGCATCCAGCCGGTCGACAGTTACAGCGAAAGGCTGCGCCGTACACTCGCCTCGGTCGCGCCCGCGAAATGCACGGGCGAGCCGCGCGTGGTTCTGCTGACCCCCGGCCATTTCAACAGCGCCTATTACGAACACAGCTTCCTCGCCGATCTGATGGGGGTCGAACTGGTGGAAGGGCAGGATCTGTTCGTAGAGGGCGAATTTGTCTGGATGCGCACCACCGAAGGCCCGAAGAAGGTGGATGTGATCTATCGCCGGATTGACGATGCCTTCATCGACCCGCTGTGCTTCCGCCCGGATTCCATGCTGGGCGTGCCGGGGCTGATGGATGTCTACCGCTCCGGCGGGGTGGCGATCTGTTCCGCACCCGGTGCGGGCGTGGCGGATGACAAGGCTGTCTATACTTTCGTGCCCGAAATGGTGCGTTTCTATCTGGGGGAAGAGCCGATCCTGAACAACGTGCCGACCTGGCAATGCGGCAAATCGGATGATCTGAAATATGTGCTCGACAACCTGCCCGAACTGGTCGTGAAAGAGGTGCATGGCTCAGGCGGTTACGGCATGCTGGTCGGGCCGAAATCCACCAAGGCCGAGGTCGAGGCCTTCCGGCTGAAGATTCTCGACGATCCCGACAATTATATCGCTCAGCCGACGCTTGCGCTGTCCACGACGCCGACTTTCGTGGCCGAAGGCATCGCACCACGCCATGTGGACCTGCGGCCCTATTGCCTGGTCGGCGAAAGCATCGACCTCGTGCCCGGCGCGCTGACCCGCGTGGCTCTGAAAGACGGCAGCCTTGTGGTGAACTCGTCGCAGGGCGGCGGGGTCAAGGATACCTGGGTGCTGGCGGAGTAATCATTGATGCTGAGCAGAACCGCAGACAACCTCTACTGGATCGCCCGCTATATGGAACGCGCCGACATTGCGGCGCGGCTGCTGGAAGTGGGGTCGCGCATCACGCTGATGCCCTCCACCCATGGCTATCGCAACGAATGGGACAGCCTGCTGCAATCCTCGGGCACGGCCAACGGGTTTTCCCACAAATACGGTGACCCGGTACAGCGCAACCTTGAAAGCTGGCTGTTCTTCGACCGCGACAACCCCTCCTCGGTGGCAAGCTGCATCACGGCGGCGCGGGAAAACGGCCGCATCGTGCGCACAGCGCTGACCAGCCAGGTCTGGGACGCGCTGAACACCGCCTTTCAGGAGTTGCGGCAACTGGAGCGCACCCCGCGCAGCGAGCTGGAACTCAGCCGCCTGACCGAATGGGTGATGCGCCACACCGCCATGGTGCGCGGCGCCATCGACGCGACGCTGCTGCGCAATGACGGCTACAACTTCCTGAATATCGGCTACTATCTGGAACGCGGCGACAACACCGCCCGGATGCTGGATGTGAAATATTACGTCCTGCTGCCACGCATCGAATTCGTGGGGTCCGGGCTCGACAATTATCAATGGACGACGCTTCTGCGGGCCATGGGGGCGCATCGCGCCTTCCACTGGGCCTATGGCGGCGAGGTGACGGCGGCCAAGATCGCGGATTTCCTGATCCTCAATCCGCAAAGCCCGCGTTCGCTCATCACCTGCCTCTCCGGCGTGAACAACCACCTGACGCGGCTGGCCAAGGCCTATGGCCGCACCATGCCTGCACAGGGCAAGGCCACCGCCATGTTGAACGAACTGGAAACCACCAATGTCGAGGCGATTTTCGACGAGGGGCTGCACGAGTTTCTGTCGCGGTTCATCCGCGATTCCGCCGAACTGGGCACTGCCATCCATGAATCTTATCTGAGCGGGGATCTGCGCTGATGCGTCTGACCGTCGATCATGTCACCTGTTATCGCTATGCCGCGCCCGTGCGCGGTGTGGTGCAAAGCCATCGCCTGACGCCTTCGGTGTTCGAAGGGCAGACGGTACTGGACTGGAAGGTTACCGTCAGCGACGGGCTTCAGGGCGGCAGCTTCCGCGACGGTGCGGGCGACCGGGTCAGCGCCTGGTCCGTCATCGGCCCGGTCAGTGAAATTCTGGTGCAGGTCACCGGCACGGTCGATACCCGGGACCTCGCAGGCGTGCTGCGTGGCCATCGCGAGACGGTGCGTCCCGAAGTCTATCTGCGCGACACCCTGCCCACCCGCGTCGATACCGCGCTGGTCGATCTGTCAGAGTCGGCGGAAGGCGCCGACGGCCCGCTGGATGCCGCGCACCGGCTTTCCGCTGCGGTGGCAGAGGCCATCACCTATCGCCCCGGCGTGACCGAGGCGCATACCACAGCCGCCGAAGCGCTGGGTCTGGGCGAAGGCGTCTGTCAGGATCACGCCCACGCCCTGATCGCCATTGCACGGCACCGGGGGATGCCCGCGCGCTATGTCTCGGGCTATCTTTTCGCGGATGCCGGGGGCAATGCGCATGAGGCCGCCCATGCCTGGGCCGAAATCTGGTTGCCCGGTCTGGGATGGGTCGGCTTCGATCCGGCCAATGCCTGCTGCCCGGATGAACGCTACATCCGGCTTGCCTCCGGCTTCGACGCGCAGGATGCGGCGCCGATCCGCGGCATCGCGCGCGGCCCCGGCGCTGAAACCATGGCGGTGCGGGTTGCCGTCTGCACGCAGAGCCAGCAACAGGAGCAACAATAACAAAGCGATGGTTGCGCCCGCGTGGGCGCGGCCCTAGTGTTGCGCCAAACGCCACTCACGGAAACGAACATGACCTATTGCGTAGGCCTTCTGCTGAATGAAGGCATGGTGCTGCTGTCGGACACCCGGACCAATGCCGGGCTGGACAATATCTCGACCTATCGCAAGATGTTCACTTTCGAAGAACCGGGCGAGCGTGTCATCGCCATCATGACGGCTGGCAGCCTCAGCGTCACGCAGACCACCATCGCCCGCCTGCGCGAGGCCATCGAAGAACCCGACGCCGACGGCGAAACCTCGATCCTGAAAGCGCCGACCATGCTGAAGGTGGCCGAGATTGTCGGCAACATGCTGGCCTCCGTCCGCAATGAGGTGGACGAGAAGATGAGCGCGATGCGCCAGAGCGCCTCTGCCTCGATGATCGTTGCAGGTCAGCGGCGCGGCGGCGTGATGCGGCTGTTCCTCATCTACCCCGAGGGCAATTTCATCGAGGCGACCGAGGATACCCCCTTCCTCCAGATCGGCGAACACAAATACGGCAAGCCGATCCTTGACCGGGTGGTGCGGCCTGAAACCTCGCTGGCCGATGCGCAGAAGGCGGTGCTGCTGAGCATGGATTCCACGCTGCGATCCAATCTCTCGGTCGGCATGCCGCTCGATATGTGCGTGATCGAACGCGATGCATGCCAGATCAGCATGCGGCGGCGGATCGAGGCCGGGGACGAACAGTTCCGCGCCATGAGCGAGGCCTGGTCCAGGGCCCTGCGCGACGGCTTTACCCAGATCGAGGTCTGAGGCGGACGCGCTTCATCTGCATGGCTTGTATCTGCGGCGTGGCAGGGTAAAATAGCGTCCGACCCCGCGCCCGGCCGTGCCGCGGGAGACCCAAGCCGGAGAACAGCATGTCGTGGACTGACGAGCGCGTCGAGACGCTCAAGAGGATGTGGTCTGAAGGCCAGAGCGCCAGCCAGATCGCCAAAGAGCTGGGCGGCGTGACCCGCAACGCGGTGATCGGCAAGGTTCACCGTCTGGGCCTGTCGAACCGTGTCGGCGGCGCTGGCGGCAAAGAGGATGAGGAAGAGGTCGCGGTCGAGGCTCCGGCCCCGCGCGTCGAAACCCCGCGCCCGGCCCCCGAACCGGCCCCGCGCGCGGCAGAGCCGCCGCGCCCTGCCCCGCCCGAACGCCCTGCCCCGCAGCCGGCAGCGGCTGCTCCGGCGCCCTCGGCCCCGATCCCGCTGCGCAAGGCCATCGTTCCGGCAGGCCAGCCGCTGCCGCCGCAACCTTCGGCCAACGAGATCAGCCCCGAGGCGCTGGCCTCGGTGCGCGAGGTGGAAAAGCGCGCCCGCAAGCTGACGCTGATGGAACTGACCGAACGCACCTGCAAATGGCCGATCGGTGATCCGGCGACCGAAGATTTCTGGTTCTGCGGCCTGCCCTCGCAGGCGGGCAAGCCCTATTGCGACGCCCATGTCGGCGTGGCCTTCCAGCCGATGAGCGCGCGGCGCGACCGCCGCCGCTGACCCGGCCTTGTGAAATTCGAACGCCCGCCCCGCAAGGTGGCGGGCGTTTTCTTCTCAACACAGTCCCCGAGTTTCACATGTCTGACATTCCGCCCATCGCTGCCGATCAGCCTGCCTTCGCCCGCCTGCTGGGTCTGAGGATCATGTCGGCCACGCCCGACCGGGTGGAGGCAGAACTTGAGGTGACCGAGGCTCTGGGAAACCGGAACGGCGTTCTGCATGGCGGCGCCATCATGGGCCTAGCGGATAACCTGGGCGGGACGGCGACCTTCCTCAACCTGCGCGAGGGTGAGGGGACGGTGACAGTGGAAAGCAAGACCGGCTTCTTCCGCTCCGTGCCGCTGGGCACCACCGCCCGCGCGGTGACCGAGCCGCTGCACAAGGGGCGCAAGACAATGGTGTGGCAGACCCGCATCCTGCGCGAGGATGGCAAGCTGGCGGCGATGGTTACGCAGACCCAGATGGTGCTGCGGCCCGAGGACAGGTGAAAACCCGACACTCAAAATGCAAAAGGCCCCCGAAACCGGGGGCCTTTTTGACATTTCGGAACCTCAGGCTTTCACAGGGCTGCGATAGCTCATCCGCCGCACCGATCCGGTTTTCGACCGCATCAAGAGCGTCTCGGTCGTCACCCAGCCCGGCTCGCGCTTGATGCCCGACAGGATCGAGCCATTGGTCACCCCGGTCGCGGCAAAGATCACATCGCCGGTAACCATCTCGTCACGGGTATAAATCCGGTTCAGATCGGTGATCCCGGCACTGGCGGCGCGGACGCGTTCGTCATCGTTGCGGAACAGCAGCTGGCCATAGATCTGGCCACCCATGCATTTCAGGGCCGAAGCTGCCAGTACGCCCTCCGGCGCCCCGCCCGACCCCATATACATGTCGATGCCGGTCTTGTCGCTTTCGGCGCAATGGATCACGCCCGCCACATCGCCGTCGGTAATCAACCGGATCGCCGCGCCGGTGCCGCGCACCTCGGCAATCAGCGTTTCATGGCGCGGACGCTCCAGGATGCAGACGGTGATATCGCCCGGCGCACAGCCCTTGGCGCGGGCCAGCGCCTCAACACGCTCCGCCGGGCTCATCTCCAGCGTCACGGTGTCGGGCGCATAGCCCGGACCGATGGCCAGCTTTTCCATGTAAACATCGGGCGCATGCAGCAACGTGCCGCGCGGCGCCATGGCGATCACGGTCAGCGCGTTCGGCATGTCTTTGGCGGTCAGCGTGGTCCCTTCCAGCGGATCGAGCGCGATATCCACAGCCGGGCCGTTGCCGGTGCCGACTTCCTCGCCGATATACAGCATCGGCGCCTCGTCACGCTCGCCCTCGCCGATCACCACCACACCGGCAATGTCCAGAAGGTTGAGCTGATCACGCATCGCGTTCACGGCCGCCTGATCCGCCGCCTTCTCGTTCCCCCGGCCGATTAGCGTCGCCGAGGCAAGTGCTGCCGCCTCGGACACGCGGGCGAGTCCGAGGGAAAGCATCCGATCCTGAAATTGAGCCGCATCGGCCATGAAAACCCCCATTGTCTGCCCCATATGGAGGCCGGTTAAAGACTTTGCCCTGTCCTAGCCGCCGCAAGCCCTGCCCGCAAGGATGGTTCCGCTAACGCACTGGCGCGGCCTGCCCGCTTACAGTTCCTCGATGCGGATGGCGACGGGCTGACCAACCAGCACGCCGGTCTGCGCAAAGCTTGTGAGTGCATGTGCCACATCGGCCGGGGCCGCTTTGTGCGTGACGAAGATGACGATGGCATCGTCATCTTCCTCGCCCGGCTGGTTGATCTGGCGCATCTGGTCGATGGAGATGCCCGCCTCTCCAAGACAGGTGGCGATCTTGGCCAAGGCGCCGGGTTTGTCGAGCAGCGTCATCCGCAGGTAATAGGGCGCGGGGGTCGCGGCCTTGGCCGGAACCGCCGGAACCAGCGTGGCGGCAGGCCGCCCGAAGGTCGGCAGTCGCAGACCGCGCGCGATGTCGATGACATCGGACATCACCGCGCTGGCGGTCGGGCCCTCGCCCGCGCCGGGGCCGCGCAGCACGATCTGGCCCACACTGTCGCCTTCCAGCATCACCATATTGGTGCCGCCTTGCAGCTGGCCAAAGGGGCTTTCGGCAGGCACAAGGCACGGGGTCATGCGCTGTTCCAGCCCGCGTCCCGACATCTGCGCCACGCCGAGGAGCTTGATGTGATAGCCCATGTCGTCGGCCAGTTCGATATCCTCGATCGAGACATTGCCGATGCCTTCAAGCTCTACCGCGTCGAAGGCGACGCGGGTGCCGAAGGCGATGGCGGCCAGCAGCGACAGCTTGTGTCCGGCATCGATCCCGCCCACATCAAGATTCGGATCGGCCTCAAGATAGCCCAATTGGCGGGCTTCCTCGAACACGGTTTCATAGGGCAGGCCTGCGTTCTGCATCCGGGTCAGGATATAGTTGCAGGTGCCGTTCATAACGCCCATGACACGGGTGATACGGTTGCCAGCCAGACCTTCGGTCAGCGCCTTGATGACGGGGATCCCCCCCGCCACCGCCGCCTCAAACCGGATCACCCGGCCCGCGGCCTCGGCCGCTTCGGCCAGTGTCTGCCCGTGATGCGCCAGCAGCGCCTTGTTCGCGGTCACAACATCCTTGCCCGCTGCGATGGCGGCCTCGGTCGCAGCTTTCGCCGCGCCCTCATGCCCGCCCATCACCTCGACGAACACGTCGACATCTTCGCGCTGCGCAAGAGCAACCGGATCGGTTTCCCAGGCATAGGCCGAAAGATCGGCATCGCGGTTCTTCGTGCGGTCCCGCGCCGAAACGGCGGTAATCACCACGGGGCGGCCAGTGCGCGCAGTGATCAGATCGGCATGTTGCTGAACGATCTTCACCACTCCGATGCCGACGGTTCCAAGACCGGCGAGCCCGAGACGCAGGGGCTGAACCATAATATGCTCCGTGATTTGTCTGTCCGTCTGTTAGCCCGTTCAACCGCCCTGCGCAATCGGGCTGGCGTCAGCCGTCTGTTGCCGGGGTCGGCTCCGGCGTCGTCAGACGCAGCGCGCGCAGGGCAGCCGCACGGGACTGCAGCGCGGCGGCCCGACCCGCCAGACCATCCGCCGCGTTGACCGGCACGGCATCAAGCTGCGCCTCTGCCAGCAGCGTATCAATCGGCTGAAGCGCGGGGGCCGGTCCCGCAGGGGCGGCAGGCGGCGCCAGTTCCGGCATGGCCGTGCAGGCCGCAAGGGCCAGCGGCGCAAGAAGGAAGGGGCGGAAAGCATTCATCGGCAGGTCCGGCGCTGGCATCGTGCCGCCTATCCTTACAGGGAGGCCGGGCCTTTCGGCAAGCCAGAGCCGCGGCCCGGAAAGGGCGGGCTTGAACTGAACATGCGTTCAGATAGCATGGACACATGGCACGCAAGACCGGCTCACACTCCGAAATCACCGGCCCCCGCATCCGCGCGGCGGCTGAACACCTGTTCGCCCGGCACGGCTATGCCGCCGTTTCCATGCGGCAGATCGCAGCCGAGGTCGGTGTGCAGGCCGGGGCGCTGTATCTGTACACGCCCGACAAGCAAAGCCTGCTGGCCGATCTGATGCGCGACCATCTGGACGGTCTGCTGGCCG
This sequence comes from Gemmobacter nanjingensis, assembly GCF_014652195.1. Classification (NCBI taxonomy): domain Bacteria; kingdom Pseudomonadati; phylum Pseudomonadota; class Alphaproteobacteria; order Rhodobacterales; family Paracoccaceae; genus Gemmobacter; species Gemmobacter nanjingensis. The sequence continues at coordinate 761,499 of NZ_BMYI01000001.1, forward strand.
CCTGCGCCGCCCTGCCCCCTGTCAACGGCCCCGAGGCCCGGCTGGATCAGTTCGCCCGGTTCCATATCGGCTATCACATCGACCGGCCCGACGCGGTTTTCGTTGCCTACATGGAATTGCGCAATCTGGAGCCTGCCAATTTCACCGCCATCGAAGCCCTGCGACGCCGCTACGAGAATACGCTTGAGGCGATCCTGCGCGATGGCCGCGCCGCCGGGGTCTTTGCGGTGCCCGACACCAAGCTTGCCACGCTGGCGCTGATTGCCATGCTGACCGGGGTGACGAACTGGTATCGCGAGGGCGGTCGCCTTGGTCGCGCCGAGGTCGAGGCGATCTATGCCGCCATGGCACTGAATGCGGTCGGAGCCTCCCCCTTGCCGACCCGCTGAATGCCCCCGATGCGCGGCGCTCTGCCACAGCGGCCGCTCCGCCACGGCACAATCCTCCCGTCAGTGTTTACACGCGCACGGTGATGGCCTAGCTGAAACGGGGCCGGAAGACCGCGACAGGCTGCATTTTCAAGATGATCTCATCCACTCTCACTTTCCTGCGCCGAAGCTTTCCGATCCTGCTGGGTATCGGGTTGTTCGGGCTGGGTCTTTATGCGCTGTATCACCTGCTGCGGCCGGTCGATCCGGCGGATGTGATGGCACATATCCGTGCAACACCGTGGCACAGCCTGATCGGCGCGGTTCTGGCAACAGCGGTCGGCTATGCGGCGCTGGTGGGTTATGATGTCTTCGCGCTGCATTTCATCGGACACCGGCTGCCGTGGCGGGTCGTGGGGCTGGGCGGTTTTCTGGGCTATGCCTTCGGCAATACCATCGGCGTCAGCATCGTTTCCGGCGGGGCGGTGCGCTATCGCATCTATTCCGCCTTCGGGCTGAATGCCTTCGAGGTGGCGGCGGTTTCAGCCTATATCGCCATGGCGCTCGGCACCGGCCTGACCCTGATCGGCCTGGCCGCGCTGGCGGTGCATCCGATGGCGGCCTCGGACGTGCTGCCGCTGTCCCCCGGCCTGGTACGCTGGGGCTCGCTGGCGGTTCTGGTGATCTCGGTCGCGGTGATCGTGTTCATTTCCTGGGGCAACCGCTCCCTGAAGGTCTGGCGGTTCGACCTGCGCCTGCCGCCGCCGCGCAGTCTGGCCGGGCAGCTTGCGGTGACGCTGATCGACGTGGTGGCAGCGGCCTATACGCTCTGGGTGCTGATGCCCGCCGGCACCCCCGATTTTGCATCCTTCGTGGCGATCTACGCCATCGCCATGATGATCGGCATTCTGAGCCACGTGCCCGGCGGCGTCGGTGTGTTTGAAACCGTGGTCATCGGCACCCTGCCTCCGGAAGTGCCCGTCAGTGAGGCTGCCGCCGCGCTGCTGATGTTCCGAATGATCTATTACATCCTGCCCTTCGTGCTGGGCTTCGTCATCGTTTCGGTCAACGAGGCGCGGATGGCGGGCGGGTTCATCACCCGGCTGATGGGGCGCCTGCCCGCGCAAAGCCGCCCCGTGACCGAGGCTCTGGGCGGCGTGGTGCCCTCGCTGGTGGGGCTGGTGACCTTCGGCTTCGGGGTCTATCTGCTGATGGCCTCGCTGATCCCGTCGGTCCGGGGGGATGCGATGGCGGACCGCGACGTCATCGCGGCCCTGCTGATCGAAGGCGGCACGCTGGCCTCCGCTGTGGCCGGGGTGCTGCTGCTGATCCTGTCGCACGGTCTGGCCCGGAGGGTGGAGGCCGCGTTCTGGCTGACACAGGCAGTGCTGGCGGGCGGCCTGGTTGCCTCGCTGCTGAACGGGTTTGATGTGGACAGCGCGCTGCTGCTGGGGGCGGGCCTGCTGCTGCTGTTGCCGTTCCGGGGAGCCTTCCACCGTAAGGCCAAGCTGACCGAGGGTGTATTCAGCCCGGCATGGTTCGCACTGGTTCTGGGGGTCGTGCTGGCGGCGGCGGTGTTCTTTTTCTTCGTCCACCGCACCACGCCCTATTCCAACGATCTGTGGACCGAAATCGCCCATGGCGCCAATACGCCCCGCGCGTTGCGGGCCGGGCTGGTCGCCTCGGCCATCCTGCTGTTTTTCGGCATTTATCTGGCGCTGCGCCCGGTGCGCAGCCGTCCGGTACGCGCGCAAGATCCCGGCGTGCTGGAGCGCGCAGCGGCCATCGTGGCGGCGGCGGGCGATCCGCAGGGCTGTATCGGCCTGTCGGGTGACAAGCGTTTTCTGTTCTCGGATGCCGGTGGCGCCTTCATCATGTACGGCGTGCAAGGCTCGACCTGGGTCGCGCTGAGCGATCCCGTCGGCCGCCCGGAGGAGGTGCCTGACCTTTGCTGGGCCTTCATCGACCAGGCGCAGCGCGCCAATTGCCGTCCGATGTTCTACGAAGTCGGGCCGCAGCATCTGCCGGTCTATGTCGATCTGGGCATGGCGCTCCACAAGGTCGGCGAAGAGGCCGTCATCCCGTTGCAGAATTTCAGCCTGTCGGGCGCCGCCTTCAAATCCCTGCGCGCCACCCACAACCGGCAGGAGCGTGACGGCCTGCGGATGGAGCTTCTGACACCGCCGCATGACGCCGCGCTGCTCGCGGAACTGGCCACGGTGTCGGAGGCCTGGCTCGGCGGCAAGACCGCACGCGAAAAGGGCTTTTCCGTCGGACGGTTCGAGCCGTCCTATCTGGCCCGCTTTCCGATCGCCGTGGTGCGGCGCGCGGCAGACGGGCCGATCCTCGCCTTCGCCAATGTGCTGGCTCCGGGTGACGGGCGGCGGGTGTCGGTGGACCTCATGCGCTATCTGCCCGATGAGGCTTCAGGCATGATGGAGTTCCTGTTCCTGACGCTGATGGAACATTACCGCGATCTGGGCGCGACCGAATTCAGCCTTGGTGTCGCGCCGCTGGCGGGCCTGTCGGAGCGGTCGGTCGGGCGGCTGTGGAACCGTTTCGGGCGGCTGATCTATCGCCATGGCGGGGCTTTTTACAATTTCGCGGGTCTGCGTGCCTTCAAGCAGAAGTTCCACCCGGACTGGCAGCCGCGCTATATCGCCGTACCACCCGGACTTTCACCCACACGGGCGATGACCGATGTTGCCCTGCTGATCGCAGGCGGGGCGCGCGGGCTGTTGCGCAAGTGATTGAAATAACATCTGCGCGACTTCACGCCATCAACGCCCCTGCGCGGCCCCCGGCGCATTGCGCTGTGCCCAAGCGCAGCCTAATCTGGCGCATCGGCCAGTCAGCGGAGATTTGAATGCGCCTCGGACCTACCGCCCTCGTCCTTGCCCTTGCCGCCCTTGCGGGCGCGCCGCTGGCACGGGCCGAGACAGCCCCCGCGCAAACGACCGAGACCGCATCCGCCCCGGAACAGCCGGTGGATGCCGGCGCCTATCTGGCCGCCCGTGTCGCCGCCACGGACAGCAATTACGCCGAGGCGGCAGGCTGGTTTGCCCGCGCGCTCGCGAAGGACCCGCAGAACACCGATATGCTGAATGGCGCCATCGTCGCCACCATGGGTTCGGGTGATTTCGAGGCTGCGGCGCGCTATGGCCAACAGCTTGTCGATCTGGGGGGCAAAAGCCAGTTCGCCAGCCTCGCCCTGCTGGCCGACGAGGCCAAACGCGGAGATTACGCCGCCATCGTAGCGGCTATTGCCAAGGGGCAAAGCACCAATACGCTGTTCGACCAGCTGGTCGGCGCCTGGTCCGAGGCCGGTCAGGGCCGGATGACCGAGGCATTGGCTGCCTTCGACAAGGCCGCCGAGGCAAAAGGTGCCGCCCTCTTCGCGCGCTATCACAAGGCGCTGGCGCTGGCATCGGTCGGTGATTTCGAAGGGGCAGACAAGATCCTGTCGGACCCTGCCCTCGCCCCCCTGAAAACCGTGCGCCGCGCTTTGCTCGGTCATGCCCAAATCCTCAGCCAATTGGAACGCAATGCCGATGCCGTCGCGCTTCTGGACGGCGCTTTCGCGCAGGGGCAAGATCCGGCGGTCGATGAGATGCGCGCACGTCTGGATGCGGGCGAGCCTGTGCCCTATGCCATCGCAACCAACCCTGCCGAAGGCGTGGCCGAGGCCTTCTACACCATGGCCGTGGCGCTGAATGGTGAGGCGGACAACAGCTATACCCTGATCTATGCCCGCACGGCTGCCTGGCTGCGCCCCGATCACACCGAGGCGGTGCTGATGTCGGCGAGCCTGCTGAATGCGGAAGGCCAGCATGATATGGCCGCCGCAACCTTTGCGCTGGTTCCGAACACCGCGCCGGAATTCTATATGGCTGAACTGGGCCGGGCCGACACCCTGCTGGCCAGTGACCGCACCGATGCCGCGCTGGAGGTGCTCCAGAACCTTGCCCGTACCTATCCGAAGCTTCTCAGCGTGCAGATCGCCTATGCCGACCTGCTGCGTCGCGAGGATCGGTTCGAGGATGCGACCAAGGGCTATGACGCCGCCATCGCGCTGGTCGGCACCCCGACCGCCCGCGACTGGCCGCTGTTCTTCAGCCGCGGCATCTGTCACGAGCGCCAGAAACGCTGGGATCAGGCCGAGGCCGATCTGCGCAAGGCGCTGGAACTGAGCCCCGATCAGCCGCAGGTGCTCAATTACCTCGGCTACAGCTTTCTTGAACTGAACAAGAACCTCGACGAGGCGCTGGACCTGATCAAGCGCGCCGTCGCCGCGCAACCCGACAGCGGGTATATCACTGACAGCCTGGCCTGGGCCTATTTCCGCCTTGGCCGCTATGACGAGGCGGTCGAGCCGATGGAAGCCGCCTCGCTGATGGAGCCGGTGGACCCGATCGTGACCGACCATCTGGGCGATGTCTATTGGGCGGTCGGTCGCAAGCTGGAAGCGCAATTCCAGTGGCGCCGCGCCCTGTCGTTCGACCCCGACGAAAAAGAGGCGAAGCGCATTCGCCGCAAGCTGGAAATCGGGCTGGACCGCGTGCTTGCCGATGAAGGCGCCGCCCCGCTGGGCAAGGTCGATGCTGCCGAAAACGATCACTGAATTCGCTCATGCCAAGATCAACCTCTGCCTGCATGTCACCGGACAGCGGGCAGACGGTTATCACCTGCTGGACAGTCTGGTTGTCTTCGCCGGGATCGGCGACGGGCTGCGCGCGACCCCGGCGGACGGGCTGAGCCTGCGGATCACGGGGCCTTTTGCAGCGGGCGTGCCTGCCGGTGACGATAATCTGGTCCTGCGCGCGGCACGGCTGGTTGCGGGCGACATGGGTGCCGAACTGGTGCTGGACAAGCGCCTGCCCCCGGCCAGCGGGATTGGCGGCGGGTCGGCTGATGCGGCGGCGGCCATCCGCGTGCTGCTGCGGCTTCAGGCCATGGCAGGGCGAATGCCGGCCATGGCACAGGCGCAGGCCGATGCGGTGGCCGCGCTCGGGGCAGATGTGCCGGTCTGTCTTGCCTCGCATCCTGCCCGGATGCGCGGCATCGGAGAGAAGCTGGACTGGCTGCCGCCGCTGCCCGAAGTGCATGTGGTTCTGGCCAATCCGCGCGTCGAGGTGCCGACGCCTGCGGTTTTCAAGGCCCTGCCGCCACATAAGGAAAACCCGTTTCTGCCCGAGGCTTTGCCGGGATGGATCGACGCCGCCGCGCTGGCGGATTGGCTGCGCGAGACCCGCAATGATCTGGAGGCCCCCGCCCGGACCATTGCCCCGGTGATCGGCGATGTGGTCAGCGCGCTGGCGGCCCTGCCCGGTGCGCTGTTCGCGCGCATGTCAGGATCGGGCGCCACCTGTTTCGCACTGTTCGCGAAGGAGGCCGAGGCGATTGCGGCGTCCGAGGCTCTGGCAGCAGACCAGCCCGAGTGGTGGGTCGCGTCGGGCCTGATCTATCCGGGACGGGCCGATATGGCTCAGTTGATCCGCGCGACCACATAGGCAGCGAGATCCGACAGCATGCCGCGCAGCGGATGGTCGGGCAGCGTGTCGATGGCGGCCCGCGCCTTTGCGGCCCAGGCCAGCGCATCGTCGCGCGCCGCTTCCATCGCGCCATGACGGGCCATGATGGCCAGCGCCTGCTCCAGATCACCGTCTTCCTGACGGCCCTTTGCTATCGTGCGCTCCCAGAAGGCAAGCTCTGCCGCATCGGCCTGCGCCACGGCCTTGATCACCGGCAGGGTCAGCTTGCGCTCGCGAAAATCATCACCCACATTCTTGCCGATGGCGGCAGAGGTGCCGCCATAATCCAGCAGGTCGTCAGCAATCTGGAAGGCAATGCCAAGCGCATCCCCATAGGTATAAAGCGCCTGCACCTGTTCAGCCGAAGCTCCTGCGATGACGCCACCCACCTCGGTCGCGGCAGAAAACAGCGCCGCCGTCTTGCCGCGCACGACTTGCAGATAAATGCTTTCCGTCGTCGCAAGATCCTGCGCCGCCGTCAGTTGCAGCACCTCGCCTTCGGCAATCGTGGCGCTGGCGTTGGACAGAATCTCCATCACCCGCAGCGAGCCCGTCTCGGTCATCAACTGAAAGCTGCGGGCGAACAGGTAATCGCCGACCAGAACCGAGGATTTGTTATCCCACAGCAGGTTGGCCGTCGGACGCCCGCGCCGCTGGGTGCTTTCATCCACCACATCGTCATGCAACAGGGTGGCGGTGTGGATGAATTCCACCGTCGCCGCCAGATGGATGTGGAACGGGCCGTCATAGCCACACAGCCGCGCCGCCGCCAGCGTCAACATCGGACGTAACCGCTTGCCTCCGGCCTCCACCAGATGCGCGGTGACCTCGGGAATGCGCGGCGCATGTTCCGATGCCATTCGGGCGCGGATCATGGCGTTCACCGCCTCCATATCGGCGGCCAGCCATTCGCCAAGGCGATCATGCGGTTTCTGTGCAGCCTCGTCCAACCCCATATCGCCCCCGTTCATCCCCTCGACAAGCGCGCCTTTTGCCGACATTGCTGCGACATGAAGGAAATCCTGCGCAGCACAGACCCGACCGTCATCGCCTTCGCCACGACCCTTCTTGAGGGCGAGGGTATAGCGGTGTTTCCGCTCGACGTCCACATGAGCATCCTTGATGGAAGCCTTGGCATTCTGCCGCAGCGGCTGATGGTGGCGGACCGTGACCTTTTCATCGCGCGCGCCGTGTTGCGTGACAATGAGATCGACCCGGGGCGCTGATGTTTTCCGACGCGGACCTCAGTGATGACAAGTTTCTGTGCGGAAAGCTGCGATTGTGGCAGCCGCTGAAAGGCTATCGCGCGGCGACAGATCCGGTGCTGCTCGCCGCCGCCTGTCCGGCAGAGGCGGGGCAGAGCGTGCTGGATCTTGGCTGCGGTGCCGGGGCTGCCTCCTTATGTCTGGGCTGGCGTGTGCCGGGCCTGCGTCTTGCCGGGCTGGAATTGCAAGCCGATTATGCGGATCTTGCCCGCCGCAACGCCGCCCGCAACGGCATCGCGCTGGAGGTGGCAGAAGGCGACCTGCGCGACATGCCGCGCGATCTGCGCCGCGACTTTGACCATGTGATCTGCAACCCGCCCTACTACCCGCCTGGCGGCACCCCCTCGCCCGTCGCCGGCCGCGCGCTGGCCATGCGGGTCGAGGCTGTCGCTATGGGAGAATGGGTCAGCACCGCCGCGCGCCGGCTGCGCCCGGGCGGCTGGCTGACCATGATTACTGGTGCAGATGCCCTGCCCGACCTTCTGTCGACACTTGGCACGCTCGGCTCGGCCAGTGTTCTGCCGCTGGCTTCCCGCGAGGGCCGCGCCGCGCGCCGGTTGATTCTGCGCGCCCGCAAGGGCGGGCGGGCACCTTTCCGGCTGCTCACCCCCTTTGTCATCCATCACGGCGCATCACATGAGGGCGACCGCGAAAGCTATACCCCCGCCGCGAACGAAATCCTGCGCACCGGCGGCGACCTTTCGGCGCAGTTCGGCTAATTGCCCGAAAATGCCGCGCCGCAGCGGTGACATTTTGATGACAAGCGAATGAATCCGTGGTGCAATCAACCTGTCGAACACAAAACAGGAGGCTTTGATGACCGTCGCTTCGCATATTGTCGAGCTGAGGAGAAAGCACGAACACCTGTCCGAAATAGTTGAGCGCGCTCAGCGCGCCCCCGGAAGTGACGATCTCGAAATCGCGGCGCTGAAAAAGCAGAAGCTCAAGCTCAAGGAAGAGATTGAGCGGCTGTCTCACGCCTGACCGCGTTTCGCGCCGGGCCGCGCCGGTCTTGACCGCGCGGCCAGCGCAGCCCCTCCGGTGATCAGAACCGCCGAGACAAGCAGTGTCAGCGATGGGGGCGCGATACCGGCAATCACCAGCGCCAGCGTGGAGAGGAGCGGCGCAGCATAAGAGGCGACTCCAAGCAACTGGATGTCGCCTTTTTTCATGCCGATATCCCATGTGAAAAACGCCAGCCCCACTGGCCCAAGCCCCAGCGCCAGCACCGACAGCCAGCCTGTCGCGGTTGCGGGCCAGACCGTCTGTTCGATGGCCAGATGCGCAATCGCGGACAGCAGCGCCGTTGCCAGGCAATAGACTGCCACCGCGGCCGTCGGCACCTGCCCGAAGGCGCGTGAAGCGACCGAATAAACTGCCCAGGTGATCGCGCAACCGAAGGCCAGCAGAAGCCCCGTCACATTGGCCTGCCCGCCGTCGCGGCCCAAAACGATCAGCGCCGCCCCGGCGAAGGCGATCAGCGCGCCGAGGATATGCCCCGCGCGCAAACGCTCGCCCGGCAGAAGGCCCGACAGCAGCACGATGAAGAGTGGCCAGAGATAGGCGATCAGCCCGGTTTCTGCAGAGGGCGCGATGCGGAAGGCGGTGAAATAGAGGGCGTGATACCCGAAAAGCCCGATGGTGCCGAAGAGATAGACATACCACGGCACACGGCGCAGCACCGCGCCCTCGCCGCTGGCGAGAACGCGAACCAATCCAAGGCCACCGCCAATGGCGAAGCAGATCGCATTCAGCAGAAAGGGCGGCACCGGCGCCGAACCGATAGTGAACAGCGCAAGCAGTGCCCAAAGCAGCACTGCACTGAATCCAATGGCGGTCGCCCTGCCCTGTGTCATCTGCCCCCGCAAATTTCTTGCAAGAAATTTGCAAAAATCTTTCAAAGATTTTTGCGTCCGACCGCAGGTCTAGGCAAAGAAAAAGGCCCGCGCAAGCGGGCCTTTGAGCGATTGTGTGAACGGGTCAGACGAAGAACTGGCCGCCATTGGCGCTGATGGTCGCGCCGGTGATGAAGCCTGCATCCTCGGCCGCAAGGAAAACCACGCAGCGCGCGATTTCCTCGGGCTCGCCCAGACGACCGACCGGGATCTGCGGGATGATGCGCTCGTTCAGCACCTTTTCATCAATCGCGCGGACCATCTCGGTGCCGATATAGCCCGGACAAATTGCATTGACGGTGATGCCCGCCCGCGCGCCCTCTTGCGCCAGCGCCTTGGTGAAGCCCAGATCGCCCGCCTTCGCCGCCGAATAGTTCGCCTGCCCCGCCTGGCCTTTCTGCCCGTTGATCGAGGAGATATTGATCACGCGCCCGAATTTGCGGTCACGCATTCCCGACCACAGCGGATGGGTCATGTTGAACAGGCCGGTGAGGTTGGTATCCATCACCTCCTGCCATTGCGCACGGGTCATCTTGTGGAACATCGCATCGCGGGTGATGCCCGCATTGTTCACCAGAACCGATACCGGACCCAGTTCTGCCTCGACCTTGGCGATACCGGCCGCGCAGGCATCGTAATCGGCGACAGACCATTTGTAGGTGGGAATGCCGGTTTCCTTGGTGAAGGCGGCGGCGGCATCGTCATTGCCAGCGTAATTCGCCGCAACGGAATAGCCCGCATTCTTCAGCGCGACCGAGATCGCCGCACCGATGCCGCGCGACCCGCCGGTGACCAGAGCAACTTTCGACATGATTCCTCCTTGAAATGTCTGCTTGGAATCTTGCTATCGGACAGAGCGCGCCTTCGCAACAATGTTGCAAAAGTTTTTTTGCAATCGCAGCAAAATTTCGCAAAGGATCAAAAGGCAAGCGGCGCACTGTTGCCAGTGCGCCGCCGGAAGTTTTTAAAGTCTGAAATATTCAGACGCGCTCAAGGCACATGGCGACGCCCATGCCGCCCCCGATGCAAAGCGTGGCAAGGCCCTTTTTCGCGTCCCGGCGCTGCATTTCGAACAGCAGTGTGTTCAGGATGCGGCAGCCCGAAGCGCCAATCGGGTGACCGATGGCAATGGCACCGCCGTTCACGTTCACGATCGACGGGTCCCAGCCCATGTCCTTGTTCACCGCGCAAGCCTGAGCCGCAAACGCCTCGTTCGCTTCGACCAGATCGAGGTCCGCAGCTTTCCAGCCCGCCTTTTCCAGCGCCTTGCGGCTGGCATAGATCGGGCCGACGCCCATGATCGCCGGGTCCAGACCCGCCGTCGCGTAGGAAGCGATGCGCGCCAGCGGCTTCAGACCACGCTTCGCGGCTTCGTCCGCCGACATCAACAGCACCGCCGCCGCACCATCATTGATACCCGAGGCATTGGCCGCGGTAACCGAGCCGTCTTTCACGAAGGCCGGTTTCAGCTTCTGCATCGCATCCATGGTCGCGCCGTGACGGATATATTCATCGGCATCCACCACGATGTCGCCCTTGCGACCCTTGATCGTGAAGGGAATGATCTCGTCCTTGAAGCGGCCGGCTTTCTGTGCCGCTTCGGCCTTGTTCTGGCTGGCCAGAGCAAATTCGTCCTGCATGTCGCGGCTGATCTGCCACTGGTTCGCGACATTCTCTGCCGTCTGCCCCATGTGATAGCCATTGAAGGCATCCCACAGCCCGTCCTTGATCATCGAATCGATGAACTTCATGTCACCCATCTTGTGACCCGCCCGCAGATGCGCGACGTGGGGCGACAGCGACATGTTTTCCTGACCGCCTGCCACGACGATGCTGGCATCGCCAAGCTGCACATGCTGCGCGCCCAGCGCGACTGCGCGCAGGCCGGACCCGCAAACCTGATTGAGGCTCCAGGCAGAGCTTTCCTGCGGCAGCCCAGCCAGGATATGCGCCTGACGGGCCGGGTTCTGGCCCTGACCGGCGGTCAGCACCTGGCCCAGAATGGTCTCGGAAACTTCGGATTTGTCGATCCCGGCACGGGCCACCACGCCCTCAATCACCGAAGCGCCCAGCTCATGCGCCGGCGTATTGGCAAAAGACCCGTTGAAGCTGCCGACGGCAGTCCGCCCGGCAGAAACGATAACGACATTCGTCATGGCTGTAGTCCTCTCCCTTGGCCGATGCGGCGGAGGGGCTCCTCTGCCGCCTTGCAGCATGGGGTAAGCAAGTTTCGGGCGCTGAGCAAGAAGATTGCGCGGCGACGTGCCAATTTTGGCGATTCGTCGCAGATGTCAGGCAAGCTTGCGATCCTCGGGCAAGAAAGCGGGCTTCAGCGTCGGCGCCCCGAAAAGGTAGCCCTGCATACAGTCAATGCCCAGAGTTTGCAGAAACTGCGCCTCTTCCACGGTTTCCACCGCCTCGGCCACGGTAAACATCTCAAACTGACGTGCGATGGAGATCAGCGCCCGGGTCAGCGCCTGATTGTCGCGGTCTGTATGGATGTTGCGGATGAACTGGCCATCAATCTTCAGGATGTCAAAGAAGAACTCCTTGAAGTAGCGGAAGGCGGTATAGCCCGCCCCGAAATCGTCGAGCGCGAAGGCAATGCCCTCACGTTGCAGATCATCCATGAAGGCCGTCACGGTTTCCGGCACCGCAATCGCCGAGCTTTCGGTGATTTCGAGGATCAGCCTTTCCCCTATGGTCGGGGATTGCCGCAACCCGCGTTTGAGAATGCGCATCCAGCGGGGATAGCCGATGGAGCGGGCCGACATGTTGACTGACAGACGGATATCCGTATGGCGCGCCAGCGTCCGCAACCCCAGATCCAGCGCGGCACAATCAATCTGTCGCCCAAGCTCCTGCGTTTCGACGGCGCCCATGAACTCCCGCGCCGGGATCACCCGCCCGGCAGGGTCCAGCAGGCGGATCAGCCCTTCGTGGAAGGCGATTTTCCGGGTATCCGCCGCGATCACGACGGGCTGGAAAGCCAGCCGCACCCGGCCATCGCGCAGCGCCTCCTCCACCATGGTCATGGTCTGCCGGTCCAGTTCGGATATCGCAAAGCTGAGCGGATCGGACAATGGCCCTTTCGGTTTGGCACCGCCTGGCTGCCGGAACTCCATCACCACCCCCATGCTTGCTTCCGCTCGACAGATTGCGTGGCCAAAGGTAAAGACCGGATGAAAGTTCACATTTAGTTCTAATTTTGCGGAGTTTGTCATGGAAGGCAGATGCACCTGGTGCGGCACCGAGCCGCTTTATGTCGCGTATCACGATACCGAATGGGGGGTGCCCGAACACGACAGCCGCGCCCTGTTCGAAAAGCTGATCCTCGACGGGTTTCAGGCCGGGCTGAGCTGGATCACCATTCTGCGCAAGCGCGAGACCTTTCGCGCCGCCTTTGAAGGTTTCCGCCCGGAGGTCATCGCAGGCTGGGGTGAGCCCGAGGTGCTGCGCCTTCTGGCCGATCCGGGCATCGTGCGCCATCGCGGCAAGATCGAGGGCACCATTGCAGGCGCCCGCGCCTGGCTGCGCATCGAGGAACGCGAGGGGTTTTCGCCCTTCCTGTGGCGCTTCGTCGGCGGCAACCCCATCGTGAACCGCTTCTCCAGCATGGCCGAAGTGCCGACCGAGACGCCCGAATCGCGGGCCATGTCGAAAGCGCTGAAGGCCGAAGGGTTCAAGTTCTGCGGCCCGACCATCGTCTACGCCTTCATGCAGGCAACCGGCATGGTGAACGACCACATGGTCACCTGCCCCTGTCATGGCCGGCTTGCCGCCGGAATACCGCCGCGCTAGACTTTGTGCAGGGTCCGCAGTTCACCCAGGCGTCACCAGCCGAAAGGCCAGCTAAACCTGCCGTCCCGCCAGCCATGGTTTCCCCATGCCCGGCCGCCAAGGGTGACCCGCGCCGTTCCGGGCCAGACATGAGGGTGCCATGACACGCCTTTCCCTGCCCTATCGGGCAGAAGACATCTCTGTGCTCGCGCGCCGTCTTGGCGCGGAGCTCGCCGGACATGAGGGCCAGCCAGGCCATCTGACCTTGCTGAACATGCTGGCGCGCGGTGCAGGCTTTCGGAACTTTCAGCATTTCCGGGCCCAGGACGCCGCCCGGCTCCGGCTCGATCCGCCGCTCCTGCCCGAGGTCGACCTGCGTGCGGTCGAAAAGGTCCGGCGGTATTTCGATGCGGAGGCGCGGCTGAAAAGCTGGCCCGCCAAGACCTCGGCCCAGCATCTGGCGCTGTGGGGGCTCTGGGCACAGGTGCCAAAGGGTCAAAGCTGGACGGAGCGCGCGTTTTCATCCCTGCTGGACCGGCTGCACCTGTTCGGAGATGCCGCCATCCTGCGCCGCACCATGGCGCAGAGCGGCCTGATTGCCAGGCAGCCCGACGGAACCGGTTATCGGCGGATCGAACAGGCTCCCCCGGCCGAAGCAGTGGCAATGATCCGGTCGCTTCGGCTCAGCGCATCAGCGCGGTAAGGACGGCCCGCGCCTCGGCGCTGTTCCAGTCGGCATCGCCGATCAGGCGGCCAACCTCCTCGCCCTCGGGGTTGAGGATCAGCGTCACCGGAAGGCCCGCGATCCCGACATTGCGGGCCAGCGCCGATTTCGGATCGCGCAGCGCGGTCAGATGGGTGACACCCGCCTCTTCGAAGAACTCTTCGATGGCCGGAACGGCATTGCGGCCGGTGGCGACAGTCACGACCTCGAACTCCGGCCCGCCCATCACCTGTTGCAAGGCTCCGAGCGAAGGCATCTCGTGGCGGCAAGGCGGGCACCATGTGGCCCAGAAGTTCACCACCGTCCACTTGCCGCGAAACTCAGACAATGCGCGGGGGCTGTCGTCCAGCCCGACCAGCCCGATTTCGGGCAGTTCCTGAGCCTCGGCGAAGTTCAGCTTCTTCATGTCACCGTCGCGCAGCGCATCGGCGGCGGCAATATCGGCAGCAGCCGGGTTTGCACCGAACAGCAAGGCCGTATAAAGGACGGCGGCACGGACAGGCAGCATTTTCCCTCCACAAAGGCAGGCCCAGAATGAGCGCAGACGACAAGACCCAGACTTCCGCAAACGCCCCGGATACGGCGAATGCCATGTGGGGCGGTCGCTTCAGCAGCGGGCCGGATGCCATCATGCAGGCGATCAACGCCTCCATCGGCTTCGACCAGCGGCTTTACGCCCAGGATATTGCCGGTTCGCGCGCCCATGCCGCGATGCTGGCGGCGCAGGGCATCCTTACCGATAAAGACGCCGGGGCGATCCGGGAAGGGCTGCTCACGGTCTTGTCAGAGATCGAGGCCGGAAACTTCACCTTCAGGGTCGAACATGAAGACATTCATATGTCGGTCGAGGCCCGCCTGACCGAGATCGTGGGCGAGGCCGGCAAGCGGCTGCACACGGCACGGTCGCGCAATGATCAGGTCGCCGTCGACTTCCGGCTTTGGGTCCGCGACCAGTGCGATGCGGCGATTGCCGGAGTGACTGCGCTGATGAAAGCCTTCCTGTCGCAGGCCGAAGCAGGCGCCGACTGGATCATGCCGGGCTTCACCCATCTGCAAACCGCGCAGCCGGTGACCTGGGGCCACCACATGCTGGCCTATGTGGAAATGCTGGCGCGGGACCGTTCGCGGTTCGAGGACGCGCGGCGCCGGATGAACGAATGCCCGCTGGGCGCCGCGGCGCTGGCCGGAACCTCCTTCCCCATCGACCGCCATGCCACGGCGGCGGCCCTGGGTTTTGACCGGCCGACAGCCAACAGTCTCGATTCGGTCAGCGACCGCGATTTCGCGCTGGAATTCCTGTCGGCCTCGGCGATCTGCGCCATGCACCTGAGCCGCTTTGCTGAAGAGCTGGTGATCTGGTCCTCGGCCCAGTTCCGCTTTGTCAAACTGTCGGACAAGTGGACGACAGGCTCGTCCATCATGCCGCAGAAGAAGAACCCAGATGCGGCGGAACTGCTGCGCGCGAAACTCGGGCGTATCCTCGGCGCGACGGTGGCGCTGTTCACCGTGATGAAGGGTCTGCCATTGACCTATTCCAAGGACATGCAGGAGGACAAGGAACAGGTGTTTGACGCCGCAGACACGCTGATGCTCGGTCTGGCCGCGATGACCGGCATGGTCAGCGACATGCAGGCGATGACCGAAAACCTGCGTGCCGCCGCCGCCTCGGGCTTTTCCACCGCGACCGATCTGGCCGACTGGCTGGTGCGCGAACTGGGCCTGCCCTTCCGCGAAGCGCATCATGTGACCGGCACGCTGGTTGCGCTGGCCGAGAAGAAGGGCTGTGACCTGCCCGAGCTGACCATGACCGAAATGCAATCCGTTCACGAAGGTATAAACCAAAGTGTATATTCGGTGCTGGGGGTCGAGAATTCCGTGATCTCCCGGCAGTCATATGGCGGAACATCGCCGGTTCAGGTGCGCGAACAGATCGCGCGCTGGCAGGGGCTGTTGCGCTGACGCTCGCCGCCTGATTGCCTGCGGCGCATGTGCCGCGACAGGCGGCGGAAAGTCTTGGAGACGAAAATGACGAATGCAGGCAAAGGGTTGATCGGGCTGGCGCTGGCCGCGCTTCTGGCAGGCTGCGGGGCCGACGGCCCGCCGAAGGCGCCCGAGGCCCAGACCGGGGTTACGCTGTCCGGCGACGCCCGTGCCGGACTGACCCATGTGAGCCCGTGATGCGAACAGCCGCCGTTCTCGGGCTGATCCTGCTGGCCGCCTGCGCCGCCTCGGTGCCGGAGCCGCAGACCAACCTGAACGTTCATGCCACGCCCACCGGCGTGGCGGTGACACCCTCTGTCAGCACGCGGGTCGGAACGGCTCGGGTCGGCGTCACGCCTCATGGCGCGCGGATCGGAACCCGGATCGGCGGCATCGGAATCGGGATCGGCCTCTGATGTCGGCGTTGCGCCTTCTGTATCTGGCGCTGGCACTGGCCGGCGCGGTGGCTCCCCTGTCACAATTACTGGCGGGCGGGCTGCCCGCCGCCCTCGCCCGCTTCACACCCGGCCCGTCGGACATGCTGATCACCGCCATCGCGCTTGCCCTCTGGGCCATCGCGGAAACCTGGGTGCGGCGCAACTGGCTGGCGCTGATCGCCCTGCCGGTGACCTTTCTGCTTGGCCCCGGCTGCGGTCTGCCGCTCTACCTGTTTCTGCGCACCGCGCCGGTGCGGTAACCCTTTGCGCCGCGATTGCGAAGATGCTGTGTTCTGCTATAGGCGGGGCGACTGCTTGAGGAGGCGCGCATGGATCACTTCATCTACCGCAATGGCAGCCTGCACGCCGAGGATGTGCCGCTGACCGAAATCGCCGCTGCGGTGG
Organism: Gemmobacter nanjingensis; assembly: GCF_014652195.1. Lineage (NCBI taxonomy): Bacteria > Pseudomonadati > Pseudomonadota > Alphaproteobacteria > Rhodobacterales > Paracoccaceae > Gemmobacter > Gemmobacter nanjingensis. The sequence goes on from NZ_BMYI01000001.1 coordinate 777,884, forward strand.
GTACGCCGTTCTATTGCTATTCCGCTGCGACGCTGACCCGGCATTACCAACTGTTCAAACAGGCGCTGGACCCGCTGCCGAACATGGTCTGCTTCGCCATCAAGTCGCTGTCCAACGTGGCGGTGCTGAAGCTTCTGGGCGATCTGGGCGCGGGGATGGACGTGGTCTCCATCGGGGAATATCTGCGCGCCAAGGCCGCCGGGGTGCCGGGGGATCGCATCGTGTTCTCGGGCGTCGGCAAGACGCGCGAGGAAATGCGGATCGCGCTGGAAGGCGGCATCCGCCAGTTCAACCTGGAAAGCGAACCCGAGATGCGGGCGCTGTCCGAAGTCGCCGCCTCGATGGGCCTGCGCGCACCCGTCACCGTCCGGGTAAACCCGGATGTGGATGCCCGGACCCACGAAAAGATCGCCACCGGGAAAAGCGAGAACAAGTTCGGCATCCCGATCGCGCGCGCGCGCGAAGTCTATGCCGAAATCGCCCGCCTGCCGGGGCTGGAGATCGTGGGCATCGACGTTCATATCGGCAGCCAGCTGACCGAACTGGAGCCGTTCGGCCAGGCCTTTGACAAGGTGGCCGACCTGACCGCCGCGCTGCGGGCCGATGGCCATACGATCCGCCGCCTTGATCTGGGCGGGGGCCTGGGTATTCCCTATACCCGGTCGAACGAGGCGCCGCCGCTGCCACTGGATTACGGCGCACTGATCAAGCAGAAACTGGGTCATCTGGATTGTGAGATCGAGATCGAGCCCGGGCGGCTGATTTCCGGAAATTCCGGCATTCTGGTGTCGAAGGTGATCTATGTGAAACATGGCGAGGGCCGTGATTTCCTGATCGTCGACGCCGCAATGAACGATCTGGTGCGCCCGGCGATGTATGGTGCGCATCACGACATCGTCGCGGTGGCAGAACCCGCCCCCGCCACGCCGACCCAGCCTTTCGACATCGTGGGCCCGATCTGCGAAACCGGCGATACGTTCGCCAAGGCACGCGATCTTCCGCTGATGGCAGAGGGAGATCTGGTGGCCTTCCGCTCGGCCGGGGCCTATGGAGCGGTCATGGCCAACGAATACAACTCGCGCCCTCTTGTGCCCGAGGTTCTGGTGCGCGACGATCACTTCGCCGTCATCCGGGAACGCCCGAGCTATGACGAGATGCTGAGCCGCGATAAGCTGCCGTCATGGCTGTGACTTCGCGGCCCCAACTGTGACGGAGGCAATGCAGGCGAAACCCGCGCCCGAGCTGTTTCACCGTATCCGTTGGCCGCTGCGGCTGACGTGGGCGGGGCTATGGGCCGAACGCCTATCACGCGCCTTCTGGCCGCTGTGGACCGTGCTTCTGCTGGTCCTGTCCGTGCTGGCCTTCGGGCTTCAGGATATCCTGCCACTTGAAGCGGCCTGGACCGGGCTGGTCGCCGCCTGTGTCGGTGCAGGCTGGGCCCTGTGGCGCGGGTTACGCCGCTTTAACGCCCCCCGGCGGACCGAAGCTTTGGCGCGACTGGATGCTTCGCTGCCCGGCCAGCCGATTTCGGCGCTGACCGACGAACAGGCGGTGGGTGGCTCCGATCCGGCCTCGGTCGCGGTCTGGCTGGCCCATCGCGCCCGCATGACAGCCCGCGCCGCCACCGCCCGCCCGGTGCGGCCCGACCTGCGTCTGGCGGAGCGCGACCCGTTCGGGCTCCGCTACATGGCGCTGACCGCCATGGTGATGGCGCTGCTGTTCGGCTCCATCTGGCGGGTCGCCAGCGTGTCCGGCCTCGCCCCCGGCGCCGCCGAGGCCATGATGGCCGGCCCCTCGTGGGAAGGCTGGGCCCAGCCGCCGCTTTATACCGGCAAGCCGGCGCTTTACCTCAATGACGTACCCGCTGGCCCGCTGGAGCTACCGCAGGGCAGCAAGGTCCAGATCCGGCTTTACGGCGATGTCGGCGCGCTGACGCTGAACGAAACCATCTCGGGCAGCACCCGGCCCGGTGCCGTCTCGGACCCGGCGCAGAGCTTTGAGGTGATGCAAAGCGGCGCCCTTTCGATCAGCGGACGCGGCGGACGCGAATGGCAGGTGGCCGTCAGCCCGGACAAGGCACCGGGCGTTTCAGTGACGGGGCCGGTAACCCGCGAACGCGATGGCAAGATGAAGCTGCCCTTCTCCGCGGAGGACGATTATGGCATTACCTCGGGCAGCGTCAGCATCACGCTGGACTTGCCGCAGGTTGACCGGCGGTATGGCCTTGCGACCGAGCCGGAACCGCGCCCTTCCCTTACGCTTGACCTGCCGCTGCCGATCAGCGGCAACCGCGCCAGCTTCGAGGATGCGCTGGTCGAGGATATCTCGGAACATCCCTTCGCCAACCTGCCCGTGCAGGTGCAGCTTGAAGTGACGGACGGACGCGGACAGACCGGCCAGACTGAGCCCCTGAGTCTCGTGCTGCCCGGCAAGCGCTTTTTCGATCCGCTGGCCGCCGCAATCGTCGAGATGCGGCGTGATCTGCTTTGGAACCGCAGCAATGCCCCGCGCGCCGCGCAGATTTTCCGAGCGATCACCTATCATCCCGACGGGTTGATCCGCGACGAAAAAACTTTCGACCGGCTGAAAACGGCGATGGCAAAGCTGGATACCAATGCCGCATCGCTGACCCCGGAACTGCGCGATGAACTGGCGAAAGAGTTCTGGGAGATTGCGCTGCTGGTCGAGGAAGGCGATCTGGCCTCAGCCCGCGCCCGGCTGGAACGCGCACAGGACCGGCTGAACGAGGCGATCCGCAACGGCGCCGATCCGGCCGAAATTCAGGAACTGATGGAAGAGCTGCGCGCCGCAACGCAGGATTATGTGCGCATGCTCGCCGAACGCGCCCAGCGCAACCCGGATGGGCAGCAGGCCGAAAATCAGGAACGCATGCAGATCACCGGCAACCAGATTCAGGAAATGATGGATGAAATCCAGCGCCTGATCGAGGAAGGAAAGATGGCCGAAGCCGCGCAGGCCATGGCCATGTTGCAGCAATTGCTGGAGAATTTGCAGATCACCGAAGGTGGCGCGGGCGATGATGGCTTTTCGGTACCCGGCATGGGGGCGCTTCAGGAAACGCTGCGCGACCAACAGGATCTGTCAGACGAATCCTTCCGCCAGTTGCAGCAGGGCGATCAGGGTCAGGGCGAAAAGGAAGAGGGCGAAGGCGGCAGTCTGGCCGAGCGTCAGCGCGCTTTGCGCGAACGGCTGGAAGGGCTGGGCAATCGCCAGCTTCCCGGCGAGGGCAGCGAGAAGGGTCAACAGGGACGGCAGGCGCTGGATGGGGCCGAGCAATCCATGGACGAGGCGGAACGCGCGCTGCGCGACGGCGATCTGTCCGGCGCACTGGACCGGCAGGCCGAAGCGATGGACCGGCTGCGTCAGGGGATGCGGGCGCTTGACGAAGCCGCGCGCGAAGCCCGGCGTGCCGATCAGGCCGAGCAGCAGCCTGGCGGCAACGATGAGCCCGGCCGCTCCCGCGATCCGCTGGGCCGTGAGCAGGGCGACAGTCGCGCCATCGGTTCGGACAGCAACATGGCGCAGGGGCAGGATGTTTACCGCCGCGCGCAGGATCTGCTGGACGAGATCCGGCGCCGCGCGGGCGAGCAACAGCGCGCCGACAACGAACTTGGTTATCTGAAGCGGCTGCTGGATCTGTTCTGAAGCCGGGCGTCAGCCCTGCAAGGCGGCAATTGCTCGCTGCATCAGCCCGTCAAGCCAAAGTCGTGCCGCATCGACGCCTTCGACATAGCCCGCCAGAGGTTTCGCAAGCGCCGGGATTTGCTGGGCAATCCGGGGCGCCATCACATAGGCCAGCGCAAGGGCGACCGCGACCAGCAGCATCAGCGCAAAGCCGCTGCGGAACGAACTGCCCTGCGGCTGCGCCGCCGACGAGACCTCTGCCTCGTTGACACCGCGCTCGCTTGAGGGGCGGAGCGTGGAATTGATTTCCTCGATATCGGGCAGCAAATCCCGGCCCTTGGCGATACGCGCCGCGGCGGCTTCGCCCTCGGCATCCTCCTGCGAGTCGGTCTCGATTCCTTTCAGCCGGGCCACGCGCTGCGCAGACGCAGGCACAACAGCCCCCACGGAATCCAGCCCGAGATCACCCTGCACTTCCAGCCCGCGCGGCTCTTCCCTCGCCCGAGCCTGCGCCTCACGTTCCGCCTCTTCGCGCAGGACGGCCATCAGGCTGTCGTCCAGACTGCTGCGGCGGGGTGGTGCTGCGACGGGCGGGACCGGGGGTTCCGGAACGGGCTCGACAGTCGGCGGCGGTGGCACAGGCGCCGGTTCCGGCTCCGCCAGCGGCGGCGTCCCGGTTTCCAGCACGGGATCGGGCAGCGTCAGCGCGGCTTCCAGCGCATCGGCCTCTTCGCGGGCTTCAAGAACCGACGGGTGCTCCTGATACCAGGCGTGGCCACAATTCGAACATTGCACATCGCGGCCCTCGGTCGGAATGGCATCATCCGCGACCTCGTACTGCGCATCGCAATTGGGGCAAATCAGCCGCATCCTGTCCCGCTCCCGCCCGCCGTTTCCGGCTTGTTACTGGCCCAGTTGTAGCAACGATATGTTGCTTGTCCAACCCCAAGTCGGACAGGATTCTCCGCAAGTCGTCGCGCATGTGGTTGAATCCGCCGCGCCACTGGGCGAATGTGCGCGCCATGCGACAATGGGGCATCCGGTGATTTCCTTCGAGAACGTGGCCTACAGTTACGGCGGGGGCGAACTGCTCTCGGACATGACGCTCCGGCTGGCACCGGGGTCTTTTCATTTTCTGACAGGCCCTTCGGGCGCTGGCAAATCGACCTTCCTGAAGCTTTGCTATGCCGAGCTTTCGCCCACGGCAGGCCATGTCACGCTGTTTGACCGCGAAGTCCGCAGCCTTGGCCGCGATGACGTGGCGCAGATGCGGCGACGCATCGGGGTGGTGCACCAGGATTGCCAGTTTCTTGACCATCTGCCGCTGGCCGCCAATGTGACGCTGCCGCTGACCGTTTCGCAACGCGAGATCGACAACCGCGATCTGGGCGATCTTCTGGCCTGGGTCGGGCTGAAACATCTGGCCGATGCCTTGCCCCCCTCGCTGTCCGGAGGCGAGCGACAGCGGGCGGTTCTGGCCCGCGCCATCATCATGGACCCGGAAGTCATCCTCGCGGACGAGCCGACCGGCAACCTCGACTGGGAAATGTCGCTGCGGCTTCTGACCCTGCTGGTCGAACTGAACCGGATGGGCAAGACCATCGTTGTCGCCACCCATGACATGAACCTGATCCGGCAGGCCAAGGCCCAGATCGCGGCACGCGTGCTGCGGATCAGCAATCGTCGGCTGCAACTGGCCGGGGCGGATCTGTGATGCGCGCCCTTCTGCCCCAGCTTCTGCGTCGTGACCGGCAATCCGACCGGGTTGTGCCACGGTCAGGCCATACCGCATGGCTGACCTCGTTCACCGCAGGCGCCATGACGTTCCTCGCGGTCTTCGCACTGGCCCTGTCGATGGCCGCCGGCCGGATGGCAGACCGCTGGTCCGATGCGCTGGCCCGAACTGCGACGGTGCGGATCTCTGCCCCGGCCGATCAGATCGAGATGCAAACCCGCGCCGTTCTTGACGTGCTGGCCACCACACCCGGCGTCGAAAGCGCCCGCGCGCTGAGCGACGAGGAACAGCGCAAGCTGCTGGAGCCGTGGTTCGGGCCCGACCTGCCGGTCGACAGCCTGCCCCTGCCCCGTCTGGTCGAACTCACCGAGGATTCCACGGGTTACGATGCCGACGGGCTGCGACAGCGGCTGCTGGCAGAGGCACCGGGTGCCGTACTGGATGACCACACGCGCTGGCGCCGCCCGCTGGCGGTAGCGGCGGGGCGGTTGCGGCTGCTGGGTCTGGTGTCGATCCTGCTGATCGGCGGCACCATGGCCGGGATGATCACGCTGGCCGCCCATGCGGCACTGGCCGCCAATGCACAGGTGATCCGCGTGCTGCGGCTGGTCGGTGCGCGTGACAGCTATATCGCGCGGGCTTTCGTGCGGCGGTTCACCCTGCGGGCACTGGCCGGTTCCGCCGTCGGCGCCCTGCTGGGCATGATCGGTGTGGCGATCCTGCCCTCTGCCGACACGGCGGGCGGCTTTCTGACCGGCCTCGGCTTTACCGGCTGGGGCTGGCTTCTGCCTGCTGTCCTGCCCCTGCTCGCCGCTGCAGTGGCCTTTGCCGCCACAAGGTTTGCCGCCTTCTCGCGCCTCAAGGAGCTGACCTGAATGCGCCGCATCCTGCCCCTGCAATGGCTGTTGTCGCTGACCTTCAGCATCCAGATGTATCTGGCGATGTTTGTCATCGGCGTCGTGCTGCTGATCCCCGCCCTGATAGATCGCCGCTATGCCCATACCGCCTGCCGCAGCTTCTGCGCATGGGTGCGGTTCAGCCTGCGGCTGCTGACGGGGCTGAATACCGAAGTGCGTGGCACCCCGCCGCAGGGCGAGGTGCTGATTGCCGCGAAACACCAGAGCTTTCTGGATATCATTCTGATCTTCGGCGCGGTGCCGCGTGGCAAGTTCATCATGAAGCGCGAACTGGTCTGGGCGCCCGTGCTGGGCTGGTATGCGCTGCGCATCGGTTGCGTGCCGGTCAACCGTGGCAAGCGGGGCGCGGCGATCATGAAGATGATGGCCGATGTGAAATCGGGCGCCAGCCTGCCGGGGCAGCTGATCATCTATCCCCAGGGCACGCGTGTCGCACCCGGGGTGAAAGCCCCTTACAAGGTCGGGTCTGCCCTGCTTTATAGTCAGCTTGGTCAGGATTGCGTGCCGGTCGGCACCAATGTCGGCCTATTCTGGCCAAGGCGCGGCGTGCTGCGCAAGCCCGGCACCGCCGTGGTGGAGTTTCTGCCCGCCATCGGCCCCGGTCTTGGCAATGGCGAGTTCATGGCCCGGCTGGAACGCGAGATCGAGGCCTCCTCTGACGCGCTGATGATCGAAGCCGGGTTTTCCGCATGAGCTGGGTTGAGGATCTGGACGCGCTGCATGCGCTCTACGGCACTCCGGGCGAAGCTGCGCGGATCAAGGTCACCCCCATACTGACCCCGGCCTATCGCGCTCATATCGAGCGGTCCCGGTTCTGCGTGCTGACCACCGTAGGGCCGGAAGGCACCGATGGCAGTCCGCGCGGAGACTGCGGGCCGGTGGTGCGCATCGCGGATGCACGCACCCTGCTGATGCCTGACTGGAAGGGCAACGAACGCATCGATTCCCTGCGCAACATCGTGCGTGATGGCCGGGTAAGCCTGATGTTCCTCGTCGCCGGCAGCTCCACGGCGATGCGGGTGAACGGCTCCGCCCGCCTGAGCGCGGCGCCCGAGCTGTGTCAAAGCTTCGCCCGCGATGGCAAGGCCCCGCGCACGGTCATCGTGATCGAGATTGCGGAGGTCTATTCCCAATGTGCGCGTGCATTGATCCGTGCCGAACTCTGGACCTCGGGCGACCAGTCGGCGGGCCTGCCCACTATCGGGGATATGCTGCGTGAAATTACCGAAGGCCGGTTTGACGGGGCCAGCTATGATGCCGAATGGCCGGGCCGGGCGGCGAAAACCATGTGGTAACTCAGGCAGCCAGCACGGCCGCCTCGCGCGCCGACAACACGGGCCGCGCACTGTCAATGATGTTCCGCTGCTGCCGAAGCTGCGGGAACAGCCGCAGAATTTCTTCCCGCGCGGCCTCTTCCACTCCGCCCAGTGACAGGCCGGTGGGCAGAAAGCTTTCGGCCAGACATCCTTCAACCTCGACGATTTCGTGCCTGTCAAACAGGAAGTGCACATAGGTCACCGCCTGATCGGGTCGTGCAAGCCGGATACCCTTGCCGTCGATCAGAGCTTTCGCAGGCACCAGCACCTCGCTTTCTCCGAAATAAAGCTGGCTGCGCCAGTCGCGCAGGCACATGCGATGCTGCTGCGAAACGCGAAGCCGGTGCGCGGGCTGACCCTCGCCCAGCGTACCCGGCTCGAATATCACCGGGCGCAGAGCGGGGGTGGCGCGTTGCTGTGCCTGGCTGATCCGGCGCTGCCCCGACCAGCGGACGGTCTGCAAGCCATGATCCGCGGTCCAGATCCGCATGCCGGGTTCGACCGCCTCGACCGGAACCATACCGGTTTCGGCACGGATACGCGCGCCAGCGACGAAGCACACCAGCAGCGACACGTTGTCCAGAACCGAGCCGAGGCTGTCATCCGCCCCCGAAGCGGCTTCGGTGAAGCGCACGATGTAATTTCCGGCGCTCGGGAAGGTGACGGTGTAACTCTGGTTGACCCAGGTGGTCGAGGTCGGCGAGATCGTGTGCGACAGGATCACGCTGCCCGTGGTCGCATTGATGATCTGCACATTATAGGCACCGGAGGACGGATTGCCGGTCAGCGCCGAACGCAGGGCGGTATCAAAGCTGAAGGTGCCGGTCTGGCCATCACGCGCAACAGTGACGGTCTGTTGCAGGACGGTGCGATAGCCGCTGCGGCCATCCATTTCGGTAACCGTTCCGGCAGACGGGTTGGAGCCGCCCGATACACCATAGGAGGTATATGGGTTCAGCTCGATATCGGTGCCGGTCCAACTGGTGCTGCCAGCCGAAAAGCTTCCGTTCTGGATAAGCTGGTTGGGCGCCATGAACCATTACCTTCCGTCCGATACACATGGACGGAAAGGCTGGATCATGGCCATGGCCGCAGTCGGTCGCAAATGCGGCCATCCTGCGGCAGCCACGCGGATGTGATCAGGCCGCGAGGCCCTTCGAACCCATTTTGAGGAACTTTTGCCGTCGGTCGCGTACCAGAACCTCGCGCGACTTGCCCGAAAGCTCTTTCAGCATCATCTCGACCGCCTTGCCAACGGCATCAATCGCCTCTTTCTTGCCGCGCTGCGCGCCGCCCAGAGGTTCCTTGATGATGCGGTCGATAACGCCCAGCTTTTGCAGATCCTGCGCGGTCAGGCGCAGCGCCTCGGCCGCCTCGCGCATCTTCTCGGCATCCTTCCAGAGGATCGAGGCACAGCCTTCAGGCGAGATCACCGAATAGACTGCATGTTCCAGCATGGCGATCCGGTCGGCCGTAGCAAAGGCCACCGCCCCGCCGGAGCCGCCTTCGCCAATGATGACCGACACCAGCGGCACACCGATTTGCAGGCATTTCTCGGTCGAGCGCGCGATGGCCTCTGACTGGCCACGCTCTTCCGCGCCCTTGCCCGGATAGGCACCGGGCGTGTCGACCAGCGTGATGACGGGCAGGTTGAAACGGTCGGCCATATCCATCAGCCGCACCGCCTTGCGATAGCCCTCGGGACGGGCCATGCCGAAATTGTGCTCGATCCGCGATTTGGTGTCATTGCCCTTTTCGTGGCCGATCACCACCACCGGCATGTCATTGAACCGCGCGAGGCCGCCCATGATGGCGTGATCGTCGGCAAAGTTCCGGTCCCCGGCCAGCGGCGTGTATTCGGTAAACAGCGCGTCGATGTAATCGCTGCAATGCGGGCGGTCCGGGTGGCGGGCAACAAGGCATTTCCGCCAGGGCGTCAGATCCTTGTAGAGGTCTTTCAGAAGCTGCTCGGCCTTGCGATCCAGCGCGGCGGCCTCTTTCTCGACATCCATCTTCTCGTTCTGCCGGGCGAGGGCGCGCAGCTCTTCGGCTTTGCCTTCGATCTCCGCAAGGGGCTTCTCGAATTCGAGATAGGTCATTGCTCTCTCCGCATTGCGATTGCGGCTTATATGCAGGCGGTTGCGAGGAATTGCAACGTGACTGAGCTGCGACAGGCCGAAACTCCGCTTGTGGAAGCATTGAAAGCGGGGGCCGGGCGGGCAAGGCGCCACCAGGCCAAAGGCTGAAAACAGCAAGACCCCGCGATCAGATCGCGGGGTCTGCTCCTCCCGTGATGCCGCCGGGGGCCTCCTCTCCCCGCTGGCGGCGCGGGTATCGCTACGGCGAGCGATGAATTGTTAAGCTTTCGTGAAATCAGACTGCGACCAAAGGCAGCAGTTTGTCAACGATTCATCACGATGCCGCGATGATATCGGCCTGGCGCACGATCACTTCGGCCTGACGCATTGATGCGATGTCGACCAGACGCCCCTTGTAGACGGCGGCGCCCTGCCCTGCCGCCTTGGCCTCTTCCATCGCGGCAAGGATTTCCCGCGCCTCCGTCACAGCCTGTTCCGATGGGGTAAACACCTCGTTGGCCAGCGCGACCTGCTTGGGATGGATCGCCCATTTGCCGACCATGCCCAGCGTGGCGGACCGGCGGGCCTGCGCACGAAAGCCCTCGTCATCGCTGAAATCGCCGAAGGGGCCGTCGACCGGAAGGATACCATGGGTGCGGCAGGCGGCGACGATGGCCGTCTGTGCCCAGTGCCACGGGTCCGACCAGTATTTCGCGCCGTCGCGATACATATAGTAGTTTTCCTGCGTACCGCCGATGCCGGTGGTCTGCATCCCCATCGAGGCCGCGAAATCGGCGGCACCGAGGCTCATGGCCTGCAGGCGCGGCGAAGAGGCGGCGATTTCCTCGACATGGGCGATGCCGGCGGCGGTTTCGATGATGACCTCAAGGCTGATCGGCTTGGTCCGGCCCATGTTCCGTTCAATGGCCGTCACCAGCGCATCCACCGCATAGACATCGGCGGCGCAGCCCACCTTGGGGATCATGATCTGGTCGATCCGCTCGCCCGCGCCTTCCAGCACCTCGACGACGTCGCGATACCAGAACGGTGTATCCAGCCCGTTGATGCGCACCGACAGGTATTTCTTGCCCCAGTCGATCGTGTTGATCGCCTCGATGATGTTCTTGCGGGCCTGCGGCTTGTCGGCCGGTGCGACCGAGTCCTCCAGATCAAGGTTGATCACATCCGCCGCCGATGCCGCCATCTTCTCGAACAGCGCGGGACGCGAGCCGGGGCCGAACAGCTGGCAGCGGTTCGGGCGGGCGGGGGCAGCGGGCTGGATGCGGAAGCTCATCGACGTCTCTCTGCAAGTAAATTTCAGGGATGGTTGCGGAATGGTTAGATTGTTGCGCAGGCGTTGGCAAGCAGGATTTGCGAATGCAGCATTGCGTATGCGGCATAGCGGCGAGGATGAATGCTTGACCTGCCCTGCCATCTGCCGCACACCGCTGGGGGTTCCGGGCAAGATTCAAAGGAAATTCAAGATGAGCCGCACCGTCTATGTGAACGGGGACTACATGCCGGAAGAAGAGGCGAAGGTCTCGGTCTTCGACCGTGGCTTCCTGATGGCCGATGGCGTCTATGAGGTGACCAGCGTGCTGGGTGGCAAGCTGATCGACTTCGACGGTCATAGCAAACGCCTGGCCCGCAGCCTGACCGAGCTGGAGATGACCAACCCGCATTCCGATGCCGAATGGCTGGCCATCCACCGCGAAGTGGTGGCGCGGAACGGCATCGACGAGGGCATGGTCTATCTGCAGGTGACCCGCGGCAATCCGGGCGACCGCGATTTCGCCTATCCGCCCGCCGATACCGCCCCGACCGTCGTTCTGTTCACGCAGGCCAAGCCCGGTCTGGCCGACAGCCCGGCGGCAAAGACCGGCTGGCGCGTGATCTCGGTGCCCGACATCCGCTGGCACCGCCGCGATATCAAAACGGTTCAGCTCCTCTATCCCTCGATGGCCAAGATGGCCGCCAAGAAGGCGGGCGTGGATGACGCCTGGCTGGTCGAGGACGGGTTCGTGACCGAAGGCACCTCGAACAACGCCTATATCGTGAAGGGCAACAAGATCATCACCCGCGCCCTGTCTTCCGACATCCTGCACGGCATCACCCGTGCTGCCGTGCTGCGTTTCGCCAAGGAAGCGCAGATGGAAGTCGAGGAGCGCAACTTCACCATCGACGAAGCACAGAAAGCGGATGAGGCGTTCATCACCTCGGCCTCGGCCTTCGTGATGCCTGTCGTGGAAATTGACGGCGCGGCGGTAGGCACCGGCGCGGTTGGCCGCGTGGCCACCCGGATGCGCGAAATCTATCTGGACGAGATGCGCAAGGCCGCCGTCTGACCCCCGCGCGGCGCGGCCTCAGCCCCGCGCCGCATCCAGCAGGTCGCCGTTGGCGGCCTGCTCTTCCTCTTCGGTCCCGGCATGATCATCGTCTGAACCGGAGTGATGGCCCGCAAAGCTCATCCCCACAAGGGCGAGCGGCAGTGTCAGCAACATTCCAAGCAGTTCCATGGCAAGTCTCCGGTTCAGAACGCCACTGTGCCGCCCTGCCCCGGTTTCGTCAAATTTTTGACGTATTTAGCTGTCGGACGGGAAACACCGCCGGATCAGGCGTCGGATTGTCGCCGCCTAAAGCCCCGACAGGACCGCAGACAGAATCGGCGCCAGACGCGCGGCCCAGTATTCCTGTGCCTCCGCCGTCCCGATCAGATCGTTGCGCAGTTCGATCAGCGTGTTATGCCGCCCCGGCTGCAAGGCATGACGGTCAACCGAGTCACCGGGCAGATGGCCGGAATAAGGTTCATTGTCGCCGATGCACAGATCCGGTTCCGCCTTCAGACGGTCGATCAGCGGGCGTGACAGCCGGTCATCCAGGTGGCTGTAAAGCACACCCACCTGCCAGGGCCGGGGCGCCCTGCCCCGCAGACAAGGCGTGAAACTGTGGATCGCCAGCAACACCGTATCGTCGCGCCGCGCGGCCAAAGCCTCCAGCGCGTCGTGATAGGGGCGGTACAGCGTGTCGAGCCGCCGCTCCACCTCTGCCGCACCGACAGGGCGATTGGCGGGAATGATGGTGCCGTCATACAGCTTCATCACCAGCGTCGGGTCATCTTCGCCCCGGTTCGGGTCGATCACCAGGCGCGAGAAATCGGAACAGATCACGGGGCTGTCCAGCGACAGGCCCAAAGCCCGTGCCAGACCGGCGGCGCCCACGTCATAGGCGATATGGCGGGCCATATCCTCGGGCGCGATCCCCAGATCGCCGCCGCAGATATCCGGTGGCACCCGATTGGTCGCATGGTCGCAGGTAATCAGCCAGCGGCCGGGCCGCGTGGCGCCTTCAATCGAATAGGGCTGCACTGTCATTCTCGCGTCATCCTGTAGCGTCATTTGCATTAGGGGATTGGCCCGCGAAAGGGAATGGCGAAGCGGATTTGCCGCCTTTTCCCTTGCTGCATGCCAATGTTAACGCTAACATGCGCAGCATTGCCCGAAGACCGAAATTCGGCCATAAGGGACGCGGCCCGACGCAAACGACCGCCGCCGAGACGCGCGCGAAGAACCAAGGACTTGCTGGAATGAGACGCATGCGCAATGTCAAGATCGTGGCCACCCTGGGCCCGGCCTCGTCGGATTATGAAATGATCCGCAAGCTGTTCGAGGCGGGTGCCGATGTCTTCCGCCTGAATATGAGCCATGGCGCGCATGAAGACATCCGCGCCCGGCATCAGATCATCCGCCAGATCGAGGCCGATACCGGCCGCCCCATCGCCATTCTCGCCGACCTTCAGGGGCCGAAACTGCGGGTGGGCACCTTTGCCAATGATTCCGAGGAACTGGAGGAAGGCGCAAGCTTCCGTCTGGACCTGAGCGATGCGCCGGGCGATGCGACGCGCGTGCAGCTCCCCCACCCCGAGATTTTCGCGGCGCTGGAAGCCGGAGCCTCGCTTCTGATCAACGACGGCAAGATCCGCCTCAAGGTCGAGGCCTGCGGCAAGGATTTCGCCGATTGCACCGTGACGGTGGGCGGCACGATTTCCAACCGCAAGGGCGTGAACGTGCCCGACGTGGTGCTGCCGCTGGCCGCGCTGTCGCAGAAAGACCGCAAGGACCTGGAATTCGTCTGCGAACTGGGCGTGGACTGGCTTGCGCTCAGCTTCGTGCAGCGCCCCGAGGATGTGATCGAGGCGCGTGCATTGGCCAATGGCCGAGCCGCCATTCTGGCCAAGATCGAAAAACCCGCCGCAGTGCAGGTCTATGACAGCATTCTGGCGGTGGCCGATGGCATCATGGTCGCGCGTGGCGATCTGGGCGTGGAACTGCCGGTCCATGCCGTGCCGCCGATCCAGAAACGCCTGATCCGCAAGGCCCGCGCCGCTGCCAAGCCGGTGATCGTGGCGACGCAGATGCTCGAATCCATGATCGAAAGCCCGGTGCCGACGCGGGCCGAGGTCTCGGACGTGGCAACCGCGATCTATGAAGGCGCCGACGCCATCATGCTGTCCGCCGAAAGCGCCGCCGGAAGCTACCCGATCGAGGCGGTGACCACGATGAACAACGTGGCCATCAGCGTGGAAAGCGACAGCACCTACCGCGACGTGATCGAGGCCAGCCGCAAGGTGGTGCGCACATCGGTTGCCGACGGGATCGTTGCCGCCGCGCGCGAGATTGCCGAATCCGCGGACATCAAGGCGATCTGCTGCTTCAGCCAGTCGGGCACGACGGTCAGCCTCGTGGCGCGGGAACGCCCGCGCGTGCCGATCATCGGTCTGACCCCGCTGGTGGGCACCGCACGCAGGCTGTGCCTGACCTGGGGCACGCATTGCGTGATCACCGAGGAACAGGACCGTTTCAAGGGCGCCGTCATCTCGGCGGTTCGCGCAGCGCGCGAGCAGGGCTTCGCGACCGAGAAGGAACATATCGTCGTCACGGCAGGTGTGCCCTTCAACGTGCCGGGCACGACCAACATCCTGCGCGTCGCCCCCTGTGATGAACGGTTGATTCACCGCGCCGAGGCCGAGTAATCTGCCCCGGTAACCCGGAGGTGGCCGCGTGAATCCCGATCTGTTGCTTGTCATTGGCATCGTGCTTGCGGTTCTGGCCGTTCCAGCGATGGTTTCCGCCTTCAGCGATGGCCGCGCCCCGCGCGCGGCCTCCATCACCGTGCTGATCGCGGGTGTTCTGATTGTCTTTGCCTTCACCAAGAAGCCCGGCGGCTACGAGGTGCGCGACATTCCGAACGCCTTCTACCGTGTCATCGGCCAGTTCCGGCACTGACCCACTTGCACTTTTCCCGACAGGGCCCTATACGGCCCGCTCTATCCCCGCGCGGCCGGCCGGTGTGGCATTGCCGAGTCGCGCGTTCACCCTCAACGAGGAGATGGAAATGCCCAAGATGAAGACCAAATCGGCGGCCAAGAAGCGCTTCAGCTTCACCGCCTCGGGCCGTGTCAAGGCTGGTGTGGCAGGCAAGCGCCACGGCATGATCAAGCGCTCGACGAAGTTCATCCGCGATGCATCCGGGACCATGATCCTGTGCGACGCCGATGAGAAGATCGTCAAAAAATACATGCCGTATAACCGCTAAGGAGCGCCAGATATGTCCCGCGTCAAATCCGGCAAGGTCACCCACGCCCGCCACCGCAAGGTCATCAAGGCCGCGAAGGGCTACTACGCCGCCCGCTCGACCAACTTCCGCACCGCGACCCAGGCCGTCGACAAGGCCAACCAGTATGCGACCCGCGACCGCAAGGCCCGCAAGCGCAACTTCCGCGCCCTGTGGATTCAGCGCATCAACGCCGCCGTGCGTCTGTATGACATCGAGATGACCTATTCGCGCTTCATTAACGGTCTGGCGAAAGCCGGGATCGAGGTGGACCGCAAGGTTCTGGCCGATCTGGCCGTGCACGAGCCGGAGGCATTCAACGCCATCGCCGCGCAAGCCAAGGCCGCGCTGGCCTGATCGGTTCAGCCCTGCTGAATGCAAGCCCCCGCCGGGTCCCGGCGGGGGCTTTTTCATGTCCGAAAGCCAAAAACACTCCATCACCTCTCGGCCAGATGGCGAAAACCCTTTGCCAGCCTCTGCCAAAGGGTGCATCCCGGTAACAGGGAGCATGGTTCCGCCGCGCTGGCCCCGTGGCGACAAAAGCGAAAGGACAGTTCGCATGACAGCAATCATCGGGTTTCTGAACACAATATTCTGGGGCTATGTCCTGATTTATGGCCTTCTGGCTGTTGGTGCCTTCTTCACTGTGCGACTCGGCTTTCTTCAGTTTCGCCATTTCGCCGAGATGTTCCGCTGCGTGATGGGTTCGGGCGCGACCGACAGAGACGGGATTTCGCCCTTCCAGGCGCTGACCGTGAGCCTCGCCTCGCGCGTGGGCACCGGCAATATCGCGGGTGTGGCGGTTGCACTGTATCTGGGCGGCCCCGGCGCGATCTTCTGGATGTGGATGGTGGCGCTGGTCGGTATGGCGACCGCTTACGCCGAAAGCACGCTGGCCCAGCTTTACAAGACCCATGGCGCCGAGGGCGGCATTTATCGCGGCGGCCCGGCCTTCTACATTTCGCGCGGGCTTGGGTTGCCGTGGCTGGGTGCCATCTTCTCGGTCTGTCTGATCATCTCGTTCGGGCTGGTGTTCAATGCCGTTCAGGCCAATTCCATCGCCGACGCCTTCGCAGGCGCATTTGGCCTGCCGAAGCTTGCCACCGGCCTGCTTGTCGCGGTGCTGACCGGCGTCGTGATCTTTGGGGGTGTGCGCCAGATCGCCCGTGTGGCCGAAATTGTGGTGCCGTTCATGGCCGGGGTCTATCTGCTGCTGGCCATCGTGGTTCTGGTCATGAACATCGGCGCTGTTCCAGGCGTGCTGGGCCAGATCTTCGCCAGTGCCTTCGGCTTTGGCGCGGCGGCGGGTGGCTTCGCAGGCGGAATTGCGGCTGCGGCGCTGAACGGTATCAAGCGCGGCCTGTTCTCGAACGAAGCTGGCATGGGGTCTGCCCCGAACATCGCGGCCACCGCCAGCCCGGCGCCGCACCACCCCTCCAGCCAGGGCTTCGTGCAGTCGCTGGGCGTGTTCATCGACACGCTGCTGGTCTGCACCGCAACCGCCGTGATGATCCTGCTGTCGGGCGTGCTGGATCCGACGAACGGTGTAACCGGCACGGCGCTGACCCAGGCCGCGCTGACCCATCACTTCGGCAGTTTCGGCGCGATCTTCGTGGCAGTGGCGATCTTTTTCTTCGCCTTCACCTCGATCATCGGCAATTACGCCTATTGCGAAAGTGCGATGGAGTTTCTCGGCCTGGGCCACAAGGGGGCCCTGACCGGCCTGCGCGGTCTGGTGCTGATCATGGTGATCTGGGGGGCGCTTCAGGCGGTTGCCACGGTGTTCGACTTCGCCGATGCCTCAATGGGGCTGATGGCGACGATCAACCTGATCGCCATTGTCGCCCTGTCGGGCGTGGTCGCCGCGCTGACCCGCGACTACCTTGCGCAGCGCAAGGCGGGGCAGGAGCCGCGTTTCCATATTGCCGAACATCCGGACCTCGCACGCGGGGTCGAGCCGGAAATCTGGAAGTGACACCACATTGCAGGGGCGGGGCACGGCGCCTCGCCCTTGCAAATCCGCCCCTGCCCCGCTAGCACGATGCCGCAAGAAGCGGAGGCGGACATGGACCTGAGCGAACTTCGTGGCAAGTATATCGAGGCAGTCGCCGGTGCCGCCGACGAGACCGCGCTGGAAGAGGTGCGACTGGCTGCCCTTGGCAAGAAGGGCGAGATTTCGGCGCTGATGGCGACGCTGGGCAAAATGGACCCGGAAGAGCGCAAAAGCTCCGGCGCCGCACTGAACGTGCTGAAGACCGAAATCGACGCCGCGCTGCGCGCCCGCAAGTCGGCGCTGTCCGATGCGGCGCTGGATGAACGGCTGAAAGCCGAGTGGCTGGACGTCACCCTGCCCGGCCGGCCGCGCCGTACCGGCACCATCCACCCGGTCAGCCAGGTGATGGACGAACTGACTGCAATCTTCGCCGACATGGGATTCTCGGTCGCCGAAGGCCCGCAGGTCGAAAGCGACTGGTACAACTTCGACGCGCTGAACATTCCGCCGGAGCACCCTGCCCGGCAGGAGCATGATACCTTCTTCATGCACCGCGCCGAGGGCGACAACCGCCCGCCGCATGTGCTGCGCACCCATACTTCGCCGGTACAGATCCGCGCCATGATGGATCAGGGCGCCCCGATCCGCGTCATCGCGCCGGGCCGCGTCTACCGCATGGACATGGACCAGACCCACACCCCGATGTTCCATCAGGTCGAGGGGCTGGCGATCGACCGCGACATTTCGATGGCGAACCTCAAATGGGTGCTGGAGGAATTCTGCCGCGCCTTCTTCGAGGTCGACAAGGTCGAGCTGCGCTTCCGCGCCAGCCACTTCCCCTTCACCGAACCTTCCGCCGAGGTGGACATCCGCTATTCCAATGTCGGCGGTCAGCTGAAGATCGGCGAAGGCGACAAGTGGATGGAGATTCTGGGCTCTGGCATGGTGCATCCCAAGGTGCTGGCCGCCGCCGGGGTGAACCCGGACGAATGGCAGGGCTTCGCCTTCGGCATGGGGATCGACCGCATCGCGATGCTGAAATACGGCATCCCCGACCTGCGCGCCTTCTTCGAGGCCGATCTGCGCTGGCTGCGCCATTACGGCTTTGCCGCGCTGGATCTGCCGGACCTGCCCGGTGGCCTCAGCCGCTGAGCCAAGGGCGCCCACGGGCGCCCTTTTCATTTGCAGTCAGATGATCTGGAAGTGATCGGCATTGAGCCGGGTGCCATCCGTCACTTCGGCCACCAGCACCTTGGCCCGGCCGCCCACCCCGTCCGCATCATACCAGAGCCTGCCGCTCGCCCGGTGATAGATCAGGTGATCATCGGCATCGCGGGCGCGCAGACCGAAGGTCAGCATATCCTCCGGCAGGCTGCCGCCGATCATGCTGAATGCCCTGAAGACATCATTGTCGAGCAGGATCATGTCGCGCGAAGACTGGAAATCCTGGATCGTGTCAAAATGCGCGTCCCCCGGACGGGTATCGAAGACGAACTGATCCGATCCCGCACCGCCAATCAGCGTATCATGCCCCGCACCGCCGGACAGGGCATCATTGCCGCTGCCGCCTGACAGACGATCATTCCCGGCCTCCCCGACCAGATTGTCGCTGCCCGCCTGCCCCAGCAACGTGTCGCTGCCTGCGCCGCCATAAACGCGATCATCGCCGCCCCGCGCCTCAACCCGGTCGCGCCCCCCGCCAGCAAGAAGGGCGTCACTGCCTGCCCCGGCGATGATCGTGTCATTCCCGGCAAGAAGCTTGTTCACCGCTGCTGCCGAATCGTCGCGGATCAGATGATCTGCAAACTGCGCCGCCGGGATGCTGAGGCCGCTCAGCTTCAGCACGGTATCGCCATCGACCTTCCATGTAATCCCTTGCAGCCGCCCGCCGGTAACGGCGACCAGATTGGCACCGGAAAACTGATAAGCCAGCCCCCGCCCCGAAAAGGTCAGCGAATCCGAGCCGGAATCGTAGACGGTCAGCGCCGTGCTCTGGGCATTCACGAAATCATAGCCAAAAACCCGCTCAGAAAAAGACGAGCGGATTTCGAACATATCGAAATAGGGAACCGCCCGATTCGGAGTAAAAACCAGTCGCGCCATCACGCCCTCCTGAAATATCGGTGCGAATGGTCGCGCCCCGAGGGTGATGCGTCAACTGGTTTTACTCCGATTTCCCCTGATCAGGTAAAACGGTTGTCGCGGGGGAAGCCACGGGGCGCCATGGCGCCCGCAGCGGCTCGGCCACCCTTCCACTGGGTCAGATCGGTTTCCGTCCTCGTGCGACCTGCCGGGTCTTTCCAGCTCAGGCCGTCCGCAAGCGAGAAGGTGATGGCATCGCTCAGCCCGCCATCCTTGTACTTTTGCAACCTGACGCCCTTGCCCTTCGCCATTTCCGGCAGTTCGGACAGTGGGAAAACCAGCAATTTGCGATTTTCGCCCACCACAGCGACATGATCGCCCCGGATGCGGCGGCAAAGCGCGGTGCGGATGCCATCCTTTACGGTCAGAACCTGCTTGCCCGCGCGCGTCTGGGCCACCACCTCGTCCGAAGGCACGATGAACCCGTCTCCGGCGGTCGAGGCCACCAGAAGCTTTTCTCCCCCGCGCCACACCATGAGATCGGTGATATCGGCGTCGTTCGGCAGGTCGATCATCAGGCGCACGGGTTCGCCCATACCACGTCCGCCCGGCAGATTGGCCCCCAGCAGCGTGTAGAAGCGGCCATTGGCGCCAACGACCAGAATCCGGTCCGTCGTCTCGGCATGGAAGATGAAGCGGCCCTCGTCGCCATCCTTGAACTTGGCGTCGATGTCGAGCGGCTGGTGGCCTTTCATGGCCCGGATCCAGCCCATCCTGGAGCAGATCACCGTGATCGGCTCGCGCTCGATCATGGCCTCCAGCGGCACTTCCTCGACCTCGGCCAGATCGGCGAAGGTGCTGCGACGGCGGCCTGCCTCGGTATTCTTGCCGAATTGCACCTGCACCCCGGCCAGATCACGGCCGATACGCTGCCATTGCAGGCCCGGATCACCCAGAAGGGCCATCAGATCCTCGCGTTCGGCGCGCAGTTCATCCCGTTCGGCAACAAGTTCCATCTCTTCCAGCCGGCGCAGACTGCGCAGCCGCATGTTGAGAATGGCTTCGGCCTGCACTTCGGTCAGTTCACCCTTGCCGGGTTTCGGCGGCACATAATCGGCCTCAGAGGTCGCCCGCCGGTGCTTCTTGCCCCAGCTTTCGGCCATCAGCGCCGCCTTCGGGTCCTCGTCATAGCGGATGATGTCAATCACCCGGTCGAGGTTCAGGAAGGTGATGATGAACCCTTCAAGGATTTCAAGCCGGTGGTCGATCTTCTCGATCCGGTGCTGGGTGCGGCGGGTCAGAACCTCGCGCCGGTGATCGAGGAAAGCGCGCAGCACATCCTTCAGGCTGCACACTTTCGGCACACGCCCGTCGATCAGCACGTTCATGTTCAGGCTGAAGCGGACCTCAAGATCGCTGTTCTTGAACAGCATCCCCATCAGCATGTCAGGATCAATGGTGCGAACGCGCGGTTCCAGCACGATGCGCACATCCTCGGCGCTTTCGTCACGCACATCGGCCAGAGCGGGCACCTTCTTTGTGGTGATGACCTCGGCCAGACGCTCGATCAGCTTGGATTTCTGCACCTGATAGGGGATCTCGGTCACGACGATCTGCCACTGGCCGCGCCCCAGATCCTCCACCGCCCAGCGGGCGCGCAGGCGGAAAGCCCCGCGCCCCGTGCGATAGGCGTCAAGGATGCTGTCGCGCGGTTCCACGATCACACCGCCGGTCGGGAAATCGGGGCCAGGCACCAGCTTCACCAGTTCCTCGTCCGACACATCGGGGTCGGCAATCATCGCCTGACAGGCATCGATCAGCTCGTGCAGGTTATGCGGAGGGATATTGGTCGCCATACCGACCGCAATGCCGCTGGCGCCGTTGGCCAGAAGATTCGGGAAGGCCGAAGGCAGCACCGCAGGCTCTTCCAGACGGCCATCATAGTTCGGGCGGAAATCAACGGCGGTTTCGTCGATCCCTTCCATCAGCGCCTCGGTCAGCGCGGTGATCCGCGCCTCCGTGTAACGGCTGGCGGCGGCATTGTCGCCGTCGATATTGCCAAAGTTGCCCTGCCCGTCGACGAGCGGATAGCGCATGTTGAAATCCTGCGCGAGCCGCACCATCGCGTCATAGATCGCCGCATCGCCATGGGGGTGAAAGTCCCCCATCGTGTCGCCCGCGATCTTGGCGGATTTCAGAAACCCGCCCGTCGGGCTGAGCCGCAGCCGCCGCATCGCCCAGAGAATCCGCCGATGCACCGGCTTCAACCCGTCGCGCGCATCAGGCAGCGCCCGGTGCATGATGGTCGACAACGCATAGGTCAGATAGCGCTCGCCGATGGCGCGGCGCAGCGGCTCCGACACGGTGACGGGCTCGATCTTGGGGGTCTCGGGTTCCTTGCTCATGGATGTGGTGTAATCGCGGCCCGCGCGCCGGTCCAGCCGGATTTGCCGTCAGGGGGAAAACCGCCGCTTTTTTCCACACGAAACCGTAAACTTCTGTGATAATGCGGGCAGGTCCGAGTGATTCAGGTTGGGATTTGTGATGCTGCGGCTGCTGGCTTTTCTTTGCGCGGGAATGTTCGCCATTCTCCTTATCGGAGGAGAGGATCACGGCCAATTGCGCCCTGGTCTTGTCGCACAGGACAGCCCTGCCAAAGCGCCCGCCGCACGGATCACAAGCCCGGCACAACCGGCTGCGGTGATTGAAGCCGCCTATACCCCCGGGGCCGCGGCACAACCCGCCGCCGCCCATCTTCCTGTCGTGCTGCCTCTGATCAAACCCGTGGCCGAACTGCCCGAACCGGAAGCGACCGAGCCCGAGGCAGAGATTCGCTATGTCAGCGCCCGCGCGGTGAATGTGCGCGAAGGGCCATCCACGGAGTTTCCCGTGGTCGAACGTCTGACCCGTGGCGAGGCGATCCGCGTCATGTGGGTCGAGGATAACGGCTGGGTTCATATCGTGATCGAGGGGGACGGGATTTCCGGCTTCGTCTCGGGCGATCTGCTGTCCGCTACCGCCCCCTGACTCCAAGCGCATTGCAATGCGCCCGGTCAGCGCCTAATCCGGGGAAAAACCCCGGAGCAGCGTATGACCACCCCCCGTACCGTCCTGATCACAGGCTGTTCGTCCGGCATCGGGCTTGATGCAGCGCGGGGTTTGAAAGCACGCGGCTGGCGCGTCTTTGCCACCTGCAGGCAGGAGGCCGATTGCGCCCGTCTGCGCGGCGAGGGACTGGAAAGCTTCGTGCTGGACTATGCTGACGAGGCCAGCATCGCGGCCGCCGTGGACGAGGTAAAAAGCCGCACCGGCGGACGGCTGGACGCGCTTTACAACAACGGCGCCTTTGCCTGTCCCGGTGCGACCGAAGACCTGCCCCGCGCCGCGCTGCGCGAAATTTTCGAGGTCAATCTGTTCGGGTATCACGACCTCAACCGCCGGGTGATCCCGTTGATGCGGGCGCAGGGACATGGACGAATCGTCAACTGTTCCTCGGTCCTCGGACTGGTCGGGATGAAATGGCGCGGCGCCTATGTTGCCACGAAATTCGCGCTGGAAGGGCTGACCGATGTGCTGCGGATCGAGATGCAGGGCACCGGCATCGAGGTCATCCTGATCGAGCCGGGCCCGATTCCCACCCGCATCCGTCAGAACTCGATCCCGCATTTCGAGAAGTGGATCGATTGGGAAAATTCGGCCCGCGCCGAGGAATATCGCACGCTTCTTGGCCGCCTTTACAACGAACGCACCAGGCCCGACCTGTTTGAACTGCCCTGCTCCGCCGTCACCGCAAAACTGATTCACGCGCTGGAAAGCCCGCGCCCGCGTCCGCGCTACTATGTCACCAAAGCCACGCATCTGATGGGCGCCGCGCGCCGGATCCTGCCGACGCGGGTACTGGACTGGCTGATCGCCAAGGGCTGAAATCAGGCCCCGGGACAAGAAAGCCCTCGCCTTTCGCGCCGGGGTCGCTACATCTGCGGCAAGCTCAGGAAGGAAATGCCATGCTTCTGAAAGACCCGCTTTTCCTGCTTGCCGCCGGGGCAAGCTTTGTCGTGCTGATCGTGCTGATGATCGGTATTGGCGGCTTTGCCAAGGGCGGCGATTTCAACCGCAAACATGCCAACCGCCTGATGCGCTATCGCATCATCGCGCAAGCCATCGCGGTGCTGCTGATCGTTCTTTTCGCATGGCTGCATCAACGTGGAGGCATGTGATGGTCGTTCTGTCGAAAATCTACACCCGGACCGGCGACGCGGGACAGACCGCGCTTGGAAACGGTGCGCGGGTTGCCAAGCATGATGCCCGCGTGCAGGCCTATGGCACGGTGGATGAAACCAATGCGACCATCGGACTGGCCCGGCTGCACGCGACCGGCGACATGGACGCGGCGCTGAAGCGCATTCAGAATGATCTGTTCGATCTGGGCGCCGATCTGTGCCGCCCCGATATGGCGAAGGATCACGAGGCCGGCTATGTGCCCCTGCGCATCATCGCCACCCAGGTCGCCCGGCTGGAGACCGAGATCGACGCGATGAACGCGAAGCTGGAGCCGCTGCGCAGCTTCATCCTGCCGGGGGGCAGCGCGCTTGCCGCCTGTCTGCACCTCTGCCGCACGGTATCGCGCCGGGCTGAACGGCTGGCGGTGGAACTTGCAGGGGTCGAGGATGTGAACCCGGAAGCCGTGAAATACCTCAATCGCCTCAGCGACTGGTTTTTCGTTGCCGCCCGCATCGCGAATGATGATGGCCGGGCCGACATCCTCTGGGTGCCAGGCCAGTCGCGTTAAGCGCGCGGGGGGCCTGACCTAACGTCAATGACGCGGCGTCGTGCGCCATCACCGCGTCGCTTTTGGATTGTTTTCCGGATGCGGCACGGGCTAACAACGCTGCGGAGAGCTTGGAAAGACCCCGCGGGGTCGGGAATCTGGGAGATTGCCGCTGATGAAGGTTTTGGTACCTGTCAAACGCGTGATTGACTACAACGTGAAGGTTCGCGTGAAAGCGGACGGGAGCGGGGTTGATCTGGCGAATGTGAAGATGTCGATGAACCCGTTTGACGAGATCGCGGTGGAAGAGGCGATCCGTCTGAAGGAAAAGGGGACCGCGTCGGAGATCGTCGTGGTGTCCATTGGCGTGAAGCAGGCGCAGGAAACGCTGCGGACGGCGCTGGCAATGGGCGCGGACCGCGCGATCCTGGTCGAGGCGGCTTCGGACGTGCATACCGACATCGAGCCGCTGGCGGTTGCGAAGATCCTCGCAGCCGTGGTGAAGGCCGAAGAGCCGGGTCTGGTTCTGGCCGGCAAGCAGGCGATCGACAATGACATGAACGCCACCGGCCAGATGCTGTCGGCGCTTCTGGGCTGGTCGCAGGCGACCTTCGCCAGTGAACTGGCGGTGGACGGCGACAGCGCGACGGTGACGCGCGAGGTCGACGGCGGGCTTCAGACCATCAAGGTGAAGCTGCCCGCAGTTGTGACCGTGGACCTGCGCCTGAACGAGCCGCGCTATGCCTCGCTTCCGAACATCATGAAAGCGAAGAAGAAGCCGCTGGAAGAAAAGACCGCTGCCGATTTCGGCGTCGACGTCACACCGCGCCTGACCGTGGTGAAGACCGTCGAACCCGCCGGGCGGAAGGCAGGCGTGAAGGTCGGTTCGGTCGACGAGCTGATCGCGAAACTGAAAGACGAAGCGGGGGTGATCTGATGGCTGTTCTCCTTCTGGCCGATGTGAATGGTGGCCAGCTTGCCACCGATTCGGTTGCGAAAACCTTGACGGCCGTAGCCGGTCTGGGCGAAATCCACGTTCTCGTGGCCGGTGAAGGCGGCGATGCGGCAGCGACCGAGGCTGCGGGCCTTGCCGGCGTGACCAAGGTACTCTTCGCCGACGGGCACGACTATTGCCATGGCATGGCTGAAGCGACGGCGGCTCTGGTTGTGGGTCTGGCCGGCAACTACAGCCACATCTGCGCCCCGGCGACCGCTGCGGCGAAGAACGTGCTGCCGCGCGTCGCGGCGCTGCTCGATGTAATGGTGCTGTCGGATGTGACCGCCGTGGTCGACGCCGACACGTTCGAGCGTCCGATCTATGCGGGCAACGCCATCCAGACCGTGAAATCCGGCGACAAGGTGAAGGTCTTCACCGTGCGTACGGCGGCTTTCGCGGCGGCGGGCACCGGCGGTTCGGCGTCGGTCGAGAAGGTCTCGGGTGCGACGGCCGAGGGGCTGTCGTCCTGGGTGGAAGACAAGGTGGCGGCGTCGGATCGCCCGGAACTGACCTCGGCGAAGATCGTCGTCTCGGGCGGCCGCGGTGTAGGCTCGGAAGCCGATTTCGCGCTGATCGAAAAGCTGGCCGACAAGCTCGGCGCTGCTGTGGGCGCCTCGCGCGCGGCCGTCGATTCGGGCTATGCGCCGAACGACTGGCAGGTGGGTCAGACCGGCAAGGTCGTCGCCCCCGCGCTTTATGTCGCCGTCGGCATCTCGGGCGCCATCCAGCACCTCGCCGGCATGAAGGACTCGAAGGTCATCGTCGCCATCAACAAGGATGAAGAAGCCCCGATCTTCCAGGTCGCAGACTACGGCCTCGTCGCGGACCTCTTCACCGCCGTACCGGAAATGACCGACAAACTCTGATCCCAAAAGGGATGTGAAGGAGAGGCCGCGCGATCTGCGCGGCCTTTTCATTTCTTATCGCGCCAACAAGGCCGCCAGATGCGCCGCGACCTCTGCATGCGCGGCAGGCCCCGGCAACAGCCGGGCAGCGGGCAGATCCAGCGCGGAAAACAACATTCCCTCTGTCCCCTGCGCCCGCGCCTCTGCGCTGATGATGACCTCGGCATAGGCCGCTGTCGCGGGCCGCAGCGCATCCACCATGGCCCGTGTCACCAGCAGCGGGTCGGCTGCCATGTCCAAACCGCCGTCCGGTGGCGGGTTCTCCCCCGCCCATAGCAGCGTCACCGGCACCGCCAGCACTTCGATCAGCGCGTGCATCCGCTCCAGCCAGGCAGCGCGCAACTCATCGGCAACACGCTCGAACCGAAGGGGAGAGACCCGGCGCAATTCGGTCAGCATATGCCGGGTGAAGTTGAACTCGGTAAAGTCGACCTCGCGGAACAGCATCCGCAGCAAAGGGCGCGCGGTCAGAAAGCGATCATTGCGCCGGGGATGCACCCGGTAGTAACGATTGCTCAGATTCTGCGCCCCTGGAATCTGAAGCACCACCGCCTCGGCGCCTGCCGCGATGGCAAGCACTTCCGGGTCCCCCAGATAGGCGTCGACGCCCGCGTTGGGGATCCCCAGATTCACAACAGTATGACCTGTCGCGCGGGCAACCAGCGCCGGATAGGCATGTTCGACGAATTTTCCGTAGGTCATCGTCCCGCCCAGCATCGCCCAGTAGGGTTGATCCAGCCGCGCGGCTGGCCCGCGGAAGCTCAGCTTCGACGCGCCATACCGGCATGGCGCATAATCCGGCGCACCAGCGCCCGGTCCAGTAAAACTCATTGGTCCCACCCATGTCTTTTACACCCGCGTCCAGATTGCGCCGCAGTTCTTGCCAAACCGCTAACCCCGGCATTCGCTTCAAATTTCTTGTATCCGTTCCCGGCTTGCGCCCATCCCGTTCCCGCGCATAAGGTTCCGGGGACACTGGTGGAGGCGTGAATGACAATCGAGACGGTGGGCGTGATCGGCGCCGGACAGATGGGCAACGGGATCGCGCATGTGTTTGCGCTGGCGGGCTATGAGGTGCTGCTGAACGACATCAGTGCCGAAAGCCTTGAAAAGGCTGTCACCACCATCGACAAGAACCTTGAGCGTCAGGTCGGACGGGGCAAGGTTTCGGCCGAGGACAAGGCCGCCGCCATGGCGCGCATCAAGACCACGCTGACCCTGACGGATCTGGGCCAGACCGATCTGGTGATCGAGGCGGCAACTGAGCGTGAAACGGTCAAGCAGCAGATTTTCGACGCGCTGCTGCCGCATCTGAAACCTACGACAATCCTGACCTCGAACACCTCGTCCATTTCCATCACGCGCCTCGCCAGCCGGACCGACCGCCCGGAAAAGTTCATGGGGTTCCACTTCATGAACCCCGTGCCGGTGATGCAGTTGGTAGAGTTGATCCGTGGCATCGCCACCGACCAGCCGACCTATGAGGCGCTGCTGGCCGTGGTGAACAAACTGGGCAAAACCGCCGCCTCGGCCGAGGATTTCCCGGCCTTCATCGTGAACCGCATTCTGGTGCCGATGATCAACGAGGCGGTCTATACGCTGTATGAGGGCGTGGGCAACGTCCGCTCCATCGACGAATCGATGAAGCTGGGTGCCAATCACCCGATGGGTCCGCTGGAGCTGGCGGATTTCATCGGGCTGGATACCTGCCTCGCCATCATGAACGTACTGCATGACGGGCTGGCGGATACGAAATACCGTCCCTGCCCGCTGCTGACGAAGTATGTGGAGGCGGGCTGGCTGGGCCGCAAATCCGGCCGGGGCTTCTATGATTACCGGGGAGACACGCCGGTCCCGACGCGCTGAGCCTTCGGCTCAGCGTCCAAGATCGAGGGTCAGCTGCCGCAGCCAGGCAAGGAAGCCACGCGGGTTGCTTTCCCATTCCTTCAGCGCCTCGGGCGGGATCGGCTGCCCGATGAAAGGGCGCTGCGGCTTGAACAGCGCGCGCTTGATTTCATAAAGCAGCAGCCCCTGCCGGAGCGTCGCCGACAACTTGTCGGCAATCTGATAGGCGCGGCTGTTCTGCCCGGTGAAATGGATCGGCACTACCGTTGCGCCGGAACGCATGATCATCTTGTGGGTGAAGGGGTTCCATTCCGGCTCGATCGCCGGACCGAACCAGCCCTCTGATACCGCCACCTTGCCCGCCGGGAACAGGATGACCAGCCCGCCACGCTTAAGATGCGCCATGGTCAGCGCCCGCATCTCCAGCCCCGCCTCGCGCGCGTTTTCCTCATGCGGGAAGGGGACCGGGATCATGAATTCCTCGATCTCGGGGATGCCTGTCAGCAGCGAGCGGGTCAGGATCTTGAAATCCGGCCGCACGCGCGACACCATTTCAGCCATCACCATGCCGTCGACCAGACCATGCGGATGGTTGGCCACCACAACCACAGGGCCGGTCGCAGGAATACGGGCAATCTCTTCAGGCGGGGTCTGGATCTCGATCCCCATCTGGCGGATCGCCTTGGGCCAGAACGGGGCGCCAAAGGGGGCACCCGAACGCTCGAACTGACGGATCAGCCGCAGGAGCGTGATTTTGGCCGTCAGCCATTCAATCGCGCGGATCGTGCCAGCCTTGAACGGATTCGTGAAAGTGCCTGCATAGGACAGGCGGCGCATGTCATACTGGCGCTCGTCCGTCGGGCGCGGGGTGGGTTCGGTCACGGTTTTCGGCCCCGTCACCTGTCTTCGCCAAAGCGGTTGGCGACCAGAGCCGACAGGGCCTCGCACAGCGCCTCGGCCTGCGGGCCTTCGGTCACGACAGAAATCGACGTCCCGCGCGAGGCACCCAGCATCAGAAGACCCATGATCGAGTCACCTGAAACCGTCATTCCGTCTTTGGAAACCTCGGCGCGCGCATCATATTCCTCGACACATTCCACGAACTTGGCCGAAGCGCGGGCATGCAGCCCCTTCTCGTTGACGATGCGCAACTCGCGACT
The DNA here is from genome assembly GCF_014652195.1 of Gemmobacter nanjingensis. NCBI lineage: Bacteria > Pseudomonadati > Pseudomonadota > Alphaproteobacteria > Rhodobacterales > Paracoccaceae > Gemmobacter > Gemmobacter nanjingensis. Next base: position 806,935 of record NZ_BMYI01000001.1, read on the forward strand.
GATCATGCATTCCCCCCCTGCCCCGGCGCGGGTTCCCCGCCCAGATCAAGGCTGTTGATATACTTGCGCCCGGCGTCCAGCGCCAGACTTACCGCTTCCGCAAGCGGAAGGTCGCGTGATTTGGTCAGCTTGATCAGCATGGGCAGGTTCGCACCATAAAGAATGCGCCGGTTGCGCGCGGCACAGGCGGGAAGCGACAGGTTCGACGGCGATCCACCGAACATATCGGTCACCACCACGACGCCCTCGCCCCGGTCCACTGCGTCGGCAGCAGCGCAAATCTCGGCCGATTTGGCGCCACGGTCGTGTTCGTCCTCGATGGCAATGGCGCTCATTGCCTGCTGCGCGCCCACGACGTGTTCGACAGCAGCGAGATACTCCCGTGCCAGACCGCCGTGCGCCACGATCACAATACCGATCAAACCCCGATCACCCAGATCATTGCGGTCGCCCCCCGGCGGACCGTCTTTCAAGTTCCCTGTGTCGTTTTGACACCGCCCAGCCGGCTTCTGCAAGTGCATTGGCCATGAATTCCGCTACGGCGACAGAACGATGTTGCCCGCCGGTACAGCCGAAGCCGATACTCAGATGCGCCTTCCCTTCGGCCGTTTGTTCCGGCAGAAGAAACAGGATCAGATCCCGCAATTTTGACGTGTATTCCTGAAATCGCGGATCGTCGGCCACATAAGCCGCAACCTGCGGATTTCTCCCGTCCAGAGCGCGCAATTCGGGCTGCCAGTGCGGATTGTTGAGAAACCGGCAATCAAAGATCATGTCCAGCCCGCGCGGCACCCCGCGTTTGTAGCTGAAGCTTTGCAGCGAAACCGCAAGTCCTGGCGCCCCTTCGCCACGAAACCATTCCGCGATCTCGGCCTTCAGATCATGCGGTGACATCTCGGTCGTGTCGATCAGATGGTCGGCGCGAACGCGAATCGGTGCCAGCAGATCAATCTCGCGGTCGATGCCCAAGGCCGGGGTTTCCGCTGCGGCAAGCGGATGCCGCCGCCGGGTTTCCGAATATCGGCGGATCAGTTCGGCCGGTGCGCAATCCAGATACAGAAGCTCCAGATCCACCCAGGGGTCGGCGGTCAGCGTATCGACCAGCTCGATCAGCGCCGTTGCACTGAACTCGCGGTTGCGGACGTCAATGCCCAGCGCGATAGGCCGCCCCAGCGGCGGGCCATCCAGCACGCGCGGGATCAGGCTCAGCGGTAGGTTATCGATGACCTCATAGCCCAGATCCTCCAGAGCGTGAATGGCCGTGGACCGACCGGCACCCGACGGGCCGGTCACCAGCACGATGCGGAAATCCCCCGATTTGGCGGTGGCGCCGTCCATCATCCAACCCTTCCTTCGCCCCGCAACCATTGCAGAAGCGCATATTCAAGATGAGGGTTACCGCACCCCAACACAAGGTCGAGCGCACGACCAAGCACGGGGATGTGTCGCTGCGGCGGCAGCCGATCCGTCTCGGGGCGCGACAGGTCGGTCACCAGCCGCAGTTTCACCCCACTTACATGCGCCGCATGCAGAAGGCCGACGCCACGCGCCTCGATCATGCCGGCAAGACGGGGGGGCGGAGAGGCGATCACATCCTCCCCCTCGCGCCGCATCTGAACCTGGTCATCGGCGACCAGCGTGGCCCCCGATGCCATCATACGCAACGCGAGGCTGGATTTGCCGCTGCCTGACGGCCCAAGGATCAACAGCCCCTGCCCGCCGACCGCAACACAGGAGCCATGGATCAGCCCGGACGGCGCCGCGCCCCCGCCGTCAGACCGGGAGGCCGACGACAAAACGGGCCCCCAGTGGCTCGGAGGTGATATCGGCGTCGGTCGGGCGGATGTTCTCGGCCCAGATCACGCCGCCATGCGCCTCGACGATCTGCTTGGAAATCGCAAGACCAAGGCCAGAGTGATTGCCAAAATCCCCCTGCGGCCGTTCCGAATAGAAGCGCTTGAACACCTTGGTCAGCGCCGCTTCGGGAATGCCCGGCCCGGTATCTTCTACCACTACCAGCACGCGGTTATCCCGCCGCCGCGCCCAGACCCGCACGGCATCACCTTCGTCGCAGAAGGAAATCGCGTTGGTGATCAGGTTGACGAAAACCTGCGCCAGTCGGCCTTCGAGGCCGCGAATGATGATCGGGTCGGGTGGCAGGTCGGTGATGAACTCGACCTGTTTCGCCACGGCCTCCTGCGACAGATATTCGGTCAGGTTCGACAGGGTTTTGAGAAGATTGAACTCTTCTTCGTCTTCCTTGACCAGTTCACTGTCCAGCCGCGAGGCATTGGAGATGTCGCTGACCAGCCGGTCGAGCCTGCGTACGTCATGGTCAATCACCTCCAGCAGGCGGACACGCTGGTCATCGCGCTTCGCCAGATGCAGCGAGGCGACCGCTGAACGCAGGCTGGCAAGCGGGTTCTTGATCTCGTGTGACACATCGGCCGCAAACTGTTCGTTGGCGTCGATCCGGTCGTAAAGCGCCGCAACCATGCCGCGCATGGCAATCGACAGACGGCCGATTTCATCCGGGCGCGCGGTCAGGTCCGGAATGCGGACACGCCCCGGCGCCATCTTGCGGGCATCGCGGTCGCGCCCCAGTTCCGCCGCGGTTGCCAGATCGTTGAGCGGATTGGCAATGGTCGAGGCAAGAACAAGGCTCAGCCCGACCGAAACCAGCAGCGCGATAATGAACATTTGCAACACCTGCTCACGTTCATAGCGGACCAGCCGGTCAATCTCGCCCTCAGCAGAAGTCAGGGCCAGAACCCCCACAACGGTGCCGTTCTGGCGGATCGGCGTGGCGACAGAGAATACAGTGCCGCCCTCCGATGTCCGCGCGGTATCCACCGCCGTCTCCCCCGCCTGCGCAACCGGCAGCAACGCGCGCGCCAGGGCCTCGCCATCCGGCGCTCCCGGTTGCGGCTCATGCGTAGTCAGAAGATTGGAGACCCAGTCCCACGACCGGTTCAGAAAATCGGTGATGATCGTTGCCCGCGCATCCTCCAGTACCGGAAGCGCGGTGCCCCAGCCCCGTGCCACCACCGCCCCGGTGGCGTCGAAGACATGCATTTCGACCCCCGGACCAAGATCAGGCGCGACCGGCAGCGCCGCATCCAGCACGCCACCATCCGCCAGCCTGGCCTCGAACACGCGGGCCGAAAGCTGTGCCTCAGTCACCAGCCCCTGTTCGCGTTGCAGCACCAGGCTGTCGCGGAAAGGATTCAGGAACAGAACCCCGGCGACCATGATGACCAGCGCCATCATGTTGAAGATCACGATCTTGCGGGCCAGCGGAGAATGGTTCAGCGCCACAAGCCCGCGCCGGGAACTGCGGGCCCGCAGCTCCAGCTCGGCCAGAGCCTCGGGCTTTTCCCAATCTTCACCGATCAGCACCTCGCTTTTGCGCGTGCCGTTTTCCTGCCGGTTCGTGCCGATCCGCTGCGCGACGGTCATGGCCGACGCTCACTCCTCATTATAGCGGTAGCCGATGCCATACAGCGTCTCGATTGCCGAGAAGTCGGGATCGGCCGCGCGCATTTTCTTGCGCAGGCGCTTGATATGGCTGTCGATCGTGCGGTCGTCGACATAGACCTGATCGTCATAGGCCACATCCATCAGCTGATCGCGGCTTTTCACGAAGCCGGGCCGCTGGGCAAGTGCCTGGAGCAGCAGGAATTCGGTCACCGTCAGCGACACGTCCTGCCCCTTCCAGGCCACCGCATGCCGCAGCGGATCCATCCGAAGCTGCCCGCGCTCCATGATCTTGTTTTCCTCGGTCACCGCGACCTCGCCGGTGGCGATCACCTCCTGCCGCCGCAGCAGCGCGCGGATACGCTCGACCAGCAGGCGCTGGCTGAAGGGCTTCTTGACATAATCGTCAGCGCCCATCCGCAGGCCCAGCACCTCGTCAATCTCATCGTCCTTGGAGGTAAGAAAAATCACCGGCATGCTGGTCTTCTGCCGCAGCCGTTGCAGCAGATCCATACCATCCATCCGGGGCATCTTGATATCAAGCACCGCCATATCGGGCAGGCGCCGGTTGAAGGCATCAAGCGCGGATTGACCGTCATTATAAGTTTCGACCTCAAAGCCTTCGGCCTCAAGAGTCATGGAAACCGACGTCAGGATATTCCTGTCGTCGTCCACAAGGGCGATCCTGGACATCTAGGGTTTTCCCGTACTGCTCGTTGTTATGAATTTTGACAACATTGTGGTTTTTCCTTGTTCCAGAATCAACAGGAAATCACGAATCAGGACCGCCAGCGCCCCAAGCATCGGCCCGAAAGGTTCAAGGAATGACTAATATGTCTCACCTTGAGGTTCCGACGACAAATGGTTGCGCTAAACCGTACTTGGTTGCGCTAACCGATGCAAAGGGCGCTGTTCCGTCACGAAACGGTCGTGTTATAGCGCGGGTGTCGACCCGCCCGTCCGGGCCGACCGGTAGTCTTTTGGCCCTGACTGCCGACGTGAACCTGAAGACGCCGCACTTGCGGCACCGGGAGCTTGCACAATGACGCATGGACGCGTGAACCCCAGCCAAACGCTGGAAACCCAAGGCATCAGCGGTCTGGGAACGGTCTATTACAACTTCATCGAACCCTCGCTTGTCGAAGCGGCGGTGCAGCGCGGCGAAGGGCGTCTGGGCAAGGGCGGTGCATTCCTCTGCACCACCGGCCAGTTCACCGGCCGCTCGCCCAAGGACAAGCATGTGGTCCGCACCCCCGGGGTGGAAAACACGATCTGGTGGGAAAACAATGCCGCCATGGCACCGGAGGCGTTCGACCGCCTCTATGCCGACATGCTGGAACACATGAAGGGCCGCGACTATTTCGTGCAGGATCTCTATGCCGGGGCCGACCCCGAGCATCGGCTGGATGTGCGCGTCGTGACCGAACTCGCCTGGCATGGCCTGTTCATCCGTCACCTGCTGCGCCGCCCCGACCGGGCCGAGCTTGACAGCTTCGTGCCGGAATTCACCATCATCAACTGCCCCAGCTTCAAGGCCGACCCCGCCAAACACGGCTGCCGCTCGGAAACCGTGATCGCGCTGAACTTCGAAAAGAAGCTCATCCTGATCGGCAATACCGCCTATGCCGGCGAGAACAAGAAATCGGTCTTCACCCTGCTGAACTACATCCTGCCCGAAAAGGGCGTGATGGCGATGCATTGCTCGGCCAACCATGCGATTGGCAACCCCGAGGATACTGCCGTGTTCTTCGGCCTGTCCGGCACCGGCAAAACCACGCTTTCCGCCGATCCGTCGCGCATCCTGATCGGTGATGATGAACATGGCTGGTCGGACAAGGGCACCTTCAACTTCGAAGGCGGCTGCTACGCCAAGACGATCAACCTCTCGGCCGAAGCCGAGCCGGAGATCTATGGCACCACCTCGAAGTTCGGCACCGTGATCGAGAACATGGTCTACGATCCCGAGACGCTGGAGCTGGATTTCGATGATGCCAGCCTGACGCAGAACATGCGCTGCGCCTACCCGCTGGATTACATCTCGAATGCTTCGGACAATGGCATGGGCGGCCATCCGAAGAACGTGATCATGCTCACCTGCGATGCGTTCGGCGTGCTGCCGCCCATCGCGCGGCTGACCCCGGCGCAGGCGATGTATCACTTCCTGTCGGGCTTCACCTCGAAGACGCCGGGAACCGAGCGTGGCGTAACCGAGCCGACCCCGACCTTCTCGACCTGCTTCGGTGCGCCCTTCATGCCGCGCCGCCCCGAGGTTTATGGCAAGCTGCTGCAAGAGAAGATCGCGCAGCACGGCGCTGAGTGCTGGCTTGTGAACACCGGCTGGACCGGCGGCAAGCACGGCACCGGCAAGCGCATGCCGATCAAGGCGACCCGCGCACTGCTGACCGCCGCGCTGGACGGCTCGCTCTCGAAGGTCGAATTCCGCAAGGACCCGAACTTTGGCTTCGAGGTGCCGGTTTCGGTGCCGGGCGTCGATGCGACCCTGCTGAACCCGCGGGAAACCTGGGCCGACAAGGCCGCCTATGATGCGCAGGCCGCCAAACTGGTGTCGATGTTCGCCGAAAACTTCGGGCAATATGTGCCCTATATCGACCAGGACGTGAAGGCCGCCGCCATCGGCTGAGGCCCACCCGATCTTGAAGAAGGGCCCGCCGCTCAGGCGGGCCTTTTCACATGATGGCCCGCCGCATCAGATTGGCGCCCGTCAGCACCAGCAGCAGCAGCGTCCACCAGCGGAATCGCTGCTGGTCCAGCCGGTCCTGCACCCATTGCCCGGCAACCATGCCCATCACCGAGGGCAGGATCAGCGCCATCGAAAACGGCAATGTCCGCGCATTCAGCACCCCCGATTGCAGATGCGCCGTCGTCAGCACAACTGCGCCGATCAGGAAGATCACGCCCTGAACCCGCACCATTTCGCGCTTGTCGGCACCGACCGACAGCAGGAACACCAGCACCGGCGGCCCCCAGACCCCGGAAATCCCGCCGTACAGCCCGCCCACCATGCCGAAGGCCCATTCCGCTCGGTTGCGGTGATGGAGGTTCAGCGCAAGGCTGCGCCCGGCAAGCTGCACCAGGGCAAACAGCGTGATCGGCAGGCCAAGGCAGAACAGGAACAGATCCTGCGGAATGACCCGCACGAATTGCGCCGAAATGACGATGAACACCACCGTCGCCGTGATCATCCGCCAATAGGCACGACAGGATTCCAGCGCCGCTTGCCATCCTTGCCGGAATGCCTGACCAAGATTGGCCACCACGGTCGGCAGGATCAGCCCGGCCAGCGCCAGTTCAGGCGGCAGGAAGCTTGAAAAGGCCGAGATCATGATCATCGGCATCGCAAAACCGATGGCGCCTTTCACGAAGCCCGCAAACAGCGTCACCACCATCGCGGCCCAGAACACCGCCTCCGTCTGCCCCGCCATCAGGAAATCCATGCCCGCCCTCCTGTTTTTCCTTGCTTACCCGTTGAGGGGGGCAACTGCACGGCCTATTCGGATGCGACACTTTCCTACCCACAACACGCATGCTTTGAATTTTTGTTGCGCTGCGACTGCGAAAAGACTACGTCTTTCGCAACCGCAGAACCCCGAGGAATCGCCATGCCGCATGATGGACAAGCCGCGCCGAATTCGCCCCGTCTCGCCGATCTGACGGCGCTGACCGCCGCCGCCCTGCCTGAGGTTGAGGCACTGTTCACTGACGCGCGCGAGGCGCTGCGTGCCCGCGTCACCGTCGGCGGCAAGATTTCCGCCGCCGCGCTGGAAACCGAACAATTCGCGGCCCATACGCTCAGCTGGCTCGCCACCTATGTGGAAAGCCTCCGCCAATTGAACGCCTGGGCCGCGCGCCTGTCCGACCAGGGCAGCTTCGGCGAAATGGAAGCCCTGCTGCTCCAGATCGGGTTTGGTGAATACCTCTCGCAACTCGCGGGCGGCATTCCGATGTCGCAGAATGAAACCGCGCGTCTGTCCGACCTCGGGCTGCACTGGGCGCCGGGCGAGGCCGCGCAAACCCTGATGGCGGGCGGCAACAGCCCCGCCGCGCGGGCCGCGCTGGTCGCGCTGATGCGCGACAACCATGGCCGTGCCACCTTCGGCGCCACCGGCCTTGAGGAAGAACTGGAGATGATCCGCGACCAGTTCCGCCGCTTCGCCGATGAACAGGTCATCCCCAACGCGCATGACTGGCACCTGAAGGATGAACTCATCCCGATGGACATTATCGAGGCGCTGGCCGAAATGGGCGTCTTCGGCCTGACCATCCCCGAGGAATTCGGCGGCTTCGGCCTGTCCAAGGCCTCGATGGTCGTCGTCTCCGAAGAACTGTCGCGCGGCTATATCGGCGTCGGCTCACTGGGCACCCGGTCCGAGATTGCAGCGGAACTGATCCTCTGCGGCGGCACGCCGGAACAGAAGGCGCAATGGCTGCCGAAACTCGCCAGCGGCGAGATCCTGCCTACCGCCGTCTTTACCGAACCGAACACCGGCTCTGACCTCGGCAGCCTGCGCACGCGCGCCGTCCGCACCGAGGACGGCTGGGAGGTTACCGGCAACAAGACCTGGATCACCCATGCCGCGCGCGCTCATGTGATGACGCTGCTGGCACGCACCGACCCCGACACGACTGACTGGCGCGGCCTGTCGATGTTCCTTGCCGAAAAGACCCCCGGCACCGACGAAAACCCCTTCCCCACCCCCGGCATGACCGGCGGCGAGATCGAGGTTCTGGGCTATCGCGGCATGAAGGAATACGAACTCGGCTTCGACGGGTTCAAGGTGAAGGCCGAAAACCTGCTGGGCGGCCAGCCCGGTCAGGGGTTCAAGCAACTGATGCAGACGTTTGAAAGCGCCCGCATCCAGACCGCCGCCCGCGCCATCGGCGTGGCGCAATCGGCGCTGGAAACCGGCATGCGCTACGCCGAGGATCGCAAGCAATTCGGCAAGGCGCTGATTGAATTTCCGCGCGTGGCGGGTAAGCTCGCCATGATGGCCGTCGAAATCAACATCGCCCGGCAGCTGACCTACTACAGCGCCTGGCAGAAGGACCACGACAAGCGCTGCGACCTTGAGGCGGGTATGGCCAAGCTGCTGGGCGCCCGCGTTGCCTGGGCATCGGCTGACAACGCGCTGCAAATCCATGGCGGCAACGGCTTCGCGCTGGAATATCAGATCAGCCGCATCCTTTGCGACGCGCGCATCCTGAACATCTTTGAAGGGGCCGCCGAGATTCAGGCCCAGGTCATCGCCCGCCGTCTGCTGGACTGACGGGATGAGAGCGGGCGCAGCCGGATGGCCCCTGGCTGTGCCTACACCCCGCCTCGGGATGGCCGTACCACCCCGAGGCGGGGATGCAGACGTCCTGCAATGAAATAGGCGGCAACGAATCCCAGACCGCTGGCCAGAAACACCCCTGACAGCGGTGCCACCAGCAGCACAGCCCAGGCAACACCGGGTGTCAGCACGCCGGAAACGTCCCGGAAGCTGGAATAGACCGCCGCCATCTCGACCCGTTCCGATGGTTTGACCGACAGCATGAAGGGCAGACCACCCGCAGCGTCCAGTGTCACCAACCCGATCGAACCTGCCAGAAGGCACAGCACGGTGACCCATGGCCAGCCCGCCAGCAGACCGGATGCCGAGAAGGTGATCATGCACAGCGCGAAAGCTCCCCGCACGGTGCGCCGTACCGAATGGCGCTGCACGAACCGCAGCATCAGCGGCGTGATGAACAGCAGCCCGTTCGACAGCGACAGGGCCACGCCACCCACCTTGTCGCCCAGACCCGCCTCGATACAGAAGATCGGCAGGTAGACGACATAAACCCACCATCCACAGCTTCGCAGCACCGCAAACAGCCAGCCGGCAATCAGCCGGGGCTGTCGGAAAAACCGGCCCAGATAGGCCAGCGGGTTGATGGCCGGGCCGCGCGCGCGCTGGATCTGCTTGCCGTTGCCCAGACGCAGGATCCAGAAGGTGACCAGCAGCGCAATGGCAAAGCCGCCTGCGATCAGGAAGGGCAAGGGCAGCCAGGCATCCCGCAACCAGACGCCAAGCAGCGGCCCCAGTGCCCAGGGGGCGGCGGCATAAACCATCTGGAGGCTTTGGGTTCGCCCCAGGTCAGCCCGCGCCACATAGTCCAGCACATAGGCGTTGAAACACACGAAACAGGTCGCTGTGGCCAGCGCCATGGCCAGCAGCGCAAGCGGCACCGCCACCGGGCCACCGACCAGCGCCAGCGTCATCGCCACCAGATAGGACAGCGCCCCCGCCGTATAGACCCAGCGGCGGGCCACAAAACGTGTGGCCCAGGGCACCATCAGCCCCCAGAGCATCGAGATCAGCCCGACCACGAAATAGGCCCGGCTGACCGCCGCCGCATCCTGAAGGGCGTCATACATCACAAGGGGCATGACCGAGATGAGCGTGCCACGCACCGCCGCCTCCAGACCGGCCAGCAATGCGAAATTCTGAATCCGCGGCGTCGGCGAGTGCCGCAGGAACAGCGGTATGTATTTGTTGGCCATGCTCGTCTCCCGCCCCGACCTTGGCCGCGTTCCGGTGGGCAGGTCTTGACCGGAGGCGACACCGGATGTCGCGTGTAGCATTCCACCAGAGAAGGCAGCAGGCCCGCTATGAGCTTTCTCGCGCCAGACGATCAATCAGCCGCGCCCGCGCTTCGGGCAGCTGCCGACCATGATGCAGGGCAGAAAGCTCCCGCAACAGGAAATGCCCTGTGATCGCAAAGCCCTGCGCCAGCTCCGTGCCTGACATGGCCCCCTGCCCCAGCAGCCCCTGGGGAAGTGGCAACAGGCGCGGCGTCCAGTCCCCGGCTCCGCCCCGGCTGACTGCCCGCCCCGTACGCGGGCTGACATAGGCCAGATCCTCGCGGCTGCCCGTCACCGCACAACGCGCAAGATCAAGCCCGAACCCCGTCTCCTCCAGCAGCAGCATTTCCCAGCGCAGATAATCCGCCGCCCAGCCTGCACCGTCCAGCCGGGACAACAGATCCTGTGTTCGCCCATAAAGCAAAGGATAGGCGGCACGTTCCGGCAGGGCAAACCGCAGCATGGCGCATATCGCATTCAGCCCCGCCAGTGCCATCCGATCCGCCATCAACCCGGCCCGGCTGCGCAGAGGCTCTGCCTGAAAGACCCCGAGATGATCGTCCAGACGCGCGCGCCAGTTCACTGTGACCTGACTGCCCGGTTGCAGCATGGCCGCCACCTTCCGGGAAGCGCCGCCCCGCAGCACCCCGGCATGGCGCCCGTGTTGCGCCGTGAATACCTCGATAATAGCCGATGTCTCGCCATGCGGGCGCGAGCCGATCAGCGTGCCTTCATCCTGCCACTCCATCCCTTCACTATCCGATGCGTCCAGAATGGCGGCAAGATGCCAAGAGGCGGTTAACGCGGGTCGTCAATCCAGCCCCGGTTCCTCCAGAAGGCTGCGGCCAGCGCGATCTTCCAGCTCGATCACCCACAGATCGGGGTCGCCCTGCCGCGCGCGCGTAATGGCGGCATCGACCTCCCGCTCTGGTCCTGCGGCCAGAATCACCCAGACCCGCCGGTCGGCTGTCAGGTCATAACTCCGTTGCCAGGCCTGCGCCTGCCCGTCCAGCGTGGCGCATTTCACCACAACGGCCCCCGCTGTGGCATCGCCTTTCGCCGTCACATAGACGGGAATGTCGGCCAGCCTGAGCCGCGCAAGATAGGCGGAGACCCAAAGATCGGTGGCAAGCCGCGGCTGCATGGCTCAGTCGCCGTCGCGGAAATCCAGACCCATCTCGGAATAGCGGTCGGGCTCGTCAAGCCAGTTCGGCCGCACCTTGACCTGAAGGAACAGATGCACCGGGCGGTCGAGGAATTCCATGAGATCGGCCCGCGCTGCCTGACCGATCGCCTTGATCGTCTCGCCCTTGTTGCCCAGAACGATCCCCTTGTGGCCGTCGCGGGCAACATAGATCACCTGATCGATCCGGGTTGAGCCGTCCTTGCGATCCTCCCATTTCTCGGTCTCGACGGTCAGCTGGTAGGGCAATTCTTCGTGTAAACGAAGCGTCAACTTCTCGCGCGTAACCTCGGCGGCGATCATGCGCATCGGCAGGTCGGCGATCTGGTCCTCGGGGTAAAACCACGGCCCCTCTGGCAGTTGCCCCGCCAGCCACTCGCGCAGCTTGTCCACACCATATCCGCGTTCAGCGGAAATCATGAAGGTTTCGACAAAGGGAAACGCCGTGTTCAGCTCCTGCGCCAGCGCCAGCAGGCTTTCCGCCTTCACCCTGTCGATCTTGTTGATCGCGAGGGCAATCTTCTGGCCTTCGCCGCGTTCTTTCAGGGCGTCCAGAATCGCCTGCACGCCATCGGTCAGCCCGCGATGCGCCTCGATCAGCAGCACCACGATATCGGCATCCGCCGCGCCGCCCCAGGCTGCGGCCACCATCGCGCGGTCAAGGCGACGACGGGGGCGGAACAGGCCGGGCGTATCGACAAACACGATCTGCGCCGCCCCCTCCATGCAAACGCCACGAATGCGCGCGCGCGTCGTCTGCACCTTATGGGTGACGATAGAGACCTTCGCCCCCACCATCCGGTTCAGCAATGTGGATTTTCCGGCATTCGGCTCGCCGATCAGCGCCACGAACCCCGCCCGCGTGTCAGCCATATCCGTTCTCCATCCGCGCCAGCAGCGCCCTTGCGGCCGCCTGTTCGGCCGCCCGTTTCGTTCCGGCCTTCGCCTGTTCGCTCTCGCCGCTTTCCAGCCGCACCTCGACGGTAAAGATCGGTTGATGATCCGGCCCCTCGCGGCCAAGTGCAAGATAGTTTGGCGGCACCTGACCGCGCGCCTGCGCCCATTCCTGAAGTGCGGTTTTCGGGTCGCGGGCATCGGTTTCCACGGTCTCGATCCGCCCGCCCCACAGCCGCAACACAAGGTCTCGGGCTGTCTCGAAACCGGCATCGACATGGACGGCAGCGATCACCGCCTCCATCGCATCGCCCAGCAAGGCCTCTTTCCGCCGCCCGCCCGACATCATCTCGGACCGGCCGAGCTTCAGCACATCACCCAGACCGATCTGCCGGGCCACAGCGGCACAGGTTTCCTTGCGGACCAGCGCATTGAAACGAGGCGCCAGCGTACCCTCCGCCGCCCCACGGTCGGCCGCCAGCAGCGCCTCGGCCATGGCCAGCCCCAGAACCCGGTCGCCCAGAAACTCCAGCCGCTGATTGTCAGGCCGGGTGGCAGAGGCGATGGAGCCATGGGTCACCGCCCGCACCAGCAGTTCCGGGTTGCGGAAGTGATAACCCAGACGTTCCTCGAACGCACGGAGATCGGCAGCCAGTTTCACTCGATAGCCTTGAAGAAACGGTCGGAACGCCAGGTCCAGAAATACAGCATCGACCGCCCGGCGGAGGAGAAGATCACCCGGTCGGCACGACCGATCAGATATTCGGCAGGCAGCATGCCCACACCGCCCACAGCCTGGCTGTAGCGGCTGTCAGTGGAATTGTCGCGGTTGTCGCCCATGAAGAAGTAATGCCCCGGCGGCACGGTGAACACATCGGTGTTGTCGCCGAAGCCGTTGGTGTCGATGTTCAGCACATCATGTTTCACGCCATTCGGCAGCGTCTCGATGAAACGCGAGCGTTTGCAGATGCCGCCAGCACCGACCGGGCCGTTCTCGCAGCGCGGAAGATTGCCCATCGGCCCCTGCGGCTCGTAGATTTCTTCAAAGGTGCCCGCCGGTTCCTGCGGCACTTCCTGGCCATTGATCCACAGGATGCCATTCTTCATCTGGATCGTATCACCCGGCAGACCGATCAGCCGCTTGATGAAATCCGATCCGTTCACCGGATGGCGGAACACGACGACATCGCCACGCTCCGGCTCGCTGGCCAAGATCCGGCCCGAGAAGGGGCACATCGCGAAGGGGCAGGAATATTGCGAATAGCCATAGGCCATCTTGTTGACGAACAGGAAATCGCCGATCAGCAGCGTATCCTTCATGGATTCCGAAGGAATCCAGAACGGCTGGAAGAACAGCGTGCGGAACACGCCTGCGATCAGCAGGGCGTAAACCACCGTCTTGATGGTCTCTACAATCCCGCCGTCCGATTTCGCCTTGCGTGCCATGCCTGCGCCTCTCGTCTGTTGCCGGCGCACCGGCGCCAGATGGTATCGCCGCTACATGCGCGCGGGTGGGCCGGGAGTCAAGTTTGCGGCGGCGCCCCGGCGGCCATCGGCCGGGCCTCAATCACCACGAAAGCCTGCGCCCAGGGATGATCATCCGTCAGGCTGACATGCACCACCGCCTCATGCCCAGGCGGTGTCATACCCGCCAGACGCTCCGCCGCCCAGCCGGTCAGATGCATCACGGGCTGCCCCGTCGCCAGATTGGATACCGCCATGTCGCGCCAGGAGATGCCCATGCGCAGCCCCGTCCCCAGCGCCTTGGAGCAGGCCTCTTTCGCCGCCCAGCGTTTCGCATAGGTTGCGGCCTCAGCCCGGCTGCGCCGCGCCGCCTTGGCCTGTTCGCGCGGCGTGAACACGCGGTCGCGAAACCTGTCGCCATGCCGCTCCAGCACGGCGGCAATGCGGTCGATATTGGCCAGATCGGTGCCAACGCCGAGGATCATCGCCACCCTCGGACCGCGAATCCCTTCAAAGGAATTTGCAAAATTCTCACAAAAACTCTGGTGCCCGGCGTCACGCGCGCGCCTCGTCCATGCGGCGGCGCATTTCCTCGATGGCGGGGCCAAGCCCCATATAGATCGCTTCCCCAATCAGGAAATGGCCGATGTTCAGCTCGGCCAGTTCAGGCATGGCCGCGACCGGGGCCACGTTGTCATAAGTCAGCCCGTGTCCGGCATGGACCTCCAGCCCCAGACTGGCCGCCAGGCGCGCACCCTCGCGCAGTGCCGCAAGCTCGGCTTCCGCCTCGGCCATCCGCCCTTCGGCATGGAGGTCAGAGTAATGGCCGGTATGCAGTTCGACCACGGCAGCGCCGATCCGGGCAGAAGCCTCGATCTGGCGCGGATCATGGCCGATGAACATGCTGACCCGGCATCCTGCGGAGGCCAGTGGGGCAATATATTGCGTCAGCCGCGCCTCGTCGCCTGCCACATCCAGCCCGCCCTCGGTCGTGCGCTCCTCACGTCGTTCCGGCACCAGACAGACGGCATGTGGCTTCAGCCGCAGCACGATCGCCTGCATCTCGTCCGTTGCCGCACATTCGAAGTTGAGCGGAATGCCGATACCGGCGCGCAACGCATCCATATCGGCGTCGCGGATGTGACGACGATCTTCGCGCAGATGTGCCGTGATCCCGTCGGCCCCCGCCGCCTCGGCAAGAAGCGCCGCGCGCAGCGGGTCCGGCCAGGCCGAGCCGCGCGCATTGCGCACCGTCGCCACATGGTCGATGTTCACACCCAGCCGCAATTTGCCCGAAGTCATCATGCCTCTCCTTGCCATCGGCGGCACCTTAGGCTGCGCCGGGCGTGTCGTCATCCCCTGATGAGGGCGTTTTCCCTGCGGCACGCCGCGCAGGAAGAAGGCCCTTCATCGCCTTCCGCCGCTCTGCCCCTTCGCGCAGCCGTGCGGCACGCAGTTTCTGATAGGCGTTGATCAGCGGCAGGGTCAGGTAATAGCCCGCGGCGCTGGCCGCCAGCCCGGGGAGGATCGACCCCACAGTGTAGGGCCAGAAGATGAACCAGAAGAAGTTTTCCAGCTTGTCCCAATGCGCCACGTCGCCGGTGAAGATGGCACTGAAATTGTGCCAGAGCTGCACCCCGGCCTCGGTAAAGGCGGCATAGACCGTCATAAAGGTCATCGGGGCCTCGATGCCCAGCATCCAGTGGCCCAGCTTCAGGCACAGCATGGCGATGAAGGGCGTCGTGAGCGGATTGGAGATGAAGGTCGCCAGCAGTGCGGCAACGATATTGCCCCGGATCATCCAGGCCAGGCCCGCTGCCAGCAGCATCTGAAGTCCGAAGACCGGCGGGAAATTCACGAAGGTTCCGGCAAAGATGCCGCGGGCGATGCGGTGCGGCTGATCCGGCAGGCGGCGCATCCGGTGCAGCACATACTGGATTGACCTGCGGATGCCCCCGCGCGGATAGACCAGATCGCGGACGATCTGTGCGTAGCTTCTTGGATTGCGCCGTTTGAAGACCACGCCCCCGCCTTTCCCGGCTTGCTCAGGGCTTCCGGCCCAGATCCCTGTAGCGCGAAACCTGCGCCACGTCGCTTTCCGCCTCAAGGGCGGTCATGACCATATGCAGGTGCTCGACATCCCGCAAATCCACATCGACCAGCAGGCGGAAGAAATCCGGCTTGCGGTCGACGAAGTTCAGATCGGAGATATTGGCCTTCTGCTCGCCAATCAAGGTGCAGATCCGCCCCAATACGCCCGCGTCATTGGCAATGGTGACATCCAGCGTCACGGTATTCACCGCCGCATGGCGCCCGCTTTGCCAGCGCAGGTCGATCCAGCGTTCCGGCTGCTCCTCGTATTCGGCAAGCGCCGGGCAGTCGATGGCATGGATCACCACGCCCTGCCCGCGATAGGTGATGCCCACGATCCGTTCGCCCGGAACCGGCTGGCAGCAGGGCGCACGGCGATAGCTCTGGTCGGCCGTCAGGCCCTGAACCGGGCGCTGCACATCCACCTCGTCGGGCTGCGCGGTCTGCAATTCGGGGTAAAGCGTTTCCAGAACCTTGCGCGCCGTCGTCTCGGCCGAACCGATCTGGGCCAGAAGCTCGGTTTCATCGGGCAGGCCCATCATGCGCGCGGCGGTACGCAGCGCCTTGTCCGACACCCGCTTACCCGCGTGATCGAAGGCCACACGCGCCAGTTCCAGCCCCAGCTTGACGAACCTGCCGCGATCATCTTCGCGCAGGCCGCGCCGGATGGCCGCCTTGGCGCGGCCCGTCGCCACCAGATCGACCCAGGCGGCCTGCGGACGCTGGCCTTCGGCGGTGATGATCTCGA
The DNA here is from genome assembly GCF_014652195.1 of Gemmobacter nanjingensis. NCBI lineage: Bacteria > Pseudomonadati > Pseudomonadota > Alphaproteobacteria > Rhodobacterales > Paracoccaceae > Gemmobacter > Gemmobacter nanjingensis. The sequence goes on from NZ_BMYI01000001.1 coordinate 823,417, forward strand.
CCGACTGGCCGTTCTTCAGCCGCGTCCACAGCGGCACGCGGATGCCATCAACCTTGGCGGAAACCGTGGAATTGCCAATCCGCGTGTGGATCGCATAGGCAAAATCCAGCGGCGTCGCACCGCGCGGCAACTGGATCACATCGCCCTTGGGCGTGAAGCAGAACACCTGATCGGTGTACATTTCCAGCTTCACATTCTCCATGAAGTCGTCGTGATCTTCCTCGCCCAGACGCTCGGTCAGGGCGGCCACCCATTTCGCCGGATCGACCGCGAACGGGTTCTGGACCCGCACCCCCTCGCGGTAGGACCAATGCGCGGCGACGCCCGATTCGTTGACCTCATGCATCTGGCGGGTGCGGATCTGCACTTCGACCCGCTTGCCGTCACGCCCCGAAACCGTGGTATGGATCGAGCGATAGCCGTTGGATTTCGGCTGGCTGATGTAATCCTTGAATCGCCCCGGCACCGCGCGCCAGCGCTGATGGATCACGCCAAGAATGCGGTAGCAGTCCGCCTCGGAGGCGCAGATGACGCGGAAGCCGTAGATGTCGGACAGACGCGAGAAGGCCAGATCCTTCTCCTGCATCTTGCGCCAGACGCTGTAAGGCTTTTTCGCGCGGCCATAGACATCGGCCTCGATCTGCGCCTTTTCCAGTTCGTTGCGGATATCGGCGGTGATCTTGTGCACCACATCCCCGGCCTCGCGTTGCAACGCGATGAAGCGGCGGATGATCGAATTGCGCGCCTCGGGGTTGAGAACCCGAAAGGCGAGATCTTCCAGCTCCTCGCGCATCCACTGCATCCCCATCCGGCCGGCGAGGGGCGCGAAAATTTCCATCGTCTCGCGCGCCTTCTGCACCTGCTTGTCAGGGCGCATGCTCTTGATGGTGCGCATGTTGTGCAGCCGGTCGGCCAGCTTCACCAGAATGACCCGCAGGTCGCGCGACATGGCGACGAACAGCTTGCGGAAATTCTCGGCCTGCTTCGACTCGGTCGAGGTCAGTTGCAGATTGGTCAGCTTGGTGACGCCATCCACCAGTTCGGCGACTTCCTCGCCGAATTTGGCGGCGATATCGCCATAGCTGGCCTTGGTATCCTCGATCGTGTCGTGAAGCAGTGCCGTGACCAGCGTCGAATCATCCAGACGCTGTTCGGTCAGAATGGCGGCCACGGCCACCGGATGCGTGAAATAGGGCTCGCCCGACTTGCGGAACTGCCCTTCATGCATGGCCTTGCCATAGGCATAAGCCGTGCGGATCAGATCGGCATTGGTGCGCGGATTGTAGTTGCGGACGAGGGCAATCAGATCCTCGACGTCGATCATGCTGCCCTGCCCGCCTGTATCTGCCCGCCGATCAGCGGTCGCCTTGCGCTTCCATCAGGGCGCGCAGCAACTTTTCTTCCGACATGTCGTCCTGCGCCGGGCGGTCGACCATCTCGCCATTGCCCATGAGCATGGCCATCTGGTCGTCTTCCGGCTCGTCCACCTCGATCTGGGTCTGGTGGCTTTCGATCATCCGCTCGCGCAGATTTTCGGCCGACTGGGTTTCCTCGGCGATTTCGCGCAGCGCCACGACAGGATTCTTGTCGTTGTCACGCTCGACGGTCAGAACCCCGCCCGAAGCAATCTCGCGGGCGCGATGCGCGGCCAGCATCACCAGTTCGAACCGGTTGGGAACCTTGTCAACGCAATCTTCGACCGTCACGCGGGCCATGGGTGTCTCCGTCAAGGATGGGGCATGGAACGGTCTCTTTAAGCCCAAGTTTGCCCCTTGACAAGAGAGGATCGTCCGAGGCGCCCAAGGTCAAATCACCGTGATATCCGCCAGATCCCCGGCGGGCAGCCGCGCCAGCATCTGCCGCACGTTCTGCCCCAGTAACGGATGCAGCCAGTCGGGCGCCACATCGGCCAGCGGCACCAGCACGAAGCCCCGGTCCTGCATGCGCGGATGCGGCAGGATCAGGCGGTCCGGGGCCTGCCGGGCCTGATCTTCCGGCGGCAGGTCGCGCCAGGCCGCCTGCGTCGCGGCATCCGGCAGCACCTGCGTGCCCATCGCCAGCAGATCCAGATCCAGCGTCCGCCCGCCCCAGCGCGTCACCCGCTCGCGGCCGAACCGCGCCTCGACCGCATGCAGGGTCGCCAGCACCTCCGCCGCAGTCCTGTCCCCGCAGTCCAGCACCGCCGCAGCATTCACATAATCCGGTCCGGCCCCCGCCGGAAAGCACGGCGTCCTGTAGAACCGGCTGACCGCTGTCGGTGGCAGACCGCATCGCGCAAGCTCTGCAAGTGCTGCGCGCAAAACCTCAACCACAGGGAGATTTTCGGCAGGAAGATTTCCGCCCAATGCAATCAGAGCTTGATTTGCCTTTATCATATTCAATGATAGTCTCTTAAGTATAGGTTGTGCAAATCGCGGACAGCTTGGTATCGATTATCGTTTCCCGCGGCAGCCTGCCGGACAGCCTTACCTGTTTACACGTTGTTTGCGCGAGACATTTGAGGGGAAAATGATATGTTTTACAAGGACGAACGGCTTGCGCTGTTCATAGACGGATCAAACCTTTATGCGGCGACCAAGGCGCTCGGGTTTGATATCGACTACAAGCTTCTGCGGCAGGAGTTCATGCGCCGGGGCAAGCTTTTGCGGGCCTTCTACTACACCGCGCTGCTGGAAAACGACGACTATTCGCCGATCCGGCCGCTGGTGGACTGGCTGCACTACAACGGCTTCACCATGGTCACCAAACCGGCCAAGGAATATACCGACAGCCAGGGGCGCCGCAAGGTCAAGGGCAACATGGATATCGAGCTGACCGTGAACGCCATGGAACTGGCGCCGCGCGTTGATCATATCGTGCTGTTCTCGGGCGATGGCGATTTCCGGCCGCTGGTGGAAAGCCTGCAACGTCAGGGCGTTCGCGTCTCGGTCGTCTCGACCATCCGCAGCCAGCCGCCGATGATCGCCGATGAACTGCGCCGTCAGGCCGACAATTTCATCGAGCTGGATGAACTGCGCGAAGTGATCGGCCGCCCCCCGCGCGAGCCGCGCGCGGTTGAACGCGAGGATCTGCCGCAAGCCAGCGGCCAGTGACACGGCTCCGGCCCCCTCCCCAGAAGGGTGGCCGGTCTCCTGCCCGGATCTGACACCCGTGTTCCTCGCCCTCGCCGGCCTTATGCTGGCCGCCTTTCTGGCGGCCACGCCCCTGCCGATGCAATCGGAAGCCGTTTTCGTGGGTCTGCAACTGGCAGGCTCTGCCCCGGTTGTGCCGATGATCCTGCTGGCCGGTCTGGCCAATACCGCAGGCTCCGCCGTGACCTGGGCCATGGGGCGCGGAGCGCGCACGCTGGAACACCGTCTGCGCCTGCCTGCCGAAAAGCTCGCCCGAGCCGAAGTCTGGTATCGGCGCTGGGGCAAGCTGAGCCTCCTGATCAGCTGGGCGCCGCTCGGCGATGTGATCTGTCTGCTGGCCGGGGCCTTCCGCGTGCCGCTGTGGCAGTTCCTGCTGATCGTCGGTTTTGCCAAGACAGCGCGCTATGCGGTTCTTGCCGGTCTGACCGCCGGCGTCATCTCCTGGGGCTGGACGTGATGGAGGGCTGGACCTGAGCCGTCCGAGGGCTTAGCTGGAAGCCAGACGCGAACGAGGCCCCCGATGACCGACCCGAAGCCGCCGCTGACCCTTTACCTTGCCGCCCCGCGCGGCTTTTGCGCGGGTGTGGACCGCGCCATCAAGATCGTCGAGATCGCGCTTCAGAAATGGGGCGCCCCGGTCTATGTGCGGCACGAGATCGTGCACAACAAATTCGTGGTCGACGGGCTGAAGGCGCTCGGCGCCGTTTTCGTCGAGGAACTGGACGAGGTGCCCGACGACCGTCCCGTCATCTTTTCTGCCCATGGCGTGCCCAAATCGGTCCCGGCCGCTGCGCAGGCACGCGAGATGATCTGGGTCGATGCCACCTGCCCCCTGGTCAGTAAGGTGCATATCGAGGCTGAACGGCATCATGAAAACGGTCTCCAGATGATCATGATCGGTCATGCGGGCCACCCGGAAACCATCGGCACCATGGGGCAACTGCCCGCGGGCGAAGTTCTGTTGGTGGAAACTGTTGCCGATGTGGCCGAGGTTCACCCGCGCGATCCCGAAAAGCTCGCCTTCATCACCCAGACCACGCTGTCGGTGGATGATACCACCGACATCATCGCGGCACTGCGAGCGCGGTTTCCGGCCATCATCGGGCCGCATAAGGAAGACATCTGCTATGCCACCACCAACCGGCAGGCCAGCGTCAAGGCCATTGCCGGGCAGATCGACGCGCTTCTGGTGATCGGGGCTCCCAATTCCTCGAACTCGCGGCGTCTGGTGGAGGTGGGCCGCGCCAATGGCTGCGCCTATGCCCAACTGGTGCAGCGTGCCACCGACATCGACTGGCGCGCGCTGGAGGGCATCCGCGCCGTTGGCATCACCGCAGGTGCCAGCGCCCCCGAGGTGCTGGTGAACGAGGTCATTGATGCCTTCCGGGCACGGTTCGACACCACGGTCGAACTGGTGGAAACCGCGAAGGAGCATGTGGAGTTCAAGGTGCCCCGCATCCTGCGCATGGCCGAGTGAACCCGCATCCAAGGGCTTGCCACCACCGCGCGAGTGCCTAGTCTGTCGCAAACAGCGGAGGTTTCCATGTCGCCCGAATTTCTTGTGACCGCTTTCATCGTCTGCATCAGCCCCGGTATCGGCGTGGTCTACACGCTGTCGGTCACCCTTGGCGGCGGATTCCGTGCCGGGATCTGGGCCGCCACCGGCTGCACGCTGGCCACCATCCTGCATATGGTCGTCGCGCTGGCCGGTCTGGCGGCGATCCTGCTGACCAGCGCGGTGCTGTTCCAGACCGTGAAATATGCGGGCGTCGCCTATCTGCTGTGGATGGCCTGGGCGGTCCTGCGCGGACGGGGCGGGATGGATATTGCCCCCGCCGCCCCGGCCAGCACGGCCCGCATCGTCGCGCGCGGGGTGATGCTGAACATCCTCAACCCCAAGCTGCCGCTGTTCTTCGTGGCCTTCCTGCCGCAGTTCCTGCCGACCAGCGGCGCAACGCCGGGACAGATGATCGAACTTGGCCTTGGCTTTGCTGCCATGACCTTCGTGACATTCCTGCTTTACGCCATCATTGCCGCCTCGGGCCGTCGGGCCATTCTGGGCAGTGCACGGGTGATGACGTGGATGCGCCGCGCATTTGCCGTGTCCTTCGCGGGCCTCGGCCTGAAACTGGCCATGGAGCGGGCGGCATGATCCCGCAGCCGGTCGCCGTTCTGGGGCTTCTGGGCCTGACGCCGTTTCTGGCCGGGGCGTCACTGGCGCGCTGGCCGGTGGCGCATCCGCTGCTCGCGATGCTGGCAGATGGCAACCGGATGCTGGTGCATTACGGTGTCGTCATGCTGTGCTTCCTGTCCGGCGCCCTGTGGGGCTTTGCCACACGGGCCGAAGGGCGCGAGGCCTGGGTCGCCTATATCCTTTCGGCCCTGCCCGCGCTCTGGGCCTTTCTGGCGCTGGCGCCGGGGCACCCCTATCCGATCCTTGCCCTGATGGCCGGATATGCCGTGCTGCTGGTGTTCGATTTCTGGTTCTGGAACGAAGGGCTGGCCCCGGCCTGGTGGATGCGGCTGCGGCTCTGGCTCACCGTCGGGGTTCTGGCATCCCTGAGCGCGGCGCTGTAAGGCGGGCGTCCAAGGAAAGGAAACCCGATGCCCCAGCTTTTCGCCTATACCGACGGAGCCTGCTCCGGCAACCCCGGCCCCGGCGGCTGGGGGGTGCTGTTGCTCGCGCGCGAGGGCGAGGTGGTGGTGAAGGAACGCACGCTGAATGGCGGCGAGGCCGATACCACCAACAACCGGATGGAGCTTCTGGCCGCCATTTCCGCGCTGGAGGCGTTGAGCCGTCCCTCCGAAATCATCGTCGTCACCGACAGCGCCTATGTGAAGAACGGTGTCACCGGCTGGATCTTCGGATGGAAGAAGAACGGCTGGAAAACCGCCGATCGCAAGCCGGTGAAAAATGTCGATCTGTGGCAGCGGCTGGACGAGGCGCAGGCACGGCACAAGGTCGAATGGCGCTGGATCAAGGGCCATGCCGGACATGCCGAGAATGAACGCGCCGACGAACTGGCGCGTGAGGGCATGGCCCCCTTCAAGAAACAGGGCGCGGCATGACACTGATCGGGGCGCTGGATCACGCCTCGGTTCTGGTCTTTGCACTGACCGGGGCGCTGGTTGCCAGCCGGGCGCAGCTTGATCTGGTGGGGTTTGTCTTCATCGCCTGCCTGACGGCCCTTGGCGGCGGCACGTTGCGCGATGTGCTCATCAACCGCGAGGCCGTGTTCTGGATCGCCGATCCCGGCATTCTGGCGGTGCCCACCTTGGCCGCCGTTCTGGTATTCTTCACCGCGCATCTTCTGGAAAGCCGCTACAAGGCGCTCCTCTGGCTTGATGCCTTCGCGCTGGCCGTGGCGGTGCCTGCGGGCGTGGCCGTGGCGCTGGATGCCGGGCTGGGCTGGCCGGTCGTCATCCTGATGGGGGTCGCCACCGGCTGCATGGGCGGCCTCATGCGCGATGTGGTGTGCAACGAGGTGCCGCTGGTGCTGAAACAGGGCGAGCTTTACGTCACCGCCGCCTTCGCGGGTGCGCTGGCTGCCGTGGCTCTGGCAGGCATGGGTCGTGAAACCGCACTGATCGGCTGCGCCGCGGCCACTTTCGTTCTGCGGGCCGGATCGGTGGCGCTGGGATGGCGCCTGCCGGTCTATCGTCCCCGTCCGCCGCGCGACGGTTTGCGCTGAGGCTTTTCCTTTACAATCCTGTGGCTATGATCGGCACATGGCCCGCAGAAAGATCATCCCCGATACTGATGTCTACGCCGAAATCCGGCGCATGATTGCCCGTGATGGCGAACGCGCGGTCTCGTTCCAGACCGTTGCCCGCGCCACCGGGCTTGCCGCGCCGACGCTGGTGCAGCGCTTCGGATCGCGCGAGGCGATGGTGCACAGCGCCCTGGCCGCCGGGTGGGAGGCGCTGGAGGCCGCAACCGAAGCCGCCGAAGCCGACGCGCCGCTGAACGCCAAGGGGGCGCAGGCCTTCCTCAAGGCTCTGGGGGCCGATACGCCGGAAGCGGCCGACCTGTCTCATCTGGCTGCCGATTTCCGCGATCCGGTGCTGCGGGACCGCGCCGACCGCTGGCGTCAGCGGGTCGAAACCGCCATTGCCCTGCGTCTGGGTGGCGGCGCCAAAGCACAAGAGGCCGCCGCGCTGCTGTTTGCGGCATGGCAGGGCCAAAGGCTCTGGCAACCGGCAGGTGGCAAGGGGTTCCGCCTGAAGGACGCGGTCAAACGGCTCAGCGGCTGAAGCGCTGCCACAGCCAGATCAGCGCCATCGCGCCCGCCACGGCCAGCACGAACATCAGGCCCGAACTTGCCAGCCGCGTCAGCAGCCGCACGATGACCCAGGCCAACCCGGCGCCGACCGTGCCGATGAACACGGTGGTCGGTACATCAGCCTGCACGCGCATGAAGCGGGTGGCAAGAAACCCTGCCGCCGCGCCGACGATCAGGATAAGCAGAAAGTTCATGGCCATGCCTCGCAGCGGATCATCCGGCCTCAGCTTGGCGCAAGGGCCAGCCCATGTCCATGCCACAGCCCATGGCCCCCGCGATACATGCGAAATCCGCCGCCGTCAGTTCACGCAGGCCATAGCGGAAAGCCATGCCCCAGGACGCAAGCCCCCGCGTCAGGTCAAGCCGGTCCAGCAACAGGCGGATCGGCGCAGGCCGGGCCTCGCGCCACAGCATCCGGCGCCGGAACGGATGAAAACCACCGCCCATATCCACCTGCCAGCTGTCACCGTCCGCCACCCGCCCCAGCGCAGTGAAGGCCTGCAATGGCGCCCCGCCGGTAAAACGATCCCGCGGGCTGTAGATCACCACCCCGTCGCCCGGACGCATCCGGCGCAACGGGGCCACCTTGCCATGGCAGGTCTGGACAATACCCAGTGCGCGCCCGGTGGCCGCATGATCGGCAGAGGCGGTGATGACCCAGTATCGTGGCTCTTGATGTGACATGGTTTTCCCCTTTCGGGGACACCCTGCCAGACCCATGCTGACAGAAGCTGTCAGGATCAGTCGACTCTTTCCGGCAAAGTGAAGCCGCGCAGGAAATCCTCGGGCGCCATGGCGCGCTTGCCCTCGCGCTGCGCCAGCGTGATTTCCACCGCGCCGCTGCCGCAAGCGATGCGCAGGCCGCCCAACACCTGCCCCGGTGCGCCCTGCCCTTCGGCCAGACGGCTGTCCAGCAGTTTCACCCGCTCGCCCGCCACCTCGCACCAGGCACCGGGAAAGGGCGAAAGTCCGCGGATCAGCCGATCAACCTCGGCTGCCGGAGCGGACCAGTTCACCCGCGCCTCGGCCTTGTCGATCTTGGCGGCATAGGTCACGCCGTCCTCGGGCTGCGGATCGGGGCGCAGTTCCGCCAGACGGTCCAGCGCCTGAAGGATCAGCTGTGCCCCCATCGTGCTCAGCCGGTCGTGCAGCGCGCCGGTGGTTTCCTCGGGGCCGATCACCGTCGCCTCGCGCAGCAGAACCGGGCCGGTATCCAGCCCCGCCTCCATCTGCATGATGCAGATGCCGGTTTCCGCATCCCCCGCCATGATGGCGCGATGGATCGGCGCCGCCCCACGCCAGCGCGGCAGAAGCGAGGCATGGATGTTCAGGCAGCCATGGCGCGGCGCGTCCAGCACCGCTTGCGGCAGGATCAGCCCATAGGCCACCACCACAGCGACATCGGCACCCAGCGCCGCGAACTCCGCCTGTTCCGCCGCGCCTTTCAGACTGACCGGATGGCGCACCGGAATGCCCAAAGCCTCGGCCCTGGCCTGCACCGGCGAGGGGCGGTCTTTCTTGCCCCGGCCCGCCGGGCGCGGCGGCTGGCTGTAGACACAGAGCACCTCATGCGCCGCTGCCAGCGCCTCCAGCACGGGGACCGAGAAATCGGGCGTCCCCATGAACACGACCTTCATCCGCGCCTCCGCAGCTTTTCTGCTTTTTGCAGCAGCATCTTGCGTTTCAGCGGTTTCAGATGGTCGAAATACATCCGGCCGTTCAGATGGTCGATCTGATGCTGCACCGAGGTCGCCCAGAGGTTCACGAAATCGCGCTCCTCCATCTCGCCTTGCGCATTCACGAACCGCACCGTCACCGCGCGCGGGCGGCTGATGACGGCAGACACACCGGGCAGGTTGGGGCTGGCTTCCTCGTGCTCACGGAACTGCACGCTGGCATGCAGCACCTCGGGATTGGCCATCAGCACGACCTTGCCACGCTCTTCGCTGCAATCCACCACGGCGAGCCGTTGCATCACGCCGATCTGCGGCGCGCCAAGGCCATAGCCCGGCATTGCCTCCATCGTGTCCACCATGTCGCGCCAGATCGCGCGCACCTCGTCGGTGATCGCCTCCACCTGGGCGGCGACCGTTTGCAGGCGCTTGTCGGGCCAGGGGATGCAGCGGCGGGCGGTCATGTCTCATACTCCGCCAGCGCTCGTGCGCGGGCTTCAGGGGAAACGCGGTCGAAAATCACGATCCCGTCCAGATGGTCGAATTCATGCTGGGCGCAGATCGCGTCGAAATCATGCAACTCCTGTTCGTGCAGCTTACCGTCCAGCCCGGTCCAGCGCAGCCGGATCGCCTGCGCTCGGCGCACCTGCATGGTGACGCCAGGGATGGACAGGCAGCCCTCCGGCCCCTCGGCACGGGTGTCTGACATCCACAGAATATCGGGGTCGATGCAGACGCGCGGGCTGCGGGTGCCTTCCTTCCAGGTGGTGTCCATTACGAAGATGCGCCGCAGCACCCCGACCTGCGGTGCTGCCAGCCCTCGCCCAGGCGCAGCGTACATCGTCTCCAGCATGTCGGCGGCCAGACGCGCCGTCGCATCGTCCACCGGACCCACCGGCATGCAGCGGGTCGCCAACCGCACATCGGGCCAGCGCAGGATCGGCAGAACGGTCATTCAGCCCTGCCGCGCGCGTTCGCGCTTCAGCTTTTCCATCTTGCGCGTGATCATCTGCCGCTTCAGCGGGCCCAGAAAATCAATGAACAGCTTGCCGTTCAGATGGTCGATTTCGTGCTGCACACAGGTCGCCCAGAGATCGGAAAACTCTTCCTCCTGCGCGCTGCCATCCAGCGCGGTCCATGCGACACGCACACGGGCCGGGCGCGCGACCTCGGCATATTGCTCGGGGATCGACAGGCAGCCCTCTTCGTAGGTCGACAGATCCTCGGAGGCCCATGTAACCTCGGGATTGATCATCACCAGCGGGCGCGGCTCATCCGGCGCCTTGGCGCAATCCAGCACAATCACCCGGCGCATCACACCGATCTGCGGCGCAGCCAGCCCGATGCCCGGCGCATCATACATGGTTTCCAGCATGTCCTCGGCCAGCGCCGCAAGATCGGGCGTGATTTCGGTGACAGGCTCGCAGGTCTTTTTCAGACGCGGATCGGGATGAATAAGGATGGGGCGCTTCATGGCTCTGATTTACGCGCAGTCCGCCCGCCGCGCAACCATGGCAAAGGGAGGTCGTGATGCGAAGCGGGTGCCCGCCCGCCCTTCATGCAGAACAATGCCCATCATTCGCATGATGATTGAGAATATTTCCCGACATGCAACATCAGTCCGCAACATATGATCACTTCAAAGCGATGGATTGCCCGTTCCTCCCACCCGGCCTAGTCTGCCCCGCAAGACCGCCCGAACGGAAGGAAACCGCATGAGCACCGCCCCGAACTTTGACGAGATCATCAACCGCCACGGCACCCATTCCGTGAAATGGGACATGATGGAAAAGCTCTATGGCGTGTCGGCCTCGGAAGGGATCGCCATGTGGGTCGCGGACATGGAGTTCCGCCCGCCGCATTGCGTGCAGAAGGCCGTCGAGGACATGGCCGCCCATGGCCTTTACGGCTATTACGGCGATGACCGCGCTTATCTGGAGTCGATCCGCTGGTGGATGGCACATCGCCATGGCTGGGAGGTTCCGGCCGAGGCGATCTTTACCACCCATGGCCTTGTGAACGGCACCGCCCTTTGCGTCGATGCCTTCACCGCGCCCGGTGATGGCGTGGTGCTGATGAGCCCGGTCTATCACGCCTTCGCCCGCGTCATCCGCGCCGCCGGGCGCGAGGTAGTGGAATGCCCGCTGAAGACCGAGGCCGGGCGCTATGTCTTTGACACCGCCGACTGGGAGGCGCGGATCACGCCGCGCACGAAGATGTTCGTGCTCTGCTCGCCCCACAATCCCGGCGGCCGGGTCTGGAGCGTGGCGGAATTGCAGGCCATCGCCGCTTTCTGCGAAAAGCATGACCTGATCCTCGTCTCCGACGAGATCCATCACGATCTGGTCTATCCGGGCCACAAACATACCGTGATGCCGCTGGCCGCACCGGGCATCGTGGACCGGCTGGTCGTCATGTCGGCCACCACCAAGACCTTCAACATCGCGGGGTCGCATTCCGGCAATGTGATCATCCTCAACCCGGAACTTCGGACACGCTTCGCCGCGCGGATGAATGCGCTCGGGATTTCGGCCAATTCCTTCGGTCTGTTCATGGCGACCGCCGCCTACAGCGCCGAGGGCGCGGCCTGGGTCGATGCGCTGATGGCCTATCTGGACGGGAACCGCCGCCTGTTCGACGAGGGCGTGAACGCGATTCCGGGTCTTGCCTCGATGAAACTGGAAGCCACCTATCTGGCCTGGGTCGATTTCGCGGGCACCGGCATGGCCCCGGCCGAATTCATTGCCCGTGTCGAAAAGGGCGCGAAGATCGCCACCAACCACGGCGCGAGCTTCGGTCTGGGCGGCGACAACTTCCTGCGCTTCAACCTGGCCGCCCCCCGCGCTCAGGTGGCCGAGGCGGTGGCGCGTCTGCAAGCGGCCTTCGCCGATCTGCAATAAGGCTCAGGCGCGGCGGCCTAGCGGGATGATCTCGGGGGCCGTCGCATGCCAGGGGGTGCCAGCCCAGTCGCCCCACCATTCGTCGACCTCAAGCCCCGCCGCCGCGATCTGCGCGGCGATTTCCGCCTGCGGGGCGAAGGCGATGCGGCATTCGGCCCGCTGCGCCGGTTGCCCCTCGGGCTGGTAGAAGGTCCAGTAAGTAACGATGCCGGTCGCCGCATCGTGGGAAACATCGTTCCACACCCGCACATCGCCTGCCTGCGGATGAGTAAACCGGCTTTCTGATCGTTCGGGCACCCAGTCGCGCCATTCCTCGCACACCGGGTTGCGGCTGTCGAAGAGGAAGCGCCCGCCGGGGCGCAGGTGGCGGGCAATGCCACCCAGCACGGCGGCGCGGTCTTCCGCCGTCAGAAAGACCTGAAAGGCATGGCCGGTCAGGATCACCAGATCGAAGCTTTCTCCCAGATCAAGCTTCCGCGCATCGCCCTGAACCCAATGCACCCTGTCGCCGCCGGGCCTGCTGCGCGCCACCTCCAGCATGGCCTCCGCCGGATCGACCCCGACGACACGCGGCACGCTTTCCGCAATCGCTGCCGCAACCATGCCGGTGCCACAGCCCAGATCCAGCACCGAGGCGCAGCCCCGCGCCAGCCGCAGACAGGCCGCACTGTCGGCGGCCCAGCCGTTTTCATGGTCATAGAACCGCGTGAAAGCGGGATCGTGATACAGCGCTTCCGGCCCGGTCAGCGCCACGGCAGATAGCCGGAGGGCGCGTTCTCGTCGCGCGGATAATCCAGCGGCGGCGTTTCGCTGACACGATTGCTGCGTTTGAAGGTGCAGACAAGACGCCCGTTCTCGACCTGCGCCGCGACGATCAGCCCTTGAAGGATATGGCGCGCGCCATCATAGACATCGACCATCCCACGCAGGCGGGGCACTTTGGCCGCATCCAGCACCATTGCCTCTTCACTGAGGCTCAGCACCGGAAAGACCGCCTCGCCCAGTTGAACCCGCAACCGGCTGCGCCGCGCCCTGCGCGACTGTGCAAGGGCAAATCCCTCGCGAAGTTCCTGTGGCAGAAATTCCAGCATGGCGTTCCTCCCGTCGCCGTCTCTCGATCATTACGCTGCCAGAAGTGATTGACAACAAGGCAACAACCGACATTTGCGAAACAATTCCGCCATCGTGGGCCGCAAGACACGACGCGCACTCGGAATGGTTGCGCTTGGGCGCCAAATCGGCCATCCCTGCGGGCCGGAGGTGCGGGAATGGCAGAAGCTCAGGCAGATCACGGGGGCGGAATCGACGCGGCGGCGCGGCGGTTCAGCGGCGCGCGCGCCGATTGGCTGGACCTGTCGACCGGCATCAACCCCAACCCCTTCCCGCTGCCCGCCCTGCCCTCTGACGCCTGGACCGCGCTGCCTGACCAGACGGCGCTGGACCGGCTGATTGCGGCGGCACGGCAGGTCTGGTCGGTGCCGGACGGAGCTGCGGTTCTGGCCGTCTCCGGTGCCTCGGCCCCCATTGCGCTGGTGCCGCATCTGCGGTCTGCGGGCCGCGTGCATATCCCCGGCCCGACCTACAACGAACATGCCCGCGCCTTCCGTGCGGCCGGGTGGGAGGTGGTCGATACCGGCGCCACTGCGCAGGTTCTGGTGCATCCGAACAATCCCGATGGCCGCTTTCACGCGGCGCCCGGCGCGCTGCCACTGACGGTGATCGACGAAAGCTTCTGCGACATCGCGCCCGACCGCAGCCTGATCCATCTGGCCACCCGCCCCGGCACACTGGTGCTGAAAAGCTTTGGCAAGTTCTGGGGGCTGGCCGGGCTGCGGCTCGGTTTTGTCATCGGCGATCCCGAACTGATCGGGGCGCTTTCGCAGCGGCTCGGGCCATGGCCCGTCTCCGGCCCCGCGCTGGAAATCGGCGCCGCCGCGCTGGAAGATACCGAATGGGCCGAGACCACCCGCCTGCGGCTTTTGCGTGACGCGGCGCGGCTCGACGCCCTGGTGCGCGCGCCGCTGGTGGGTGGCACGCCGCTGTTCCGGCTTTACGAGGTCGATGACGCCGCCCGCTGGCAGGAGGCTCTGGCAGAGCGGCAGATCTGGAGCCGGATTTTTCCCTACTCCCGCCGCTGGCTGCGGCTGGGCCTGCCCCCGGCGACAGGGTGGGACCGTCTCGCCGCCGCATTGCAAGGGCTTCACGCATGAGCGCGGCGCTGCTGGTCCCCGCCATGCTGCTGGACGCCGCGCTGGGCGAGCCGAAAGCGCTGTGGAACCGCTTTCCGCATCCCGCCGTTCTGATGGGCCGCGCGGTCGGGAAGCTGGACCATGCCCTGAACAAGGGCCGGATGCGGCGCGCGCGTGGCATCCTTGCCATGGCCCTGCTGGCCGGGGGCGGCTGGCTGCTGGGCCTGCTGATCTCCGCGCTGCCGGACGCCGGCCTGATCGAAGTGCTGGTGGTCGCGATTCTTCTGGCCCAGCGCAGTCTGGTCGATCACGTCCGCGCGGTCGGGGATGGCCTGCGACACTCGCTTCCCGAGGGGCGGCGCATGGTGGCGCGGATCGTCGGGCGTGACACCGCCACGATGGATGCCCCTGCCGTTGCGCGTGCCGCCATCGAAAGCGCGGCTGAAAACCTGTCGGATGGCGTCATTGCGCCGCTGTTCTGGTATCTGGTCGCGGGCCTTCCGGGCCTGCTGCTTTACAAGATCACCAATACCGCCGACAGCATGATTGGCCATCGCACCCCACGGCACGAAGCCTTCGGCTGGGCTGCTGCGCGCTTCGACGATCTGCTGAACCTGATCCCCGCACGGCTGACCGCCTTCCTGCTGGCGCTGGCGCATTGGCGGCCCGATGCGACGCGGATCATCCTGCGTGACGCCCCGCTGCACCGTTCCCCCAATGCAGGCTGGCCTGAGGCGGCGATGGCCGTGGTTTTGGGCATCGCCCTCTCGGGTCCGCGCAGCTATCACGGCGAGATGCGCGATTTCCCCTGGGTCCATTCGGAAGGCCGTCGCGACCCCGGCCCGGCGGAAATCGAGGCGGCCTGTGACGCTCTCTGGCGGGCGTGGGCAGCCATGCTGGCCGTTGCGGTGCTGCTGGCGCTGTTCTGACAGGGGCGCGATACGGCCTTCAGGCTTGCAGCCAGGGCCAATGCCAGAGCAGCCCGGCGCGCAGCACCCTTTTCCCCGGAATCGGCATGTTTGCGCAGTTATGCACAGAAGATTTGCCCTGAAAGTTCTTTACAGGCTTCCCCTTTGGCGACACCATATCTAGTAAGGGGCCACAAAGTGTTCCGCAGTTACCTGCCTGAACCACATGAGGTTGTGGGGCGAAGCTAACACAAGCAGTGAATGAGGTCAGGGATGTCGCTCGCAGAAGATTTCTTGGTGCATGATGACCTGCACCCGATCGACATGGCCGAAACGCTTGCAGCAGACCATGCCTGGGAATTCGACCGCCTGACCGACAACCAGATCGCCATGTCGGTTGAAGGGTTGTGGCGTACCTATTCGCTGACGCTTGCCTGGTCGCCGCAGGACGAGGAGTTGCGGCTCATCTGCACCTTCGAGATGGAGCCGCCCGCCCCGCGCCTGCCCGCACTTTACGATGTGCTGAACCGCTGCAACGATCAGGTCTGGGCCGGTGCCTTCACCTTCTGGGCCGAACAGCAACTGATGGTCTGGCGTTATGGCCTGTCGCTGGCAGGCGGCCAATATGCGGGCAGCGAACAGATCGGCCGCATGATCGAGGCGGCCATCACCGCCTGCGAACGCTATTACCCGGCCTTCCAGCTGGTTGTCTGGGGCGAGCGTGACCCGGCCGAAGCGATGGGCGTTGCCATGGCCGAAGCTTACGGCCGCGCCTGAACCACCCCAAACCGGCCATTGCCCCCGTCCGTCCGGCTGCCTAAGCTGCGCCCGAACATGGGCAAGACGCGGGGGATGCGATGCTGGATCGGGTGAAGGACCGGGGGCTTGTGCTGCTGGGATGCGGCAAGATGGGCTCCGCCATGCTGGAAGGCTGGCTGGCGCAGGGCGTGCCCCCCGGTTCAGTCCATGTGATCGAGCCCTATCCTTCGGACTGGCTGAAATCCACCGGGGTTCACCTGAACGAACCTCTGCCCGCCGCTCCTGCCATCGTGTTGCTCGCGGTGAAGCCGCAGATGATGGGCGCCGCGCTGCCGCAGGTCGTGGCTCTGGGGGGCGGTGACACGCTGTTCCTCTCCATCGCCGCAGGCACCACCATCGCCAGTTTTGAGGAAACCTTCGGCGCCGCGACACCGATCATCCGCGCCATGCCGAACACCCCCGCCGCCGTGGGACGCGGCATCAGCGCGATCACCGGCAACCCGCGCGCGACCGAGGCCGATCTGCAACTGGCCGAGGCGCTGCTCTCCGCCGTGGGTCAGGTTGTGCGGCTGGAAGGCGAACATCAGATGGATGCCGTTACCGCCGTCTCCGGCTCCGGCCCTGCCTATGTCTTTCACCTGATCGAGGCGCTTGCGACAGCGGGTGAGGCCGAGGGCCTGCCCGCCCCCCTCTCCATGCAGCTTGCCCGCGCCACGGTCTGCGGTGCGGGTGAACTGGCTCAGCAATCGCCGGAAACCGCCAGCCAGCTGCGGATCAACGTCACCTCCCCCGGCGGCACCACGGCCGCCGCGCTGGCGGTGCTGATGGATGCCGAAACCGGCTTCCCGCCCCTGTTGCGGCGCGCAGTGAAGGCAGCGGCGGATCGCGGGCGGGAACTGGGCAAATGACGATCACCTATGACGATTTCACCAGGGTCGACATCCGCGTCGGCGTGATCACCCGCGCGGAACCCTTTCCCGAGGCGCGCAAGCCCGCCATCAAGCTCTGGGTCGATTTCGGGGCGGAGATCGGCGAGAAGCGCTCCTCCGCGCAGATCACCGTGCATTACAAGCCCGAAGAGCTGATCGGCCGTCAGGTGCTGGCGGTGGTGAACTTCCCGCCGCGCCAGATCGGCCCGGTGAAATCCGAGGTGCTGGTGCTGGGCGTCCCCGATGCGGCGGGCGAGGTCGTGCTGATCGGGCCGGGGCATGACGTGCCACTGGGCGGGCGGCTGTTCTGATGCGGCTGCTGATCACCCGCCCGTTGCCCGACAAGGTCATGCAGGCCGCCCGCACCCGGTTCGACGTGACCGCGCGGGAAAGCACCCTCCCGCTGACGCCCGAAGAACTGCGCGCCTCGCTGCGTGACTTCGATCTGGTGCTGCCGACACTGGGCGATCTTTACGCGGCGCCCGTCTTTGCCGATGTACCGAAGCCCCGCGCGCGGCTCCTGGCCAATTTCGGCGTGGGCTACAACCACATCGACGTGGCCGCTGCCCGCACCGCTGGCCTTGCCGTGACAAATACCCCCGGCGCCGTGACCGATGCCACCGCCGACATTGCGCTGACGCTGATCCTGATGACCGCCCGCCGCGCCGCCGAAGGTGAACGGCTGGTGCGTTCGGGCCAGTGGCAGGGCTGGCATCCGGTGCAGATGCTGGGCCTGCATGTGACCGGAAAGCGCGTCGGGATCATCGGGATGGGCCGCATCGGCCGCGCCATCGCCCGGCGCTGCCATTTCGGCTTCGGGATGGAGGTGGTGTTCCATAACCGCTCGGTCACCGATCCCGGCCTGCCCGCCCGTCAGGTGCCGCTGGCCGAGGCGATGGCCGCCGATGTCGTGGTGATCGCCGTGCCAGGCGGCCCCGCCACCCGGCATCTGATCGGTGCCGAGGCGCTGGCCGCGATGCAGCCCCATGCCATCCTCGTCAATATCGCGCGCGGCGATGTGGTGGACGAGGCGGCGCTGATCGCGGCGCTGGAACAGAGCCGGATCGCCGGTGCCGGGCTGGATGTCTACGAACGCGAGCCGCTGGTGCCCGAGGCGCTGCGCGTGCTCGATACCGTGACGCTGCTGCCGCATCTGGGTACCGCCGCGCTGGAAGTGCGCGAGGCGATGGGGATGATGGCGCTCGACAACATCATCGCCTTCGCGGAAGGCCGCGCCCTGCCCAACGCCGTCGCATGATCCTGTCGCGCGGGCGCCGCTTCATCTTTATCCATATACCAAAGACCGGCGGCACCGCGCTTGCCCTCGCACTGGAAGCGCGGGCGATGAAAGATGACATCCTGATCGGCGACACGCCCAAGGCCCGCGCCCGAAAAGGCCGCTGGCAGGGGGTGCAAAGTCACGGGCGGCTCTGGAAACACTCGACGCTGGCCGATATCGCAGGTCTTGCGAGCGACGATGAAATCGCCAGTTTCTTCACCTTCACACTGATCCGAAACCCGTGGGACCGTGCCGTCAGCTATTACCACTGGCTGCGCGGCCAGAGCTTCACCCATCCGGCGGTGAGCCTTGCGCAATGCCTTGATTTCACCGCTTTCACCGCGCATCCGCAAACCCGGGCGGCCTTCCGCGCCAGCCCCGCCCGCAGCTACCTGACCGACCGCTTCGGACAGGAACACGCCTCGGCCTATGTGCGGCTCGAACATCTGACAGAAGACCTTGCCCCGGTCGAAGCACATCTGGGCTTCCGCCTCGGCCCCCTCCCCCAAGCCAACGGAAGCAGCCGCGCCCGGGACTGGCGCGGCTATTTCACCGATGATACCGCCCAGATGATCGCCACCGACAGCGCCGAGGATATCGCCCGCTTCGGCTATTGCTTCGATCCCTAAGCCGCTTTCATCTTGGCAAAAATATCCCGCGGGGGTCCGGGGGCGCGAAGCCCCCGGTGCCACCTCAGGCCGCCTGGGCGGTGGCGCCGGGATAGAAGCTCTGCCCCTTCGCCGCCATGTCCCGCAGCAGTTTCGGCGCTGCAAAGCGCGCGCCGAAACGCTCGGTCAGCCCGTCACAGATTTCGACCGCGCGCGCAGCCCCGAGGATGTCCAGCCAGCCAAACGGCCCGCCCGACCAGGGCGCAAAGCCCCAACCGAGGATCGCCCCCACATCGCCCTCACGGATGTCGGTCAGCACACCTTCCTCCAGCGCCCGCACAGCTTCCAGCACCTGCGCCATCAGCAGACGATGCTGCACCTCGGCCAGTTCCGGCTGGGCTTCCGCCATCGGATAGCGCGCTTCCAGCCCGTCCCACAGGCCCAGACGCTCGCCCTTGTCAGAATAGGCGTAGAAGCCCGCATTGGCCTTGCGCCCCATGCGGCCCTGATCAGCCATCCAGAAGATCACCTCGTCCACCGCCCCGTCGGGATAGGCGTCGCCCATCGCCGCCTTCGTCGCCTTGGCAATCTTCGCCCCCAGATCAATCGAAGTCTCGTCCACCAGTTGCAGCGGCCCCAGCGGCATGCCGACGAGCTTTGCCGCATTCTCCACCAGCGCCGGTTCCACCCCTTCGGCCACCATGCGGATGCCTTCGTTGATATAGGGGATGATGCAGCGATTGGCGTAGAAGAAGCGCGCGTCATTCACCACGATCGGGGTCTTGCGGATCTGGCGCACGAAATCCAGCGCCTTGGCCACGGCGCGGTCACCCGTCGCCTTGCCGCGGATGATCTCGACGAGCATCATCTTGTCGACGGGCGAGAAGAAGTGGATGCCGATGAACTGTTCCGGCCGCTGGCTGGCCTTCGCCAGCGAGGAGATCGGCAGGGTGGAGGTATTGGTGGCAAAGATACAATCGGCACCAACGACGGCCTCGACCTTCGCGGTGACCTCGGCCTTGACCTTCGGATCTTCGAACACGGCCTCGACGATCAGGTCGCAGCCCGCAAGCGCCGCATAATCGGCTGTGGCGGTGATGCGGCCCAGCACTTCGGCCTTTTTCTCTGCGGTGACCTTGCCGCGCTTCATCCCCTTGTCGAGCAGGTTTTCCGAATGGGCGCGGCCGCGCTCCGCCGCCTCTTGCGTCGCGTCGATCAGCACGACCCCGATCCCGGCATTGGCGGCGACATAGGCGATGCCCGCCCCCATCATCCCTGCGCCGATCACGCCGAGCTTCGCCACCTTCTGATCCGGCACCTGCGGGCGGTTAGCGCCTTTCTCCAGTGCCTCCTTGTTGATGAACAGGCTGCGGATCATTGCGGTGGCCGAGGGGTTCATCAGAACAGAGGTGAACTGCCGGGCCTCGATCTTCAGCGCGGTGTCAAAAGGCACCAGCGCACCTTCGTAAACCGCGCTCAGCAGCGCCTTGGCGGCGGGGTAAACCCCTTGGGTCTTGCCGTTCACCATGGCCGAGGCGCCGACGAAGGTCATGAAGCCCTGCGCGCTGTAGGGCGAACCGCCGGGCATCTTGTAGCCCTTGGCATCCCAGGGTTTCACCAGATCGGCGTCGGTCGCGTTCAGCACCCAGTCCTTCGCGCGGGCGAGCAGTTCCTCGGGCGCGACCACCTCGTCCACGATCCCGGCGGCCTTGGCCTTCTTCGGATCGCTCAGCTTGCCTTCCAGCAGGAAGGGCGCCGCGATCATGGCGCCCATCTTGCGCACCAGCCGCGTGGTGCCACCGGCGCCGGGGAAGATGCCGACCATGATTTCCGGCAGGCCGATCTTGGCCTTCGGATTGTCGGCGGCGAAGATACGGTGGCAGGACAGCGGCAATTCCAGCCCGATGCCCAGCGCCGTGCCCGGCAGCGCCGCCGCGATGGGCTTGCCGCCCTTCAGGGTCTTGGGGTCCATGCCTGCGCGTTCGATCTTGCGCAGGATGCCGTGCATGTTCATCACGCCGTCAAAGATCGCCTGTGCGCCCCCGGCCCGCATGCCGGCGATGACATTCAGATCCATCCCCCCGGCGAAATCCTTCTTGCCGGAGGTGATGACGATCCCCTTCACGCCCGGATCGGCAAGGGCGGCATCGACAAGGGCATTCAGCGTGGCGAAGCCCTCCATCGACATGACGTTCATGCTTTTGCCCGGAACGTCCCAGGTGATGACGGCAACGCCGTCGCTGTCGGTCGTGCTGGTGAAATCGGTCATCGTGTTCCTCCTCTCGGGCCGCAGGACCCGGGGCTTCGCGCCCCCGGACCCCCGCGGGATATTTTTGCCAGGGTAAATGGCAGGGGTGTCACCAGGGCGCGCCGTCGCGGTGCAGATAACGGCGGGCGCTGCCCTGTTTGTGGGTGATCAGGTCATGGTCGGTGTAGTGGATCACATCGGCCTCCTTGCGGGTGCCGATGACGAGGTAGCGCGCGGGCGCGTCGGACCGGTTGTCGAGCCGGTGCCCCACGGGCTGCCCCGCGGGCCAGCAGGCGGCGTCCCCGGCCCGCAGCAGGGTTTCGCTGTCCTCGACCAGCACCACCTCCCCCGCAAGCATCAGGATCATCTCGTCCTCGGCCTCGTGCCAGTGGCGGCGACCGGAAGTTGAGCCGGGTGGCAGTTCCTCGATGAAGGCGCCGAACTGCGTGAGACCGCCGGGATCGGACAGCAACTGATAGCGATAGGGACCGATGCCACCGCCCAGAACCGGATGAACGGTGTCGTCTTCGGTCACGAAAGCGGGCAGATCGACCTTTGGCATCAGCGCGGCCCCGTCCAGTCGGTGCCGTCACGGTAGGTGAAGCGCGCCTGACCGCCTTCCATTTCCACCCGCAGGTCGACATCGGAATAGGTGGCAACCTCGCGCGGGGCCCTGGTGCCCACCACGAGGAAGCGCGCCACCACATCGCTGCGGTTGATGAAATGGTGCCCGTCCGGCGTATTTGCCGGGAAGGCCGCGCAATCGCCCGGCCGCATCACGGTTTCGCCCGCGTCCTCGACCAGCACGCATTCGCCTTCCGTCACCATCACGAATTCATCCTCGTTCAGGTGCCAGTGCCGCAACGAGGACAACGCGCCGGGTTCCAGCGTCACAAGATTGACACCGAACTGGGTCAGCCCGCCCGCCTGCCCCAGCCGCAGGCTGGAGCGGCCCTGCATCATGGACGCATAGGGCTCAGGGTAGATGGAGCCGGTTTTGAGGGGCACCTGCGACAGGTCGAGCTTCGGCATCACACCCTCTCGATGATCGTGGCGGCCCCCATGCCGCTGGCGATGCAGAGCGTGGCGAGGCCGGTGGATTTGCCGGTGCGTTCCAGCTCGTCCAGCAGGGTGCCGATGATGATGGCGCCGGTCGCGCCCAGCGGGTGGCCCATGGCGATGGAGCCGCCGTTCGGATTCACCTTTGCCGGGTCCACATTGAACGCCTGCATGAAGCGCAGCACGACGCTGGCAAACGCCTCGTTCACCTCGAAAAGGTCGATATCCGAGATGGACATGCCGCTGTCCCTCAGGATCTTTTCCGTGACCGGAACCGGGCCGGTGAGCATGATCGTCGGGTCGGTGCCGATCTTCGCGGTGGCACGGATGCGGGCGCGGGGTTTCAGCCCGTGGGCCTTGCCGAAATCGGCATTGCCGATCAGCACCGCGGCGGAACCATCGACGATGCCCGAGGAATTGCCCGCGTGGTGGATATGGGTAATCCGCTCCAGATGCGGGTATTTCATCAGGGCGATCTTGTCGAAACCCGGCATGACCTCGCCCATATCCCTGAAGCTGGCCTTCAGTGCGCCCAGCGTCTGCATGTCGGTGCCGGGGCGCATGTATTCGTCATGGTCGAGGATGGTCAGGCCATTGCGGTCGGTCACCGGCACGATGGAGCGCGCGAAGCGGTTGTCCGCCCAGGCCGCAGCGGCGCGGCGCTGACTTTCCACCGCCAGCGCATCGGCCTGATCGCGGGTGAAGCCGTATTCGGTGGCGATGATGTCGGCCGAAATGCCCTGCGGCACGAAATAGGTCTTCATGGCAAGCGAGGGGTCCACCGCGATCGCGGCGCCGTCACTGCCCATGGCGACACGGCCCATCATTTCCACCCCGCCCGCGATGTAGGCGGCGCCTGCACCGCCCTTCACCTGATTGGCGGCGAGGTTCACCGCCTCCATTCCGCTGGCACAAAAACGGTTGATGGCAAGGCCGGGGATCGACTCGTCAAGGTCCGAGGCCAGCACGGCAGATCGCGCAAGGCAGCCGCCCTGTTCACCCACCTGGGTGACATTGCCCCAGATGACATCCTCGACGGCATGGCCCTCCAGCCCGTTGCGGTTGCGGATCGCGTTCAGCATCTGGGCCGACAGCGCGACCGATGTCACCTCGTGCAGCGCGCCGTCCGGGCGCCCCTTGCCGCGCGGGCTGCGGATCGCGTCATAGATGAAAGCCTCGGTCATGATCTCCTCCGGTATCTGACGGGCGTCCGGGCAAAGACTTGCCCCGACGCTGCTTTGGGGAAACCCTAGCAGGGCCTTCCCCATCATGTGTAAATGCCGTCACGTCGCGAAAAGATTGACGTGCATATCACGTCGCGTCACTTTGCAGCGCGGTCCGACGGATGGCCAGGCATCAGGTCATAGGGATGCTTCCAGCCCGGCAGCGCGGCGATATTCTCCAGCCAGCGGTCGATATTCGGTCGCGCCTTGCGGTCAAAGCCGAAGGGTTCGGGGTAGTAAAGGTAACCGCAGCAGGCGAAATCGGCGATGGAGGGGGCGTCGCCCACCATCCAGTCGCGCCCGGCCAGATGCCGGTCAAGCGTGCCCAGCGCGGTCTGCACCCGCATGGAAAGCCAGTCAATTGCCGGCTGCGGCCGTTTCTCCGCAGGGACAAAGTTCATCAGAAACCGCAACCCGCCCTGCTGGCCCGAGCCCTTCTGGGCGTCCCAGAACAGCCAGCGCAGCACATCGTTGCGGTCGCCGCCCAGAAATTTCCCTGTCCGCTCTGCCACATGCAGCTGGATGACGCAGGATTGCGTGAGGGTCAGATCGCCCTCCACCAACACCGGCGCTTCGCCCATTTCATTCAGCGCCAGAAATTCCGGCGTGCGCGAGGCGCCGTTGAAGAAATCGACATAGACGGGCTGCCAGTCATAGCCCGAAAGCTGCATCGTCAGCGCCGCCTTATAGGCATTGCCGCTTTCGCCAAAGCAGTAAAGTTGCGCGGTCATCCTGATCCTCCTGCCTGATTCCATGAGGGAATCGCCCCGCTGCGGGGCGCGCAGGGCCAGTTAAGCAGGCAGAGAGCAGGGAGGCGAGGAGTCAATCCGCACGAAACCGCGACCCGCGCCGACGGCGCCTGAAGGATTAGAGATTTTCAGTAAGATGGTGGGCGACCCTGGAATCGAACCAGGCACGAGTCGCCTCGGCGGAGTTACAGTCCGCTGCCGCACCTTGCAGCACGTCGCCCACTGGCGGCGGATGTATCCAAGGGGGCGGGGGGCGTCAAGAGCGAATTCGCGGGTTTTTCACTTGCGCCCCCGCGCGGCCCCTGCGCATTCTGCCCGCCTGAAATCGAGGGACACGAAAGATGAGCGGCGGAGCCAAGAAACCGGCCTGGGTAATCGACAAGGAACGCGCGAAACGCGCGGCGGCCAGCGAAACCGTCTGGCTGTTCGGCCTGCACGCGGTGCGCGACGCGCTGCTCAATCCCCGACGCGAGAAACTGCGGCTGGTGCTGACGAAGAATGCCTATGACAAGCTGGCCGATGCGGTGGCAGAGGCCGGGATCGAGCCGGACATCGTCGATCCGCGCAAATTCAGCGTGCCGATCGACGAAGGCTCGGTCCATCAGGGTGCCGCGCTGGAGGTGAAGCCGCTGAACTGGGGCAAGCTGGCGGATGTGGCGATTTCGGGTGAAGGGGCGCCGCTGGTCGTGCTGCTGGACCGGGTGACCGACCCGCATAACGTGGGGGCGGTGCTGCGTTCGGCCGAGGTGTTCGGCGCGCGGGCGGTGATCGCGCCGCGCCACCATTCGGCGCCGGAAACCGGCGCACTGGCCAAGACTGCCAGCGGGGCGCTGGAACGTCAGCCCTATCTGCGCGTGACCAATCTGTCGGATGCGATGGTGGAACTCCGCGATATGGGCTTCGTGCTTCTGGGGCTGGATGGTGAGTCGGAAACCCCGATTGATCAGGCGGTGGCCGAGGCAGGCAGCCGCCCCATCGCGCTGGTCATGGGGGCCGAAGGGCCGGGCCTGCGCGAGAAGACCCGCGAGACCTGCGACCGGCTCGTGCGCATCCCCTATGCCGGAGGGTTCGGGTCACTGAACGTCTCCAACGCCGCCGCTGTCGCGCTTTATGCCGTCAACCGCCGTTGATTTTCACGCTTTTGCGACTGGCCCTTTAATGGTTCGGCAACCCACCCATATCACTCTCACAAGGAGCGGGTCAGGAACTCCCGTCCCTTCCCTTACTGTCCCTCGTTCCACACCTGGCGCCCGGGCCCTCTGTCCCGGGCGCTTTTTTGTCTGAGGCCCGCCATGACCGAACCCACCGATGCCGATATTCGCGAAATCCTGACTGAAACGAAGGTGATTGCGCTGGTGGGCTGGTCGCCCAAACCCGACCGGCCGAGCCACGGCGTCGCGCGCTTTCTCAAAGACCGGGGCTATCGGGTGATCCCCGTCAATCCGGGCCATGCCGGAGAACAGGCCCTGGGGGAAACCGTGCGCGCCTCGCTGTCGGAAATCGACATCCCGGTGGACATGGTCGACATCTTTCGCCGGGCGGAGGATGTGCCCCCCGTGGTGGCCGAGGCGCTGGCGCATCTGCCGGGGCTTAAAACCGTGTGGATGCAACTGGGTATCCGCAATGATCCGGCGGCCGAAACTGCCCGCGCCGCCGGGCTGAAGGTGGTGCAGGACCGCTGCCCCGCCATCGAAATCCCGCGCCTCGGTCTGTGACGGCTCAGTTCAGCGCGAGGCACTCGCCGCCGCGATGGCAGGTCAGCAGGCGATGCAGATCGTCCTTTGACGGCTGCGCGATCAGCATGTCGCCGCAGAGCGATTCAAACAGCACCAGCCGGTCATCTTTCTTCTGCACGAAGATCAGCTGTTCGCCCCAGGGCACATAACTGGCATCGCAGGCGGGCTCGGCCGTCAGGCAATGGCGCACCAGCGTGATCTGGCCGGTGAACGCCGTGCCTAAGCCGCTGGCCCCCAGTTGTTTGCCGGTAAAATTCAGCACCGGGCCGGTCTTGCCCTGCCTCACCGGCGCCTGATCGAACTGGCCCAGCAAGACGACATAGTCCTCCTTCGCCTTGCGCGCGGTTTCATAGGCGCGCACCGCATCAGGGATCAGGCAGGACAAAGCCATGGCGCCCTGCGGCAGGATCATCAGACCCAGAACGGCCGCCAGCCTCGCAATACGCATCTTTTGCTCCTTCCATTTCCCCACAGGATGCAGATCATTGAGCGTTCCTTGGTGTCAGCCCGCCGTTTCCAGCACCTCGGCCAGTGACAGGCCCAGATCGGCGAAGCGCTCCATCTCCCCCACGGACCACAGATCGGAGCGCAACCGCAGGCGCAGGCCGCCGGGGCCAAGGATCACGATGGGGAATTGCCGCTCTGCCGGGTGATCGCGCCGCCAGGCCGCCAGCAGCGGGTACAGCCGGGTCGCATCCGGCAGGGGCACGCTTTCACTGGAACTGAACACCGTGCCCCCGAAGCCGGTTGCCTCCGGGCGTGGCACCAGTGGCCCCATTTCACCTGCGGTCAACAGGGACATGGCGGCGGCCCCGCCCGTCAGCCGCGCCGCCAGCGCCGCCTCTGCGCCGTC
Organism: Gemmobacter nanjingensis; assembly: GCF_014652195.1. NCBI lineage: Bacteria > Pseudomonadati > Pseudomonadota > Alphaproteobacteria > Rhodobacterales > Paracoccaceae > Gemmobacter > Gemmobacter nanjingensis. The sequence continues at coordinate 849,944 of NZ_BMYI01000001.1, forward strand.
GAGCGTCGGGCCGATAACCACATGGCCCGGCCATGGCACACCCGGCGCCTCGAACTCGGTCGCAAAGACCGATGTGCCGGTTTCACCCTGAACATAGCGCCGGGTCTCTGCCCGCCAGCCGGGACCGGACAGCCGCAGCTTACGGGCCTTTCCGCTGGTTTCCTCGACCAGCGCCGCCTGCCAGCCACGCCGCGCGGCCAGCGCCGCCGCCCCCTTGCGCAGCCTCGCACTTCCCCGCCCAGCCGTCCGCAGCAGGATCGCACCAAAGGCGACAATGATCAGCGCCAGCGCCACCAGCCCGAGGGCATCCATGCCCGGTTCCGCTTCCATGATGCCCCCCGGCGCCGGGACAGGCGCCTGATCCCCATTCAGTAACCGGATCAGCGTAAGCCGCCCCTTGCCTGGGGTGCAAGCGCGACGCGCTGGCCCGGGCGCGGCGGTCGTGCTAACCACAGGCAAAGCGCGAAGGAACAGCCCATGTCCGACAGGTCTTACCGTTTCACCCATGCGATCACCCGCAACCCTGCCGCCTCGATCATCGCGGGGCTGCGCGCGGTGGATACCGGCACGCCCGACCTTGCCACGATGCAGGCTCATCACGCCGATTACATCGCGACCCTGCGCGAAACCGGCGCCACGGTGATCGAGCTTGAGGCGCTGGAGGCCTATCCCGACAGCGTGTTCGTGGAAGATACCGCGCTTTGCCTGCCTTCCGGCGCCGTCGTGATGCGCCCCGGCGCCCCCTCGCGCCTGGGCGAAGCCGCCGAGATGGCGCCGCATCTGGCCGCCCTTTACGGCGACATCCGCCGCATCGAGGGCGCGGACAGCTTCATCGAAGGCGGCGACATCCTGATGACCGAGACGGAAATCCTCGTCGGGCGGTCGGCCCGCACCAATGCGGCAGGCATCGCCGAACTGGCCCGCCTGACCGCCGATTGGGGCGAGGTGGTGCGCGAGGTCCATACGCCCCCCGGCGTACTGCATTTCAAGACCGACTGTTCGCTGCTGGATGCTGAAACCATCCTGTCGACCACGCGCCTTTCGGCCTCCGGCTGTTTCAAGGGCTATCGTCTGATCGACGTGGCCGAGGGTGAGGAAGCGGCCGCCAACACCATCCGCTTCAACGATCTGGTGCTGATGCCCGCAGGCTTCCCCCGTACCCGCGACCGGCTGGTGCAGGCGGGTTACGATGTGCGCGAGATCGGCAACAGCGAATGCGCCAAACTCGACGGCGGGATGTCCTGCCTCAGCCTGCGTTTCACGCCGAAGCCCTAAGGCATCAGCACCGCCGCACGTTCATAAGTGGCACTGTCGGCGGTGCCGTCGTCATAAACGACCATCACATCCACCCGCTGCACCGATCCTGCCGGCAGCACCGCATAGGGCAGCCGGTCGGCCCCGATGGCATTGGGCTGCGCCGTGCCCTCGCGGCAGGGCTCCATCGCCCAGTCGGTCAGCGGGCCGCCGTTGATGGCATAAACCACCCGGTCCAGCCCGCAGCGCCAGCTTTCCAGATGGGTGAAATACAGAAGATCCTGCCCATCGTAATCACGCAGGGCAATCCAGTTGCCCCTGGTGGCCTGTAGGATCGGCCGCACCTCGGCCGCCGTGGTCATCTGCTGGGCGAACACCGGGGTGGCCGCCAGAAAAACAAACGGAAGAACGATCCGCAACATGATGAAAACCCTTTCAAAACGAAGATTTTGACGCCCGCGCACCTGTTCTGTAGGGTGGCCGGGCAAAACCAGACGAGTATCCGCATCATGGCAAAGGTTCCCGGCGCGGGGCAATCCTTCAATATTCTCGCCATCATGCAGGCGGGACGCCTGCAATATGAGGCCGTGTTGCTTGCGGCCTCCTTGCGCCACTGCAACCCCGGCTTCCGGGGCCAGCTGTTTCTGGCAGAGCCGCAGCCCGGCCCGCGCTGGCAGGAGGATCCGCGCGTGACCAACAGCGCCGTGCGCGAGCTTCTGGCCGAACTGGGCGCAGTGTTCCTGCCCTTTGAAAACAAGGTGTTCGGCCAGTCCTACCCCTATGGCAACAAGATCGAGGCGCTGACCGCGTTGCCGGACGAACCATTCCTGTTTCTGGATACCGACACGCTGATCACCGGCAGCTTCGACACCGTTGGGTTCGATTTCACCCGCCCTTCGGCCTCGATGCGTCGGGAGGGCACATGGCCCGAGCTGGAGCTTTACGGCCCCGGTTATGCCGCCACCTGGAAATCGTTGTATGACCGTTTCGGGCTGGAGTTCGACAGCACGCTGGACCTGAGCCAGCCTGACGAATACTGGCAGCGCTACCTCTATTTCAACGCGGGCTGGTTCTTCCATCAAAGCCCGCAGGCTTTCGGGCAGCGTTTTCTGGATTACGCACGCGAAATCCGCGACAACCGTCCCGATGCGCTGGTCTGTCAGACGCTGGACCCCTGGCTGGACCAGATCGCGCTGCCGCTGGTCATCCATTCCTTCGGGGGGGGCCGTCCAGGGCCGGAGCTGGCGGGGCTGGATGGCGATGTGACCTGCCACTATCGCACCCTGCCCCTGCTCTATGCCCGCGAAAGTGACCACGCCGTCGCGGTGCTGGAGGAGGTGTGCAACCAGAAGCCGGTGAAAAAGGTCTTGCGGGAATATGAAGCCTTCCGGCGCATGGTGTTCCAGCCCAAGGGCCGCAAGGCACGCGCGCTGTTTGACCGCAGCGACCTGCCTCACCGCGAGCATGTGATCCGCAACACCCTGAAGCGGAACGGCTTCTGGTATCGCTGACACAGCAGATGGCACCGCCTCTCACCCCTGCCCTGCTGTCGCCGCTTGCGGCCTTTGCCACCGCGCATCTTGCGGGGGAACCTGCGCCGCTGCCCGATCTGCCGGCAGAGATCCGGGATCAGCGGCTGGTCCATCTGACCCTGCGCCGCAAGGGCAGCTTGCAAATGGCCTTCTGGGCGCAGGGCGCCGGGCTGGCTGACGCCCTTGCGCATGGTCTTGCGCAGGCCCGTGCCGCGCTGGCGGCGGGGCGCCGGTCGCCCCCCGACATGCTGCTGCTGGATATCGCCGGGGCACCCGAGCCTCTGGACCCCGATGACCTGCGCCGGGGGCGCTGCAATGCGTTTCGCGGGATCTTTGGGCTGGAATTGCACGCGGCGGGGCGGCTGGCGCGGATCGCACCATCCCTGATGATCGCGCGCAATCTGACACCTGCGCGCGCGCTGGAACTTTTACAAGCGGACCTGTCCCAGCCGCCTGAGGCGCCGGTCGAGGCGCTGCGCCTTCCCGCCGTCCAGATTCTGCTGGAACTGCCGCAGGGCCGGGCAAGGCCACTGATGCGCGGGCAGCCGGTGGTGCCACAAACGGCCATCACCCGTACCAGGGTGGCGGAAATGGCCACCTTGATGACCGGCTGGATGCAGCGCGGCGTCTCGCCTTCGGGCCGGGCGACCTACAAATACTGGCCCTCCTCGGGGCAGTATGCTCTGTCCAACAACATGATCCGACAGTTCATGGGCAGCGCCTGCCTTGCCCGCGCCGCCGCACGCCCCGAGGCACCTCAGGGGCTGGCCGAGGCGCGCGACCGCAACTTTGCCCATAACTTCCATCATTGGTATCGCGACGAGGGCGCCTTTGGCGTGATTGTCGAGGGTCCGAAGGTCAAGCTGGGGGCCGCTGCCGTCGCGTTGGGGGCCATCCTCGATTTGCCCGCCCCTGCGGCCTATGCCACCGAGCTGCGGGGGCTCGCCGCCTTTCTGAAGGCGATGCAGCACCCGGAGGGCCGGTTCACCTGCTTCCTGCGCCCGCCGGGGCGTGAGGATGATTGTCAGAATTTCTACCCCGGCGAGGCGTTGCTGGCGCTGATGCGGCTATACCGTCATACCGGCGATCCTGCCCTGCTGGATCAGGTTGCGCGTGGCTTCGCCCATTATCGCGACTGGCATCGCGCGCAGCCGAACCCGGCTTTCGTTCCCTGGCACAGCATGGCGCTGGCGCTTTATCACGCCGAAACCGGCGATACCGCAGCCGCTGCTTTCGTGTTCGAGATGAACGACTGGCTTCTGGGCATGCAGCAGGGCGATGAGGCCCCCGCCGATGTGCAGGGCGAGTTCTTCGACCCTGCCCGGCCGGAGTTCGGCCCCCCCCATGCCTCTGCCACAGGCGTGTATCTGGAAGGGCTGGTCGAGGCCTTCGCGCTGGCACGCGCCCTGGGTGACCGCGACCGGGAAAGCCGCTATCGCCGCGCCATCCTGCGCGGGTTGCGATCACTGCGCCAGCTACAGTTCCGCCATGCCAGCGACATGGGCTATATCACCCGCCGCAGCGCAGTTCTGGGCGGACTGCGGTCCTCGGCCTTCGACAATACGCTGCGCATCGACAATGTGCAGCATGGGTTGATGGCGATTTTCCGCATTCTCGACCTGTTTTCGGATGCGGATTATCGAATGTGACCCCGCCGGCCCGATCCTCCGTTGCCTGCCGCGCGGCTGTCCCCTAACCTCCGCCGCGACTGCATTCCGGGGAGGAGACCCATGACCGACAAACCGCTCGGCTTCGATACGCTTGCCATTCATGCCGGCGCCAAGCCCGATCCCGCCACCGGGGCGCGGCAGGTGCCGATCTATCAGACCACCGCCTATGTGTTCAAAGACGCCGACCATGCTGCACGGCTCTTCAACCTTCAGGAAGTGGGTTACATCTATTCCCGCCTGACCAACCCGACCGTGATGGCGCTGGCCGAACGCGTGGCGGCGCTGGAAGGCGGCGCGGGCGCGATCTGCTGCTCCTCCGGCCATGCGGCGCAGATCATGGCGCTGTTCCCGCTGATGGGGCCGGGACGCAACATCATCGCCTCCACCCGGCTTTACGGCGGCACGATCACCCAGTTCAGCCAGACCATCAAGCGTTTCGGCTGGTCCTGCAAATTCGTCGATTTCGACGATCTGGCGGCGCTGCGTGCGGCAGTTGACGACGACACCCGCGCCATCTTCTGCGAAACCATCGCCAACCCCGGTGGCTATATCACCGATCTGGACGCCATCGCGGGTATCGCCAACGAGGTCGGCCTGCCGCTGATCGTCGACAACACCACCGCAACGCCCTGGCTGTGCAACCCGATCAAGCATGGCGCTACGCTGGTCGTGCATTCGGCCACCAAATACCTGACCGGCAATGGCACCGTCACCGGCGGCGTGGTGGTGGATTCGGGCAAGTTCGACTGGTCGGCCAGCGGCAAGTTCCCCTCGCTGTCGGAACCGGAGCCCGCCTATCACGGGCTTGCCTTCCACCCGGCGCTGGGGCCGATGGCCTTCACCTTCCACTCCATCGCCGTCGGCCTGCGCGATCTGGGCATGACGATGAACCCGCAGGGCGCGCATTACACGCTGATGGGGATCGAGACGCTGGGCCTGCGCATGCAGCGCCATGTCGAAAACGCCCGCACCGTCGCCGAATGGCTGGAGGCCGATCCGCGGGTCGAGGCCGTGACCTGGGCCGGGCTGAAATCCTCGCCCTGGCATGACCGCGTGGCGCGGATCGTGCCCAAAGGGGCCGGGGCATTGTTCACCGTCGCGGTGAAGGGCGGTTACGAAGCCTGCGTGAAGCTGGTGGATAACCTCAAGCTGTTCAGCCACGTCGCCAACCTTGGCGACACCCGTTCGCTGATCATCCACCCGGCCTCGACCACGCACCGCCAGCTGGACGAGGCGGCGCAGGTTCGTGCCGGGGCGGCACCGAATGTGGTGCGCATTTCCATCGGGATCGAGGATGCCGCCGATCTGATCGCCGATCTGGATCAGGCGCTGAGCGCCGCAACTGCCTGAAACAAAAAGGGGCGCCACCGGGCGCCCCTTTCAATTTTACTGGCCGATTTCCCAGACGATCGTCACCTGCATCGCGGTTTCGACCTCACCTCCCGCCATCGGCACCGGGGCCGCCTCGGCCGCCATGCGGAACATCGGCGCCGGGTAATTGCCGCCGCCACCGCCTTCGGTGATCGTCACGATGGGACCAAGCGTCACACCCGCAGCCTCGGCCAGAACAGCAGCCCGCGCCTTTGCGTCGGCGACCGCACGCTTGCGCGCCTCGGCCTCGACCGGGGAGGGATCGGCCAGACCGAAATTCACCCCGTTCAGCGTATTGGCGCCGTCCTTCACGGCCGCATCCAGCACATTGCCAAGACCATCCAGCGCGCGCACCCGCACGGTCAGCATGTTGGAGGCGATATAGCCGGAAATCCGCGACCCGCCGGTCGAACTGTCATTCTGCCAGTTCGGGTTCAGCGACAGCCCCGAGGTCTGAAGATCGCCGGGGGCGATTCCCGCCTGCGTCAGCCGCGCCATGACCGCCGCCAGCGCGGTCGAATTTGCCGCCAGCGCCTCGGCTGCGGTCTTGCCTTCGGTGGTTACACCGAGGCTGACGCTGGCCATGTCAGGCGCCTGCGCCACACGCCCTTCGCCGGTAACGGTCAGCGTCGCCGGGGCAGCCGCGGCAAAGCCGGCAAAACCGGCCACCATGGCAGCCGCCAGAAGGGTCGAACGGAAAGCTTGCATCGTGATCTCCTTGTCCTGATGCGACATTCGCCTGTTATGACGTCCGGCAAAAGCCGATCCTTGGCGTTCACGGGGGTGTTTTTCTTTCATTCGGCGGAAAGCTGCTATAGTGACTTCGGCGGGCGGCGGCTGCGACTCCCCGCATCCTGCCAAGAGTGCTAGACCTCGTGCAATGAAACCAAATTTCGCCCTGAACTTCTCTGACGACGGCATCAGCCTGCTGCATCGCACCGCGCGCGGCTGGCTGGAAGTGGGCTCCACCGCGCTGGACGCGCCCGATCTCGGCGAAGCACTGAATTACCTGCGCCGTTCGGCGCTGGGGCTTGCCCCGCATGGCGTGACCTCCAAGCTGGTCATTCCCAATTCGCAGATCCTCTATACCGAGGTGGATGCTCCCGGCCCGGATGATGCGCACCGGCTGCAACAGATCCGCCGCGCGCTGGAAGGGGTGACGCCCTATGCCGTCGACGATCTGGCCTTTGACTGGTCGGGGGACGGCCCGCGCGTTCAGGTCGCCGTGATCGCGCGCGAAACGCTGCAAGAGGCGGAAGGCTTCGCCGCTGAATACAGGTTCAACCCGGTGTCCTTTGTCGCCATCCCGGACGAAGGCCGCTTTACCGGCGAGCCGTGGTTCGGCCCCTCGTCCATCGCCCCCGAGGTCTTGCCACAGGGCGAAAGCGTGGAACGCGACGCCGAGCCGGTGCTGATGATCAGCCGGGAAACCCGCACGGCCGAAGCCCGGCATGAGGCTACCAGTCCGCCGGAGCCCACTGTTTCGGCAGCGCCCGAGCCCGCCCCTGTGCCGGAGCCCGAGGTTGAGCCCGTGCCAGAACCGGCCCCGGTCGAACCAGCTGCGCCTGTGCCCGCACCTGTCGAGGAGCCTGCCCCCGCACCGGAGCCGGAAATCCCCGAGCCGGAACCCACTCCTGCGGAACCGGAGCAGCCGGAACCCGAGGCCCCGCAGCCGGACCTGCCGGAACCCGCCCCGGACCTGCCTCCCGAACTGCCGGAACCGGAGCCGGAACCCGATCTGCCGTCCGCAGAGCCGGAACTGCCCGAACCTGCCGAGCCGGAAATCCCGCTGCCGGAATGGGAACCGGAGGTCGAACTGACAGCGGTTCAGGAGGTCGTGGCTGCGGCATACGAGGCCGCGCAGCACGAAGCTGCGCCTCCGCCCGCCGAGGTTGCGCAACAGCCCGAGCTGGATTTTTCGCCAGTCGCCGCTGCGCCCGCCCCGCCACCGCCGCAGGTGGCGGCGGAAAGCGTGCCCGAAGCGCCCTTCATCAGCATCGACATGGAGGAAGCCGAGGAACTGCCGGCCCGCCGCCGTGCCGAGCCGCCACTCGCGCGCAGCCCTGAGGTGATTCCGCCGGTTGCGCCGGGCAAGCGGAGCACTGGGCGCCGCGTGGCCGATCCGGGTCTGCCGGAAGAACCCCCGGCCTTCGCCTCGCGCCGCGCCGCCGGGCAAGAGCCGCCCGTGTCTGCCGAAGCCCCCAAGCTTTCCGTGACCAACGTCACAGCCCGGCGCAAGGCGCCTGCCGCACCGCTCAGCCCGCCGCCGCTGGCCAGCACGGCCGCCGAGGCCCGGAGCTATGCGCCGCCCGCCGAGGACACCGCAACCGAGGATGATGTGCCGCCGCCGCTGGCCCCCGCGCTTCAGGCGCGTCTGGCAGCGCAACGCGCCGCGCCCGTCACAAGCCGTCCGCCCCGGACTGAGGCCGCCAAGCCTGCCGTCGCCAGGGATGCCGCGGCCAAGGCAGCAAAATCTCTTGGCGGGATGGTGACGGCCCCTGGCATTCCTGGCCTGGCAGCCGGACGCAAGGCAAAGCCCGCGCGCCAGATGTCGCCGCAGGCTGCGGCAGAAACGCTGGTCGCCCCGCCGCCGGGTGCGGTGGGAGAGCCGCCTTTCGGCATGGGCCGCCCGGCACGGCGTGGCAAGCCGCGGTTCCTCGGGCTGATCCTGACGGCGGCGCTCCTGCTGCTGTTGGGTCTGATCGCCGCATGGTCCAGTTTCTATCTGGCGCGTGGCGATGATCCGGCCCCCGCCGAGGTCGCCGGCACGGATGGCACTCCGTCGCTGGCCGCGACCGACAGCGGGGCCGATCCGGCTTTGGCCGATGCCGCGCCGGAAGACACTCCGACGACCGAGGACGAGGCCGCCGCAGATGGTGTGCCCCTGCCCGAGGATGAGGCGGCTGCCGACGGGCAGGCCCTTGCCCCCGAAGCGGCGCCGGTCACCGAGCCTGCGCCCGAAGCCGCCTCGGGCACCGGCGCCGCCCCGGTGCCCCTGCCGGGCAGCCAGGATGAAATCATCCTGTCCACCATGGATAACCCGCCCGAGGCACTGGATGCGCTGGCACTTGAGGCGCCACAAACCACCGCTGATGCCGGGCCGGTTGCCCCTGCGCCGCCACCGCCCTTTGGCACGCAATATGAATTTGGTGCCGACGGGCTGATCAAGCCCACGGCGGAAGGCATCGTGACGCCGGATGGCGTGCGGCTTGTCGCCGGGTCGCCCCCGCGTGTGCCACCAACCCGCCCCGAGAGCATCGCGACGCAGGCCGCTGCGGCTCAGGCAACGGCCGCACCTGCGGCAGAAGCAACGCCCGCCGAACCGGCACCCGAAGCCGCAACGGCGACGACAGCCGAGCCACCGCCCGCCGCCGACCCGGCGCTGGAGGGGTTCCGCCCGAAACCGCGCCCGGAAGGGCTGGCCACTGCCGCGCCTGCGCAGGATGACGCCGCGCTGGATATTCCGGCGGATCAGCGCATGACCAGCCGCCGCCCGCGCGAACGCCCTGCAAGCATTGCCGCACAGGTGGAACAGCGGCGGCTTGATGAGGAAGCCCGTCGCGTAGCCGAAGCCGCCTCGCTTTCCGCCGCTGCCGCAGCCGAAGCGCTTGCTGCGACCGCGACGCAAACCGAGACGCCCGCTGTTGCGGATCGTGGCCCGGTCAGCCCGCTGGCCGTTGCCATCTCGCGCCGTCCCGCTGCCCGCCCGAAAGACCTGAGCCGCGCCGTCGAGGCCGCAGTGGCCGCAGCCGCCCGCCCGGTCAAGGAAGCCCCGGCCAAGGAAGTGGAGCCCGAGCCGAAACGTGTGGCCCGCAGCGCCATTCCGGGTGAGGATGAAGAACCTGACAACGTTCCCGCCGCGCGCGCACCGAAGATCCCGACCAAAGCCTCGGTCGCCAAGAGCGCGACGTTCGTCAATGCGATCGACCTGCGCAAAACCAACCTGATCGGCGTCTATGGCACACCCGCCAAACGCTACGCACTGGTGCGCACCGGCTCCGGCAGCTACAAGAAGGTCCGCGTGGGAGATCGTGTGGACGGCGGCACCGTGGCCGCCATCACCGACAACGAACTGCGCTACAAAAAGGGCAGCCGGATGATCGCCCTGAAAATGCCGAAGGGCTAAGCTCTATTCTGCCGCTAGGACCCCGCGTTCGATCTGGTCCCGTTCGATGCTTTCGAACAGGGCCTTGAAATTGCCCTCGCCAAAACCCTCATCCCCCTTGCGCTGGATGAACTCAAAGAAGATCGGCCCGACCACGGTTTTCGAGAAAACCTGAAGCAGTATCTTGGTCCGGCCGCCATCCACCACGCCCTCGCCGTCAATCAGGATACCGTGACGAGCCATGCGGTCTATCGGTTCGCAATGGCCCGAAACCCGCGCGTGGCTGTCCTCATAATAGGCCATCGGCGGCCTTGGCATGAAGCGCAGGCCGCGCGCGTGAATCTCGTCCGCCGCGTCATAGATCGCTTCGGTGCCGATGGCGATGTGCTGGATGCCCTCACCGTTGTAGCGGCGCAGATATTCGACGATCTGCCCGGTCTCGCCCTTGTCCTCGTTGATCGGAATGCGGATGCGGCCGCAGGGCGATTGCATCGCCCGGCTGTAAAAGCCGGTCAGCTTGCCCTCGATGTCGAAAAAGCTGATCTGCCGGAAATTGAAATGCCGCCGGTAGAACGCGACCCAGGTTTCCGAATTTCCCTTGTGGACGTTGTGGGTCAGGTGATCGAGATAATAAAAGCCCACGCCTGCCGGACTGGCCTCGGCAATCCAGTCGAAATCCGCATAGGCGCCGCGATCATCGACGAAATAGATCAGCGAGCCCCCGATCCCCACGATGGCAGGAAGATCCAGAGCACGGTCACCGGCGGTATAGGCGACGGCCCCCTGAGCAACCGCATGGGCCAGCGCCTGTGCCGCATCCACGACCCGCCACGCCATAGAAGGCGCGCAGGGTCCGTGTTCCCCGACAAAGCGGCGGGCATGGCTGCCTGGTTCGTCATTCAGCACATAGGTCACATCACCCTGCTGCCAGAGTTCGATGGCCTTGTGCCGATGACGGGCGACGCAGGCAAAACCCATGCGCGAAAACACCACACGCAACTCATCCGGTGCCGGATGGGCAAATTCGATGAACTCTATGCCATTGGTTCCGGCGGGGTTTTCGGCAGTGATTTGCCCTGCCGGGGCTGAATGGGGGAACGGACCCAAGGGGCACCTCACACATTGACGCAAGGATGCCAGAATAAGGCCAGAATGTGTCTAAAAGGTGCCTCAAACGAGATCGCGGCGAGGAAAGACCGTTTCCCTCGCCGCAACATTTTCCAACAAGTTCAAAATGTTACCGTTGCAAATGCAACCTGGTTATTCCGCCGCCGACAGAACCCCACGCTCGATCTGATCGCGTTCGATGCTTTCGAACAGCGCCTTGAAATTGCCCTCGCCAAAGCCGTCATCGCCCTTGCGCTGGATGAATTCAAAGAAGATCGGACCGATCACGGTTTTCGAGAAAATCTGAAGCAGGATGCGGGTTTCGCCGCCATCCACCACGCCTTCACCGTCGATCAGGATGCCGTGCTTCGCCATCTCCTCCAGCGGTTCTTCATGGCCGACTACGCGGTCGCGCGACATCTCGTAATAGGACATCGGGGGCTTCGGCATGAATTTCAGCCCGCGATCCGCGATGGCATCGGTGGCGGCATAGATATCATCGGTACCAACGGCGATGTGCTGGATGCCCTCGCCGTTATAGCGCTTCAGATATTCGACGATCTGCCCCTTTTCGCCCCGGTCCTCGTTGATCGGGATACGGATGCGACCACAGGCCGAGGTCAGCGCGCGGCTGTAGAGGCCGGTGAACTTGCCTTCGATGTCAAAGAAACGGATCTGCTTGAAGCCAAAGATGCGGCCGTAGAAATCGAACCAGACATCCATATTGCCCTTGTGGACGTTGTGGGTCAGGTGATCGAGGTAGTAGAAGCCCACGCCTTTCGGCTGTTCAGGCGTCAGGAAATCGAACTCCGCCCAGGCGCTGCCTTTGCGGTGGCCGTCGATAAAGTAGATCAGCGACCCGCCGATGCCGACAATCGCGGGCACATCCAGCGCCTTGTCGTCGGAGTCATGCGGCCTGGCGCCGCTTTTCACCGCATGGTTATAAGCGTGCTGCGCATCCACCACGCGCCAGCCCATTGAGGGGGCGCAGGGGCCGTGTTCCTCGACAAAGCGGCGGGCGTGACTTCCGGGTTCGTCGTTCAGGATATAGGTGATATCGCCCTGCTGCCACAGCTCGATCGCCTTCTGGCGATGGCGGGCGGTCAGGGTATAGCCCATGCGGCTGAACAGCGCGCGCAATTCCTGGGGTTGTGGATGGGCAAACTCGACGAAGGCAAAGCCCTCGGTTCCGGCCGGGTTTTCAGCCGAAATCACCGCCGGCGGGGCATTGTGTGGAAACGGACCCATCTTATCCTCCTGTTCGTTCGCGTTCCCGCATTATAGCGCGGAGGCTCCGCCGAATTTGCGCGAACTGGAGCGCATGTCTGGACATAAATGCGTAATTCACGCACGTTTAAAGAAAAACATACGGAAAGCCCGCGATGCTGGATGAAACCGATTCCCGCCTTCTGGCCGCGCTGCAACGCGACGCCCATCTGACGGCCGAGGCATTGGGCCAGATGCTCAACCTCTCTCCCAGTCAGGCCGGGCGAAGACGGCAGCGGCTGGAGGCCGAGGGCTATATCACCGGCTATACCGCGCGGCTGGACCCGGCCCGCGTCGGTCTGGCGGTGCAGGCTTTCGTGCAGGTGCAGATGGCTGCGCATTCACCCGAGGCCGCGCGCGGCTTCGCCACGCTGATCGCCACCCTGCCCGAGGTGATCTCTGCCTGGACCCTTACCGGAGAGGCGGATTACCTGCTGCGGATCTGGTGCGCCGATCTGCCCGCACTCAATGACCTGATCCACCATCGTCTGCTGCCGCATCCCGCCGTGGCGCGCGTGCAAAGCCAGATCGTCATGGATCAGTTCAAGGCCGATGCACCGTTGCCCGTGCGCACCTGAGACACGGCATGTTACAAGTGCAGCGCAAAAGGTGAGCCAGCGCCCGTTGCCTCTGCCCCGCTGCCACCGGATAGTCGCGCCATGGAAAATCTGCTGCTACAAGCCACCTTCTATCTGGGCGCCGCCGTCCTGATCGTTCCGATTTCGGTACGGCTCGGGCTGGGGTCGGTTCTGGGCTATCTTGCGGCAGGCCTGCTGCTTGGCCCTGCCCTTGGTCTTGCCGGGTCCGAAACCCACGACCTGCAACATTTCACCGAATTCGGTGTGGTGCTGATGCTGTTCCTGATCGGGCTGGAACTAGAGCCGCGCACGCTGTGGGACATGCGGCACAAGTTGCTGGGCCTCGGTGGGCTTCAGGTCACGCTGACCTCGGCTCTGGTCGCGGCCCTGCTGCTGGCGATGGGAGAGCCGTGGCAGATCGCGGCAACGCTGGGCATGTTGTTTTCTTTGTCCTCGACGGCCATCGTGCTGCAATCCATGACCGAAAAGAACCTGCTGCGTACGGCGGGCGGACGCTCCACCTTCGCAGTGCTGCTGTCACAGGACATCGCGGTGGTGCCGATGCTGGCGCTGATCCCGCTGATGGCCCTGCGCAGCCCCGCGCACACGACCGAGGAGGGCGCCGCGCAGCCCATCATGTCGCTGGTCGAGGCGCTGCCCGGCTGGGCGGTCACTGGGCTGACGCTGGGCATCGTTGCGACCATCGTTCTCGTCGGGCATTTCCTGTCGCGCCCGGTTTTCCGCTTCATCCATGCCTCGCACCTGCCCGAGATGGGCACCTTCATCTCGTTGCTCATGGTCATCGGAATTGCCTTCCTGATGATGCTGGTCGGTCTGTCGCCTGCTTTGGGAAGCTTCATCGCCGGTGTCGTGCTGGCCAACTCGGAATTCCGGCACCAGATCGAGGCCGATATCAAACCCTTCAAGGGTATCCTGATGGGCCTGTTCTTCACCACTGTGGGCGTGAACATCGACACCGGCCTCCTGGCGGATCAGCCCTTGCGCATTCTGGCGCTGACCCTGCTTCTGATGCTGGCCAAGACGGCCGTGCTGTTCCTGCTGGCCACATTGTTCCGTCTGCGCGGCCGCGACCGCGTGCTGTTCACGCTGGCGCTGGCGCAAGCGGGCGAGTTCGGCTTTCTGATCGTCAGCTTCGCCTCGACCCAGGCGATCCTGCCGGAAATGGTGGCACAGCGTGCCCTGCTGGTCATCAGCCTGTCGATGTTGCTGACCCCGCTGCTGTTCATCCTGCATGACCGGCTGGCGCGCCGCCCCCAGCGCGGTAGCGACCAGCCCGCCGACGAGATCGAGGAGAAAGGCACGGTCATCATCGCCGGGATCGGGCGCTTCGGGCAGGTGGTCAACCGCATGGCCCGCTCCGCAGGGCTGAGCACGGTGGTGCTGGATTCCGATGCGGCCGCCATCGAGCGGCTGCGCCGTTTCGGCATCAAGGGCTATTTCGGTGATCCTTCGCGCCCGGACCTGCTGCAAGCCGCCGGTCTGGCAGAGGCCGAGGTTCTGGTGGTCGCAGTCGACAGCCCGGAAAACGCCACAAGGATCGTGGAGTTCGCTCGTCGGCAAAGGCCCGACCTGCATATCGTTGCCCGCGCCTATGACCGGGTGCATGTCTACGAGCTGTTCCGTGCCGGGGCGAATGACATCCTGCGCGAAACCTTTGACAGCTCGGTCCGCGCAGGGCGCTATGTGCTGGAAAACATGGGCTTCACCGAATACGAGGCCGCGAAGCTGAGCCAGACCTATTACAAGGTTGACCGCGCGGCCCTGCGCGATCTGGCCGAGCTCTGGGTGCCGGGCCAGCCCATCCACCAGAACGAGGCCTATGTCGCCCGCGCCCGGCGGCTGGACGAGGATCTGCGCACGGCGCTGCTGGACGATCAGGACGACATCGCCGCCGACCGCGCCGCGCAATAGCGCGTTCGGGGCAAAGCGACGCCCCGAACCACCGCAGGCTCAGGCGTCGGACACACCGGCTTCGGCGAAGGTCGCCATGCCGGAATGGCAGGCAACTGCACCTTTCAGCACGCCGATGGCCAGCGCCGCCCCAGAACCTTCGCCCAGACGCAGGCCCAGTTCCAGCAGCGGCTGCTTGCCCAGCTTCGACAGCAAGGCGCGATGCGCCGCCTCGGCACTCGCATGGCCCGCGATGCAGTGATCCAGCGCGCCTTCCGCCGCCTGCGCCAGCACGGCGGCAGCAGCGGTACAGATGAAGCCGTCAAGGATGACCGGAATACGCGCGTGATGCGCGCGCGCGATGGCCCCCGCCATGGCGGCAATCTCGCGCCCGCCAAGGCAGCGCAGCACCTCCAGCGGCTCGCGGTCCGGATTCGTCACCAAGCCCTCGGCCACGACCTGCGTCTTGACCGACAGCCCCTTGTCATCGACGCCGGTGCCCCGCCCGGTCCATTCGCCGGGCGTTCCCCCGAACAGCGCGCAGGCAATGGCGGCGGCCGGGGTTGTATTGCCGATTCCCATCTCGCCCACCACCAGCAGATCGGCAGCCGCATCCACCGCCAGCCAGCCCGCCGCAAGGGCAGAGATCACCTCGGCTTCGGTCATCGCGGCGGTTTGCGTGAAATCGGCGGTCGGGCGATCCAGTTCCAGCGCCAGAACATCCATTGTGGCGCCGAAAGCCTTGGCAAGCTGGTTAATCGCCGCCCCGCCCGCCCGGAAATTCGCCACCATCTGCACCGTCACCTCGGCCGGAAAGGCCGAAACTCCGCGGGCAGCCACGCCATGATTGCCCGCAAAGACAATGACCTGCGGGTGTTCCAGCCGGGGCCGGGCATCGCCGCGCCAGCCGGCATACCAGATCGCCAGTTCCTCCAGCCGCCCCAGGGCGCCGGGCGGTTTGGTCAATTGCCCGTTGCGGGCCTGCGCTGCCGCGACCGCCGCCGCATCGGTGGCCGGAAGCGCCTGCAACAGGGCGCGAAACTCGGACAGGCTGGAAAACGGCGCAGTCATGGCGCACTCCTCGATTGAACCTCGGCTGCGCCTTGGCTAGCGAGGATCACGGGTGAAAACCATCCCGGAAAGGGCATTGCAATGTATCAGAGCGACCCCGAGACCCTTGCGGCGCGCCTGTGGACCGAGGCGCGCGCCGGGCTGAGCCTGCTCAGCCGCCTGCCCCTGCCCGCCCCCACCCGTTTTCCCAACCCGCCTGCCGTCTGGGCCTGGCCTGTGGCCGGGCTGGTGCTGGGCGGTCTGGCAAGCCTTGGCGCGGCGCTGGGTGGCTGGTTCGGTCTGCCCGCCAGCCTTGCAGCAGCTGTCTTTCTCGGGCTGGGCACGCTGATGACGGGCGCGCTGCACGAGGACGGGCTGGCCGACAGTTGTGACGGGCTCTGGGGCGGCTGGACGCGCGAACGGCGGCTGGAAATCATGAAGGACAGCCATATCGGCAGTTATGGCGTCATGGGGCTGGTACTGGTGACGCTGGCCCGGTGGAGCGCAGTCACCGCGCTGATCAGCACCGGGGCCTGGGGCGCGATGATCGCCGCCGCCATCCTGTCACGGGCGCCGATGGTGGCCCTGATCAGCTTTTTGCCCAATGCGCGTGGCAGCGGGTTGAGCCAGTCCGTCGGTCGCCCCGATGCCACGGCGGCCCTGCTGGCCATGCTCGTCGCATTCGTTCTGGCGCTGGGGGTGGCCGGGGGCCAGGCCCTGATCATGGCACTTTGGGTCGCGGCCATGACACTCGCGCTGGCCGTTCTGGCCCGGCGCAAGATCGGCGGGCAAACCGGCGATATTCTGGGGGCCAGTCAGCAACTGGGGGAGCTGGCCGCGCTGGCCGCCGCCTGCACACTGCTGTAACGCAAAAGGCCGCGCATCAGCGCGGCCTTTCAACGGATTTCAGGCAGGTCAGGCCGCGCGCGAGGTCAGCACCTGATCAACGGTCTTTTGCGCCTGCGCTTCGTCAACACCGGAAACGGCGGCGACTTCGCGGGTCAGACGCTCCAGCGCGGCTTCATAAAGCTGACGCTCGGAATAGCTTTGTTCGCGCTGGTCATCATTGCGGTGCAGGTCGCGCACCACTTCAGCAATCGACAGCAGATCGCCCGAGTTGATCTTCTGGTCATATTCCTGCGCCCGGCGCGACCACATGGCGCGCTTCACCCGCGCCTTGCCCTTCAGCGTGTCCAGCGCCTTGTTCACCACATCCGGCGTCGAAAGCTGACGCATCCCGATTTCGGTCGCTTTGTGCGTCGGCACACGCAGCGTCATCTTGTCCTTCTCGAACGAGATCACGAAGAGTTCGAGATGGATACCGGCGATTTCCTGCTCTTCGATCGAGATGATCTTGCCGACACCATGGGCCGGGTACACAACAAACTCGTTCGGGCGGAACTCAGGCTTCTTGGTCTTGGTCATTCCAGCGGCTTCCTCATGCGCAGGGCCAACCCGGGCGCAACAAATTCCCCCGCCGGATGCCAGAGCATCGGCAAAATGGGGGAATGTCACATGGATGACCGTCTCAGGCGAGCAGTCCCGAGGCGGAAAGCGGGCAACCGTGCTTTGTTTGTTTCAGAGATATAACACAAAAACGACCTGATTCCAACTGCGACCATACACGCAGCAGGTTCGCCGACGCGCCCAAACGCACAAAAAGGCGCGACCTTACGCCGCGTCACCCCTTCCGTTCGCGAATCGGGGGCCGTCGCCGGATCAGGAGCCTTCGCCCGGATTCGGCGAGAAGTATTTCTCCAGCTTGCCGCTTTCGCCGTCGCGCGCCTCGGCCTCGGGCAGCGGATCGCGCTTCTGGGTGATCACCGGCCAGAGTTCGGCATATTTGCGGTTGAACTCGACCCATTTGTCCATATCCGGCTCGGTATCCGGGCGGATGGCATCCGCCGGGCACTCCGGTTCGCAGACACCGCAGTCGATGCACTCATCGGGGTGGATCACCAGCGTGTTCTCACCCTCGTAGAAGCAATCTACCGGGCAGACCTCGACACAGTCGGTGTATTTGCAGGCGATGCAGTTATCAGTCACCACATAGGTCATGACTCAAACCCCGGTCAGTCGTTTCTGGGCTGTTGCTCTAGTCCAACGCGCCCGCTCATTCAAGCGACGAAGTGTCATCCCCGGCAGAAGCGTCCTCCGCTCCGGCGGGCTGCGGATCAAGATCGAGGTAAAGCGTCTGCGCCTCGGTCGCGGGTCCGCGCCGCTGGCCGGGGGCAAGCACCCGGATCAGACGGATGCGGCGGCCCTGCGGGAAGGTGAGCGTGTCGCCCTCCCCCACCTGCTGCCCGGGTTTGAGACAGCGATTGCCATTCAGCCGCAGGTGCCCTTCGGCAATCACGGCACAGGCGAGCGGACGCGATTTGAAGAATCGCGCCTGCCAGAGCCACTTGTCCAGCCGGATGGTCACACGCGGCGGTGCCCCATCGGCTTTCCGGGCCGCTTCGGAACGGTGTTTGGCCAATCAGACCTTGCCCTTCAGCGCCAGCAATGCCGCAAACGGATTGTCGGGGTCGATGGGCTTTTCAGCCCGGGGCGGACGCGCCTCGTAGGATTTGGGCTTGTGGCCCTGGTCCTTGCCGGGTTTGCCGCCCTTGCGATGCTCGTCACGGCGGCCTTCGGGCTTACCGCCCGGCTTGCCTTCGCGACGCGGCGCATCACCTCGCGGACGATCCTCACGCTTGCCGCCCTCGCGGGCTTCCCGCGGCGCACGTTCAGGACGGTTGCCCTGCGTCTCGCCCGCCTCGCGGCGCGGACCGCGATTGCCCTGCCCCTCGCGGCGCGGACCACGGTTTTCATTCCGCGGACGCGGTGCCCAGGTGAACGTGTAAAACACTTCCATCTCGGGAGCAGCTTCGCCTTCCACCGCCTCGGGGGCCGTGGTGTCCTCGGCAGGTGCCAGAACCGAAACTTCTTCGGGAATCGGCGCCACGCTGCCTTCGGTCACCGGAGCCGGAGCTTCGGCGCGGCGCTGCTTGGCGCGTTCGCCCTTTTCGCCCTTGTAGCCCAGACCGCCCATCAGATCCGCGAACTGTTCCAGCGTCATGCCAGTGATCGACAACATGTCGGGCGTGGCCTCAAACCCAGCACGGCTGTCCTTGGCGCGCAGCAGATCTGCCAGACGCTCCAGCATGTCGATGCGAATGGCACGAGTGCCCGCCGGACGATAGCCGGCCAGCGTATAATGCTCTTTCGGCACATCCGGGATGTTCGGAATGGTCACAAGGCCCGGCGGCGGGCTTTCAGGAAACTCCTGAAGCCCCTTGGCCAACGACCACAGAACCAGACGCAGCCGGGTCGGCGCGGGTTTCAGCAGCAGCGGCAGGAAGATCGTATATTGCCCGAAGCGCACGCCATGCTTGCGCAGCGACGACCGCGCCTCCTGGTCCAGCGCCTTCACATCATCGGCCACGCTTTCGCGGCTGACGATGCCCAGCCCTTCGACCAGACGGAAGGCAAAGCCGCGCGCCAGCCCTTGCAGGCTTTCGTCGCGGTTGAGGTTCGTGAGCGGTTCGAACAGCGCAGCAACCTTGCGGTCGATGAAATGCTGAAGACGACGCTTGACCTTCTCGGTCACCTCCGGCCCGGCCTCTTCGTCAACGAAGGCCTCGACCTGCGGTTTCATCGCATCCGAACCCGCCACCAGCTTGCCGACGGCAGCGCTGCCCCACATGAGGCCACCCTGTTCGGTGAAATCCATCTCGGTATCGGGGGCGTTGTAGAAGCGATCCGCCCGCAGATGGAACTCGGGGCGCAGCGCCTCGTAGGCGGCCTGCCGCATCACCCGCGCCTCTTCACCCGAAGCCGAGGCATCCTGACCGAAGCGGAAACCCTCCAGACGGCCGACGAATTCGCCCTCCACCGTCACTTCACCCTTGTCATTCACCTCAGCCACAAGGCTCTCCTTCTGTTTCAACCGCCGCATCAGGACCGATGTGCGGCGGTCGACAAATCTCTGCGTCAGCCGCGCGTGCAGCGCATCCGACAGGCGGTCTTCTACAGCGCGCGTTTCGTCGCGCCAATGGGATTCATCCTCGACCCACCCTTTGCGCTGCGCAACGTAAGTCCAGGTGCGGATATAGGCCAGACGTTTTGACAGCGCGTCAATATCGCCGTCGCTGCGATCAATGCGCGCAACAGCTTTTTTCAGCCAGTCAGCCGGGATACGCCCATCCTGAAGGAAGCCGAACAGCCGGTGCAGCAGCCCCACATGATCGGAGCCGGTGGTCGAGCGGAAATCGGGGATGCGGCAGACATCCCACAACAATTTCACCGCACGCGGCCCGGCGCGCAGCCGGTCGGCCATGTCGGGCATCTGCGTCAACGCCTTCAGCGCCATCAGATCGTCGGCCTCGCGCGTGCGCATCAGCCATTCATTGCCGGTCGGCGCCTCCAGCGAGGCGATCAGCCGCTCGGCCGAGCCGAAGTCCAGCGCGTCGTTTCGCCACATCAGCTTGCGGACAGGCGCGAAGCGGTGCTCCTCGATGGCGGCGACCAGATCCTCGTCCAGCGGGCTGGCCTCGCCCGTCACGCCAAAAGTGCCTGCCTCCATATGCCGCCCGGCACGACCGGCGATCTGCCCCATCTCGTGCGGGAACAGATGCCGCATCCGGCGGCCATCGAACTTGTGGGTTGCAGAAAAGGCGACATGCTTGATGTCGAGATTCAGCCCCATGCCGATGGCATCGGTGGCGACCAGGTAATCGACCTCGCCATTCTGATAAAGCGCGACCTGCGCGTTCCGGGTGCGCGGCGAAAGCGCGCCCATCACCACTGCACAGCCCCCCTTCTGGCGGCGGATCAGCTCGGCGATGGCATAGACATCATCAACAGAAAACCCGACGATGGCCGAGCGTGGCGGCATCCGGCTTATCTTTTTCGAACCTGTATAGCTGAGCGTCGACAAACGGTCACGCCGCACGAACTGTGTCTGCGGGATCAGCGCGGCAATCGCCGGGCGCATCGAATCGGACCCGAGGAACATCGTCTCCACCAGTCCGCGCGCATTCATCAGCCGGTCAGTGAAGACATGGCCGCGCTCGGGGTCGCCGCAAAGCTGGATCTCGTCGATGGCCAGGAAATCAGCGCCGATGTCCGTCGGCATCGCCTCGACCGTGCAGACCCAGTATTGGGTCCGTTCCGGCACGATGCGTTCCTCGCCGGTGACCAGCGCCACCACCGAAGGCCCGCGCGCCTTGACGATACGGTCATAGACCTCGCGCGCCAGCAGGCGCAGCGGGAAGCCGATGACTCCCGTCCGATGCCCCAGCATCCTTTCAATGGCGTAATGCGTCTTGCCGGTGTTCGTCGGTCCCAGGACCGCCGTGACCCGTCGCTGAAGGACCATAGGTTCGTTGTCTCAGATGCTTTGCCCGGAGGTTTCAGTTTCCAGGCGTTTCACTGCTTCCAATACCGCCTGCATATGCGGATGTATAGCAAGAGCCGCCCGATAGACTTCCAGCGCCTGAGGTTTTCGGTCAAGCTGCTCAAGAATCATCCCAAACCCGGCCAGCGCGCCGAAATGGCGCGGGTTCAGCGCCAGAACATGCCGGATGTCACTGACCGACTGCCCGTAGCGACCGGCCAGAAAATAGGCCGTGGCCCGTGCGTTCCAGCCTTCGGCGAAATCGGGCGCATGATCGGTCAGCGCGGTCAGATGGTCGATGGCAGTTTCCGCATCGCCCTGGTCGATGGCCTTGCGCCCGCGTTCCAGCAGCAGATCCATCGAAGCCGAACCGGAACGCGACCAGATCCGCTGGATATCGCTTTCGATGGCACGCGCCCCGGCATCATCCGTCGTCTTCAGATCGGCAAACAGCCGGTCCAGCGTCGCTGCATCCTCGGCAGGCCCCGCCTGCGCCGCAGCGTCACCAAGCGCCAGTGCGAAAACTGCCGCCACGGCAAGATTGAGAAGCGTCAACAGGACTTTCATATCTACACTCTATCCAAGGCACGGGGAAATGCCATAACCCTCGGGTCACATTCCGGGGATGGCACAGCGAGGAGGCAAGAATATGAGCGACGTGATCAATGCAGCGGTCGAGGCCCTGTCAGCCAAAGTATCGGGCTTCGACGGTGTGGCGAAATTCGTCATTCCGGGGGAAGGCGCCATCATGATCGACGCGACGGGCGTCCACGCGGGCGATGAAGAGGCCGATGTTACCCTGACCGCGAATACCGAGGTATTTCGCGCCATTCTGGACGGCGAGATGAACCCGACCACCGCCTTCATGACCGGCAAGCTGAAGGTCGACGGCAGCATGGGAATGGCCATGAAACTCGGCTCCGTGCTGAGCTGACCATGACCGCCGCGCCGTTTTACGCCGATATCGCGCAGGGCCCCGAAGGCGGCCGTGCGGTCTGGCTCGCGGCGGGCGATGGCACAAAACTGCGCGCCGCCCATTGGGCACCCTTCGGGGCGGCGCGCGGCACGGTCCTGCTGTTTCAGGGCCGGTCGGAATATGCCGAGAAATATGGGCCTGCTGCCGTCGCACTGACGGGTGCGGGCTGGCATGTGCTGGCGCCCGACTGGCGCGGCCAGGGCCTGTCGCAGCGCCGCCACCCCGATCCGATGCTGGGCCATGTCGAGGATTTCGACGAATACCAGCAGGATGTCACGGCGGTGCTGGATTTTGCACGGGCCGAAGGACTGCCTGAACCCTGGCATCTCCTCAGTCATTCCATGGGTGGCTGCATCGCGTTGCGGGCGCTGTTACGCGGTTTGCCGGTGAAAAGCGCCGTGTTTTCCGCCCCGATGTGGGGCATCCGGCTGTTTCCGACGGTGGAACCCGTCGCCGTCACCCTGTCGCGTGTGCTGCATGAACGCGGGCATGGCCATCTGTTGACCCCCACGACCACACGGCAGACCTATGTTTTGCACGCGAAATTCCGCGGCAACATGCTGACCCGCGATCCCGCGATCTGGAGCTGGATGCGCCAGCAGGCCACGGCCCATCCCGATCTGGCACTTGGCGGCCCGTCGCTGACCTGGCTGCATGCCGCCTTCCGCGAGATGCAGGCGCTGCAAGCCCTGCCCGCCCCCGCCACACCCGCGCTCACCGCGCTTGGCACCTCGGAACGCATCATCAGCCCCCGCGCCGTGCGCCGTCGCATGGCCGCCTGGCCGCAAGGCCGGCTGGAGCTTTTCGCGAAGGCGGAACATGAGGTTATGATGGAGCTGCCAGCCCATCGCGGCCGCTTCCTGACCGAGACCAACGCCTTCTTCGCCGCGCAATCCTAGACGGCCGGCGCCTCGGCCAGTTGCACCAGCACCGTCATGGCCGCATTCAGCGGAACCGGAATGCCCAGAAGCCCGGCGCGCCGGACGATCTCGCCATTCAGAAACCCGATCTCTGTCGCACGCCCGCGCGCCATATCCTGCGCGGTCGAGGACATTTGCCCCGCCATCGTCTCGGCAATGCGATGCACATCGTCCTCCAGCCCTTCGGGCAGGGTGATCCCGCTGGCGGCCGCCACCGCCCGGCATTCTGCAACGAGGCCAGAAACCACCCCCTCGGCCCCCGGTGCGGCGAGGATGCGGCCATAGGGCTGCTGGGTCAGCGCAGAAATGGCGTTCCAGGCACAGTTGATGGTCAGCTTGACCCAAAGCGCGGTTTCGGCACCTGCGGAGACTTCGGTCGGAATGCCCGCCGCCGCGAACCGCGTGGCCAGTGCCGCACTTTGCGGCGCATCGCCCAGCACCAGATCACCACGTCCGTGGTGGCGCAAATGTCCCGCCGCCGTCATCCCGACCGCGACATAGACCACCGCCGGAATCACAGGCCGCCCCAGAAACGCCGCCAGCCTCTCTGCATTTCCCACGCCGTTCTGAAGGCTCAGCACCACCGCATCGGGCGCCAGATGCGGCGCGATCTGCCGTCCCGCCGCCTCGGTATCCTGAGATTTCACGCAAAAGAGCACAAGCTCAGCCCCGGCTATCGCCCCCGGATCGGTCGCCACCGGCAGGTGCACCACCTCGCGCCCCGTCGCCCGGTCGATGATCAGCCCCTGACCTGCAACAGCGCTGGCCAGCGCGGGACGGCCGATCAGCACAACCTCCTCGCCCGCCTGCGCCAGCATTGCGCCATAATAGCAGCCGACAGCCCCCGCCCCCATCACCGCGATCCGGCCCATTCCTGCCTCCCTGTCCGCAGAAACGAAAACCCCGGCACCTTGGCCGGGGTCTCACGATCAGTTGTCGTCTTCTTCTTCGTCGTCATCGCCATGTGGCAGATTGAAGAAACTGTCCGCATCCGAGTAATCGGCGGGGTTTTCCTCTTTCTCCACCTGCGTGAAGGCCTCCAGACCGGCCAGCGACCCCGGCATCTTCGGCTCGGGCGCCATGCCCAGCGACTGTTCGGTCGACACGAGCTTGCGACGCTCGTCGTCGCTCATCACGCCACCCTCGGCCGCTTTCTTGCGCACGGCGGCCTGCACGGCGGCATCCAGTTCAGACTGACGGCAAAGCCCCAGCGCGACCGGGTCGATCGCCTGCATGTTCTGGATGTTCCAGTGCGTCCGCTCGCGGATCGACTGGATGGTAGGCTTGGTCGTACCGACCAGCTTGCCGATGGCGCCATCCGAAAGCTCGGGATGGAACTTCACCAGCCACAGGATCGCATTCGGACGGTCCTGGCGCTTCGACAGCGGGGTGTAGCGCGGCCCGCGACGCTTGTCCTCGCCCACGGCAGCAGCGTTGAACTTCAGCTTCAGCTTGTAGAAGGGATCTTTCTGCCCCTTCTCGATCTCGATCGGGTCCAGCTGGTTGTTCGCCACCGGATCGAACCCCTTCACGCCGGTCGCCACATCGCCATCGGCAATGCCCTGCACTTCCAGCTCGTGCATGCCGCAGAAATCGGCGACCTGCCTGAAGGTCAGCGTCGTATTGTCGACCAGCCAGACCGCGGTCGCCTTGGCCATAAGGGGTTTCGACATGAGGATCACTCCTTTACAAATCTTTCCCGCGCCGGGAAAACGGCTGCGGGCGAGGCCCGCGATTTCCACGTTTTCGGGGAAGTCTGGCGCGCCTTATAGTGCGATTTTACTGCGGGGGAAAGAGAAAATGCGCATCTTGCTCGGGGCCACTCTCGCTTCCCTGATCTCCACCGCCGCGTTTGCCGGGGGCGAGAAAGCCGGCGACTTCGACTACTACGTCATGTCTCTCAGCTGGTCGCCCAACTGGTGCGCGCTGGAGGGGGACGCCCGCGGCGCCCCGGAATGCCGCAAAGGCGCGGGACGCGCCTTCACCCTGCACGGGCTCTGGCCGCAATATGAGGAAGGCTGGCCCAGCTACTGCCGCACCACCGAACGCGATCCTTCCCGCGCGGAAAGCGAGACGATGGCCGACATCATGGGCGCCTCGGGACTTGCATGGTATCAGTGGAAGAAACATGGCCGCTGTTCCGGCCTGTCTGCGCGCAGCTATTACGACAGCCTGCGCCGCGCTTTCGCCACGGTGAAGATTCCAAAGGTCTTCCCGATGATCGACAAACGCCTGAAAGTCCCCGCCGATGTGGTGGAAGGTGCATTTCTGGAGGCCAACCCCGGCCTTTCCCCCGACCAGATCACAGTCACCTGCGACAGCGGCATGATTCAGGAAATCCGCATCTGCCTGACCAAGGATCTGCGCCCCCGTCGCTGCGGCGCTGACGCGATCCGTGACTGCCGACTGAAGGATGCGGTGCTGGAACCCATCCGCTGACCAGCCCACCTGCGCAGCTTCGACCGGGCAAGACGAGTATTTCTGCAAGAAGCAAGGCAAGGCGGACAAGGGGATGCCAAAACGGCTCTCTGCGGCCTGTATTGCTTCTTGATCAAATACTCAAACTCCTCCCGCGCCGTCGCTGAAACGCTGTATCGAAAGCACCAGCGGCACCACCGCCCATGGCAATGCCGCATGACGATGGCCCCGCCGGGGCCTGAGGAGGGCGGCACTTGTGTTCAGATCAGCCCGTGGCTGCGGAACATTTCCTTCAGGTCAGCCTCGGGACGTGCGCCGATGTGGCTGATGACCTCGGAGGCGGCAAGGCAACCCATGCGGCCCGCCATTTCATAGCCATGGCCGTTGGTCAGCCCCCAGAGGAAGGCCCCGGCAAACAGGTCGCCCGCGCCGGTCGCGTCGACAATCCGCGTCGGGTAAGCTGGCGCGTGCCAGCGCTGGCCCTCGGCGAGGATATGGGCGCCCTTCTCGCTTTCCGTACAGGCCACGATGGCGACATCGGCAGCAGCGGCTTGCAGGGCAGTCTCGAAATCGTCGGTTTGATACATCGACATGATCTCGGCCCGGTTGGCAAACAGCAGGTCAACGTCATCGTGGATCATCTTGCGGAAGGCATCGCGATGGCGTTCGACGCAGAACGGGTCCGACAGCGTGACCGAGACGCGGCCCCCTGCCCCCTTGCAGGCGCGGATCGCCTTGGCGAAGGCCGCGTGGCTTTCCGGGCCATCGAAGCGATAGCCTTCCAGATAGATCCAGTCCGCCTCGGCCATCTGGGCCTCGTCGATGTCGGCGGGGGTCAGGAACTCGGACCAGCCAAGATAGGTATTCATCGAGCGTTCCCCGTCCGGCGTCACCAGAACGATGCAGCGGCCGGTTTCCTGTTCGCTGCCCGCCGGGGCCAGCGCGGTTTCATAGACCGCGCCCTGCGCCCGCAGGTCGTGGGCGAAGATGCGGCCAAGCTGGTCGTCCTTCACCTTGCCGACATAGGCCGTCCGCCCGCCCAGTGCGGCGATGCCCGCAATGGTATTGGCCGCCGATCCGCCCGAAATTTCCTTGGCCGGGCCGATCCGGTCGTAAAGCGTCACGGCACGCTCCATGTCTATAAGCTGCATAATGCCCTTGCCGATACCGTTCGTTTCAAGAAACGCCTCTTCGGCATGGGACAGCACATCGACCATGGCATTGCCGATGCCGACGACCTGAAACTTCTTCATGCAGTTTTTTCCTCGTAGGGGCACAGATCGCGGATCAGGCAATCGGCGCAGCGCGGTTTGCGTGCGGTGCAGATGTAGCGGCCGTGCAGGATCAGCCAGTGATGGGCGTGTTGCTGGAACTCGGCCGGAATATTGTCTTCGATCGCGCGTTCGACCTGATCGACATCCTTGCCGGGGCAGATGCCGGTACGATTGCCGACACGAAAGATATGGGTATCCACCGCCTGAGCAGGCACATGCCACCACATGTTCAGCACGACATTGGCGGTCTTGCGCCCCACGCCGGGCAGGGATTGCAGCGCCGCGCGGGACGAGGGCACCTCGCCGCCATACTGGTTGACCAGAATCTCCGACAGGCGGATCACGTTCTTCGCCTTCTGGCGAAAGAGGCCGATGGTCTTGATCGCCTCGGTCAGCCCCTCAAGCCCCAGATCCAGCATCTTCTGCGGCGTATCCACGGTGGCGAACAGGGGCCGTGTGGCCTTGTTCACCCCGGCATCAGTGGCCTGGGCGGACAGCGCGACCGCCACCAGCAGCGTATAGGCATTGACGTAATGCAGCTCACCCTGCGGTTCGGGTTCGGCGGCCTGAAACCGGGTAAAGATCGTGCGGATCGTATGGTAATCAAGTTGCTTCGCCATGCCGACCTCCTAGCGCGCCCTTGGTCTGCTGCCAAGCGAAGCCGCATATTCCGGGTCGAAGGGTGTTGCATTGCCGCCTAAAGTGGCAATGTGACCTGCCGGAGTTTACCATGAACGACCAAAGCCAGAGCTATCATTACCGTGTCATCGCGCGCGCCTTGGCCGAGATCGACGCGATGCAGGCGGGTGGGCAGGCACCGACGCTGGACGGGCTGGCGGCGCGGATGGGGATGAGCCCGGCGCATTTCCAGCGCACCTTTTCGCAATGGGTGGGCGTCAGCCCGAAACGCTATCAACAATATCTGACGCTGGATCATGCGCGGCACCTGCTTGCAGAACGACATTCCGTGCTGGAGGCGTCACTGGCCAGCGGGCTGTCCGGCACCGGGCGGCTGCATGACCTGTTCATCAAATGGGAGGCGATGACGCCGGGTGAATTCGCCCGTGGTGGCGAGGGGTTGACCATCTACTGGGGCTGGTTCGAAAGCCCGTTTGGCCCCGCGCTTGTCATGGGGACGGATCGGGGCATCTGCGGCATGGGCTTCGCCGCCGAACAGGACGAGGCCGAGGTGATGGCCGATCTGATCCGCCGCTGGCCTAGGGCCGATTTCGTGGAAGACCCGATAATGTTGCGCCCCTGGGTGCTGGATGCCTTCGGCGCTACCGGCACCGCGCCACTGTATCTGATCGGGGCGCCATTCCAGATCAAGGTATGGGAGGCTCTGCTCGCGGTGCCCTCGGGCCATGTCACAACTTATTCCGACATCGCCCGCGTCATCGGCCATCCGGCGGCGGTGCGGGCCGTAGGCACGGCGGTCGGGCGCAACCCGGTCAGCTTCCTCATCCCCTGCCACCGCGCGCTCCGCAAATCAGGGGCGCTTGGCGGCTATCACTGGGGCCTGCCCGTGAAGCGGGCCATGCTTGCATGGGAGGCCGCCCGTGCGGATGCAGGCGGTGCGGCGCCGGTTCCGGTGCCGCAAACGTGATGCGCGGAATACTGCGCATGCGCACGCAACCAATTCCGGCCTCATGCGTTGCTGCGGTATGGTGGAGCGAGGCTGGCCCGGTGCCGGCAAAGAGAGAGGCGAGAAAATGACCTTCAGAACCCCGGTTATCCTTGGCATCGCGGGTATTGCCCTGCTGGCAGGCTGTGTGCAGGACCCCTATCGCTACGAAGACCCGAATGCCCGCACCAAGGGCGGCGCGGTTACCGGCGCGGCTATCGGTGCGCTGATCGGCGCCAAGTCGGGTGGCGATGACAAGCTGGCGAAAGCCGTGGTCGGCGCGGCTGTCGGCGGCGCCCTCGGCGGGGCCATCGGCAATGCGATGGACCGTCAGGCCGCCGAACTGCGCGCGCAGATGAGCCCCAACACCACCATCACCAACACAGGCAACGCGCTGGTTGTGACCATGCCGCAGGACATCCTGTTCGCGACCGACAGCGCGAACCTGCGTCCCGATCTGCAAGGCGACATCCGCGCCGTGGCCGCCAACCTCATGCGCTATCCCAACAGCCGCGTCGAAGTCGTTGGCCATACCGACAACACAGGCTCGGCAGCCTACAACCAGGACCTGTCAGAGCGCCGCGCGCGTTCGGTCGCGGGTGTCCTGATGTCCGGCGGTGTGCCCGGCTCGCGGATTTCGGCCTATGGCCGGGGCGAGGATCAGCCCATCGCCTCGAACCTCACAGAGGCGGGCAAGGCGCAGAACCGCCGGGTCGAGATCATCATTCGCCCGAACTGAGCGGCACTTGTGTCGGAAAGGGCGGCCTGCTGGCCGCCCTTTTTCATTGCTGAAACCGACAGTTGGTCATATTTTCTGACCAGTCGGGGGAAGCCATGCCATTCGAAAAGATCGTGTCCGAGAAACTGTCGCAAAGCGTTGCCCGCCAGATCGAACTCCTGGTCCTGCGGGGCATCCTGCGGCCGGGCGAGCGTTTGCCTGCCGAACGCGATCTGGCAGAACGCATGGGCGTGTCACGCCCCTCTCTGCGCGAAGCGCTGGAGGCGCTGGAACTGAAGGGGCTGGTAATCAGCCGCCCCGGCTCGGGCGTGTTTGTTGCCGATGTGCTGGGCTCGGCCTTCTCGCCCGCGCTGATCGAGCTGTTTTCCAGCCATGACGAGGCCGTGTTCGACTACCTCGACTTTCGCCGCGATCTGGAAGGACTGGCCGCCGAACGCGCCGCCCGGCTGGGATCGGATACCGACCTTGCTGTCATCGCCACGATCTTCGGCAAGATGGAGGCCGCGCATCAGAAGCGCGACCCGACCGACGAGGCGCAGCTGGATGCCGAATTCCACATGGCGATCATCGAGGCCAGCCACAACGTCGTCATGCTGCACATGATGCGATCCATGTTCGATCTGCTGAAACAGGGCGTGTTCTTCAACCGCATGATGATGTTCCGTGACCGCATGACCCGTGACCGGCTGCTGGACCAGCACCGCGCCATCAATACGGCGATCCAGTCCCGCAATCCGTCCGCCGCGCGGGCGTCGATCTGTCATCACATGGATTACGTCGAACAGGCCCTGAAAGAACAGCAGCGCGCCGCCCGGAACGAGGCAGTGGCCCGCCAGCGTATCGAACACGAACGTCAGCGCTGAAACGCAAAAACCCCGGCAGCGCCGGGGTTCCGCGTCACCGATCCGGGATCGGATCAGTGAAGTTTGGCTTCGACCTGCGCAATCGCCTCGTCGATGGAGGCTGCGGTGGTTTCGGCCGACATCTGCTTGGTCAGCACGTCACCGGCCGCCGCAATCGCCACATCCACCGCACGTTCGCGCACTTCGCGCACCGCAGCAGCTTCGGCCGAGGCAATCCGCTCTTCCGCCGCAGCCAGACGGCGCGCGATGGAGGTCTTGAGATCCGCCTTGGCCTGTTGGGCCGCCGCGAGAGCCTCTTCCTTGGCCGCCGCCACGATCCGCTCCGACTGCTCCATCATCTCCTTCTGCTTGCGCTCGTAGGAGGCGAGGATGGTCTTGGCTTCTTCGCGCAGCAAACGCGCTTCTTCCAGTTCCGCCTTGATCAGCGCGGCCCGGTTGTCGAGCATCGCCCCAAGCTTGGCCGGAACCTTCAGATACAGAAGGATCAGGACGAAAACGACGAAGGCCAGCAGGACGATGAAGTTCGAGTTGCGCAGCGAGACGAACGGGCCGTCCGCCGCCAGCGCGGGGCTGGCCGCCAAGGCTGCAACGATCAGGATCAGCTTCTGCATGATCTTATCCTTTCAGCCGGGCGTTGATTGCCGCCATCACGCTGCGTGCATCGGCCTTGCCGCCAAGCGCCGCAACCAGTTCCTTCGCCGTATCCTTGGCCACCTCGGTCACGCTTTCCAGCGCGCCCGCACGGATCTCGCCGATCCGGGCTTCGGATTCCGCCGTCTTGGCCGCGATTTCGGCATCGGCCTTCGCCGTCGCCTTGTCGAGATCAGCCTGGATTTCGGCTTTCGCCTCGGCCACGATCCGGCCGGCTTCAACCCGTGCCTTCTCGAGCGCCTCGTTGTAAGCCTTTTCGGCGGCCAGCGCCTTCTGCTTCAGCTCTTCGGCTGCCGCGAGGTCGTTGGTAATGGTGCCGCTGCGTTCGGCCAGAACCGCCCCGATCCGGGGAAGGGCCACGCGCCACAGCACGAGAAAAATCACGACAAGCGCGACCACGAGCCAGAAGATCTGGTTGCCCCAGGTCGAGACGTCGAGTTGCGGCATACCGGCGGAATGACCCGCCGCGCCAGCCGCTTCATGCGCTTCGGTCGCCATGTGATGTCCTCACGTCGTCAAAAACCTGGCCGGGGGACGAAGCGCCCTCCCGGCCGAGAAGATGCGAAGCGTCAGGATCAGACGGCGAACATCAGCAGCAGGGCGATCAGGAACGAGAAGATGCCCAGAGCTTCGGCAAACGCGATGCCGACGAAGAGGTTCGCGGTTTGCGAAGCAGCAGCCGAGGGGTTGCGCAGCGCGCCGGCGAGGAAGTTGCCGGCGATGTTGCCCACGCCGATGCCGGCGCCGCCCAGACCGATGGCCGCCAGGCCAGCACCGATGTATTTGCCCATGAGCGCGAGTTCGACCATTTGAGTTCTCCTTGGTGGAAAGTCAGATTGAAGGGTTGAGGTCCGAACCTTAGTGGTGGGCGCCGCCCACCGCGTCTTTCAGATAGACGCAGGTCAGAATGGTGAAAACATAGGCCTGCACGACCGCGACGAGCAGTTCCAGACCGTAGATCGCGGTCACGGCACCCACCGCCACCGGCGAGATGACAGCCATTGAGGCAAAGCCCGCGAACACTTTCATCACAGCGTGGCCCGCCATCAGGTTGCCCGCAAGACGAATGGAATGGCTGAC
Source organism: Gemmobacter nanjingensis (assembly GCF_014652195.1). NCBI lineage: Bacteria > Pseudomonadati > Pseudomonadota > Alphaproteobacteria > Rhodobacterales > Paracoccaceae > Gemmobacter > Gemmobacter nanjingensis. The sequence goes on from NZ_BMYI01000001.1 coordinate 881,713, forward strand.
CGGACGCACGAAGTAGGAAATCACCTCGATCACCGCCAGCACCGGGCGCAGCGCCAGCGGCGCCGACGAGACCCAGAACATGCCGAGGAAGCCGATGCCGTTCCTCACGAGACCCAGGATGGTCACGAACAGGAACACGAGCAGCGCCAGCGTCACGGTCACCGCGACATGGCTGGTGGTGGTGAAGCTCATCGGGATCAGACCGAGCAGGTTCGAGAACAGCACGAACAGGAACAGCGTCATCACGAAGGGGAAGTATTTCACCCCGTCATGGCCCGTCACATCCTCGACCATCTTGTAGATGAAGCCGTAGATCATCTCGCCGACCGACTGGATGCGCGAAGGGATGATCGCCCGACCGCGCGAACCGAACACCATCAGCGCGATGATCACCAGAACCGTCGCAGCCATCCAGACCGTGACATTGGTGATTTCGAACGCACCGATGTTCGAGGTGCAGTCCGCATGCGCGGGATCACAGAAAAACCGTTTCACGATGAACTGATCCATCGGGTGGATCGCAAATCCGGTCTCGGCCACGTCTGTTATCCTTCGGTTCCGGCGGAACGTTCCGCCTGTGTCTCGGTCGCCTGTGCCCGCAACTGGCGCTCCTGCATGTCACGGGCGGTGCCGATGACGGTGCGGATACCAGCCGCAAAGCCGAGCAGGAGGAAGACGATCAGCAGGATGGGCTTGGTGCCGGACAGATAGTCCAGCCCGTAACCGATGCTGCCCCCGATCATGATCCCCGAGGTCAGCTCCAGCACCATCCGCCAGGCCACTTCCGCCTGCGAAAAATCCTTGCCTGCCGCAGCGGGCTTCGCCTTGCTCCCCTTCGCCTCGGCCAGACGCGCTTCCAGCGCGCGAAGCCGTTCCGGATCGGGTTCCTGAGCCATGCGGTACGCCCCCTGAACAGTCGGCGCGAACCTACGCAGAGGCGCGTATTGAGTCAAGCAACACCGCGCCCATCAACTCATTGATAAGGAATGATTTTGCAAAATCATTCAGGCCCCGCCGAGGCCGTTTGCGCTCTCACGGCGGCGTGAGACATATTCAACCCCGCAGTTGACGATCACGCGCCACTCCGCCAAGGATGCGCCATGACCGACCCTCTGTCGCCCATCTTCTCGGCCCTTGCCGACCCGACGCGCCGCGCCATTCTCGGCATGCTGCTGGAGGATGACATGGCCGTCACCGACGTGGCGGAACCCTTCGCCATGTCGCTGGCCGCCATCTCGAAACATCTTCAGGTGCTGGCGGATGCCGGGCTGATCAGCCGCGAGAAACGCGGCCGCGTGATCTGGTGCAAGCTGGAACCCGACGCCATGCGCACTGCCTCGGTCTGGATGCAGGGCTTCGGCCAGTTCGAACCCGTGGATCTGGATGCGCTGGAACGGTTTCTGGAAACCGAGCTGCGTGATGTGGCCCCTGCCCCGCCGGATCAAGGGACGCCCGAAGTTGATTGAGTATTTTTACAAGAAGCAGGACACATCGGTCTGCTCTTGCTTCTTGCCCAAATACTCAAAAGCTTCAGCTACACCGCCTCATCATCGGGCAAGGATGGCAACCGATACGCAGGCCATGGCAATGCCGCAAGACGATGGCCCCGGAGGGGTCTGAGGAGGGCGGCGCCTCTATGCCGGTCAGGCGGTGAACCAGTCACGATACTGGTCGCGCAGCAGGTTCTTCTGCACCTTGCCCATGGTGTTGCGCGGCAGGGCCTCGACCACGACAGCGGCTTTCGGCTGCTTGAAGCGCGCCAGACGGTCGCGGATGGCCGCAAGTGCGGTCTCGACCTCCAGCACCGCCCCCTTCTGCAGCACAAGGACCGCAAAGACCGCCTCGCCGAAATCCGGGTGCGGCAGGCCGATCACCGCGCTTTCCAGCACACCCGGCACCTCGTCGAGCAGCAACTCCACCTCTTTCGGATAGATGTTGAACCCGCCCGAGATCACCAGATCCTTGGCGCGGCCGACGATGGTGACATAGCCGTCCGCGCCCTGCACGCCCAGATCGCCAGTGATGAACCAGCCATCCTCACGCAATTCCTCGCGGGTTTTCTCGGGCATCTGCCAATAGCCCTTGAAGACGTTGGGGCCGCGCACCTCAAGCGTGCCGACCTCGCCGCGCGGCACTTCAACTCCGTCCGCCATCACCCGCAGTTCCACCCCCGGCAGTGGCAGGCCGACGGTGCCGGCGCGGCGCTCGCCCTCATAGGGGTTCGAGGTGTTCATGTTAGTCTCGGTCATGCCATAGCGCTCAAGGATCCGATGGCCGGTGCGGGCTTCGAAGTCGCGGTGCGTTTCCGCCAGCAGCGGTGCGGAGCCCGAGATGAACAGGCGGAAATGCCCGACGAGATCGCGGGTGAAGCGCGGATCATCCAGCAGGCGGGTGTAGAAAGTCGGCACCCCCATCATGGTGGTTGCTTGTGGAAGCAGACGGATCACGGCCTCCTGATCGAAACCGGGCAGGAAGATCATCTTGCCGCCAGTCAGCAGGACAAGGTTGGAAGCCACGAACAGCCCGTGCGTGTGGAAGATCGGCAGCGCGTGCAGCAGCACATCCTCAGCCGTGAAACGCCAGAGGTCGCGCAGCACTTCGGCGTTGGACAGCAGGTTGCGATGCGTCAGCATCGCGCCTTTCGAGCGGCCTGTGGTGCCCGAGGTATAAAGGAAGGCGGCCAGATCCTCGGGACCACGATCCACGGGGGCGATGGTTTGGGGCTGTCCGGCTGCGTGGTCCGTCAGGCTACCGCTGCCATCCGCGTTGAGGGTCAGCACCGTCGCGCCGTAGCGCGCCGCGACCGGCGCAAGCGCTGCCTCTTTCGTGCCGTCACACAGAAAGACCGCAGGCGTCGCATTGCCAAGGAAATAATCAACTTCATCAGGGGTATAGGCTGTATTCAGCGGGAGGAACACCGCCCCCAGCGCCACTGCCGCACCATAGACCGCCAAAGCCTCGGGGCTTTTGGCAATCTGCACTGCAATCCTGTCACCAGTTCCCAGACCGGCCGCACGCAGGGCATGGGCCTGCTGCGCCACCATTGCCAGAAACGCGTGACCTGTGATCTGGCGCCCGTCCGGCAAGATCAGAAAAGCGTCGTAACGATCCGCAAGCGGCGCGAAAAGGGCATCGAACAGCGTGTTTGGCATGGGCACCTCCGTCACCTTCCTGCCATGCGGCAGGCGCTGCCTCAAGGCTGTGGAGCGGATTGGGTCCGGTTCGGAAACGGTCCGTTTAACCCAATCTTGTGATTTTGCCGGGGCGGACCGCTTGCTGCCGCAATTTTGCCGCGAGTGCCCCTGAGGCTCAGGGCAACCAGAAAGGAGGATCACATGAGCTTCGTCACCCGCATGATCCAGATGTTCCGCAAGACGCCCGCGACGCAAGAGGCCAGGATGGATGACCTTTTCGATATCCGCATCCGCAAGATGCAGGGCCGCCAGCGCCTTGCGCCGCGCGCCACCCCGTTCAGAAATTCACGGCTACATTCGGCAGCCTGAGTTCAGCCACCAGATCGCGCAATTCCTGCCGGGCCGCGATGTTCGACAGGTTCAACTGCTCGACCCCGGTATCCTTGAGGTCCAGCAGGGTCAGCCCGCGCGGAAAAAGTTCGCGGAAGATCACGCGTTCGGTAAAGCCAGGCGCCACGCGAAAGCCGATACGGCGCGAAAGATCGGTCAGCGCCGCGCCAACCTTCTTCTTGTTGTGCATCTGTTGCGCGCCCAGACGGTTGCGCAGCACGATCCAGTCGATCGGCTTCAACCCGGCCTGCGCCCGAAGCTGACGTGCGTTCCACACCATCTCGGCATAGATCGACGGCCCCTTCACCTTGTTGGTTTCCGGGTCGATCCGCGCCAGCAGGTCGAAATCCACGAAGGAATCGTTCAGCGGCGTGATGAGCGTATCGGCCAGGCTGTGCGCGACCTGGCTCAGCCGGGTATGCGAGCCGGGACAGTCAATGATGATGAAATCACTGATCGGTTCCAGCGCCGAAACCGCGACAGACAGCCGGTGGTCATAGGTATTCTCGCCCGGCGCAAGGGTTTCGGCATCGGCCTCGGGTAGTTCGCGGTAATCCGGTGTGGGCAGGTCCACCCCGTTCGCCGCCATCCAGGCGCGGCGGTTCTCGACATAGCGGCCAAAGCTGCGCTGCCGCAGATCAAGATCCAGCGCACCGACGCGATGACCCATCCGCGCAAGGGCCGTGGCGATATGCATGCAGGTGGTCGATTTGCCCGAGCCACCCTTTTCATTGCCCACAACGATAATATGCGCCATGGCCCGCTACCCTTCCGCTGGTCTGTGTGGCGGCCTTCATAAGGCCTGTCCCCGCCAGAGGGAAGCGGGAAGCCGCCGATGTGACACGCTGCGCGCGAATCCTGCAAGACAGACACCATGTCACCGGGCGAGTTGCCCGATGACGGGGCACTCTGATGACCGGCAAAGAAAAAGGCGCATCCGAAGATGCGCCTTTTCCGAAATTCGCAGAGACGTGGATCAGAAACCCAGGCCCGCGTATTTGTTCTTGAACTTCGACACACGGCCGCCGGTGTCCATCAGCTTGGCGGTCTGGCCGGTCCAGGCCGGGTGCGAAAGCGGGTCGATGTCCAGCGCCATCGTGTCGCCTTCCTTGCCCCAGGTGGTGCGGGTGCGGAAGGTGGTGCCGTCTGTCATCTTCACTTCGATGAAGTGATAGTCGGGGTGGATGCCCTGTTTCATGGCGCCAATCCTCACTCAGCTTTTTCTTTGTAGTTGGTGACTTCGGCGATACGGGCCGATTTGCCGCGACGCGAACGCAGGTAGTAGAGCTTCGCACGGCGCACACGGCCACGACGCACCACCTCGATCGAGTCGATGTTCGTCGAATAGAGCGGGAACACACGCTCCACGCCTTCACCGAACGAGATCTTGCGAACGGTGAACGAGGCCGAGATGGTCATGCCGCCCTTGCGGCCGATGCAGACGCCTTCATAGTTCTGCACACGCGACCGGGTGCCTTCGGTCACTTTGTAGCCGACGCGGATGGTGTCGCCGGCTTTGAAATCCGGGATCTTCTTGCCGAGGGCAGCAATCTGCTCGGCTTCAAGCTGCGCGATCAGGTTCATGCGCAAGTCCTTTCGTTGCTTGCGGTTGTTCCGCAAAGGTGATGCCGTGTCAGAGCTCCTGGCCTTCGATCGGGTCCCCGCGCATCCGCGCAAGCCCGCCGGAGATGAACCGACGCATTTTGTGCCGCCCCTGTCGCCGAAACCCGGTGAAGAAGCCGGGCCTGTGGCAAAGGGAATCGGGTCCGGCGGGCATTTCGCCCCCGGACTGCGCGCGTATAGGGGGAAGGCGCGATCCGGTCAAGGGCAGCGGGGGCTCAGCCGCCCTTCTTCGCCTGATGTGCGGCCCACAGATCGGGGCGGCGCGCGGCGGTCAGTTTCTCGGCCTCGGCCCGGCGCCATTTCGCAATCTCGCCATGATGGCCGGATTGCAGCACCGCCGGGATTTCGTGCCCTTCCCAGACCGTCGGGCGCGTGTATTGCGGGTGTTCCAGCAGCCCGTCGGCAAAACTTTCCTCCTCGGTGGAGGCCATGTTGCCCAGAACACCGGGAATCAGCCGGACGGTGGCGTCGATCATCGCCTGCGCAGCGATCTCGCCCCCGGTCATCACGAAATCGCCAAGGCTGATTTCCTCGATGCCATAAGCGTCAATCACGCGCTGGTCCACGCCCTCGAACCGACCACAAAGCAGGGTCAGCCCCTCGGTCGCGGCCCATTCATGCGCCTTGGCCTGGGTGAACGGTCGCCCGCGCGGGCTCAGGAAGACGATGGGCCAGCGGGCACGGTCGCGCGGTGCGCCCTGCATCGCCTGATCCAGCGCCCGCGCCACCACATCGGCGCGCAGCACCATGCCCGCCCCGCCCCCGGCCGGGGTGTCATCGACGTTGCGGTGCCTGCCCTCGCCAAACGGCCGCAGGTCGATGGTTTCCAGCGACCACAGCCCCATATCCAGCGCCTTGCCCGTCAGCGACAGGCCCAGCGTGCCGGGGAAGGCATCGGGGAACAGCGTCACGATCTTTGCGCACCATGCCCCTTTCACCCGCTGCGGCGCCATCAGGTCGCGCGGTTGCAGGCTGGCCGAAATGCTCAGCCGGCCATGGCTTTTCGGTTTCGGGGGGATGGTCGGTTCGCTCATGCCCCCGCTTTTAGGGCAAAGCCTGTGCGGCGCAAAGGGGCGTTACAGCGGCAGGCCCGCGCGAAACTGCGCCAGAAGCGCATCTTTCGCCGCCTGCCGGTCCTCCCGCGGCATCGTCTGCCGGTTCAGCGCGACGAAGGCCGCCACCAGTTGGGCCGGGGCGCCGCGATTGGCGGCAGGCACGGGCGCAAGATGCGCGCGCAGATCCGCTCCCAGCCCCGCCGCATCATAGATTGCCTCCACCGGGCCAAGGCGCCGCTGTGCCTGCTCTTCCAGCGGGGCTGCATGGACGGGTGCGCCAGTCGCACGGGCCACGGCCTCCAGCAACGGGCCTGTGCGCACCGCGCCCGCCATGCGATCCGCGAAAGCGGTGGCATCCTCCAGCATCGTGTGCCGCTTGGCCTGCTGCCAGTGGAGCGAGGCCAGCCAGGCCCCCGGCGCGCGCGTCCCCAGCACGACGCGCAGATCGGCGCCGGGAAAGGCTGCGCGCAGACCCCGCGCAAGCTCGGCCAGCAGGCGGGGCGCGGCCCCGTAATCCGTGATACCGAAATCGCCGGGCATATGCCCCGCCAGATCCTCGCTCGACACGATCAGCCCCTGCCCCGCCGCCAGATCGAGGCCGCCGAGCCATTGCGCCAGCGCCTGACGGTAAAGCCGCATCGCCATCGGGCGCCGCTCCGCCGACCACAGACGCGCTGCCCGGGTCAGCGTTCGGAAGGCCGGGCCGCGCGGCAGTTGAAGCGCGAAGACGGGGGCCAGCGCCTCCCGATGCGCAGCCAGCGCGGCCTGAACCGATGTCGTGCCGGTCTTGTGAAATCCGGCATGGATCACCACCACCCAGTTGCCCGCAGGATCAGCCTGCCCGGACGACACCGCGACCATCGCCGTTCAGCGGCGCGAGCCGCAGGTTGAGCGCGGCAAGCGCGCGCAGGGTCCGGGCCGCCTCGGGACCGGACCGCGCCGCGACGGCCTCAAGCGCCGCTGCATTGGGGCAATCGCCCCAGACATCGACATTCTGCTGCAACAGCGCGGAACAGCGGGTGGCGAACAGTATCAGCAACGCGTCATCGCCTGCCGCGATCTGCAAAGCCCTGACCGGCGCCGCCTGCCCGGCGCAAAGCTCTGCCCCATGGGCATCGGTGGCCTGAAGGATGAAGGCCTGCCGCAGATGGCGCGGGGCCTCCGGGGCCTGGCCCCGCTCCCACAGGGCGCGCAGCAGAAGATCCGGCGGCAGATGCGGCGCCAGCGCGGCCAGATGCGCCTCGATCTGGCCAAGGGCGGTTTCCGCCGGAAGATCGGCCAGGGGTTGCGTCATGCGAAAGGCCAGATCCGGGTCGCACGGCAGGGAGGCACCGCTGTCGCCCGCTGTCGGCCAAGCGTCAGGCGAGGCGCTGCGCGGCCCGGGCGTCCAGATCAGCCGCGCCAGCGGTATCGCAAGGAAGGACAGACCCACCGGCAACATCACGGGGATCTGCGGGGTGCTGCCCATGACACCGCCAATGCCCCGGCCCAGCCCGAACAGCAGGGCAACCAGCAGCACCTGCACCACCAGACGCCCACCCGCGTTCAGCAGGCTGTCCGGCGCCCGCCATTCCGCGCCACCGCGCGGCCAGTCCGCCGGGTTCATCACAAACAGCCAAAGCGCGAAGATCAGGGTGAATGCGGGCACGACCCGCCAGCCAAACCCGCCCAGACCTGCCAGCAGCGGCCCGAAATACATCAGCCCGTTGGCAAACTGCAAAAACCGCAGGCGGTTGGTCATTCCGGTGCCCCCTGACGTGGCTTCATGCCCTTCTTGACGCACAGATTGCGCCGACTTCCCCTGCACGTCCAGCCTGATACGAGGGGCCTCAGCCCCTTACGCCTGCTCCTCCGGCGGATCGACCACCAGAATCCCGGCGGCAAGATCCACGGTCGGCACATTCGCCTGCGTGAACGGCAGCAAGAGACCCTGTTTCAGACCCGGCCCGGAGATTTCCAGAAAATCGCCCGCGCCATGGTTATGCACCGCCCGCACCCGGCCCAACACCGCGCCGCCGGTATCCTGCACCGTCAGCCCGACCAGATCGGCATAATAGAACTCGTCATCCGGCAGCTTCGGAAGGCAGGATTTGTCGGCGTAAAGATGTACACCCTTCAGCGCGTCGGCCTCTTCCTTGGTGGCCACGCCTGACAGCCGCGCGCCCAGCCCGCCCGCCAGGGGCCGGGTCAGGCGCAGCTTGAAGCTGCGGCTGCCATCCTCGGTATAGAGCGGGCCATAATCGGCGATGGCGGCGGGTTCGGCGCAGAAGCTTTTCAGCCGCACCTCGCCCTGCACCCCGAAGGCACCGGCGATGGCGCCCACACAGATCCGGTCAGCGGCGTCGGACATCTCAGCGTCTCTCCATGATCAGCGCGGGTGCGCGGGCCTCCCAGCCCTCGCGTTCCAGCTCGGGGGTATCATCGGTCGTTTCGGGCCAGCCGAGGCACAGATAAGCGATGAAGCGCCAGCCCTCGGGCACCGCCAGATCGCGGGTGAGCCGGTCGGGATCGAGGATCGAAACCCAGCCGAGGCCAAGCCCCTCGGAGCGCGCGGCGAGCCAGAACAGGCTGATCGCCCCCACCACCGACCAGGCACGGGTTTCAGCCATGGTTCCGGCCCCGAGACCCGCGCCCTTGGCGGTTTCCTCGTCGCAGAATACGGCCAGATGCACCGGCGCCTCGCGCATGCCCGACAGTTTCAGCCGGGCATAAAGCGCAGCCTTGTCGCCATCGTAGGCTGACAGCGCATCCGCATTGGTGCATTCGAAATTGTCAATCGCCGCCGCGCGCGCGGCCTCGCTTTCCACCCGGATCAGGCGCCAGGGTTCGGAAAGTCCAACCGAGGGGGCAAGCGCAAAAGCGCGAAGGCAGCGGTCAAGCACCGCTGCCTCCACAGGATCGGTGCGAAAACGGCGCACATCGCGCCGCCAGCGCATCAGATCCAGAAGCTCTGCCCGGAACTCCGGGCCATAGCTGCCCTGCATGGGCGGCCGATCACTCTTCCGCCGGGGCGGCGTTGCGGGCGGCTTTCTTCGCGGCGCGTTCCTGCGCGGCCTTGCCCGGCACGGCTGCCTTCGGGTTGTTGCGCACGGTTTTCGCCTTCAGGCCAGCGGCCTCGAGGAAACGCGCCACGCGGTCGGTCGGCTGCGCGCCCTGACCCAGCCAGTATTGCACGCGCTCGACATCCATCTTCACGCGGTCTTCGCTGTCCTTGGCCAGCAGCGGGTTGTAGGTGCCCAGCTTCTCGATGAAGCGGCCATCGCGCGGCATGCGCGAGTCCGACGCGACGATGGCGTAGTGCGGACGTTTTTTCGAGCCGCCACGGGCCAGACGGATTTTCATGGACATAGGTTTTCTCCTTCAAGTCCGGTTTGACGGGCGCATCAGCCCCCGCCGGGATGGGTGTTACTTTTGCAGTTGCTCGTGATGCCTGATGACTTCGGAAATGATGAAGTTCAGGAATTTCCGGGCGAATTCCGGGTCGAGATCCGCCTCTTGCGACAGCCGTTCCAGCCGCTCGATCTGCCGCGCCTCGCGCGTGGGGTCCGAAGGCGGCAGCGCATGCTCGGCCTTCAGACGTCCCACCGCCTGAGTATGTTTGAACCGCTCGGCCAGCGTATAGACCAGGATCGCGTCCAGCCGGTCGATCGATTCACGATGTTCCTTCAGCACGGCGGCGGCCCGGGTCGCTGCGTCGGTCGTCATGCGTAAGCCTCCATTCCGCCATCGCTCAGCGTATCGGGCGCCGGGTGACGCCAGATGCCGCTTTCGCCGAATTGTTCATGCACGAATGTGCCGTCGGGCTCGCAGCCCATGCGCCGCGCCAGCGCCTGCGACCGCGTGTTGTTCGCGGCAATCAGGCTGATGACCGTGGGCCAGCCCAGAACGCCATAGACATATCCACGCGCGGCCAGTGCCGCCTCATATGCCAGGCCCTTGCCCTCTGCCTCCGTCGCCCAGACCGACCAGCCGATCTCCGGCTCGGGCCAACCCTCGGGGAACCATGGCCCACACATGCCCAGCGGTGCGCCGCTGGCGCGGTCGGTGAAGATGAACATGCCGTAACCGCGATGGACCCAATGCCCGGTCATATGACCAAAGGCCCGCCAGGCCAGCGCCCGGCTGATCGGCCCGCCGATATGGACAGAGCGGTCAGAGGCCATGAACTCCGCAAGAGCCTCGAAATCCGAGGTGACCGGCGCGCGCAGGATCAGCCGTTCGGTTTCCAGCACCGGGGTGGGGCCATAGCTCAGCACGGCAGCCCCCTGCCCCAGCGGGTCGCCCCAATGATATGGACGCGACTCCGGCTCATTTCTTCTTCATCAGCCCCGACAGGCCCGAAGGCAGGCCCGAAGGCAGGCCCATGCCACGCGGCAAGCCCGGCATACCACCCCCAAGGCCCGGCATGCCCGATTTCATCGCCCGCGCCGCTTCCTCAAGCTGCGCCGGGTCCATGTTCTTCAGGTCCGGCATGCCGCCGCCCTTGCCCATCATGGCCTTGGCAACCTGCTTCATCATGCCGCCCTTGCCCATCTTCTTCATCATGTCAGCCATCTGCTTGTGCTGCTTCAGCAGACGGTTCAACTCAGCCACTTCAAGCCCCGCCCCTTGGGCGATGCGCTTCTTGCGGCTGGCCTGAAGAAGGTCCGGGTTTGCCCGTTCCTTTTTGGTCATCGAATTGATCAGCGCGATCTGGCGGCGCAGCATGCGGTCGTCAAAGCCCGCATCCTCGGCCATCTTGGCGGCCTTGCCCATGCCGGGCAGCATCCCCATGACGCCCTGCATCCCGCCCATCTTGAGCATCTGATCCAGCTGCATCTTGAGGTCGTTCATATTGAACAGACCCTTGGCAAAGCGCTTGGCCATGCGTTCGGCCTGCTCGGCCTCGAAGGTCTCGCGCGCTTTCTCGACCAGCGCCACGATGTCGCCCATACCGAGAATACGGCCAGCCACACGCTCGGGCTCGAAGGCGTCCAGCGCGTCCATCTTCTCGCCCAGACCGACAAAGCGGATGGGCTTGCCGGTCACCGCGCGCATCGACAGCGCGGCACCGCCACGGCCATCGCCATCCATCCGGGTCAGCACGACACCGGAGATGCCGACCTTGCCGTCAAACTCGGTCGCCACATTCACCGCGTCCTGCCCGGTCAGACCATCGACCACCAGCAGGGTTTCGCGGGGCTGGGCGATGTCGCGCACCGCCTGAACCTCGTCCATCAGCACTTCGTCGATGTGCAGACGGCCCGCGGTATCAAGGAACAGCACATCATAGCCGCCCAGATTGGCCTGGGTCTTCGCCCGTTTGGCGATCTGCACCGCCGACTCGCCCTTGACGATCGGCAGGCTGTCGACGCCGATCTGCCCGGCGAGGATCTGAAGCTGCTCCATCGCGGCGGGGCGCTGCGTATCGAGCGAGGCCAGCAGAACCTTCTTGCCGTTCTTTTCCTTCAGCCGCTTGGCCAGCTTCGCGGTCGTCGTGGTCTTGCCCGAACCTTGCAGACCCACCATCAGGATGGTCGCGGGCGGGTTGTCGATCTTCAGCGCATCGGCGGCGCCATCACCCGACAGCACGCGCACCAGCTCGTCATGGACGATCTTCACCACCTGCTGACCCGGCGTCACCGATTTGGTAACCGACTGCCCGGTGGCCTTGGCCTTGACCGCCTTCACGAAGTCGCGGGCGACCGGCAACGAGACGTCGGCCTCCAGCAGCGCCACCCGCACCTCGCGCAGCGCGGTTTCCACATCCGCCTCGGACAGCGCGCCCTGACGGGTCAGCCGCTCGAACACACCTCCAAGGCGTTCCGACAGGTTCTCGAACATCGCGCGCCCTCCTTGGCCGTTGCGGTTCTGCCGGATATGGGTCCGGCGGCGGATGAAGCAAAGCCCAAGGGCACCCGTGGGCGCAACGCGCTGACGGATGGCGATCCCGGCTCATGCCATGGGACCGGAAGCGACGAGCCTCCGGGGAATTGGACCTGCCTCTAGGCCAAACCACACCCTGAGTCAACACAGAGCCCCCTTTTACCCTGGTCCCAATATCCCCGCCGGAGGCACGCCGCGCCGGACCGGCGCAGCCGGACGGCAAGACAAAGCCGTGCGGCCGCAAGGCCGCGCCGCCTGAAAACCGCCCGGAGCCGCTCTCATGCCGGTGCCCCTTGCCGCCGCGGCCCCAGCCGCTAATCTCGCACCGAACAGCAGGAGCCCGCGCATGGAAAACTGGGATGAGGTCCGCACCGCCTTTCAGGTCGCCCGGCTGGGCACCGTCTCAGGCGCGGCCGAGGTGCTGGGCGTGCACCATGCGACCGTGATCCGCCATATCGACGCACTGGAAAAGCGGCTGGGAACCCGGCTGTTCCAGCGCCACGCGCGCGGCTACACCCCGACCGAAGCCGGGCGCGACCTGCTTTCGGTTGCGCAGGCCACTGAGGAACAGTTCAGCCAGCTCGCCTCACGCATCAAGGGTCAGGGCGAAACCGTGACCGGAGAGCTGGTGGTCACCTCGATCACCGGCCTCGCCTCGCTGCTGACGCCGGTCATGGTGTCGTTCCAGAAGACGCATCCGGGGCTGATCGTGCGCTACCTCACCGACATGCGGCTGTTCCGGCTGGACTACGGCGAGGCGCATGTTGCGATCCGCGCGGGCGCCATCCCGGAAGAGCCCGACAATGTGGTGCAACCCCTGCTGCGGATGCGCACCGGGCTTTACGCGGCGCGCAGCTATGTCGAGCAGCATGGCCACCCCCGAAGCCCGGATGAATTTGCCGGACATCTGTTCATCGGGGCTGACAGCAATCTCAGCCGCGCGCCCTTCCACCGCTGGCTGCACGATACGGTGCAACCCGAACAGATCAGCTATCGTGCAACGGACAGCGCCGCACTGGAAGCAGCACTGCGCGAGGGCGCGGGCATCGGCTTCCTGTCGCATTACATCGCCGCCCGTGACCCCGGTCTGGTCGAGATCATGGCGCCGCGCGATGAATGGGCCGCCCCGCTGTGGCTGGTGACCCATGTGGATCTGCATCGCACCGTGAAAGTACAAAGCTTCCTGTCACATCTGAAAGCCGCTGCCGCAAGCTGGGCCGACGTATGACATCGGCGGGGTTGAGCGCATTGAGCCCGGGCCAGCGCGGACATCTGGCGATGCTGGGATTTTCAGCGCTGGTTGCCGGGTCGTTTTCGCTGGGCGCGATGGCAGCCCCCCATATCGCCCCCGCCGCGCTGACCGTACCGCGGTTCGCGCTGGCTGGCGCGCTGGTGGGGATTGCGGCACATCTGACCACCGGCATTCCGCGCCGCGCCTTCGTGGCTCCCTGGCGCTACCTGATTCTCGGTGCGCTTCTGGCCGCCTATTTCGTGCTGATGTTCGAAGGGCTGCGCACTGCTGCCGCCGTTCCGGCCGCTGCCGTCTTTACCCTGACACCGCTGATGGCGGCAGGCTTTGGCTGGATGTTGCTGCGCCAGCGCACGACCCCACGCATGGCGCTGGCGCTGGCCATCGGCGCGGCGGGGGCAGTCTGGGTGATCTTCCGGGGCGATCCTGCCGCCCTGATGCGGCTGCATGTCGGGCGCGGCGAGGCCATCTATTTCATCGGCTGCATCGCCCATGCGCTTTATGCCCCGATGATCCGCCGCCTGAACCGGGGCGAACCCGCCGTGGTCTTTACCTTCGGCATGATGCTGGCGGGCTTCGGCCTGCTATGCCTTTACGGCTGGCGCGACGTACTGGACACAGACTGGGCCGCCCTGCCCGCGATAGTGTGGATATGCCTTGTCTATGTCGCGGTCGCCGCCAGCGCCGCCACCTTCGTTCTGCTCCAATACGCAACCCTGCGCCTGCCATCCGCCAAGGTCATGGCCTATACCTATCTTGTGCCAAGCTGGGTGCTGATCTGGGAGATCGCGCTGGGGCACGAGGTGCCGCCCGCCATCGTGCTGGGGGGCGTGGCGCTGACGATCATCGCGCTTCTTCTGCTGCTGAAGGACGAGGAAGGCTGAACCTTCTGTGCAAAGCAAGCGGCTGACTGTGCCCCCATGCAGGGCGACATTGACCGCCCGGCTGCTTACCTTGGCGGCAACGTGAAGGAACAGGAGGCAGACCATGGAATTCGGTCTCGATACTTTCGGTGACGTGACCCGTCGCCCCGATGGCAGCCTGAAAGCGCAGGACGAGGTGCTGCGCGATGTGGTGGCCGAAGCGGTCCTCGCCGATCAGGCGGGCGTTGATGTCATCGCCCTGGGGGAACATCACCGCGACGATTTCGCCATTTCCGCGCCCGAGATCCTGCTGGCCAATATCGCCGCCCGGACAAGCCGCATCCGGCTGGCAACCGGGGTCACGGTTCTGTCGACCGACGATCCGATCCGGCTTTACCAGCGCTTCTCGACGCTCAATGCCCTGTCCGGCGGTCGGGGCGAGGTCATCCTCGGCCGGGGATCGTTCACCGAAAGCTATCCGCTGTTCGGCCAGGACCTGCATGATTACGAGATGCTGTTCGAGGAAAAGCTGGACCTGTTCGCCGCCGTCAACAAGGGCGGCCCGGTGAACTGGAAAGGTCGTCACCGTGCGCCGGTGAAAGTTGGCGCGGTCTATCCTCCGGCCGGGCCGCAGGGCATCGCGGCCTGGATCGGCGTGGGCGGCAGCCCGGAATCGGTCGTCCGGGCGGTCCGCTATGACATGCCGATGATGCTGGCCATCATTGGGGGTGACGCGCGCCGCTTCCGCCCCTTCGTCGACCTTTACCATGACGCCTATGCGCAGATCGGCGGCACGGCAAAACCTCTGGGCGTGCATTCGCCCGGCCTGATCGCCGATACCGACGAGGCCGCCCGCGAGATCGCCTATATCGGCTACAAGGCGCTGCATGACCGGCTGGGCCGCGAACGTGGCTGGTCGCCGATCACAAAGGCTGCCTTCCTGCACGAGGTCGAACAGGGCAGCCAGTATGTCGGCAGCCCGGAAACCGTGGCCCGCAAGATTGCCGGGACGGTGAAGGCGCTGGGGCTGAACCGCTTCAGTCTGAAGTATTCGGCAGGCACGACCCCGCACGAAGACCTGATGCGCTCGGTCGAGCTTTACGGCACCCGCGTCATCCCTCTGGTGCGCGGGATGCTGGCGGAAGGCTGATCGGGAAAAGCGGGAAAGCCGGTGCGATCCCGGCTTTCCTTTTGTCCGGCGTTCAGCCGCAATAGGCCAGCCGCAGTTCCGCCATCAGCGCCTCCACCGCTTCGCCGCGCGCGGTCGGAGCGGCATAGAGGCAGACCGAAAGACTCCCCAGATCCGGCAACCCCTGCCCCGAAACCTCGACCGTGCCATCCGGCCAGCGGCCGCGAAGCCGGGCACTGACCGCCAGATCGGCAGCAACCAGCGCCTCAGCCGCCTGCTCGCTGTCGCCTTCGAAGGCAAGCTCCCACGGGATACCTGCCGCATCCAGCGCCGCCTGCGCAGTCGGGCGGAAGATGCAGGTATCCTTGAACCCCAGCCGCAACGGGCGCTGGCTGGCCGCCGTGCCGCCGTCGGCACCGATCCAGACCAGTTCCTGCCGCGACAGAACCTCGCCCCCCGGCCCGGGTCGATCCTCGGTCGTCAGCATCACGTCCACCTCGCCCTTGTCGAAGGCAGTGCGCAGCAGCGTGGTGAAAGACGAAGAGAGGTTGATCCGCAGCCGGGGATATTGCCCCGACAGCCGCTTAAGAATGCCGGGGATCGCGGGATAGACGATGTCATGCGGAACACCCAGCCGGATCTGGCCCTCGAAGGCATCCGAGGCCAGGCGTGCCGTCGCCTCGTCATTCAGATCCAGCATCCGGCGCGCAAAGCCCAGAAGCTGCATCCCTTCGGGCGTAAGGCTCAGCTTGCGGGCGGCACGCTGGAACAGCGATATGCCCAGGCTTTCCTCCAGCCGCTTGATCTGCATGGAAACCGCGCTTTGCGTCAGGTTCAGCAGGCCCGCCGCCCGCGTTACACCGCCCGCATCTGAAACAGCAACGAAAGCACGCAGCGCCGTAAGGTCGAGATTTCGCGGCATATCACGATCCTTGATATGATTCCCAACGATCATTCGTTTCCATGAAGATGCCAGATCCCGCATGATCCATCAAGAGATCTGATTCATCTTGCCACTTGCATCAGGAAGGAAACTGAAAATGGCACAATCACAAAGCCTCCGCCGCGCCCGGCCCGCCCCGCGCCAACCCTTGCTGCGCCGTCTGTTCGCGCTTGCCCTGCTGTCGCGCCAGCGCCGGGCGCTGGCCCGTCTGGATGCCGCATTGCTGAAGGATATCGGCCTGACGCAGGACGAGGCGGCGGAAGAGGCCCGGCGGGCCATCTGGGACGTTCCGGCGCACTGGCGGCATCCGCTGTGAAACCGGCATGGTTTTCACTGCGAAGCGCTTGAAATCATGTGTGACACTTCCGATATTTGCGGCATAAGGCGCGGCTGGCAGCAATCGGCCGTGCCCCGATGTAACAACCGGAGGCACTCATGGCTGAATACGATACCATCCGAACCGTCGGCGCAGGCGCAAGCGCCGCGCGGATCGACCAGGGGCTTCGCGCCCATATGAACAAGGTCTATGGCCTGATGTCGGTGGCAATGCTGATCACCGGCGCGGCTGCCTGGGCCATTGCGGGTCTTGCTGTCACCACCGATCCCGCTGCGGGTGTCGCGCAGATCGGCGCCGGCGAGTATCTGACCAATTTCGGCTCTCTGCTTTACACCTCGCCGCTGAAATGGGTGGTGATGTTCCTGCCGCTCGTCATGGTCTTTGCCTTCAGCGCCCTGATCAATCGCCTGTCGGCCCCGGCCGCGCAGCTGTTCTTCTACGTCTACGCCGTGGCGATGGGCGTCTCGCTCAGCTCGATCTTCCTCGTGTTCACGGGCACGTCGATCGCGACCACCTTCCTGATCACCGCGATCGCTTTCGCGAGCCTCAGCATCTACGGCTATGTGACCAAGCGCGACCTGAGTGGCATGGGCACCTTCCTGATGATGGGTCTGATCGGGCTGTTCGTCGCGATGATCGTCAACATGTTCGTGGGTTCCGACGCGCTGCAATTCGCCATTTCGGTGATTGGCGTGCTGATCTTCGCGGGCCTGACGGCATACGACACGCAGAACATCAAGAACACCTACATCCAGCACGCCCAGTATGGCGATCAGGAATGGCTGGCGAAATCGGCGATCATGGGGGCACTGAACCTCTACCTCGACTTCATCAACCTGTTCATGTTCCTGCTGCAATTCCTCGGCAACCGCGAATAAGCGGCCCGACGGCACGGCAATCAGGGCCGGGGGAAACCCCGGCCCTTTTCATTGGCGACCTCTTGCAGAAACGCCGTGACGGCCCGGCGGCCTTGCAGATGACGGACTCGTTTGCCCGCCGGAGCCGAAGCAACCAGCCGCGCCATGGCCGCGCGGGAACTGCGTCGGGTGCGCCAGATGAAGCCCAGGAACTCCGGCAGGTTTGCAAGCCGTTCAGGGCATCCTTCGGGCAGGTCGGGGCGGTTGCGCCCCAGACCCATCAGCGTGCGGCGCAGGACACGCCAAAGCCGCAGCCACAGCGGCATATCAATCCAGATCAGCGTATCCGCCCGGTCCAGCCTGTTGGCCCATGTTGCCGAATGCCCGCCTTCGAAGATCCAGCGCGGCTGCGCCTCGACCTCTTGGCACAAGCGGGTCTTTTCCTCGCGTGTCCGCTCCTGCCAGCCGGAGCACCAGTGAATCAGGTCGATATGCACTACAGGCAACCCGGTCAGCCCACCAAGCTGGCGCGCCAGAACGGATTTCCCGGCGCCGGGCTGGCCGACAATCATCACGCACTGCATCACACCCCCCCGCAAAAGCAAAAACCGCGCCGAAAGGCGCGGTTTCGATCCAGAAAGGAGCGGCAGATCTTACTTGATCTTGCCTTCCTTGTATTCGACGTGCTTGCGCACCACCGGGTCATACTTGTTGACCGTCATCTTCTCGGTCATGGTGCGGGCATTCTTCTTGGTCACATAGAAGTGCCCGGTGCCCGCCGTCGAGTTCAGACGGATCTTGATCGTCGTCGGCTTCGCCATAGTCGTCTCTCCTGCATCAGGCGAAACAGCGTCGCCCGCTCAATCCTTTGAAGCCTGCCTTTTAAGGATGCGGGCGGCAGAGTCAACAGCGAAAAGCCGGATTCCCTGCCGCTTTTGCAGGGTCAGACCAGCGGCTTGCCTGCGCCGGTGTGAATCGCCGTCACGGTTGCCGCATCCAGCCCCAAAGCGGTGGCCAGTCCGCGCAGATAGGTGCGTTCGGCATCCGTATCCACGGTAATCGCCATCAAAGCCGCGGCATAGACCTGGCTGCGCGCGGCCTCGCCCACATCTGCGGCCAGCCCGGCATAATCGACCGGCGCATCAAGCTGAGCCTGAACGAAGGCAATCTCCTCGTCGCTGGCATCCGACAGATGCGAGAGAATCGCCGCCCGCTCCGCCGGATCAATCTCGCCATCGGACTTGGCGGCCTGAATCATCGCGCGGATCATCAGGCGGGCATTTTCCTCGGCCATCGGGCCAGCCGGGGTAGCGCCGGTCAGTGCCCCCATCATTTCGCCCATGTTCTTGGCGCCCGCCGTCGCGGCGCCGGTCATGGCGCCCATCAGGCTGCCAAGGCCCGCCTCGGCCTGCTCGGTCGCCTGTGCGGCGCCGGCACCCCATTTGCCCATCATCTCGCGCATGGCAGCGCTGCCGCCGGGGATGCCCAGCTTGTCGGCCATGGCCCCCATCTGGTCAGCCATGCCGCCGGGCTGCCCCGCACCGCGCAGCGCGTCCTTCATGCCGGTCAGACCGCCGTTCTGCTGGAACTTCTGCACGCCTTTTGCGGCGGCGAAGCCCACGGCCAGCGTGGCGAGGGTGCGGATGAAACTCATGATGCGACTCCCTTCTGTTTCCCGCAGCATAGCGCGATTCGTTGAAAGGGAAGCATCGGATTGCCACGAGGCGGGCCAAAGGGCAGAAAATTGCGCGGATAGCCTGTAAGCCGGATTCTGTCCAAGGCGTTACCGCCTCTGGATGACCATTCCTCTGCGCGCCGCGTTGCCACGGCGCTCTAGCTGCCAACCCGGGCGCTCTTGGGCTGAAGCGTCCCTTACGGAGGTCTCCGACAGCCTTGCGGCTGAACGTCGGACCTTTCCGCGCGAGGCCCCTATTCGGCATTGCTCCGGGTGGGGCTTGCCATGCCGGTCCTGTTGCCAGTCCCGCGGTGGGCTCTTACCCCACCGTTTCACCCTTACCCTGCAAGCAGGGCGGTTTGTTTTCTGTGGCGCTTTCCCTGGGGTTGCCCCCGCCGGGCGTTACCCGGCACCCTTACTTCATGGAGTCCGGACTTTCCTCGCACGTCTTGCGACGCACGCGGTCATCCAGCCATCCGCGCGACAGGCGGCTTACGCCTGCGCCACGGGGGCGTCAACGGGAAAACGGGTAGCAAGGTCCATGACCATGGCCAGATCGGTGGCATCCACCGGACCGGAGGCATTGGGCCGGAACCGCGCACGGAAGGCTGCCAACAGCACATCCTCGGCCGCATCCGGGTAGCCAAAGCCCCGCGCCGCCGCCACGAAGGCGCCCGGTTCGGGGTCCGGTCCCGCCGTGATTGCGGGCCAGACCGACAGACCGCGCGCAGCAAAGCGCTGCCAGTCGAAGTCCGGACCCGGGTCGGATTTGCGCGCGGGCGCCATGTCGCTGTGGCCGATGACCCGCTCAGGCGGAATCTGCCAGCGATGCATCAGATCGGCCAGCAACACCTCAAGAGCCGCCATCTGCGCCTCGGGGAATGGCCCCGTGCCGGGATGATCCAGCTCGATCCCTATGGACCGCGAGTTCACATCGCTGGCGCCCCCCCAGGCCCCTGCCCCGGCATGCCAGGCGCGCAGCTCCTCGGGCACCAGCGCGATGACCTTACCCTGTTCCGAGATCAGGTAATGCGCCGAAACCTCGGCACCGGGGTCGCAAAGCCGGGCCTGCGCCTCGGCGCAACTGGCCATTGCGGTATAGTGCAGCACGATCAGATCGGGCTGTGCCCCGTTGCGGCGCGGGCCGCAATTCGGCGAGGGATGATCGCCAAAGGCCAGCATCAGATCAGTTCACCGCCGCGCGGAACGGCGCAGGGTTCCACGAACAGGCATAGCCATCGCCATCGGGATCAAGCCCCTTGCGGTCCTTCTCGGGTCCGCCCGCCTGAAGGAAAGCGATCTGCGCCTGATCCGAGGAGGAGAAGGCGGCACAGGCGCGGTCGGCGTTCTTCAGTTGCAGTGAGGATCGCGGATACATCGGCGTGCCGACCGCATGCGAGGTGGACAGCGCGAACTGCACGATGTTCGGCCCGCTGGAACTTTTCTGCACCGGCAACGGCATGGTCACCGCCGGGGTCACGGGTTGCGGTGCGGGCGCCGGGGCAGCCACCGGAGCCGCGCCAATCATCGCGCCCTGCATCGGCTCGCTTCCGCCCGAGGCGCGGTCGATGGCCGCCCCCACACGCTCGGCCGAGAAGCCGGGCGAGGTTGCGGTGGTGGTGCCTCCCAAAGGCTGCCCCGCCGTCACGCCGCCCGGCATGATCGGCTGCGCGCCAGTCGCCACCATGGGGGTGCCGTTGTTCAGCGCCGCTTCGCGCCGCGCGGCATAGCTGCCGTAATCCTCAAATCCCACTCCGGCGCCGGAATCCGGCACGGAAGGCCCACCGCAGGCAGAAAGAATCAGGACAGGGGCACAGAGGATCAGGGCAGGCAGCGAGCGGCGCATGGCATCCTTCCAGAAAGACAGGACCGGCCCGAGGGGCCGGTCGCAAAGATTTCGCGGTGGATTACCACCATTTCCGGGGTTTTTCCACAAATCCCGCGGCACGTTCCAGCACATAGGCGTGATTGAGCAGATCGCCCTCTTCCCAGGGCCGCCCGATCAGTTGCAGACCCAGCGGCAAACCCTCGCGGTCCATCCCCATCGGGACCGACACGCCCGGAAGCCCGGCAAGGTTCAGCGTCACGGTAAAGACGTCATTCAGATACATCTCCACCGGATTGGCGCTTTGCATCTCGCCCAGACCGAAGGCCGGGCTGGGCGTAGTGGGCGCGAGGATTGCATCCACCCCGGCGGCAAACGCCTGTTCGAAGTCGCGCTTGATCAGCGCACGCACCTTGCGGGCACGATTGTAGTAGGCGTCGTAGAAACCGGCTGACAGCACATAGGTGCCGATCATGATGCGGCGCTGCACCTCGGCGCCGAAGCCTTCGGCGCGGGTCTTTTCATACATCTCGGTGATGCCGTCGCCCGCCCCCAGCTTGGCGCGGTGGCCATAGCGCACCCCGTCATAGCGGGCAAGGTTCGACGATGCCTCGGCCGGGGCGATGACGTAATAGGCGGGCAGCGCGTATTTTGCATGGGGCAGCGAGATGTCGACCACCTCGGCGCCCGCGTCGCGCAGCATGTCGGCACCTTTCTGCCACAGCGCCTCGATCTCCGGGCGCAGGCCCGGCAGGCGGTATTCGCGCGGAATGCCGATCTTCTTGCCGCGGATATCGCCGGTCAGCGCCGCCTCGAAATCCGGCACAGCCAGATCGGCACTGGTCGAATCCTTCGGGTCGTGCCCCGACATCGCGCCCAGCAGGATCGCGGCGTCACGCACCGATTTGGTCATCGGCCCGGCCTGATCCAGCGACGAGGCATAAGCGATGATGCCCCAGCGGCTGACACGGCCATAGGTCGGCTTGATGCCGACGATGCCACAGAAAGCGGCGGGCTGACGGATCGAGCCGCCGGTATCCGTGCCGGTGGCCGCGATGCACAGATCGGCCGCGACGGCGCTGGCCGAACCACCGGACGAGCCGCCCGGCGAAAGCTCGCGGTCATCAACCCGCCATGGGTTCACCGCAGGCCCATAGCAGGAGGATTCGTTGGACGAGCCCATGGCGAATTCGTCCATGTTCAGCTTGCCCAGCATCACCGCACCCGCATCGAACAGCTTGGTGGTGACGGTGGATTCGTATTCCGGCCTGAAGCCTTTCAGGATGTTCGACGCAGCCTGTGAAGGCACGCCCTTGGTGCAGAACAGATCCTTGATGCCCAGCGGGATGCCGCACAGATCGGGCGCCCCGCCCGCCTTCAGCCGCGCGTCCGCAGCACGCGCCTGATCCAGCGCCATTTCCGGCGTCTTGTGGACATAGGCGCCCAGCGCATCGCCCGCATCCATCGCGGTCAGACAGGCCATCGTCAGGTCGGTCGCAGACAGATCCCCCTTGCGCAGCGCATCGCGCGCATCGGCAAGCGTCAGTTCGTTGGCGTTCGTCATTCCACCACCTTCGGCACGGCAAAGAACCCCTCGCGGGCATCGGGGGCGTTCTTCAGAACCAGCTCCTGGATATTGCCATCCGTCACCACATCGGCGCGGCGCTTCAGGCGCATCGGCGTGACCGAGGTCATCGGCTCCACCCCAGTCACGTCGACCTCGTTGAGCTGCTCCATGAAGCCGAGGATATTCGAAAGCTCCCCGGCCAGCGCCGGCAGGTCGCTTTCATCCACCTGGATACGGGCGAGTTTCGCCACCCGCCGCGCGGTTTCAACGTCGATCGACATTGCCCGATCTCCCTTCGCATCTTTGCCCACCGTTTAACGGGGCCGGGGCAGGCGCGCAAGGCGCAGGGGTCAGACCAGGATGGTATCCTCGCTGGCCAGCAGGTCGGCCAGATCAATCCCCCGCAGAAGGATGCTGGCCTGCCGGATCGTCAACAGCGTGCCATTGTCCACCTGCTCCGGCCGGAGTTGCGCATTGCCGATCATGTCGATCACATCGACCCCGATCACGAAATCCATGACGACATCACGACCACCCCCCGCACGCAGCACGAAAGTATCGGCCCCGGCCCCGCCTTTCAGCACGTCATTGCCGGAGCCCCCTTCCAGCCGGTCGCGCCCGGCGCCGCCCTCCAGCCGGTCCCTGCCACTGCCACCGATCAGCGTATCATGCCCGCTCCCGCCAAAAACCGTATCCCGGCCCGCGCCAGCCCGTGCCACATCATTGCCGGCGCCCAGGCTGATACGGTTGTCGCCCGAAAGATCCAGCTGCGCGAAAGCCGAAAACAGGGAACGGTCGAAACGATCATTGGCCCGCGTCCCGTCGATCCGCAGGTCATCCTGCCCCAGCAGAAGCCGCGCCAGCCCGGCGCCGTCCTCGCTGTTGACAATGGACAACACCACATCCGCCGGATCAACCGACAGGCCATCAAAGCTGATGATACTCCGCCCGCTGAGCGCCGAAACCAGTTCGATGGCCTTGACCGAACCGGGGGCCTGGTTCGACAGGGCCTGCAAACCGCCCTTGTCGGCATCAAACCGGGTTGCCGTGCTGAACCGGCCGGTAATCTTCAGGTCGAACAGGCCGTCGCGGTCATAGGTCCATTCCCGCAAGCCGCCCTCCAGCACCTGCTCCGACGGCGCGGGCACATTCGGCCGCTCGCCCGTGCGTTCCAGGATGAATTGCATATCGTCGAAAAGACCCGCGAGCTTGCGGCCAAAAGACGCCGCGAAGGAAAGTCTGGGCATGAAATCTCTCCATCAGCTTCAAAATTGCTTGGCCCCGAAAAGTTAAACCCAAACACAGCTTCGGGCAACGAAACTTGCCAGCACGGCCGCAAACGCCCACATTCGGACAGATAGAAGAAAGGACCATCCCCATGAAGATCATCTGGCTCGGCCATTCCGGTTTCCGCATCGAGATCGAGGACGCGGTGCTCCTGATCGACCCCTGGCTGACCGGCAATCCGGTCTTTCCCGCCGACCGCCGGGCCGAGGCGCTGGCAGGGGCCACCCATATCCTGCTGACCCACGCCCATGGCGACCATGCCGCTGATACCGCTACGCTGGGAGCCGAGCTTGGCATCCCGGTCGCCTGTATCCACGAAGTTTCCGAATGGCTGAATGCCGATGGCAAGGTGCAGACCATCGGCTTCGGCAAGGGTGGCACCATCCGCCTCGGCGGCGCGGCGGTGACCATGGTCAACGCCACCCATTCCGCCTCCATCGACTTCAAGACCGGCGGTTTGCAGCCCGCAGGCTCCGCCGCCGGTTTCATGATCGCAGGCGAAGGCCATACGATCTATGTCTCGGGCGATACCGACATCATGGCCGACATGGACTGGATGGGCGATTACCACAAACCCGACATCGGGATTCTGTCCTGCGGCGGCCATTATACGATGGACATGGCCCGCGCGGCCTATGCCGCCCGGCGCTATTTCAACTTCACGACCGTGATCCCCTGCCATTACAAGACCTTCCCGATCCTTGCGCAGGATGCGGCACCGCTGATCGAAGGACTGCCCGGCGTGCAGGTGATCGAGCCGCAGGTGATGACGCCCATCATCCTCTGACCCGGCGGCGCCCGACGGGGCGCCCCGTTTCAGGGCTTCAGATAGGCATAGCCCTCGTATTGCAACTCCATCAGCCGCACCGCACCGGAGGGCACCACCTGCGCATCCTCCAGCAGCGGCACGTCCTTGTTGGTCCTCTGCCTGATGGATTCTACCGTGTTCAGACAGGCGGAAAAGGTCAGGTTCTCGTGCTGCAAGGCCAGATCCCCCACGCGTGAGGCGACCGGCGAAATATCCGACCGCAGCATGGTCAGCCCCGGCCCGTAGGTCACGATCTCGACTACAGCCTCTTTGCCAAGCGCCTGATAATGCGCGATGATATTGACGGCATTGTTCAGCGCCATGTTCATCACAGCCGGATCGTCCTGATCGACATGGATCGCCACTTTCGGCACTTCGGGAACCTCCGCCTTCGCGCCGTGCGCCACAGGTGTAAACGCCAGAACCGCCGCCACGGCCAGACCGCGCAGCCCTTGCATGAAACGCATCCCATCCTCCCTTATGAGATTTTTCATATATATGAATATTGCGTTCATCCAGGCCGCGAGACAAGCCCTTTACGCGGAGCCTCGCCGCTGCGCGAAGAATCTCCGCAACAGCCCCTCCGCCTCGGCCCCGGCAATCCCGTCATAAACCTCGGGCACATGGTGGCATTGCGGATGCGCAAAGACCCGCGCCCCCACCGCCACGCCCCCGCTTTTCGGATCAGCGGCGCCATAATACAGCCGCGCGATCCGTGCCGCCGAAATCGCAGCAGCACACATCGGACAAGGCTCCAGCGTGACGTAGAGGTCATACCCCGTCAGCCGCTCCTGCTCCAAGGCGGCACAGGCAGCGCGGATCGCCAGAATCTCGGCATGGGCGGTCGGGTCACACAATTCGCGCGTCAGGTTCCCCGCCCGCGCCACCACCCTCCCTGAAGGCGCAACGACAACGGCCCCCACCGGCACTTCGCCCCGGTCACCCGCCGCGCGCGCCTCTGCCAGCGCCAGATCCATATACGACCGGAATCCGCTCACCGTTGCCCTTTCCCCTGCAAACCCGTAATTTGCACCTTGCAGAAATACTCTCGGGGGTCCGGGGGCAGACAGCCCCCGGGGCCGCCGCCCCCCGCCTCCTCCTACATGCCGGGAAACCCATGTCAGAACAAGCCAGGCCCAAAGCGCCGAAATCCGCGGCCCAGAAACCGGCGTCCGGGAAACCGGCCCCCGAAGGCGAGCGTATCGCCAAGGTGCTGTCGCGCGCAGGCGTCGCCTCGCGGCGCGAGGCGGAACGGATGATCGAGGCTGGCGAGGTCAAGGTGAACGGCAAGGTCATCACCTCGCCCGCCCTGAACGTGACCGCGAAGGACCGCATCACCGTGCGGGGTGAGCCGCTGGCCGAAAAACAACCCGCCCGGCTCTGGCTTTACTACAAGCCCGAGGGGCTGGTCACCTCGGCCGCGGATGAAAAGGGCCGCGACACGGTGTTCGACCATCTGCCGGAAGAAATGCCGCGCGTCATGTCTGTCGGGCGGCTCGACCTCAATTCCGAGGGGCTCTTGCTGCTGACCAACGATGGCGGGCTGAAGCGGCAGCTGGAACTGCCTTCAACCGGCTGGCTGCGCAAATACCGGGTCCGGGTCCATGGCAACCCGACCGACGCGGATCTTGAACCGCTCCGCAAGGGGATCGAGGTCGAGGGTGAACGCTTTCAGCCCATGCAGGTGACACTTGACCGCGTTCAGGGGGCGAATGCCTGGGCCACCGTCGGCCTGCGCGAGGGCAAGAACCGCGAGATCCGCCGTGCCATGTCGGCCATCGGGCTGACGGTGAACCGGCTGATCCGGGTTTCTTATGGCCCGTTCCGCCTGAACGAGCTGCAACCCGGCGAGGTCGCCGAGGTGAAAGGCCGCATCCTGCGCGATCAGCTGGGCTTTGATCCCGACGGCGGCGAGGATCTCGCGATGCCCGAAAGGCCCCGCGCGAAACCCGCGCCCCGCCGCGAAGGGGCGGCGAAGGCCCCGGCAAAACCCACGCCACGATCCGCCGCCAAACCCGGCACCGCCGCCGCACGGCTGGCGCGATCCGCCGATCAGTGGCTGGATGGGGCAGAGGTGCGGGCGATCCGCGCCGGGAAGGCCGCGCCCGGCAAATCAGCAGCAGGCAAACCCCGTGCAACACGCCCCGAGGCCGGTGCCTCTGCCGAAGGTGGCGCCGCGCGCAAACCCGGCCCCGCCCGCAGCGGCGCGCCGTCAGGCAAACCCCGTCCGCCGCGCAGCCGCGGCTGACCGGCAGGGGATCAAGGGGGAATTTCGTGCAGCCGCAGCACTGGAATGCAGGCCCAGCCTTCCCTATAATCAGTGGCGTGGCGCCCGCCACGCTGGCTTGACCCTGCCCCCGGAGGCCCGATGCCCGCATCCGCCATCCAAAGCTTCAGCTTCATCCTGTTGATGGCGCTTGTGCTTTATGTCGCATTTGCCGGAGGCGCCTGAGATGGCGCAGCGTTTCGGTGGCAAATATTCCCCGACCGGCGAGGTGCAGCGCGATCACGCCACCGCCCCGTCGCAACAGCCCGCCAATCCGTTCGACAGCCGCCGCCCGGTGCGGGCCGGCGCGCGCTCGAACCTTCTGTTCGCGGTGCCGGTGATCTTTGCCTTCCAGGCTTTCCGCGCCGATCCGGCCGGGCTGGTGTATGGCCTTGCCGCGACCGGGTTCAGCCTCGGCGCGGCCTGGCTGACGCGGGAAGGCATCCGCGCGCAGGAGGCCTATGACCAGCGCCGCGTCGCCAAACGCCCCGCCTTCCCGCGCAAGATCGCAGGCGCCGTGCTGACCGGGCTTGGCCTTGCCGCCGCAGGTATGATGACCACCGGCGCACCGCTGCTGGCAGTCGTGTTCGGCGTCATCGGCACTGCGCTGCATCTGGGCGCCTTCGGGCTTGACCCGCTGCGGGATAAAGGCGCCGAGGGGATCGATGCCTTCCAGACAGAACGCGTCGCCCGCGCCGTGGACGAGGCCGAGGCCTATCTGGCAGCCATGAAAGACGCGATCCTGCGCGCCCGCGACCGCGCACTGGAAGCGCGGGTGGATCGTTTCACAGCCGCTGCGCGCCAGTTGTTCCGCATGGTCGAAAACGATCCCGGCGACCTGTCCGCCGCCCGCAAATACATGACCGTCTATCTGATGGGCGCGCGCGATGCGACGGTGCGCTTTGCCGATCTTTACGCGCAGAACCGCGACCCGAAGGCGCGCGGCGATTACGAGGCGCTTCTGACGGATCTTGAAACCAATTTCGCGGGCCGCACCAAGGCTTTGCTGGCAAATGACGCAAACGCACTGGATGTCGAGATTCAGGTGCTGCGCGAGAGGCTGGAGTACGAGACGCCCAAAGCGGACCGCGCCTGACGCAAGACCGTTGAGAAGCCGCAGCACCCTCCGTATAACCGCCACAGTAGCCCGTATCACCGTTTCAAACCCCGTGAGGCCAGAATGACCGAGACCGTTCGCACCGAAGCCGCCGCCGCCCTGGCGGAAGTGGAGAAAGTCACCGCTGTCGTCCTGCCCGAGCCAGGCACCGAGGTCGTTCCGCTGCAGGCCGCCCCCCCGGCCGAGGCCGCCGAAATCCGCAGACGGATGGACGAGCTGGACATGACCAATACCCAGTCCATCATCTCGTTCGGCTCGTCCGCGCAGGCCGAGCTTCAGGTCATCAGCCAGCAGATGCTGGCCGATGTGAAAAACAAGGATGTCGGCCCGGCGGGCGACGGGCTGCGCTCCATGGTTTCGACGTTGCGCGGCTTTTCGGTTTCGGAACTGGACGTGCGCCGTGAGCGCAGCTGGTGGGAGAAACTGCTGGGCCGCACCGCACCCTTCGCCAAATTCGTGGCGAAATACGAAGAGGTGCAGAGCCAGATTGACCGTGTGACCACCGACCTGCTGGAGCATGAGCACAAGCTGCTGAAGGACATCAAGTCGCTTGACCTGCTCTATGCCCGCACGCTCGACTTCTACAACGAACTCGCGCTTTACATCGCGGCGGGCGAGGCCAAGCTGGCCGAACTGGATGCGACTGTGATCCCCGCGAAAGAGGCCGAGGTTGCCGCCGCGCCCGAAAACGATCAGGTTCTGAAAGCGCAGGAACTGCGCGACCTGCGCGGCGCCCGTGACGATCTGGAACGCCGCGTGCATGACCTGAAGCTGACCCGTCAGGTGACGATGCAATCGCTGCCGTCGATCCGGCTGGTGCAGGAAAATGACAAGTCGCTGGTCACCAAGATCAACTCGACACTGGTGAACACCGTGCCGCTGTGGGAAACCCAGCTGGCGCAGGCAGTCACCATCCAGCGCTCGCGCGAGGCGGCGGGGTCGATCAAGGCGGCAAATGACCTGACGAACGAGCTTCTGACCTCGAACGCCAAGAACCTGCAGGAAACCAACCGCATCGTCCGCACCGAGATGGAGCGCGGCGTCTTCGACATCGAGGCGGTGAAACAGGCCAATGCCACGCTGATCGCCACGATCAACGAAAGCCTCGCCATTGCCGACGAGGGCAAGGCCAAGCGCGCGGCGGCCGAGGCCGATCTGCACAAGATGGAGGCGGAGCTGCGCGACACGCTGGCTTCGGCCAAGGCCCGGCGCGACGGGCTGGGCACCGCCACCGGCACTTCGGTCTGAGTTCACATTGTGGCAAAGGGGCTGCGCCGTTTTCTTCTGAACCGTTCCGGCCTCGCCGCGCTGGCGCTGGCGGTCCTGTCGGCTTGCGTGCAGGCTCCTGTCACGCCCGCCCCGCCTGCGACCGGCCCGGCGCCCCGCCCCGCCCAGCCCCCTGCCCGCCCAGAGGTTTCGGCGGAAAGCCGGGCGCTGGAACATTACTATGCCCAGGTGCAGGCCGATCTTCTGTCGCAGCATCTGCTGCGCACCGATGGCGGCGGGGTGGATACGCCCTTCACCGATACGATGCTGACGGAAAACTTCATCCGCATTGCCCTGTTCGATGAATACCGGCGAGGGCCGGGCGGGTTGGTTGCGCAGGAAACCGCCAGCCGGTTGCGCCGGTGGGATGCGCCGGTACGAATGAAGCTGGTGTTCGGCGCCTCCGTCGCGCCGGACCGCCGTGCGACCGACCGGGCGCGCATCGCCTCCTATCTGTCGCGGCTGTCCGCGATCACGGGCCACCCGATCGGGCTGGCAGACAGCAACCCGAATTTCTTCGTCTACATGGTGAACGAAGATGAACGCCGCGCACTTGGCCCCGTCATCAGCGCCACCCTGCCGGATCTGTCCGGCCCGGAGGTTGCGGGGCTGACCAACCTGCCGCGTTCGACCTATTGCATTGTCTATGCGCTGTCAGAGGGGCATTCCTCGACCTACTGGAGGGCTTTTGCGGTCATCCGGGCCGAACATCCCGATCTGCTGCGGCTGTCCTGCATCCACGAGGAAATCGCGCAGGGGTTGGGGCTTGCCAATGACAGCCCGTTGGCACGCCCGTCGATCTTCAATGACGACGAGGAATTTGCCCTGCTGACCCGGCAGGACGAGCTGATGCTGAAAATGCTCTATAACCCAGCCCTGCGGCCGGGGATGAGCGCGGCAGAGGCCCGGCCCATCGTGCGCGAGCTGGCGATGCGGCTGGTCGGCGGCCCAAGCTGAACCAGCAGGGCCGCGGGTGCGACGCAATTCCCCCGCAAACCCCCTTCAAACCTCTGTCGCCTCGGCTATGTTACCCTCATGCAGGACGGGCCCCGTGGCCCGCCCCGGCGCGGCTCTTGCGCCCGGTAACGGAAAGGTTTCGTCATGGTCTTCGATTTTCTGAAGGGCGAATTCATCGACGTCATCGCCTGGCTTGATGACAGCCGCGATACGATGGTCTGGCGGTTCGAGCGGCGCGGTCAGGCGATCAAATACGGTGCCAAGCTGACGGTCCGCGAGGGGCAGGCGGCGGTTTTCGTGCATGAGGGGCAGTTGGCCGACGTGTTTGGTCCCGGCCTTTACATGCTCGAAACCAACAACATGCCGATCATGACCACGCTCCAGCACTGGGACCACGGGTTCCAGTCGCCGTTCAAGAGCGAGGTCTATTTCGTCAACACGACCCGTTTCAACGATCTGAAATGGGGCACCAAGAACCCGATCATGTGCCGCGATCCCGAATTCGGGCCGGTGCGGCTGCGCGCCTTCGGCACCTATTCGATGCGCGTGTCCGACCCGGCGGTATTCCTCAAGGAAATCGTGGGCACCGATGGCGAGTTCACCGCCGACGAGATCAGCTTCCAGATCCGTAACGTCATCGTGCAGGAGATGAGCCGGGTTCTGGCCTCCTCGGGTATTCCGGTGCTGGACATGGCGGCGAATACTGCCGATCTGGCCAAACTGATCGCCACCGCAATCGCCCCCAAGATCGCCGAATACGGGCTGGTGCTGCCGGAGTTCTATATCGAGAACGTCAGCCTCCCCGAAGAGGTCGAAAAGGTGCTGGACAAGCGCACCTCGATGGGGATTGCGGGCGATCTGAACAAATACATGCAGTTCAACGCCGCCGAGGCAATGAATGCGCCGGGTGGTGCCATGGGCAGCGCGATGGGCGCCGGGATGGGCGCGGCTCTTGGCATGGGCATGGCGGGCCAGATGCAACCCGGCCCCTGGGGCGCCGCTCCACAGGGTGCGGCGGCGGCCCCGCCCCCGCCTCCCCCGCCGCCGACCGCGAAGCAATGGCATGTCGCCGAAAACGGCGCGACGAAAGGTCCGTTCACCGAAGCAGAGCTGCAAGCCATGGCGCTGTCGGGCGGGCTGTCGCGCGACAGCATGGTCTGGACCGCCGGTCAGGACGGCTGGAAAACCGCCGCCGACACCGAACTCAGCCGGCTTTTCGCGCAGGTGCCCCCCCCGCCGCCGCCCGGAGCCTGAGCCTTGGACGGAACCGAACGGCATTTCCCGTGCGAATCCTGCGGGGCGGATCTGCGATTCGCCCCCGGACAGACGCAATTGCGCTGCGATCATTGTGGCCATGTGCAGTCCATCCCCGAGGCCGCGCCGGAAGGCCGGACGCGGGCCTTGGGAGAACATGACCTGACCGCTGCGCTGCGTGACGCCCTGCCCCCCGGCGCGATGGAGGAGGTACGCACCACCCCCTGCCCCTCCTGCGGCGCGCTGGTCGAGTTTCGTGGCGCCGAACATGCCACCGAATGCCCGTTCTGTGCCACGCCCGTGGTCATCGGCACCGGCACCAACCGGCAGATCAAGCCGCAGGCGCTGATCCCGTTCCAACTGGATGAACGTACGGCCCGTTCGGCCATGGGCAAATGGCTGGGCAGCCTGTGGTTCGCCCCGAACGGCCTTGTGGAATATGCCCGCAAGGGCCGGGCACTGAACGGGCTTTACGTCCCCTACTGGACGTTCGATGCCGAAACCCGCAGCGCCTATACCGGGCAGCGCGGCGAATATTACTATGAAACCCGCACTGTGACCGTCGATGGCAAAAGCCGTCAGGAACAGGTGCGCAAGACACGCTGGTATCACGCAAGCGGCCGGGTACGGCGGTTCTTTGACGATGTGCTGGTGCTGGCTTCGGCCTCGCTGCCCCGCCGCTATACCGATGCGCTCGCCCCTTGGGATCTGGGTCGTCTGGAACCCTACCGCGAGGATTACCTCGCCGGGTTCACCGCCGAAGGCTACACCGTCGGGCTGGAGGAAGGCTGGGCCCGCGCGCGTGAGGAGATGGCGCAGGTCATCGCGCAGGACGTGCGCCGCGACATCGGCGGTGACGAACAGCGCATCACCTCGGTCGACACCGATTATTCGGCGGAAACCTTCAAACATGTGCTGCTGCCGATCTGGATGGCCGCCTACAAGTATAACGGCAAAAGCTATCGCTTCGTCGTGAACGGCCAGACCGGCAAGGTGCAGGGCGAACGGCCCTACAGCGCCTGGAAGATCGCCTTTGCCATCCTGATGGCGCTGATCGTGGCCGGGGTCTTCGCCTGGGCCAACCAGAAAGGCTATCTGGGATGAGGGGGCACAAGGTTGACAGCCCCCCGCCCGCGCGCGATAGGCAGCCAACCCGCGACCGGAGGCCCCCATGCGTGTTCTGACCGAAGCCCGTATCCCGGAACTGCCCAGCCCCTATTTCGGCAAGGTCCGCGATTGCTATGACCTGCCGCCGACGCCCGACTTCCCCGAGGGCCGCCGCATCCTGATCTCGTCTGACCGGATCTCGGCCTTCGACCGGATTCTGGCGGCGATCCCCTATAAGGGGCAGGTGCTGACGCAGGTCGCGCGCTGGTGGTTCGACCGCACCGCCGATATCTGCGGCAATCACGTCGTGGCCTACCCGGATGCCAATGTGGTGATCGGCAAGCGGCTGACCATCCTGCCGGTGGAGATCGTGGTGCGCGGCTATCTGGCGGGCACCACCGGCACCTCGGTGCTGACGCTTTACAAGAAGGGGCAGCGGCATATGTATGGCCATACCCTGCCCGACGGGCTGCGCGACAACGAGGCGTTGCCGCAGGCAATCATCACGCCGACGTCGAAAGCCTTTGACGGTGGCCATGACGAGCCGCTGACGGCCACAGAGATCGTGGAACAGGGCCTGCTGAGCCAGGCACAATGGGACGAGGTTTCCACCAAGGCGCTGGCGCTGTTCGCGCGCGGACAGCAGATGGCGGCCGAACGCGGGCTGATCCTTGTCGATACGAAATACGAATTCGGTGTGGATCTGGACGGCAATATCCTGATCGCGGACGAGATCCATACCCCGGACAGCAGCCGCTATTGGCTGGCCAACGGCTATGAAACCGCCCTGCGTGACGGGACGCGGCCGCCGAGCTTTGACAAGGATGTTATCCGCGCCTGGGTCGCGGCGCGCTGTGACCCCTACAAGGATGCCATCCCCGAGATCCCCGCAGAGATGATCGAGGCGACGAGCGCCGTCTATATTCAGGCTTTCGAGGCGATCACCGGCGAGACTTTCGTGCCCGATCTGGAAGGCGCCACCGTGCTGGACCGGGTGCGCACCCATCTCGCGCCGTATTTCGGGGCGTGAGGCGCCGAGGGGAGGCTGCCTGCCTCCCCCGCCCGTTCAGGGCGTCCCCTCCGGGAGTATTTTGCAAGAAGCAAAGGCTATGTTTGCGCTAACATCGCTTTTTCGGATATAAGCGCCGAAACTTCGGGAGGTTGCGATGATTCTGAGCTGTGGCGAGGCGCTGATCGATATGTTGCCGCGCAAAAGCACGGCGGGCGAGCCCTGTTTCGCACCCTATGCCGGGGGGGCGGTGTTCAATACCGCCATCGCGCTGGGGCGGCTGGGCGCAGCCTCAGCCTTCTTTTCAGGCGTCTCGACCGACATGCTGGGCGAGATTCTGGCCGAGACGCTGGAAGCCTCGAATGTGGATACGCGGTTTC
Source organism: Gemmobacter nanjingensis (assembly GCF_014652195.1). Lineage (NCBI taxonomy): Bacteria > Pseudomonadati > Pseudomonadota > Alphaproteobacteria > Rhodobacterales > Paracoccaceae > Gemmobacter > Gemmobacter nanjingensis. The sequence goes on from NZ_BMYI01000001.1 coordinate 915,676, forward strand.
TGGCGCGGTCAGGACGGCCGACGACGGTGGCGTTCGTCAAGTTGGTAAACGGTCAGGCGACCTATGCGTTCTATGATGAGGGTACGGCGGGGCGCATGCTGTCGGTCGATCAACTGCCCGAATTGCCAACCGATGCGGCCGCGTTGTTCTTTGGCGGTATCAGCCTGGTGAACGACCCTGCCGCAAGCACCTATGAGGCATTGCAGGCGCGCGAGGCCCGCGTGCGGGTGACGATGATCGACCCCAATATCCGGCCCGGTTTCATTGCCGGCAAAGAAGCGGAATATCGCGCGCGGATCGAGCGGATGATCGCGCGGGCCGATATCGTGAAACTGTCGGACGAGGATCTGCACTGGCTGCTGGGTCCGGGCGAGGTTTCGGCGCTGGCGCGGGGGATTGTCGCGCAGGGGCCGAAGCTGGTGTTCATCACCGAGGGCGCGGCGGGTGCGCGGGCGGTGACGGCAACGCAGGATCGCTTCGTTGCGGCAACCAAGGTGACTGTGGCTGATACGGTAGGCGCGGGCGATACGTTCAACGCGGGCGTTCTGGCGGCGCTGGACGAGGCGGGGGTGCTGACGAAGCAGGCTCTGGTCACCCTGCCCGATACGGTGCTGGACGCGGCGCTGAGCCTTGGCACGCGCGCGGCGGCCGTGACCGTTTCGCGCGCGGGCGCCAATCCGCCCTGGCGGTCCGAGTTGTGAGGGCCATCGTCCAGCGCGTTTCGCGCGCGAAGGTCACTGTGGACGGCAGTGTGACAGGGGAGATCGGCGCCGGGCTGATGATCCTCATCTGTGCCATGCAGGGCGATACAGAAGCCGATGCGGATAAGCTGGCGACGAAGATCGCCAGGCTGCGCATTTTCCGCGATGACAAGGACAAGATGAACCTGTCGGTGCGCGACATCGGCGGCGCCTGTCTGATCGTCAGCCAGTTCACGCTGGCCGCCGATCTGCGCGGCAACCGCCCCGGATTTTCGACCGCCGCACCCCCGTCTGAAGGGAAGCGGCTTTATGAGTACTTCACTGCGCGGATGCAGGCGGAGGGTCTACCCACCTCCAATGGCATCTTCGGCGCCGATATGGATGTGGAACTGGTCAATCAGGGGCCGGTGACGATCTGGATCGACACCGACAATTGACAGACCTCAGCCCTGCCAGTCCCAGGCGGTTGCGAAATTGCCCAGCACCTGCGCCACGCGATCCGCCTCGGCCTTCGGCGCGAGTTTCGCGGTGAGGCCACGCTTCTTGTCCTCGACCACCTCGACCACGCGCGCTTCCAGACCTTCGGCGGCGAGCGCGGCATCCAGAACCCGCCGGATTGCCATACGGCGCAGATCGGGTTTGAACACCTTGCCCACGGCAGTCTTGGGCAGTTCGGGCAGGATTTCGACGTGTTTCGGCACGGCGGCGCGTTCGGGGATATGCTCCCTGGCAAAAGCCGCAAGCTCCGCCTCGGTCACGCTTGCCCCCTTTACCAACTCGACATAGGCGCAGGGCAGTTCACCCGCATGGGCATCGGGCTGACCGATGGCACCCACAAAGGCCACCGCCTCGTGCCGCATCAGGGTTTCCTCGATCAGCGCCGGGTCGATGTTATGGCCGCCCCGGATGATCAGATCCTTCGCCCGCCCGGTGATGAACAGATAGCCCTCGGCATCCAGCCGCCCCAGATCGCCGGTACGCAGATAGCGGCCTTCGGCAAACAGTGAGCGGTTCTTGTCGACCTCGGTATAGGTTGACCCCTCGAAGACACCGGGATTGGCCACACAGATCTCGCCCACCTCATCGACACCGCATTCGCGGAAGCCGCCATTGCCGTCGGTATGCAGGATGCGGACATGGGTATAGGGGAACGGGATGCCGACAGAGCCGGTCTTCTTGGCCCCCGAAGGCGGGTTGCAGGACACAAGGCAGGTGCATTCCGTCAGGCCGTAACCTTCGATGATCTGCACGCCGGTCGCTTTTTCGAAACGGTTGAACAGCTCAATGGGCAAGGGCGCCGAACCGGAGAAGGCGCCGCGCAGCGTGCTGACATCGGCATCAAGCGGGCGCTGCATCAGCGCGGCCAACGCGGTGGGCACGGTGATCAGATATGTCACCTTCCAGCGCGCGATCAGCTTCCACAGATTGTCAAACACGCCCTCGCCGCGATAACCGGCAGGCGTCGGAAAGATCACATGTGCGCCTGAGGCGATCATGGACATCAGGATCGGATAGACCGCGAAGACATGGAACAGCGGCAGCGGGCACATCACCGTATCGGTTTCGCGGAACAGCAGCCGGTGCCCCAGCCAGCCGTTATAGACCATGCCGGAGACTTTGTGCTGCGCCACCTTCGGCATGCCGGTCGTGCCGCCGGTGTGGAAATAGGCGGCCACACGATCCTCGCGCGTATCGGCAAAGGTCAGGCGGTCAGCCGGATGTTTGCGTATCTCGGCATGGAAACTTTTGACATTGGCATGATGCCCGACCGGCGATCTGGGGCGCAGGAAATGCGCGATCCATTTCTTCGGCGGCTTCAGATAGCGCAGCAGGTCGACCTCCAGCACCGTCTTGACCGAAGGCGCGTATTTCACCGCCTCGGCCACCTTGGCCGACAGGTCGGTCTTGGGGAAGGCGCGCAGGGTGACGACGACCCTGGCATTGGTCTCGCGCAGGATCGCGCTGATCTGTTCGGGTTCCAGCAGCGGATTGATCGGGTTGACGATCCCCGCCACCATGCCGCCCAGCAGCACCTGCACGGTTTCCGAGCTGTTGGGAAGCACGAAGGCCACCACATCCTTTTCGCCAACGCCCAGACTGCGGAACAGGTTGGCGGCCTGGGTGACCTTGCCGAAAAGTTCGGACCACGTCAGGGTTTCCGAAGGATCGGCAGGACCGGAAGTCAGCATGTAGGTCACAGCGGGGCGGGCTCCATGAGCCTTGGCCGCGCGGCCGATGAAGTCGTGAATGCTACGGGCCATGTCACGTTCGGCCCAGCCCATTTCGGCCTCGATCGCCTTGATGTCGGCGACATTGGCAAAGCTTCCCATCCGTCAATTCCTCCCCTGCCGCCGGTTCCGCGCGTGATGCGACGACCGGGCGGTCTCCTCTCTGCCAGAATGCGGATTTCCGGGCCTTGCCGCAAGCAAAGCGGTCTGGAGGCTACGCTACGTCCCGCCCTGACCGACGCAGCGTCAGAAACAGCGGGCGGCGGAGGGGCCGCCCGCGCGGCATCACTTCTGCGGGATACGCAGCATCTGGCCCGGATAGATCTTGTCGGGGTGGCTCAGCATCGGCTTGTTGGCCTCGAAGATTTCCATATAGCGGTTGCCGTTACCCAGCGTCGCCTTGGCGATGGCCGACAGCGTATCGCCCTTCCTGACTGTGTGGAACACCGGCGCGGGGGCATCGGGGTGATCTTCGGCCTCGACCTCGGCCACACCATCGACATTGCCCACGGCGAGGATGATCTTTTCCTGCGCTTCCGGCGTTGCGGCCTTGCCGGTCAGCTTGACCTTGTCGCCCTCGACCCTGATCTGCACATCCCTGGCATCAAGGCCCAGATTCTCAACCTCTTTCTTCAGCGCCTCTTCCTTGGCGGCAGCCGCGTCCGGTGCCTCGGCAGCCTCAGCTTTCGAGCCAAACAGCGACGACCCGGCATCCTTCACGAACGACCACAGACCCATGACATTCTCCCACCTGTACCGGCCACAGCGACATGCGCGGCCCCTTCAGGAAAAGCATGCCCCGCATCGGCACCGGGTTCCAGTGAACATCCTGCGGCAATTTTCCCCCTTGAGCGGGATCAGGCCGTACCATCGGTAAATTGCAGCCGCGCGAGACGGGCATAAAGCCCGCCTTCGGCCACCAGCGCGTCATGGCTGCCCTGCGCGACGATCTTGCCGCCCTCGAACACCACGATACGGTCGGCGCGTTTCACGGTGGCCAGACGGTGCGCCACCACAAGCGTGGTGCGCCCTTCGGCCAGACGATCCACCGCCGCCTGCACCGCACGTTCGCTTTCCGCATCCAGCGCCGAGGTCGCCTCGTCCAGCAGCAGCACCGGCGCGTCGCGCAGGATGGCGCGGGCGATGGCTACACGCTGTTTCTGCCCGCCCGACAGCATCACCCCGCGCTCGCCCAGGAAGGTGTCATAGCCTTCGGGAAGCGCGGTCAGGAAATCATGCGCGGCGGCGGCGCGGGCGGCAGCCTCCACCTCGGCATCACTCGCCTCGGGGCGGCCGAAGCGGATATTGTCGCGTGCGGAGGTGGCGAAGATCACCGGGTCTTGCGGCACCAGCGCCATGGCCTGCCGGAAATCGCCGCGCGCCATGTCGCGCAGGTCGATCCCGTCCAGCGTGATGCGCCCCTCCTGAGGGTCGTAGAACCGTTGCAGCAATTGGAGGATCGTAGTCTTGCCCGCGCCGGAAGGGCCGACCAGCGCCACCGTCTCGCCCGCCCGCACATGCAGGTCCACTCCATTCAGGGCAGAGCTTTCGGGCCGCGTCGGATAATGGAAACGCACGCCCTCAAAGGCGATTTCACCCCGCACCGGGCGCGGCAGCACCCTGGGCGCGGGCGGGTCTTGCACCGTGTCCTCGGCATGCAGCAGTTCCACCAGTCGCTCGGTCGCGCCCGCCGCGCGCTGTAACTCGCCCCAGATTTCCGACAGCGCGCCCACGGCGCCCGCCACCATCACGGCATAGATGACGAACTGCACCAGCTCGCCCGCCGTCATCGCGCCCTCGCGCACGTCGCGCGCACCGATCCACAGCACACCGACGATCCCGGCAAAGACGAGGAAGATCACGATGACCGTCATCACCGCCCGCGTGCCGATCCGCGCCTGCGCCGAAGCATAGGATTTCTCGGTCACATCGGCGAAAGCGGCGCGGGTGCGGCCCTCATGCGTATAGGCCTGCACGGTCTGAACCGCCTGCAACGCTTCAGAGGCCGATCCCGACGAAGCGGCGATCCAGTCCTGATTGTCGCGGCTGAGCCTGCGCAGCTTGCGCCCCATCACCACGATTGGCACCACCACCACCGGCACCACCAGCAGAACAAGGCCGGTCAGTTTCGGCGAGGTCCAGAACAGGAAGCCGAGCCCCCCCAGCAGCAGCAGCACATTGCGCAGCGCGACCGAGACGGAAGAGCCGATCACCGACAGGATCAGCGTCGTGTCGGTGGTCAGCCGCGACAGAACCTCGCCGGTCAGGATACGTTCGAAGAAGGCGGGCGACAGGCTCGAAACGCGGTTGAACAACGCGCTGCGGATATCGGCCACCACCCGCTCGCCCAGCCGGGTGACAAGGTAATAGCGTGCCCCGGTGCCCAGCGCCAAAGCGGCAGCGATCAGCAGCGCCGCCCCGAAATACTGATCCAGCAGCCCGGCGGCAGAGTTGAAATTGTCGACGACACGCCGCACCGCCAGCGGCAGGATCAGGCTGACCGTGGCGGTCAGCGTCAGCGCGGCAAGCGCGCCGATCACCATGAACCGATAGGGCGCAAGGAAGGGTTTCAGCCCGGCCAGCGCGCCCACACGTTTCGATGCGGCGCGGTCGGGAAGGGGTTCAGTGCCACGGGCCATCGCGCTTCTCCTGTCTCGCGCCGACGGGTTTAGGGGCTGGATCGGCGCGGGGCAAGCGTGACGAACCGCCGCTGCCCCCCTTTCGTCTGCCCTGCCCCTGTGCCAGTTTGGCGCCCGGAGGTGCGTGATGCAGGTTTCAGTGGTGGTTTTCGATGCCTACGGCACGCTGTTCGACGTGGCGGGTGCGGCACGCGCGGCGGCGGCCAGCGATACCCGGCTGGCAGGGCTCTGGCCCCGGTTGGCCGATGACTGGCGGCGTAAACAGCTTGAATACACCTGGCTCCGCAGCCTGATGCGCGATCATGCCGATTTTGCCTCGGTCACCGCCGAGGCCCTGGACTGGGCGATGGAGACGGCAGGGCTGGAAGATGCGGCGCTGCGCGCACGTCTGCTGGCGCTTTACGACGAACTGCCCGCCTATCCGGAGGTGCCCGCGATGCTGAAGGCGGTGCAGACGCGCGGCCTGCCCCGCGCGATCCTGTCGAACGGCACGCCCGCCATGCTGTCCTCTGCCACCCGTGCCGCCGGTGTCGCGCCCCTGCTGGACGCCGTGCTTTCAGTCGAGGATCTGGGCATCTACAAGCCGGCCCCCTCGGTCTATGCGCTGGTGACCGCACACTTTGACGTACCCCCGCCCGAGGTGCTCTTCGTTTCCTCGAACGGCTGGGACGTGGCGGGCGCCAGCGCCTTCGGCTTCCGCACGCTCTGGGTCAACCGCATGGGCGCGCCGGTCGACCGCCTGCCCGGACGGCCCGACCATATCGCCCGCGACCTTTCCTCATTGACGGATCTTCTGCCATGACCGCCTTCTTCACCGCCACAGACGGCGCCCGCCTTGCCTACAAGGACGAAGGCGCGGGGCTTCCGGTTCTTTGCCTGCCCGGCCTTACCCGCACCATGGGCGATTTCGCCTATATGATCCCGCATCTGCCGCCCGTCCGGCTGATCCGCATGGATTATCGCGGACGCGGAGAAAGCCAGTGGACCGGCGCCGAGACCTACACCGTGCCGCAGGAGGCGCAGGATGCGCTGCGCCTCCTGGATCATCTGGAAATCGACAAAGCCGCTGTTCTGGGCACTTCGCGCGGCGGGCTCATTGCCATGTTCCTTGCCGCCACCGCAAAGGATCGTCTGCGCGGCGTCGCGCTGAACGACATCGGCCCGGTGATCGAACGTCCGGGGCTGGAGCGGATCTTCGACTACATCGGCCATAATCCCCGCGCCAAAAGTTACGAAGCGTTGGCCGAGGCCCTGCCCCGCAACATGCCGGGCTTCGCCAATGTGCCCGCAACCCGCTGGCTGGAGGAAGCACGACTGCATTATCAGCCCACTGAGCGCGGGCTTGGCATCACCTATGACCCGGCGCTGCGCGACGCTTTCCTTGCCGCCTTCAAGGGCGATCTGCCGGAAGCCTGGCCGCTGTTCGACGCGCTGGCAGACCTGCCGGTTGCGCTGATCCGGGGCGCCAATTCCGATCTGTTGTCCGAGGCCACCGCGACAGAGATGCGCCGCCGCCGCCCCGACATGATCTTTGCCGATGTGCCGGACCGCGCCCATATCCCCTTCCTCGACGAAACCGAAGCCGTCGATGCCCTGCATCGCTGGATCAGGAGCATGGCATGATCGACATCACCCATATCGAGGCCGCGGCCGCCCGGCTGTCCGGGCATGCGCTGCGCACGCCGCTGCTGGGATCTGCCTTCCTGAACGACATCGCCGGGCGCCGGGTCTGGGTAAAGGCCGAATGCCTGCAACATACCGGCTCTTTCAAGTTTCGCGGCGGCTGGTCAGCGGTCTCTGCCCTGTCCGCCGAACAGCGCGAGGCCGGTGTCATCGCCTATTCCTCGGGCAATCACGCGCAGGGGGTGGCGCTGGCCGCTCAGCGCCATCACGCGCCCTGTGTGATCGTCATGCCCGGCGACGCGCCGCGCCTGAAGATCGACAACACCCGCGCCCTCGGGGCTGAAGTTGTGCTGTATGATCGTGAACGGGAAAACCGTGATGCCATCGGCGCCCGGATCGCGTCAGAGCGCGGGCTGACCCTGATCAAGCCCTATGACGAGCCGGAGGTCATCGCCGGGCAAGGCACCTGCGGCCTTGAAATCGCCGAACAGGCGACGGAACACCGTATCCGGCAGGCCGATGTCATCATCCCCTGCGGCGGCGGCGGATTGACTGCCGGTGTGGGTCTTGCACTGGAAAGCCGGATGCCGGGCCTGCGCCCCCGCCCGGCCGAACCCGAAGGCTTTGACGATACGGCCCGCAGCCTTGCCAGCGGTGAGGTTTGTCGTAACGCCCGGCTGGCCGGGTCGCTCTGCGATGCCATCGTTACCCCGGCCCCCGGTGCACTGACCTTCCCGATCAACCGCCGGCTCTGCGGCCCCGGCTTCGCCGTAACGGATGACGAGGCCTTGCACGCCGTCGCTTTGGCCTTCACGCGGTTGAAGATTGTGCTGGAGCCGGGCGGCGCGGTGGCCCTTGCCGCAGCCCTGTTCCGCCCCGACGAGATCGAGGGGGATGACGTTATCGTCATCGCCTCTGGCGGCAATATAGACGCGGGCCTGTTCACTTCGGCCCTGTCCCGCTTCGGGGGCTGAGCCATGCCGCCGGCCTTCCTGCCCGATCTGCGCCTGAACTACCGCGACGAGGGCACCGGCGCGCCGGTGGTCTTTTCCCATGCGCTTGGACTTGACCTGACGATGTGGGACGCGGTGCTGCCGCTGCTGCCGCCTGGCCTGCGCCTCATCCGCTATGACCATCGTGGTCACGGCGGGTCAGACGTGCCTGCCCCACCCTATACGATGGGTGCACTGGTGCGCGATGCAGAGCGTCTGCTGGATCATCTGGGGGTAAAGGACTGCGTATTCGTCGGCCTGTCGATGGGGGGGCTGGTGGCACAGGGGCTGGCCGTGAAGCGCCTGGATCTGGTGCGCGGTATGGTACTGTCGAACACCGCCGCGCGTATCGGGATCGAAAGCCAGTGGCAGGCCCGCGCTCAATCGGTGTCTGATCAGGGCATGGAGGCCGTGGCCGACACCACGATGGAGCGCTGGTTCAGCCGCCGCTTCCGCGCCGAGGGCCACCATCTTCCGTGGCGCGAACGGCTGCTGGCCTGTGCGCCCGAGGGTTATATCGGCGCCTGTGCCGCGATTGGCGGGACGGATTTCTATACGCCGACCGCCAGCCTCACGCTGCCGACACTGACCCTTGCGGGCAGCGAGGACGGCTCGACTCCGCCCGATCTGGTGCGCGAAACCGCCGAATTGATCGCAGGGGCAGAGTTCCGCCTGCTGCGCGGTTCCGGCCATCTGCCGCCCGTCGATGCGCCTGAGGCATTTTCCGAGGCGCTATCCGGCTTCCTGCGCCGTATCGGCCATGTATAAATCGAACAATCCAGCCCAAATGATCCGCATGAAGGAAGCCCGCTGACTCTCTGGTCTGTGTGGAATATTCCTGATGTCCTGTTGCTTTGTCCTGCAAATGTCTTGACCTTTACCGACTTTCGGGCCGGTTTGCCGGCACAGAACTTCGTCCGGTCGCACGCCTGACATTTACGACGAAAATTGTCGCGCCTGAGCCATCCTTGTCGCACAATCACTGGTCTCACGCGCGTTGCGGGCTTAGCCTTTCCCAGTGAAACAGGGGCAACCGGCGACGGGAAGCGCAGGCCCGCGCCCTCTGCGACAGGGATACAGCGCATGAAGCTGAAGGATCTGGAACTCTTCATCGTCGCGCCTCCGGCGCCCGGCTGGGGTGGGCGCTACTGGATTTTCCCGAAGCTGACGACCGATGACGGCATTACCGGCTATGGCGAATGCTACGCCTCGACCGTGGGGCCAAAGGCCATGCAGGCGGTGATCGAGGATGTGTTCGAACGCCACATGCAGGGCGAAAACCCGGAAAACATCGAGCTGATGTTCCGCCGCGCCTATTCCTCGGGCTTCACACAACGGCCCGATCCCACCGTGATGGGGGCCTTTTCAGGGCTGGAAATCGCCTGCTGGGATATCCTCGGCAAGGCGCGCAACAGACCCGTCTGGGCGCTGCTGGGTGGGCGCATCAATGACCGCATCCGGTCTTACACCTATCTTTATCCGGAACCGGGCCGCGAAAGCGCTGAATTCTGGGTCTCGCCCGAGATGGCAGCCGAAGCAGCGGTGCGCTTTATGAATCTGGGCTTCACGGCGGTGAAGTTCGACCCCGCCGGACCCTACACGATCCGGGGCGGACACGAACCCGCCATGTCCGATATCACCCGTTCGGTCGCCTTCTGCCGCGCCATCCGCGAGGCGGTGGGGGACCGGGTCGACCTGCTGTTCGGTACGCATGGCCAGTTCAGCACGCCCGGCGCGATCCGTCTGGGACGCGAGCTGGAGCCCTACAACCCGCTGTGGTATGAAGAGCCGATCCCCCCGGACAATCTGCTGGAATTTGCCGAAGTCGCCAAGTCGGTCCGCGTGCCGCTGGCCACGGGCGAGCGGATGACGACCAAGGCCGAATTCGGCACCCTGCTGCGCGCGGGTGGGGTGAAGATCCTGCAACCTGCGCTGGGACGGGTCGGCGGTATCTGGGAAGCAAAGAAAATCGCCGCCATGGCCGAGGTGTTCAATGCCCAGATGGCCCCGCATCTTTATGCCGGGCCGGTGGAATGGGCGGCGAACGTGCACCTTGCGGCTTCGATCCCCAATCTGCTGATTGCCGAGACCATCGAGACGGGTGGCGCTTTCCACCAGAAGCTGATCCGCAATTCGATCCGCTGGGAAGATGGCTATATCCTGCCGCCAGAGGCGCCGGGCCTCGGGATCGACTTTGACGAGACGGTAGCCCGCGCCCATCCCTATACCGGCACGCAATTGCACCTCCAGATGCAGGAAGCGCCTTGTGATTACAGCCGCCCCAATCATTTTGAGGGGGGCGCCCCTTCCACCCCGACCTGAGTTGGGGCGTCAGGGCGCCTGACCGGCGCCCTGCCCCATGCCTTGCGGCCGGTGCATCCGTGCGCATCCCCTGCCCGCATGTTTCGCAGCATAAAGCGCCAAATCGGAATCCTGCATCAGCACAGCCGCTTCGGGGGTCTGGTAGAACCCCGACATGGTGATGCCCACAGATGCAGCAATCCGGCAAACCTCCCCCTCGTAGATCATCGGTTCGGACACGCGGTCGATGATCCGTTGCGCAATATCGGTCAGCCGCGCAGGATCGGCCGCGCCGGGCAGAAGCAGCATGAACTCATCCCCCCCGATCCGCGCCAGCGTGTCGCCGCGACGGGTTTCGACCGTAAGGATGCGCGCAACCTCGCGCAGCACATGATCGCCCGCCGCATGGCCCAGGCTGTCATTCACCTGTTTGAAGAAATCCAGATCCAGATGCATGAGACCGAAGGGCTGCGCCGCATCTATCATCCGGGACAAGGCCAGCTCGAACGCGCGGCGGTTGCGCAATCCTGTCAGCATGTCAGTTGCGGCCTGCTCTTCGGCCACCGATTTGGCGCCCTGAAGCCGCAGCGTCAGGCCGCGCAGCTCATCCGTGACAGCCGATTTCGCCTCGACCACATACAGAAGTTCCATCGCCAGCTCGGTCGGCGCGAAATCGGCGCTGGTCAGCGCGTGAAGGCGCACCGCCTCAATGACGTCGATGCCGAAGGACAGGTTGACCAGCATGTCGCCCTCCCCCGCCAGCGGCACAGCAATTGCGCGGAACTGGGTCTGCGGCAGATGCCGGGCGGCGAGGAACAGCCTTTGCCCGGCGGCTTGCTGCAAGAGGCCCATGCTGGTCAGGCCCGAAGGCCGCCGTATTTCGAACAGGCTGAAGAAATCCGCCGCGCCGGATGCCGCGCCCAACAGCCTGAATGCCGTCGGGCCGCAGGACCGGAGCCTGCCATCAGGGCCAAGATGCAAGTGCAGCGGCAAGAGCAGACCCAAGGCCCTTGCATCGAAACAGGCGACCGTCATCGGGTGCCCCCGGGCGTCGCGCGGGCAAGCTCGAACTGACGACCCGCGCTGAATCCGGCCTGGGCCAGCGTAATGGAAATCCGCTCTCCCTCCGGGCCAGAGCCGCAGTGATCAACCAGACACAATGCCCCGTAATCATCCGCCATGGCCCGCAACAGCCCCACCACGACATGCCCCGCCCCATGAATTGCAGACCGGCAGATCAGGGTGAATTCGGTGGCGGAATGATCCTGCAATTCCAGCGTCGGAAGGTCGATATCGGGCACGGCAAGGCGGGCGCGGCCGGGCAGTTCCTCCAGCGATTGCAGGAAATCCACGAAGGTGGCTCCACCGAAACGCAGCAGGCGCCGCAGGCCCTGCACGTTGGGATGCGACACCAGATAGATGCCCAGATCCTCCAGCACCGTATCGCGTGGCCGTGCCAGCAGCCGCGCGGCGGCGTCAATCACCCGGTCGGTCAGGCCCGGTTCATAAAGCAGCATCGGCTCAAACCCTTCAAGACCGGGTTGAGCCGCCTGCGCCACCGCCGACCACAGCGGGTGCCCATAGGTATCGCGCAGAAAGCACTGGATTGCCCTGTTGATCAGCCCGTGCATCGAAAACCCCTCAGATTTCCGACGAGGCTAGGGCATGGGCCTTAACAAAGCCCTTAGGGCAACAGGGGCAGCTCAACCTCGCCAAGGCGCAGGGCATTCAGCGGCACCGGCACAAACTCGGGTGTGCCTTTCGCCAGTTGCCGCATCAATGCCACCGCTGCCGCCCCTTCCGGCAGGACACCGCGCAGTGGAGTGACATAGCGCCGTTCCGAAAGGCCATCAGGCCAGCCGAAGCCGGTGACATCCAGCAGCCTGCCATCGCGCAACAGCAGGACCATCGCCTCGTCCCCCGCGATATGCGGCCAGAAATCCCCGGCGATCATCAGACAGGCGGTGCCTCCCTCCCCCGGCAGGTCCTGAAGGCAGGTCTGGCGCCAGTCTGCCAGCTCGGGCGCCGCCAGTTCAGACAGCACCCGGTCGCGCAGCGCCGTGGCCGTAGCGGGCCGCACCGGTAGCAGGGTCGCGAGTTCCTCACGCAGTGCAGCGGCATCCTCGGGCAGTGCGGGGACTGTCGCAGGCTTGCGGCGGAACAGCTCTGCCAGCGCCTCCTGCCCCGGCTCCGCCGCGCGCAGTCTCAGCATTTCGACCGCATCGCGTCCTGGCCGGCCCCAGTCTCGCAGCGTGTCGAGATCGAAACGTGCAACCGGAACCCGACCATTCTCCAGCCGGGCAAGCTGGCTCTGCGTCGCGATCCTTTCGGGGTTCAGAAGCGGGGTCAGCAGGGCGGCGGAAACTGCGATGATCAGCAGCGCCATCACGATATTGGCCTGCCGCAGACGCGCCATCCAGCCACCCGGACGCAGCGCGGCAATGGCATAGAGCACACCATAGCCCAGCCCGAATCCGGCGATCACGGCGCCCAGCACACGCTCGGGCGTCCAGCCGTATTGCGCCACGCGCAGCCAGACCGCCCAGGCTCCCAGCGCCGCGGGGGCGATGATCAGCACTGCCATCGCCCGCGCGGCCCAGCGCACCAGCCTGGCGCGCGCCGCCTCTTCATCCGACTGGTCGACGGCCGATGTGACCAGAGTCGCCCCGGTGGCCGCAATAGTCAGCAGCGTCGCCGCCGCCGACAGCGCGCCGAACAGACCATCCAGCCCCTGCACCGGCAGCACCACGAGGAACAGAACCACCACAAGCAGCAACCCCGGCAGCAGAAGTCGCAGCAGCCGCAGGATCAGATAGGGCGACATCACATCGGCCATCTCGTCCACCACGGCAATGCCAAGGCCCAGCGCGATGCCGGTGATGACAGGGCTGATGAACGGCGTGCTGATCAGATCACCCAGAAAGCCGATGCCCACGGTTTTCAGCAGAGCATCCGACAGGAACAAGACCGCCCAGACAATACCGACGAACAGCCAGGCCGCCGCGTAGCGGATGACGATGGTCCAGGCTTCGATGAAAAGCAGCCGGTAATCCCGCCAATGGCTGAGTTGCGCTGCGACCAGAAAGGGTTGCGGCAGGAAGGTCAGGGCCAGAGCGGCAAGGATCACCGCCGGGGTGTCAAACATCTGATCAGCAGAGACATAGCCAAGGCTGGCCCAGGCCAGCCCCAGCCCGACCACCAGCGCCAGCGGCAGGGCCGTCAGCACCGACCGGCGCAGCGACAGCGGTCCCGCCATGCCCAGAACCGCAACAAAGAACATCAGGGTGAAGCCGGTCAGCGCGAGTGCGGCGCGTTCGGGCAGCAGATTATAGTCATGAATCTGACCCAGCCCGAAGAAGGCCAGCCCCGCCAGCCCCCCGGTCGCCGCCATGGCGATACGTTGCGAAATCTGCCGGTCCATGCCTGCCTCCTGCCATTCCGGCGCAGGTTATCCCGCGCCGGGGGCAAGGGAAAGGCGGTCAGAAATCAGTGGGCGCCCCGCCTTCCTGCTTGCGCTGCGCCACGAAGCGGGTCAGCGCCTCCAGACGGTCGCCCTCAATGGGGGGCGGAGTGAAATCGGCGAGGATCTGTTTATACATCCGGTGCGCGCGCTCTGCCGTCCAGACCGCGCCATCCTGATGCCAGGCCTCGTAATTGCGCCAGTCGGCCAGAAAGGGCGAATAAAAGGCGGTCTGGTAGCGGTCCTGCGTATGCTGGCAACCAAAATAATGGCCCCCCGCCCCCACCTCGCGGATCGCGTCGAAGGCGAGATCGTCGTCGGTGGTGCCAAAGGTCTCTGGTTCGCAATAGCGCTGAATCATTTGCAGCACCTCGCAATCCATCACGAATTTTTCGGGGCTGGCGATCAGCCCGCCCTCCAGCCAGCCCGCCGCATGATAGACCATGTTGGACCCGGCCTGCACGGCGGCCCAGAGCGAATTGCAGGTCTCCCACATGCTCTGACCATCCGGCACATTGGCTGCGCAGACACCGGAAGACCGCTGCGGCACGCCGTAGAACCGCACAAGCTGCCCGGTCATCTGTGTCGCCCGCATGTATTCCGGTGTGCCAAAGGCCGGGGCACCGGATTTCATGTCGACGTTGGAGGTGAAAGTGCCGATGGCCACCGGGCAACCGGGGCTGATGTATTGCAGCAGTGCAATGGCCGACAGCGCCTCGGCCAGCGACAGGGCGACTGCGCCGGACATGGTGACCGGGGCCATGGCGCCCGCAAGGGTAAAGGGCGTTACCACCACCGGCTGCCGCCGCCGCGCCAGCCGCATCGCACCATCCAGCATCGGATAGTCGTGTTTCAGGGGCGAAACCGAGTTGATGTTGGTATACATCCGCGGCTTCGCCTCGAACTCGTCATGGCTGAGCCCGCCCGCCAGACGCACCATCTCCATCACATCCTCGACCCGCTCGGCGCCAAGGCTGTAGGCGTGGCACACCTTGTCGGTGAGCGTCAGCTTCTCGAACAGGCAATCGAGATGGCGCACCGAAGGATGAATGTCGATCGGTTCTACCGGATAGCCGCCTGCGATATGGATGCAGTTGAAATACTGCGTCAGTTTCAGGAATTCCCTGAACGTCTCGAAATCGCCGGAGCGTTTGCCGCGTTCCAGATCCCAGGCATTCGGCGGGGACGAGACATTGACGAAGACCATATGCCGCCCGCCCAGAATGATCTCGCGTTCCGGGTTGCGCGGCGTGATGGTGAATTGCGACGGTGCCTTGCGCACCATCTCCATCACGAAATCCTCGTCCATCTTCACATTGGTGCCCGAAACCTTGCAACCCGCCTGCTTCAGGATCTCGCAGGCTTCGGGATTCAGCATTTCGATGCCGATTTCCCTCAGGATGCGCATGGCGGTGCGGTGGACGCGCTGCACGCCTTCGGCATCCAGCGGCTCGACCGGGGCGTCGGGCAGCACGGGGATGCGCCAGGGCATCTGGTCGATCACGGCGGTTCCGGCGCGGGCCTGATTACCCGCCCGGCCACCGGCGCGGCTGCGTTTGCGGCCCTGATCGTCGCTCATGCCCGTTCTCCATCCTGGGATTCCGCTTTCCGCCAGAATGGCCGAAAGGAACCGCCAAGGCGGACAACAAGCGCGACAGGTTTGTGTCGTTTTTGATCTAGGCGGTCAGGGCCGCGCCAGAGAGCGAGTCCAGCCAGCCCGGCAACGCACCAATGTGATCCAGCACCAGATCGGCATGCGGCGCAAGTTCGTCCTGCAAGGCGATGCCAGTCAGCACGGCAACACAGGTCATCCCGGCCGCGCGGCCGGCCTCCATGTCGTGCCGGCTGTCACCAACCATCGCAATGCGCGAAGGATCCAGCCCCATCTGCCCCGCAAAGGCCAGAAGCTGTCCCGGCGCGGGCTTGCCGCCATAGCCCGAGTCGTAACCGGCCACAAAATCGAACAGCTCCAGCACCCCATGCTTACGCAGATGCGTGCGGGCGGGGATTTCGGTATCATTGGTCGCAAGCCCGATTTTCAGCCCGCGTGCCTTCAGCGCGGTGAACAGTGGCACCAGCGGCACAGCCTCCACCGTGGGCGCCTCAGCGGCCAGCAGGTTCATGCGGTCCACAAGGCTGCTCGCGGCTTCGGGCGCCAGATGCGGCAGCATCGCTTCGGCAATTTCCGGGGCGGTGGCGGCGATCACCGGGCTGTCGGGGGCAAAATCCATCCGCGCCGCATCGAACCCGATGGACTGCGCCAGCACAGCGCGCCGGTCGGCATCCGGTTCCAGCTCGGCCAGCAGTCGCGCGGCCCAGCCGCCCCAGCTTTGCCGGAAGTCGAACAGCGTACCGTCCTTGTCGAAGATGAGCCCGTCGATCATTTCATCCCTATCCCGCGCGCTGCGCGTGGTTATGTCCAGTGTGGCAGCTCGCCGCCCGGCAGACCGGCCCGCGCCTGCATCGGCGCCTCGTAAGGCAGACCAGCCGCATCGCAGAAAGCCATGACCAGCGCATCCTCGGCCAGCAGAAAATCCATCACCGCCGCCAGAAACTCCGGCTCAGTTGCGCGGGCGGGAAGATCGGCGGGCGCGCTGCCGGTCGCCGCCAGAAAACCCGGCAACAGTTCCTCCTGGGTCACCAACCAGCCCAGCGCACGAAGGGCCAGAGTTTCGGCAGATTCCCGCGCAGTCACCGGGAAAACTCTGATCTGGGATGCGACATTTCGGCTTTGATCCGCAAAGTGTGAACAGGTGGCAATGATTTCTTAACCATCTCGCGAAACACTGTCGATCAGGGAACGGTGACGGAGCTGGATATGGTCGGCAAGATCCTCATTGCGGATGATGTGGCCACCAATCGCATCGTCTTCAAGGTAAAATTGGCGGCGGCCTGCTATCATCCGCT
This sequence comes from Gemmobacter nanjingensis, assembly GCF_014652195.1. Taxonomy (NCBI): domain Bacteria; kingdom Pseudomonadati; phylum Pseudomonadota; class Alphaproteobacteria; order Rhodobacterales; family Paracoccaceae; genus Gemmobacter; species Gemmobacter nanjingensis. The sequence continues at coordinate 932,527 of NZ_BMYI01000001.1, forward strand.
GCTGGCGGGCGATGCGCAAACCTGTCTCGCCATGGCGCGGGCGGAAAAGCCTGATGCGATCCTGCTGGACGCAGATCTGGGAAACCGCAGGGGCCTTGCGGTGCTGGAACAATTGCGCGCCGATGCCGCCACGGCTGATATCCCGGTACTGATGCTGGCGGCATCACCGGATGCCGGGCTGCGGCTTGCCGCATTGCGGGCCGGTGCGGAGGATTGCCTGGCCAAGCCGCTGGACGACCAGTTGCTCATGGCCCGGCTGCGCAATCTGTTGCGGCTGCACGAAACCGCCGACGAACTGGGTCACCGCGAACAGGCCCTGCAGGTGCTGGGCCTGGCCGAGGCGCCTGCGGGGTTTGAGCGGCAGGGGCTGGTCGTCGTCGTCGCGGAGCGACCGGAGCAGGCATTGCTGTTGCGTCGCCAGCTTGCGGGGCGCGCGGGGATCGAGGTGCGGACCATGGGCCGGGACGAGGCGCTGAACGCCACCGCCGCCGGGCTGGCCCCTGATATCTTTGTGCTGGATGCCGAAATCAGCGGGCCGGGCGGCGGGTTGCGGCTGATGTCCGACCTGCGCGCGCGCCGCACCGCACGGCACAGCGCCATGGTGTTGATCGGTCAGGGGCAAGTGCCCGCCGATCTTGCCATGGCCTATGATATGGGAGTCAGCGCCGCCCTGCCCGACGATCTGCCGGCCGAGGAAATGGCCTTCCGGCTTCAGGCATTGCTGCGGCGCAAACGCACCGGCGACCGTCTGCGCCATTCGGTGCAGGACGGGCTGCGCCTTGCTGTGACCGATCCGCTGACCGGGCTTTACAACCGCCGCTATGCCCAGCCCCGACTGGCCGCGATTGCCGAGCGCGCCCATGCCTGCGGCAGCGCTTTCGCGGTCATGGTAATCGACCTCGACCGTTTCAAACAGGTGAACGACCGCTGGGGCCACGCGGCAGGGGATGCGGTTCTGGTCGAGGTCGCGCAGCGGTTAAGCCTGAACCTGCGTCCGGCGGATCTGGTTGCGCGCATCGGCGGCGAGGAATTTCTGGTGATCCTGCCCGAATCCGGCGCCTCCGAGGCCCGTCACATTGCCGAACGGCTGCGCCATGCCATCGAAAAGCCCCCGGTTGCCCTGCCGGGGGGGGAAACCTTGCAGATTACCGTGTCCATAGGCCTCGCCGTGCAGGACAGCGCACAAGCCGCAATTCCGGCGGCTGATCTGGTCGACATGGCCGATCAGGCCTTGCTTTGCGCGAAATCGCGCGGCCGCAATCAGGTGATCCAAAGCCGCAGCGCTGCCTGAGGCGCCTTACCTGTCGCCCTTGCGGTCTTCGGGCGGCGGGCGCTTGCGGGTGATGCGCTGTTCCAGCCGGTCGGCAAAGGCGTGGCGTTCGGCATCGCTCATCCCGGCCAGCCGCTCGCGCAGCAGATCCTGCCCGAGTTTCAGGTGATCGGCCAGACGCGCCTGCTGGGTGTCGAAAGCCCGAGAAAGCCGCCCGGCATCAAAAGGATCGGCCCGCAGGGCAGACAGCATCTCGCCCATATCCGCCCGCATTTGTGCCCGCGCCGCGCGGAAATCGGGGCGACGGTCGCGAAAGGATTTGCGCAGGGCGTCACGATCCGCCTCGCTCAGCGCCTCGGTGAAGGGACCGAAACCAAGATCCCGCACTTCGCGCCCACGGTCATGGGGGTCTTTCAGCAGGGCACCGCCCACGATACCGGCAACCATCAGGTTGACCGCCAGCGAGGCGAAGAAGGCGATCTTCCAGCGCCGCAGGCTGCGGTGACTGGCCGGGCGTGGTTCAGGGGTCGTCGTCATGGCTTCATCCCTCCGCCAGCCAGATTTCAAGATCGGGGATCAGTTCGACCACATCCACCGCAGCGGGTTCAAGGGCCTGCGATACATCGGCGACCGGCGCGGGTTGCACGAAGCCGATCCAGACCCCTGCCAGTGTCGCAGCCACCAGGCCCGCCGCCGCGCGGTTGTTCGCGGGTGAAAACAACCCCGCCAGCCAGCCCCGGCGCGCGGCAGGCCGGCGCTGAGCCGTATGCTGCGGCAGGGCATCCTGCGCGGCATAGGCATCTGCCAGCACCCGCGCCATCAGCCCCGAAGCCTCGGGCGGCGCAGCGGCGCGCGCCTCATCAAACAGGCTGTCCAGCGCCTCGGCCGTCAGTCCCACATCATCCCGAAGCCTGACACTCATGTCCCGGTCTCCTCATCCTCATAGCCCAGCGCCGCGCGCTGGCCCGACAAGACCGCAGCAAGGGCGCGTTTGCCCCGTGCGGTCAGGCTTTCCACAGCCTCTACCCCGATGCCCATGATCCCGGCGATCTCGGGGTTCGCAAGTCCCTCAAGGTGGCGCAACACCACCGCCTGACGCTGCCGCTCCGGCAGGGCAGTCAGGGCGGTGTCGAGTGCGGCCATCCTGTCGCGTTGCATCATCGCCGCCGCCGCGCCAGGCGCATCATCCGCCACCTCAGGTGCCGTCTCCGGCAGATCCAGGGGACGCCTCGCCCGCGCGCGCTGCCGGTCGGTCACCAGATTGGTGACCACACGATACAGCCATGTGCTGACCTGCGCCTCTTCCGCGCGCCAGTCCGGCGCAATCCGCCAGAGCCGCAACATGGCTTCCTGGGCCACATCCTCGGCCTCGGCACGGTCGCCCAGCAGACGGGTGGCATATCCCAGAACGCGCGGCGTGAACCGCAAGGTCAGAACCCGCGCAGCCGCCCGGTCGCCCGCCGCATACCGGGCAAGCAGAACCGCGTCGGGCAGGTCTGAGGAAACGTCAAGGGGCATGGACATCCTGCAAGGGTGTTATCCGCGAAACGGGGGCGCGACAATCGCCGCGGCCCGGCACTCGTCAATTCCCTGCGCCGTCTTCCGCCGCACCCTCTTCGGGCTGCGGCATCACCGGCTTGCCGCCCTGCCCCTTGGCCCCGCGACCGTCCTTGCCATGCCAGCCCTTGCCATGCCCGCCCTTGCCGTGCTCGCCATGACCCCGGCGCTCCATGCGTGACATCATCTTCTCGCGCGCGGCATCCGCCTCGGCCTTGCTGATCGCACCATCGCCGTCCGTATCGACGCGGGCCAGCATCTTCGGCCCCGGTCCGGGCATCGCCAGAACCTCGGCCGCCGTCAGCATCCCGTCGCCATCCGCATCCAGACGCTGCATCATCTGATCGACCTGCGCGCGGATACGCTCTTCCGCACCCCGCATCCGCATCGCCACCAGTTCGTCGGCGCTGATCTTGCCATCCTTGTCGGCATCAAGTTCAGCCACCCGCGCCGCGCGGGCTGACGCGAATTCCTCGGGCGTGATCTTGCCGTCCTTGTCGGCATCCAACTTGTCAAAATCGAACATCGGGCCGTCCTGCATCATCATGCCCATCGGCCCCATACCGCCATGATCGCGCATCCGGTCTGCAAGCGCGGCAGATCCCAGACCACCGGCCAGGATCGAGGCCAGCGCTGCGGTGTAAACGAGGGTGCGTTTCTGCATCTTCAATCTCCTGTCTGTCGGGTGGGCCGCCTCTGCATGGCGCCACCGTCATGCCAGACAAACGCCCGGCGGCTGGGTTTCCGTCGCAATCACCGCTCACTTTCGGTCACGGCCCCGTGAGCACCTAAATGCGACTTTCCAGCGCATGTTTTCCGCGCCCCTTGCTCCTGCCCTGCCGCCATGACTATGCTGCGCCGATCCAGACCGCTATGCCCCCCTGATCCGAGGTTCACCGATGACAGCACTGGCGCAGACCGAAGACGACCGCCCGCTGTGGCCCGCTATCGTGCGCGGCTGGCGGCGGCGCTGCCCGAACTGCGGGGCGGGGCCGGTGCTGCGCGGCTATCTGACGGTGCGCGAAAGCTGCCCCGTCTGTCATGAGGCACTGCACCACCAGCGCGCAGATGATGGCCCGGCCTATATCACCATTCTGATCGTCGGGCACATCATGGGACCGGCGCTGCTGTGGGCCTTTGTGAAATGGCGGCCCGATCCGCTGATTCTGGTGTCAATCTTTTCGGTGATCGCGGTTGCGATGACCCTCTGGCTTCTGCCGCGCGTGAAAGGCGCCTTCGTGGCGCTGCAATGGTCACGGCGCATGCATGGATTCGGCTCAAGTGACTGAGCGGCCAGCCGATACGCCGGTAAGGCCTGCAGCAACCGTGGTGCTGACCCGCGCGCGGGCCGGTGGCCCCGAGGTACTGATGGGCCAGCGCGGCGCCGGTGCGGCCTTCATGCCTTCGAAATACGTCTTTCCAGGCGGTGCGGTGGACCGCGCCGATGCTGCCGTTCCGCTGGTCGCGCCGCTGGGTGAGCCTTGTCGCAGTCGGCTGGCCGGAACGGACATCGCACCCGACACGCTGGCCGCCGCCGCAATCCGCGAATTGTTCGAGGAAACCGGCCTGGCTTTGGGCCAGCCCGCCACCTGGGCCGATCCGCCCGCAGACTGGCAGAGCTTCGCCGCGCGCGGTCTGCGCCCCGATGCCTCGGGTTTCCGCTTCATCTTTCGCGCCATCACGCCGCCGGGCCGGCCGCGCCGCTTTGACGCGCGGTTCTTCCTTGCCGATGCCAGCGCCGTTCAGGGCGATGTCGAGGATTTCTCGGCCGCCTGTGACGAGCTTTCGCATCTGCACTGGATCTCTCTGGCCGAGGTGCGGCGGCTGGACCTGCCCTTCATCACCGAGGTCGTCCTGTCTGAAGTCGCCCTTCTGATGCGCGGCGGCCAGCAACCCGGTGTGCCGTTCTTCGACAATTCCGGCACCCGGCCCACCTTCCGGCGGATCACCTAACGCCGGAACGGCCAGAGCGGGTGCGGCACCGGATCTTTTGCCGTCACCAGATAGCGGCGAAACACCTCGGCATAGCTGCGGTAGACATAGCCATCGTTGCGTCGCTGATAATGATCCCGATGCGCGTGATAAAGCGCAGGCAGGGCATACCAGGGCACATTCGGGTGCATGTGATGCACCACATGCAGGTTGTTGTTCAGAAACAGCAGCGCCAGCGGGCCGCGATCTTCAATGATCACGGTGCGCGCGCGCGCAGCCTCATGGGCGCGGTGTTCCAGAAAGGTGCGGATCTTCAGCAGTGCATGGCCGATATAGGCCGCCATCAGATAGGCCCAGCCGCTCATCGGGGCGACCCAGATCCACCAGATCACCGGCACCAGCCCCGCCAGATGCAGCAGCCAGTCGCGGATCACCGCCCGGTCGCCACGCAATGCCAGCCCGGCCTCGGTGCGCAGCCACAGCAGATTGCCGATCAGCGGCCCCAGCAGCACCCGCCCCGCGAGGGTGTTGTTCACCTCCAGCAGCCAGCGTGCAGGGCGCGACAGCCGCGCCCAGACCGCCGGATCGAAATAGTTCGATTCCGGGTCGTCGTAGGGGTCGGTCAGGACCGGGTCATGGTGGTGCGCCAGATGGGTGTCGCGAAAGCGGCCATAGGGCACGGACAGGTTCAGCGCCGGGAAGGCCAGCGCCTCGTTGGCCATCCGCGAATGGAAGGGATGACCATGCAGCATCTCGTGTTGCAGCGAAGAAAACTGAGCGATGGCAACTCCGGTCAGCGCCACCCCCAGCACAGGCGACAGATCAAAGGCCCAGGTCGTGCCCAGCGCCCAAAGCGCATAGGTCATCAGCAGCAGCGACAGGGTGATCCATTCAACGGTGCGGGGGGGGTGGCGCATAGCGGCTCCGGCATTTTTCAAGGGCTTAGCACCGGGCACGACCTGCGAGAATGCGGAAGATGCGCATGACAAAGTCATCAGAATTGATTATAGTCATCAATGATGGAAAAGATCGACAAACGTGACCGCGCCACCCTGTTTCGCGTCCGACTGGCCGAGGCGATGGCCGCGCGTCAGATGACACAGGCCGCGCTGGCGCGCGCGACCGGGGCAGACCGTTCCACCATTTCGCAGCTTCTGGCCGATGGGGTGCGGCTACCCAATGCCCAACTGGCCGCCGATTGCGCGCAGGCGCTGGGGATCAGCGCAGACTGGCTTCTGGGCCTGACCGAACGGCCCGAGCCGGTGGCCGACCTGCTGGCCACGCAACTGACGATGCGGGAAGCGCCGCGCGCCCTGTTTGACGAGGCGATCTTCGGCTGGCACCGCGAGGCGGCGGGCTACAAGATCCGGCATGTCCCGGCGACGCTGCCCGACATGCTGAAAACCCGCGCTCTGGTGGAATGGGAATATCGCCCGCAACTGGGCCGCACCGCCGAACAGGCGATCGGCGCCTTCGAGGATCAGCTGGCCTGGCTGCGCACCGCGCAATCGGATTACGAAATCGCCCTGCCGCTGCACGAGATGGAGGCGTTTGCCACCGGCACCGGCTATTACGCCGGGCTTCCGGTTGAGGTACGGCTGGGTCAGATCGAGCGGTTCGAGACGCTGGCGGATCAGCTTTACCCCTCGCTGAGGCTGTATCTCTTTGATGCGCGGCGGGTGTTTTCAGCGCCCGTGACGGTGTTCGGCCCGCTGCTGGCGGTGGTGTATCTCGGTCGCCATTACATCGCCTTCCGGGACCGTGCGCGGGTCGAGACCATCAGCGCGCATTTCGACTGGCTGGTGCGCGAGGCAACCCTGGGCGCCCGCGATTTTGCCGCGCATATGCGCGATCTGCGGACGCGCGTTCAGAACATCTGAAGCCCGGCAGGGCTATAGCCGTTCCAGTCGAGGATTTCGCGCGCGGCCTTCAGCCGGTCAGGCGAGGTTACGCCACCGCGTTCCAGCACAAAGCCCATGCGCCCCGACGGCGTGCCGATGACCAGCGTGCGGCTGTCGGCATCGGCCCACAGCACCCACCACGGTTCGGCCAGCGCACCTTCCGCAGCCTCGAGCTGCAAACGACCGGGCGCAACCAGCCGGGCGTTACCGCGATAGCGCGCGCGCTGCCCGTCAAGGCAAAGATCGGCTTCCACCGGCAGACCCTGCGCGCCCGACGGGCCGAAACTGACCATCCCGCCCCGGCAGCCCCCCGCCTCTGCCGCGAAGGTGCCGACCTGCTGCCAGCGACCGGCAAGACTTGCCGCATCCAGCACAGCGCTGGAATAGATCGGCACCGCCGTGTTGCGAAAGGCGCGTTCCGGCTCCGGTGTTTTGGCACAGGCGGACAGCGCCAGCAGCAGTGCAAACATTAGTCGAGACACAGTGTCACCTCGCGCCCGTCGGCCTGAAGGATGGGGTTGCAGCCGAAAAGCGGCGTGACCGGCGCGCAACTGCGCGAGCGGGCAAGACAGAATCCCTCGCAATCGCTTTCGCGGCTGCATTGCTTGCCCGCGTCCCGCGTGCGCCGCACGCAGGTCCGGGCCTGCGACAGCCCGGCAGCGGACCAGGTGCCCCCCGCCTTTTCGCAACTGATCTGCGCGGCGGTCTTCGTGGCAGGCTCAGGTTGAGGCGCCGTTACAGGCCTGGGCGGTGCGGCGGTGGGAGGCACCCCGGGTTGGGCCTCTGGCGCAGCCTTCGGCGCTGGGTCAGGCGCGGCGGCCGGTTTGACATCGGACGCCGCGGTTGCCGGGGCCAATGTCGTGGTCGTCACCGGACCGCCGGTGATCGCCCCCGGCGCGGCAGTTACCCCAGCTTCAGGCGGCGGCGCAGTCTTGCCGCCCCCAAGCCCCGCAGGCAACTGGCAGGCCGCCAGGAGGCCAATCGTCAACAGCGCTGCAATACGGCGCATCCCGTCCCCCACTCATCCCGCCCCAATAGGCCCGAAGCCCGGCACGGGCGCAACCCGTTCAGTAAGGCGCAGGGTAAAGACGGTGCAAGGCGTCAATATCGGCCAGAACCTCGTCCGACAGCGTCAGATCTGCCGCACCGATATTGCTTTCAAGCTGCGCAAGTGTCGTGGCGCCGATGATCGGAATGCAGGCAAACGGCCTCTGACGGGTGAAGGCAATCGCCATCTGGCAAGGATCAAGCCCATGATCGCGCGCAAGGCCAAGATAGGCCGAAACGGCAGGAAACACCTGCGCGGTGACACGTCCGCCCAGATCGGGCGTTCGTTCACGCCGCGTGCCTTCGGGCACCACATCCCCGGCATATTTGCCCGACAGCAGCCCCGTTGCCAGCGGCGAATAGGCCAGCAACGGCATGTCCTCCAGCACCGAAAACTCGGCCCAGTCGGTATCGAACTGGCGGCAGAGCAGCGAATATTCGTTCTGCACGCTGGCCATGCGCGGCAGGTTTTCCATCCCGGCCAGCCGCAGCCATTCGGCCGCGCCCCAGACGCTTTCGTTCGACAGGCCAAGCGCGCGGATCTTGCCTTCAGCCACCAGATCGCCCGCAGCGCGCAGCACTTCGGCCATGTTGTCGCGGATCGCTGCGGGGTCGTCGAAACGCGGCGCATAGCGCCACATCTGGCGGAAGTGATAGCTGCCGCGATTGGGCCAGTGCAGTTGGTAAAGGTCGATGTAATCGGTCTGCAACCGCCGCAACGAACCTTCGACCGCCGTGCGCAAGGTGGCGGCGCTAATCGGCTGATCGGCGCGCACCGTCTTGCCCTTGCCGGTGATCTTGGTCGCCAGAACCACACGCTCACGCCCGCCGCGCGCGGCGAACCAGTTGCCGATGATCGCTTCGGTCCCGCCGACGGTTTCGGCGCTGACCGGGTTGGTCGGATACATTTCGGCGGTGTCCCAGAAGGTCACGCCGCGCTCTGTCGCCATATCCATCTGGGCAAAGGCCTCGGCCTCGGTGTTCTGGGTGCCCCAGGTCATCGTGCCGAGGCAGAGTTCCGAAACCATGAGCCCGCTGCGGCCCAGTGCAACCTGTTTCATCACGTTTCTCCTTGTCGGGCATCAGCTTAGAGCGGAACGCCGCAGTGGCAAGACCTGCGCCACCTCACGCGCTGTTACAAACTGTGATCATTTCGCCCTGTCATCCGGGCGCAATCCGGGCCAACCTGCCCCTCAAGCCCTGCCGGAATGACGAGCCGATGCGACTGCTGATCTCTTTTGCCGCCCTGTTCCTCGCTGTCGTGCTGCTGCAACTCGGTTCGGGTGGGGTCGCGCCGCTGGACGCGATTTCGGGCGCGAGCCTCGGTTTTTCCACCGAACAGCTTGGTCTGCTGGGCTCGGCCCATTTCTTCGGCTTCTTCATTGGCTGTTGGTGGGCGCCGCGGCTTATGGGGTCTGTCGGACATTCCCGCGCCTTCGCGGCCTTCACGGCGGCGGGGACCATCGGCATTCTGGCGCATATGCTGATCGTCGATCCGCTGGCCTGGTCGGTGATGCGGATGGCTTCGGGCCTTTGTGTTGCAGGCTGTTACACGATCATCGAGGCATGGTTGCAGGACAAGGTGACGAACGCGACCCGCGCCCGCGCCATGGGGGTTTACCGGGTTGTGGACATCGCGGGCAGCCTTGGCGCGCAGCTGATGATCGGCGTGCTGGAGCCTGCCTCCTACGTTTCCTACAACCTGCTGGCGCTGCTGTGCTGCTGTGCCATCTTCCCGCTGACCCTGACCCGCAGCGAGGCGCCCCCTTCTATGGTTGCCGCCCGTGATGCAAGTTGCTTTTGACGCTTCCTGAGGTGTGATCGAGTGCGGTCTTCTATCAGGCCTTTTGTGCGGCATTTCAG